>NZ_JACHBR010000001.1:3616666-4225833 GCF_014200435.1 Sphaerisporangium krabiense | reverse complement strand
GCATGAAGGCCCCGACGGTCTTACCGAAGTCGTTCCACAAGGTGATCTGCACCACCTCCTTGGACAGGTCGATGTCCTTGCCCACCTGGACGCAGTACCGGCCCGCCGTGATCCGTGAGACGGAGACGATGTTCTTGCCGTAGGCCAGAGTGCCGTTACCTTTGACCGCGGCGGCGGCCTGAGCGTAGGGCGAGGGCCCGGCGGCTTGGGCGGCGGCCGGCGCCAGGACCGCTGCGGCGGCCAGCGCTCCCGCGGCGATCCGGATGGGCACCTTCGTGCTGATCATGCTGTTCCTTTCCGGGTCCGTCTTCCCGCGAGACGAGATCACGGACACATAACGTAAGATCAACAGCACGAAGCGTAGCGTCCGGCCGGTCACGCCGCCGGACATGACGTCGCGAGACGAGAGGTTCGCGTTGGAGCCGGCGGGGTGCCGTGAGCCAGGCGTCGAGCCTGGTGAAGGTCCATCGCAGCGGCCGGCTCGCCACGCACCGGATATCCAGAGGTCGCCGCGACGGCTTCTCGCCGGTGAAGTCCGCTTCTCAAGGCCCTGATGTGCTTCTCAGGGCCGACGCCCGCCCAGAGGGAGGCTGGACTTCTCGGAGGTCGGGCCGCTGCTTTTTCTCGCGGCGGGTCACGAAGTGTGTGCGCGTCGACCTGCACGCCGCCCCGGGATTCAGGGGGGAGGCGCGCATTTCGGTCCTGGAGGCGGAGGCCGAGCGGCTCGTCTCGCACGACGCCACCCGGCTCCTCCACCACGAGTTCTCTTTCCCCGCGCGGCACGGGATGGTCCTCGGCCTGGCGACCTTGGGGTCAGTCGCCGGGCCAGGTGCCGGTGGCGTTGTGGATGCCCTCCGCGGTGGCGCGGTCGATGGCGGCCTTCACGACGCCGAAGATGGCGCCCTGGATCGCCGCCGCGACCAGGAGCTCGCCCCAGCCGTACTGCGAGGAGGTGGCCTGGGGCGCGTCGCCCTTGCCCGCGGCCACCTTCCACACCTGCTTGAAGATCATGCCGGAGATGAAGCCGCCCAGCATGCCGGACAGCGCACCCACGGACCGGTAAGCGAGCTTCTTCACGTCCTGTTCTTCCTCCGCGCCGCGCGCCAGACGAGCAGCAGTCCGGCCGCCGCGGCGGCCACGAGCCACGGACGGTTCCTCGCCCCGGCGACGACCTTGTCGGCCGCGTCCTTGACCTCGGGGGGCATGGCCTCCCTGGCCCTGCCGGCGAGCTCCCCGGCCTTGTCACCGGCCAGGGCTGCCAGCTCGCCCGCCTTGTCGTTGGCCCTGACGGCCAGGTCACCGGCCTTGTCGCCCATCTTCGCGGCGAGGTCTCCGGCCTTGTCGCCCGCCTTGGCGGCGAGCACCCCGGCCTTCTCACCGGCCTTCGACGCCAGGTCCGCGGCCTTCTCTCCGGCCGCGGACGCCGCGCTCCCCGCGTGGTCGCCCGCCTTGGTGGCGAGATCGGCCGCGCCGCCCTTCATGCCGGTCAGCGCGTCCTTCGCACGATCGGTGGTATCCGCCATCGTGTCCTCCTTTGCCATGGACCCCCGCTACCCCTGAGCCGAGGGCTCTAACTGGCTTTCCGGCGGGCGCGCCGGACCGGAGGGACGGTCGCGGCCCGCAGGTCAGCGCGCCTTGGCGGTGGCCCTGCGGTTGGCCTTCTTGATGGCCTCGACGAGCTCGTCCTTGCTCATCCGGGAGCGGCCTTCGACGCCGAGCCTGGCCGCGACCTTGTAGAGGTGCTGCTTGCTGGCGTTGGCGTCCACGCCTTCGGCGGTGTGGCCGGGTTCCGGCGTGCTGCGCGCGGCCTGGGCGTCCGAGGGGCCCTTCCTGCCCTTCGGCTCCCAGTGGTCGCCGACCTTCTCGAACGAGTGCTTCAGCGCGGAGTAGGCGGTCCTGTGCGCGCGCTGTCCCTCGCCGTAGGTCTTCACGGCCGAGTCATGGGCCTTGATCCACGTCTCCTGCGCCTTCTTGGGCGAGCGCTCGAGCGTGGACGGGAGTTCCTGCTTTCCGGGCATGTGGTGTCCCTCCTCGAATCTGCGCCGGGTGTGCCGGGCGGGGCCGCCGTGGGCATGGCGGAGGACCTACGTCTTCATTCCCTCGGGGACGGCCCGCCGTAGCGGGCCGCCGAATCCTTGGGAGAAACCGGCCGTCCAGCCGACCGTGTCATGACTTGCCATGACACCTGACCCATGACGCACCGCGCCGCCGCGCGGCCTCCGGTCAGACCATCGGGTCGTCGTAACGGCGCTCCTCGTAGACGTGGGTGGTCCGCGCGGTGTCCACCGGGGTCACCGGGCCGGCGGTGGCGACGGGGGTCACCGGGGTCGTGCGGGTGACGGCGGTCCGGCGCACGCTGTTCAGGCGCCAGATGCCGAAGATCAGCCCGACGATGCCGCCCAGCATGAGGATCACACCGACGACGTTGATGTCGACCCCGGCGAGGTCGAACTCGACGGCCCACGTGAGGATGGCGCCGAGCATGATCAGGAAGATGCTTCCGGCGATGGTCATGGATGCCTCCTTCGGTCCTCAAGCCCCCTACTTTCCTCCGTGCGAATCTCAAACGTCGGGGACCGGGACCGTGCGCCGCGCTCGCGCTCCTCGCCGGACACGGGCGCCGCCTGTCCCCATGGCCGAGGTCCGCGAGCTGATCTACGACGAGATGCCCGGCCTCGGCTCTACGACGAGATGCCCGGCCTCGGCGATCCCCCGCGGCTGTAGGGCTGCCGTTTACACCGACATCCGCGTACGGTGGGTAATGCGGTGACTTGCTCGCGCTCGGGTCGAGCGCATAGGCGACCTCTTTCGCACCGTGGATCGGACCCGATCGTGGCACGCCTGTCCGTACACACGGCGCACGAGCAAGACCACACCACCTTGGCCCTGATCGGCGAACTGGACGTTCTGTCGGCCGCCCGCCTGGACGACGCCGTCGCGGCGGCCCTGGACGGCGGCCATCACCACCTGACCGTGGACACCGCCGCTCTCACCTTCTGCGACTCCTCCGGACTGTGGGCCCTGCTGCGCGCCAGCCGCGCCGCGGGAGCCATCCAGGGCACCATGGCGCTCGCCAACGTGCAGGGTCCGTTACGCCGCATCCTGGACCTCACCAAACTCGGCGGCGCCTTCACCAGGGTCGGCGACCACGCGGCTCCTTCCGATCTCGACCGGGCGCACTAGCCCGCGCCGGCGGACGTCCCGCCCACTCTCGGCGACTCCCCGTCGGCTCGCAGGCGGCCGGCCGGCGGCGCGGGGCCGTTATTGCGTTTGCCCGGGTGGGGGTGCGGGTGGTAGCCACTGGACCCGTGATGTTCAGCGACAAACCCACTCTGACCGGCGAGCGGGTCGTGCTGTGCCCCGTGGGACCCGAGCACGCCGACGGCCTGTGGAAGCTCGTGACCGACCCCGAGACCCGGCGCCTCACCGGCTCGCACGCCCCGGCCGACCGCGACGCGGTGACCCGGTGGTACGCGAGCCGCCGCGCCCATGACGACCGGCTCGACCTCGCGATCTGCGACGCCGGCGACGGCGCCTACGTCGGCGAGGTCGTGCTCAACGAGCTCGACCCCGAGAACCTGGCGTGCAACCTGCGGATCGCCCTGATCGGCCCGCGCGCCTACGGCAAGGGGTACGGCACCGAGGCCATCCGTCTCACGCTCGCCCACGCGTTCGAGGAGGCGGGGCTGCACCGGGTGAGCCTTGAGGTGTTCGCGTTCAACGCGCGGGCCCACCACGTCTACGAGAAGGTCGGCTTCGTCCGGGAGGGCGTGCTGCGGGACGCGCTCCGCTGGGACGGCGAGTGGCACGACGCGATCGTCATGTCCGTCCTCGCCCCGGACTGGAAGGCCCATCGGGGCCGTCCCGCGCTCTCTTCCCCGGCGCCAGGCGGCGAGGAACTCCCCTGAACACCGACACCCCCGGCCCGCTCGACGCGGCCGGCCCCGCCCCCGCGCCCGCGCCCGGTGACGAGTGGCCCGCCACCCGGGCCGCGATCCTCCGCGACGCCGCCGGAATCGCCCTGACCAGCGGGGCCTACGCGGTCTCCTGCGGCGCGATCTGCACGGCCGCCGGGCTCACCGTCCCGCAGACCATGGCGCTGTCCCTGCTGATGTTCACCGGCGCGTCGCAGTTCGCCATCGCGGGCGTGATCGGCTCCGGCGGCGCCCCGTTGGCGGGCGCCGCCGTCGCCGTGCTGCTCGGCGGGCGCAACGCCCTGTACGGCCTGCGCCTCGCGCCCCTGCTGAGGGTCAGGGGAGCGCGCAAGGCACTGGCCGCGCAGCTCGTCATCGACGAGACCACCGCGATGGCCGTCGTCCGCGAGGACGAGCGGGCCGGGCGGCTCGGCTTCTGGGCGACCGGCTTCGCCCTGTTCGTCATGTGGGGGCTCGGGAACCTGCTCGGCGCGCTCGGCGCCCAGGTGCTGCCCGAGCCGGAGGTGCTCGGCATGGACGTCGCCGCGCCCGCCGCCTTCCTGGCCCTGCTGGCCCCGCGCATGCGCGGCGGGACGCCATGGGCGGCGGCGGTGCTGGCGTCGGGGACGGCGCTGATCGCCACGCCGCTGCTGCCCGCCGGCGTCCCCGTGCTGCTCGCGGGCGCCGCCGTGGCCGTGCTCGCCCTGTTCCTGCGGCGTGCCGCCGCGCCGTCCGCCGAGGAGAGCCGTTGATCTGGTACGCCGTGATCGCCGCCGCCGTGGGCTGCTACCTGTTCAAGCTGGCCGGGCTGTCGGTGCCCGAGCGGATCCTGAGCGATCCGCGCACGCGGCGGATCGCCGCGCTGCTCCCGGTGGGCCTGCTGGCCGCGCTGATCGCCACCCAGACGTTCGTCTCCGCCGACCACCGTCTCACCCTGGACCCGCGCGCCGCGGGCCTCGGCGTGGCCGTGATCGCGATCCTGCTCCGGGCGCCGTTCCTGATCGTCGTCGGGGCGGCCGTCGCCACCACGGCGCTGCTCCGCCTGGTGCTGTGAGGTCCATGGTCTCCGGTGTCGGCGCCGTGCCGGAGGGGTGATCGGTGGAGATCGAGCGGCAGTTCTGGCGTGCCATCGCGGTCTACCGCGCCGCCTCGCTCGGCCACGCGGCGCTGCTGCTCGCGGGCGCGGGAGGCTACGCGCGTCCCGTCCTCGGATGGCTGGTCATCGGCCTGATGGCGCTGTGGACGGCGGTCACCACGCTCGCCTACGCCACCGCCAGGTCACGCCCTCTCCTGGTCGCCGACGTGCTCGTGACCCTCGGCTTCCTGCTGTCCTCCCCCTATGTCCAGGGCTCCGACGCCGGCCCGGCGGGCGTCATGCCGATCACGGGCACGTGGATCGGCGGCCCGGTGCTCGCCTGGGCGGTGTACGCCGGACGCCGGGCGGGCGCGGTGGCGGCGCTCGTCCTGGCCGCCGCCGACCTGTGGCTGCGCGGCGCGCCGGGAGCCAACCCCGGCGTCCCCCTCAACGGGGCCGTCCTGCTGGTCCTGGCCGGGGTCGTGGTGGGCCACACAGCGCGGCTGACCAAGCAGGCCGAGGAGCGTCTCCAGCGGGCGGCGGAGATGGAGGCCGCGGGCCGGGAGCGGGACCGGCTGGCCCGGGGCATCCACGACTCGGTGCTGCAGGTGCTCGCCCTGGTGCGCCGCCGCGGGCTGGAGCTCGGCGGGGAGGCCGCCGAGCTCGGACGGCTCGCCGGCGAGCAGGAGGCGGTGCTGCGCGAGCTGGTCCGCGCCGGGCCCCGGGAGCCCCAGGAGCACGCGGACGGCGCCGGGCTCGCCGACGTCTCCGCCCTGCTGCGCCGGTACGGGTCGGCGTCGGTCACGGTGTCCGCGCCCGCCACACCGCTCCTGCTCCCCTCGGTCCGGGCCCGCGAGGTCGCGGCGGCCGTGGGGGCGGCGCTGGACAACGTCCGGCTGCACTGCGGCGACGGCGCGCGGGCGTGGGTGTTCGCCGAGGCCGACGACGGCCGCGTCACCGTCACCGTGCGCGACGACGGCCCCGGCATCCCGGCCGGGCGCCTGGCGGAGGCCGAGGCCGAGGGACGGCTCGGCGTCGCCCAGTCGATCCGCGGCCGGGTGGCGGGGCTGGGCGGCCGGGTCGAGTTCGTCTCCGTCCCCGGGCAGGGCACCGAGGTCGAGATGACCATCCCGGCGCCCGCCCGCCCCTGACGCCTCACGACCCTGTACGCCGGCCGGCCCCCGCCGGTCGCCGTACAGTAGCGGTCGTGAAGCGGCTCCGGGTCATGGTGGTGGACGACCACCCGATGTGGCGCGACGCGGTCGCCCGCGACCTCGGCGAGGCGGGGCATGAGGTGGTGGCGACCACCGGCGAGGGGCGTCAGGCGCTGCGGGTCGCCGCCGCCGTCCGCCCCGACGTGGTGGTCCTGGACCTGCGGCTGCCCGACCTGCCCGGGGCCGAGGTCGCCAGGGGGCTGGCCACCTGCGCGCCTCCCCCGCGCGTGCTGGTGCTGTCGGCGAGCGGCGAGCAGGAGGACGTGCTGGAGGCGGTCAAGGCCGGCGCCTCGGGGTACCTGGTCAAGTCGGCGAGCAGGCAGGACTTCCTGGAGGCCGTCGCGCGCACCGCCGAGGGGGAACCGGTCTTCACGCCCGGCCTGGCGGGGCTGGTGCTCGGCGAGTACCGCCGCCTGGCCGCCCGGCCGGGCGCGGACGACGGCGGCCCGCGCCTGACCGAGCGCGAGACCGAGGTGCTGCGCCTGGTGGCCAAGGGCCTGTCGTACAAGCAGATCGCCGAGCGGCTCGTCCTCTCGCACCGCACCGTGCAGAACCACGTCCAGAACACGCTCAGCAAGCTCCAACTCCACAACCGCGTCGAGCTGGTCAGGTACGCCATCGAGCGGGGCCTGGACGAGGGCTGACCCGCCTCACAGGCTCTCGACCTTGTACGGGTCGTGCTCGGCGAGCAGCTTGTCCAGCCGCGCCTGGTCGACGCGCGTGGTGACGGCCCCGACCTCGTGGCGGTCGCGCACGCACTTGGCGAGGACGAAGGCCGAGGTGACCGCGTACAGCGTGGCGACGGCGAGGAACGCGCGCACCCAGGGGTCGACCGGAAGGTAGGCGATCCCGATCGCGAGCCCGCCGAGCGCCACCCCGAACGACAGGACGCACTGGGCGTAGTAGGCGGTGGTGAGAGTGGGGTGAATCGGCTTGGTCATGACCACGATGCTCCCGGACCGCGCCGCCCGCCGCCTGAGTACACGTGCCCGGCCGCGCCTGAGTACTTTCGCGCACCCCTATTTCGGCGGGCCGGGTTTTGTCTTCCGGCCACAAGCTTTCCCGCCGGGGACTAACGTGGGCCTTCCACGTTGATCAGTGCTGATCAGTTGTTCAGTTGGTCAGGTGACCGGCCCGTCCGGTCGGCCACGACCCTCGGCGAGGAGTGAGCAGCGTGAATCCGTCGCAGCGACGCTGGGACACCGACGAGCGGGGCTTCGGGGCGGGGGACGCCGCCGTGTTCGCCCCCGAGGTGGAGGAACTGGCGGCCCTGGCCCGCCGGGACGCCTGGGTGACCGAGGAGCCCGAGGTCCACCTGGTGCCGCATCTGATGGCGGCCGGGGTGCCGGGCCTGGCCGTCGAGGGCTGGAACGTCGGCGACGACGGCGTGCTCAACGTCGAGGCCGTCGTCGGCGCCCACACCACGCACCGGGACGTCCGCCGCCGCCTGTGGGCGCTGCTCGGCTCGATCGCCGAGCCGGCCACCTCGGTGCGCGAGCACGACCACGAGGGCACGCTGGTGGTGGACGTGATCACCGGCATCCCCGAGGGCGAGGGGCCGTTCGCCACCCACGGCCACGCGTTACGCGTGCGCGTGCGCAGGACGGCCGTCGAACCGTAGCCGTCAGCCGCGCGGCACCTTGGCGGTGTCGTCCTCACGCTCGATCTTCCAGTTCTCGCCGGTGATCATCACGTACGCCATGCAGCCGATCGCCACCAGCAGGCCGGCGAAGAACAGGAACCAGTTCTGGGAGATGCCCCCGGACAGGGCGCCGGCCAGGAAGACGATCAGCCCGGCGGCGGCCGCGATCACGCGGACGTTGTAGCGTCGTCTCATGTCCCAGGCCCTACCCTGTGGGCCGGGACCAACCGCCTGCGCGGTCAAAGGGCGCCTGACGTGGCCGTGCTCGTGCCGGCCGCGTCCCCGAACTCTCCCAGCACCTGCCGCGCCGCGCCGCGCCACTCCGCGACGAGCACGGTGGCGTCGTCCTGCAGTCGCCCCTCGTGGTACTCCAGCACGCCGCGGACCAGCCGGCGCAGCGTCTCGTTGATCGGCAGCCCGTCGGCGCTGTGGCGGATGATGAAGTCCACGAACCTGTCCAGGCCGAACTCCTGGCCGTGCCGGCTCCGGGCCTCGGTGATGCCGTCGGTGTAGAGGAGCACGCGGTCGCCGGGCTCCAGCTGCTCCTCGCACATGGTGACCGGCACGCCGAGGTCCAGGCCGAGGGGGTGGGAGGGCGGGCAGCACAGCAGGCCGGGGTGACGGCCGCCGCGGATCAGCACGGGCGGGTGGTGCCCGCGGTTGATCCAGGTCAGCCTGCCGGTCACGGTGTCGAGGTCGGCGAGGATCGCGGTGACGAAGCGGGTCTCGCGGCCGAACTCGTCGATCAGCGTCCGCTCGGCCGCCACACTGGTCGCGGCGAGGCCGTCGCCCTCGCGGCGGCGGTTGCGGCAGACCGCGAGGGCCAGGTTCGCGGTCATGCCCGCGCGGACGTCGTGGCCCATCGCGTCGAAGATCGCCAGGTGCGCGGTGTCGCCCGCGATGGAGTAGTCGAAGGCGTCGCCGCCGATCTGGTACGCGGGCTCCAGCGCTCCGGCGATCATCAGCTCGCCGTTGGCGAAGGTGAGCGGGGGCATGATGTTCCAGCACATCTCGGCGGCCACGTTCATCGGCCGGGTCCGCACCAGGCGCGCGTAGGAGTCGCTGTACCACCGGGTGCAGACGATCTCCATGGCGACCAGCGCGGACAGGGCCCGCATCGCCTCCTTGCACGCCGGGTCGGCGGTGTCGGTGGTGACGCGCAGCACGCCGAGGCGCTCGGTGCCGTCCAGCAGCGGCACCCACCAGCAGATGGGACCCGCCTCGCCGCCGGTCCGCAGGAACCGCACCTCCTGGAAGGCGCGGCCGGCCAGCGTCGCGTCGATCTTCAGTTCGCTGAGCTCGGCGGCCGTGGGCCCGGAGGCGGCCGCTCCGGTGACCACGACGGGGCGCAGGATCTCCTGCTGCAGGTCGGCGAGGAAGATCACCACGTCGCGCAGCCCGGCGCGCGCGGCGTGCTCGGCGACCAGGGAGGGCACCTGCTCGAACCCCGCCAGGTGGCTGGCGTCGAGCAAGGCGGTCAGCATGCGTTCCGTACCGGAGCATTCGCCCATGAGACTCACCTAGCCCTCATCGGGGGGGTGGAGCGTGCACCCGAGCTGGGTCGCCAGCTCGAACTGGTCGAAGAAGACGCGATGGCTGATGATGCGTCCTCCCTCCAGCGTGGTGAACGTGCAGGTCCGCACCGCGATGGGGCGTCCGGTGGGCGACAGCGTGCCGCCTCCGGGCAGCAGAAAGGGGCCGAGATGGGTGCCGGACAGGACCATCTCCAGCGCCGTGCTCTCACCGCTCGGCAGGGCCGTCCAGAGGGTCAGCTTGATATCGGGGAACGCGATCATGAACTGTTCGAGCATCGAGGCGATCTGCTCGTGATCCTCGCCCACCCCACCGGGAGCGACCATGACGCCGTCCGGGTGGAACAGCCTGACCAGCGCGGAGATGTCATGAGCGTTCCATGCCTCGACGAACCGGTCCGTGAAATCGTCGGAGTGGGACATTGGCGCCCTTTCGTGCATGGCCGGGTGCCCACGCTCCCGGCACGAGGAAGTTCGCCGTACGGCGGCCCATCGGCTCCCTCGTGTCCAGTATGCGCGACGCGGGGGGTGCTCCTCCAAACGGGAGCACCCCCCTGACCAGCGCCTTCATGGCCGTGGCAGGCCCCGGAGGACGCGCGATGTTCCCGTGGGGGGTCAGGCGCTCGGGACGATCTCGCGGACCTCGCCGCGCAGCACGCCGAGGTGGCGGGTCGTGCGGACGGCCCCGAGCATGCGCCGGTCGTGGGTGACGAGCAGCAGCGTGCCCGGATAGGACGCCAGCGCCGACTCCAGCTGCTCGATCGCCGGAAGATCGAGGTGGTTGGTCGGCTCGTCCAGCACGAGCAGGTTCACGCCACGCCCCTGCAGCAGGGCGAGGGCCGCCCGCGTCCGCTCGCCCGGCGAGAGCGTGGCGGCGGGGCGCAGCACGTGAGCGGCCCTGAGCCCGAACTTGGCCAGCAGGGTGCGCGCGTCGGCGGGGGCGAGGGAGGGGACGGCGGCGCCGAACGCCTCCAGCAGCGGCTCGTCGCCGAGGAAGAGGCCGCGCGCCTGGTCGACCTCGCCCACCACGACCCCGGGGCCGAGCGCCCCGTGCCCCTCGTCCAGGGGGACCCGGCCGAGGATGGCCGACAGCAGCGTGGTCTTGCCCGACCCGTTGGGACCCGTGATCGCCACCCGCTCGGCCCAGCCGATCTGCAGGTCCACCGGGCCGAGGGCGAACGCGCCGCGCCGGACCACCGCCCCGCGCAGGGTGGCCACCACGGCCCCGGCCCGCGGGGCGGCCGCGATCTCCATGCGCAGCTCCCACTCCTTGCGGGGCTCCTCCACGACCTCCATGCGCTCGATCAGCCGCTCGGTCTGGCGGGCCTTGGCGGCCTGCTTCTCGGTGGCCTCGCTGCGGAACTTACGGCCGATCTTGTCGTTGTCGGGGGCCTTGCGCCGGGCGTTCTTGACGCCCTTCTCCATCCAGGCCCGCTGGGTCCTGGCCCTGGTTTCCAGGGAGGCCCGCGTGTCGGCGTACTCCTCGTACCGGTCGCGGGCGTGGCGGCGGGCGACCTCGCGCTCGGCCAGGTACGCCTCGTAGCCGCCGCCGTAGGTGTTGACCTGCTGCTGGGCGAGGTCCAGCTCGACCACCCTGGTGACGGTCCTGGCGAGGAACTCACGGTCGTGGCTGACCACGACCGTGCCGGCGCGCAGGCCGGCCACGAAGCGCTCCAGGCGGTCGAGGCCGTCCAGGTCCAGGTCGTTGGTCGGCTCGTCGAGCAGGAACACGTCGTAGCGGCTGAGCAGCAGCGACGCGAGCCCGGCGCGGGCGGCCTGGCCGCCCGACAGCGCGGTCATGTGCCGTTCGAGCTCGACGGCCAGGCCGAGGTCGGCGGCGACCTCCTCGGCGCGCTCGGCCAGGTCGGCGCCGCCGAGGGCGAGCCAGCGCTCCAGGGCGGCCGAGTAGGCGTCGTCGGCGCCGGGGCGGCCCTCGACCAGGCCCTCGGTCGCGGTGTCCAGGGCGAGCTGCGCGGCGGCGACGCCCGTGCGCCTGGCCAGGAAGTCGGCGACGGTCTCGCCGGGCCTGCGCTCGGGCTCCTGCGGGAGGTAGCCGACGGCGGCCGTGGGCGGGCTCACCTGGACGGCGCCCCCTTCTGCCAGGACCAGTCCGGCGAGGATGCGCAGCAGGGTCGACTTGCCCGCGCCGTTCACGCCGACCAGGCCGATGACGTCCTCGGGCGCGACGACGAGGTCCAGCCCGGAGAACAGCACGCGCTCCCCGTGCCCGGCGGCGAGGTCCTTGGCGACGATCGTTGCGGTCATGTCTGAACGCTATCCGCCCCCGGAGCGGACGGGCGCGACCGCGCGCACCCGGCGAGGCCGGTTACGATCACCATGTGACGGTGAGCGGCAAGGCCGGCGGCAGGCTCCTGGCGATCAGCGACATCCACGTCGCCTATCCGGAGAACCGCGAGATCGTCGAGAAGCTGCGGCCGAGGTCGGACGCCGACTGGCTGATCGTGGCCGGCGACGTCGGCGAGGTGGCCGCCGACATCGAGTGGGCGCTCGACCTGCTGAAGGAGCGCTTCGCCACCGTGGTGTGGGCGCCGGGCAACCACGAGCTGTGGACTCCCAAGGACGATCCCGTGCGGCTGCGCGGCGAGGCGCGCTACCGCTACCTGGTCGAGGTCTGCCGCCGCCTCGGCGTCCTCACCCCGGAGGACCCTTACCCGGTGTGGCGGGGCCCGGGCGGTCCTGTGACGATCGTCCCGCTGTTCCTGCTGTACGACTACACGTTCCGCCCGCCCGGCACCACCAAGGAGGAGGCCCTAGCGTGGGCGCACGACGCCGGGGTGGTGTGCACCGACGAGTTCCTGCTGCACCCTGACCCGTATCCGAGCAGGGACGCCTGGTGCCGGGCCCGGGTGCGCGAGACCGTTGTCCGCCTCGCCGAGCGCGACCCCTCGCTGCCGACGGTGCTGGTCAACCACTTCCCGCTGACGCGGGAGCCGACCCAGATCCTGCGCTACCCGCAGTTCGCGCAGTGGTGCGGCACGGTCGAGACCGCCGACTGGCACCTGAAGTACAACGCGGCCGCCGTGGTCTACGGCCACCTGCACATCCCGCGCACCACCTGGTACGACGGCGTGCGCTTCGAGGAGGTCTCGCTCGGCTACCCGCGCGAGCGGCGCATGTACGACCGCGAGGGCCGGGAGCCGTTGCGGGAGGTCTTCCCCGAGGACGCCCCGTGATCGAGCGCATCGTCCCCGCGTCCGTGGCCGGCGCCGACCTCTTCGAGGACCCTTCGGACGTCGAGCTCTTCCCGGAGGAGGAAGAGGCCCTCGCCCAGGCGGTGGACAAGCGGCGCAGGGAGTTCACCTCGGCGCGGGCGTGCGTCCGGCGGGCCCTGGACGCGCTGGGGCTGCCGCCCGTGCCGGTGGTGCCGGGGCCGCGCGGCGAGCCGGGCTGGCCGGGCGGCGTGGTGGGCAGCATCACCCACTGCGAGGGCTACCGCGGCGCCGCGCTGGCCAGGTCGTCGCAGGTCGCGGCCATCGGCATCGACGCGGAGCCGAACGGGCCGCTGCCCGAGGGGGTCCTTGAGGTGATCTCCCTGCCGCAGGAGCGCGTCCACCTGCGCGAGCTCTCCCGGCGGGACGCCTCGATCCACTGGGAGCGGCTGCTCTTCTGCGCCAAGGAGACCGTCTACAAGGCGTGGTTCCCGCTGACGGGGCTCTGGCTGGACTTCGAGGAGGCCGAGGTCGAGATCGATCCGGCGCGCGGCACGTTCGCGGCCCGGCTGCTGGTGCCGGGGCCCGCGGTGGGCGGCGCGCGGCTCCAGGGATTCTCCGGGCGCCTGCTGGTGGAGAACGGCCTGATCCTCACCGCCATCGTGGTCCCCGCGCCCGGCGTCGCGGACCTGCCCGCGCCCGGTGTCGCGGACCTGCCTCTTCCCGGCGCCAAGACGGCGTAAGTTCGCCTCCCCGCGCGTTCACGTGGGCCGGCCGGCGGGTAGGGGAGGTTGATGGCCCGCGCGGCCTAAGGGGGGATCCGCGATGATCGGCTGCGGCCTGCTGATACGCGTGCACGCCCGGCCCGGCCGGGAACACGACGTCGAGGGCTTCCTGCGCGAGGGATGCGCCCTGGTCGAGGACGAGGTGGGGACCGCGGCGTGGATCGCGCTGCGCGTCAACTGCACGACGTTCGGCGCCTTCGTGGCGTTCGCCGCCGAGGAGGACCGGCGGGCCCACCTGATGGGCAGGCTGACCACCGCCCTGCTCGACCGGTCGGACGAGCTGTTCGTCCGGCCGCCGACGATCGAGCGGGTGGACGTGCTCGGCGCGAAGCTGCCCGAGGCGGGGAAACGGCTTTCCCATCTCGGAGATCTTGGCTATTGACAAGAAAGTTTCCTAATGGATACTGCGTCTAGCAGGGCAGCGTTCAAAAGGAGACCACATGCTGCGACGTACCGCCATCCTCTTAGCCGGTATGTTCCTGGCGGGCGCGGGGGCGCTCGCCACCACCGCCCCCGCCCACGCCAGAACCCTCGCCACGGCCGAGATCGTGATGAGCCCGCTCAGTCTCGGCGACTACTGCGCCGCCAAGGTCTACTCCAACTCGATGATCGGCTTCTACCAGGGAAACCTTTCCTGCTACCAGCGCGGCACCGGCGGCAACCTCGTCTACGTCGGCAGCGGCAACCCCTGGCAGGCCTGCGAGTTCTTCACCCGCCGCGTCGTCACCGACTACCGGCAGGGAGTGAGCCAGTCCCTCATCTGCACGTACGTTCAGTGAGCCGCGTGGCCAGCCAGGCCAGCGAGAGCGGATAGCGATAGTCGATGGCGCCGTGGCCCGCGTCGAACAACTCGAAGTGGACGACGTCGGGCGAGACCCCGTTGTCCAGCAGCGAGCGGCGGAAGGCCTCGGCGCCCAGATCCAGGTAGTACTCGTCCCTGGTCCCCGCGTCGATCCAGATCGCGCGCATGGTCCGCATGGCGTCGGCGTGCTCCGGCACCATGCGGACCGGATCCCAGTCCAGCCACCGCCGCCAGAGATCGGGCCGCAGCTCTCCGGTGCGCGGGTCGACGGGCAGCTCCGGAGTGCCGTCCGGCCGGGCGGAGAACGCGGCGGAACAGCCGAGGGCGACGAGCAGCACGTCGTCGGCGGGGTCGGTGAAGGCCGGGCGGGACCGGAACTCCTTCCACCAGCGCAGGATGTCGCCGTCGTAGGCGCGCAGATGGCGCACCGCCTCGGCGAAGCCGGGCAGGTAGCAGTGCTCGTACAGGGCGTCGCCCGCGTGGGTGGCGAGCGCGCCGAACAGGTCGGGACGCAGCATCGGCGTGATCATCGCCCCGAACCCGCCGCTGGACTTGCCGGTGATGGCCCGGTGGTCGCGGTCGGCGAGCGTGCGGTAGCGGGCGTCCACCCAGGGCACGACCTCGTCGCAGAGGTAGGTGTGGTACCGGCCCGTGCCGGGCGAGTCCACGAACTGGCTGCCCCCGTAGGCCGTCCAGGCGTCCACGTACACGACGATCGCCGGCGGCGCCTCGCCGCGGGCGAACACCTGGTCGGCGGTCTCGACGAACGGCTGACGGAACGGGGTGCGGTTGCGCCACATGCCGATGTGCCCGGTGTAGCCCTGGATCACGTAGATGGAGGGGTAGGCGCGGCCGGGGTCGTCGTCGTATCCCGGGGGCACGTAGACCCACAGCGGGCGGCGGTGCGGGTCGTTCAGGGGATTGCCGCGCAGTGCTTCGCTGTCGATGACGTGCTCGTCGACGCGTCCTTCGAGATCGGCCTGCCAGGGCAGCATGAGATCCTCCTTCGCCTTTCCCATCCGTATCACGAAAACACGGCATGAATGGCGAAGAAAAAGCGTCCTGTGCGACCCCTCGGGCAGGCCGCCACCCTTTTCCTGTCTTCCGGCCTTCCCGGCTTTTCCGTGCTCAGGGTTTGCGCGCGACGACGACGTCTCTGATGATCGCCTGGTCGACCCGGTGCCGGAACCGGCGGTAGGGGCCGTCGTCCCGCACCTCCAGGCCGTTCTTGGCGAAGATCTCCGCCACGTCGTCGCGGGGGGCGACGTAGGTGTTCCAGGACAGCCCGATCGCCCCGCCCGGCCGCAGCAGCCCCGTCCACTCGGGCACCGCGGCGGTCAGCAGGTCCAGCGGGCGCCTGCTGAGCGCGCTCTGCCGGTCGCGGCTGCCGTGCTGGACGCCGTACGGCGCGTCGGCGACGATCACGTCGAAGGAGGCGCGGGGGAAGAACGCGCCGGCGGTGGTGGTGTCGGCGTTGACGACGGTGAGCCTGCGCTTGTCCCCCGCCTTGTACTCCTCCTTGGAGAGCCCGATCGAGACCTCCAGCCTGCGGGCGACCAGCTTGCGCTCGCGCCGCACGGGCACCACCTCGGCGGAGTGCTTCATGCGCTTGCGCTTGAGGTAGGTGCGCATGAACGCCGCGTACGCCTCGAAGTCCTTGCCGTCGACGTCCACCCCGGCCGCGTCGTAGCCGTACATCAGGGCCTGGTTGAGCGTGGTGCCCCGGCCGCACAGCGGGTCGAGGACGGCGAGCGGCCTGTCGATCATCTCGCGGGCGAAGTCGGACGCCAGGATCGTGGCGTTCAGCAGCATCTTGGTGAAGTGCTCGTTGGTCTTGCCCGCGTACTTCTGGATGGTGATCAGGTCGTCGTCGAAGCGGTCGAGCCGGCGCAACGGGACGGGCGCGAGCGTGCCGTCCGGGTTGATCGCGAACAGCGCGTAGAGGGACGACAGGTTGGACAGGTAGGCGACCTCGCGCTCCGACAGCTCGGGGGCGTCGAAGGTGATGTACGGGACGCCGCCGATCGGCTCCGCGGTGATCCGGCTCAGACCGCCGCCGAGGACGGCCGCGGCGAAGACCTCGATCTCGGCCTCCATGAGCTCGACCGACGCCTCGGCGTAGACCCGGTTCGCGGCCGGCATGATGAGGATCCCGTAGCGGCGTGTCGTCACCGGCCAAGTCTACGGACGGCGGCCCTCACCGGCGATTCACGTGCCGGAGGGCCGGTTCATCGCCTTGAGCATCTCCTGCACCTGCGCCGTGCGCGACAGGTCGATGCGGTGCGCCAGGTTGCGGACCTCGACGTTCTTGCCCTTGGCGTACTCGTCGCGCGCCATCGCGATGGCGTTGTGCTGGTGGGCGATCAGCATGGCGAGGAACGTGCTCTCGAACTTGGCCCCCTCCATGCGGCCGAGGTCGGCGATGTCGGACTGCCTGGTCTCGGAGTGCTCCTCGTGCTCGGTCTTGACGCGACCGCTGAGCGTGAGCGACTTCTTCCAGTCCAGCAGCCACGTGGTCATGGTCCGCACCTCGTAGGTCTGGGTGACCGCGATGGCGTTGGCGAGGTCCCTGACGTCCTGGTGGACGGCCTTGGTCCTGGCCATCTCGGCCATCTGGATCGCCTGCTTGTGGTGCGGGATCAGCATCTGCAGGAACTGCACGTCGGCGTTGTTCTTCGCTCCTGGCGCCGGGGGGAACGGCGGCAGCGACGCGGGCGTGGGGTACGCGGTCGAGGAGGGGGAGGCCCCGGCCGCGCCGCAGGCGGGGAGCACCATCAGGCTCGCTGCGGCGGCGAGGGCGAGGGCGGCGCGCTTCATCGTGACCGGCTTCTCTCATCGACGGTGTGCGGGGACACGTACGGGAGCGGGCCCCCCGTCCCGGCCGGGCCGTACCTGGCCGGGGCGGGGGCGGCCTCGCTCCCGGGTCACTCGTCCGGGCCCGCCTCCGTCGGCGATCGGCCGGTCACGGAGGCGGGACCCACAGGGATCGGATCAGGCCGTCGCCCACAGGGCGGGAACGTTCGGGGGCTCCCAGCCCTGGATCGCGGTGTGCGGCTGCAGGCAGCGGTAGGTGACACCGTTGTAGGTGACCACGTCACCGGTCTTGTAGGCCTTGCCCGCGGCCCAGGTGCCGCTCGCGGTGGCGGTGGGCGTCGGGGTCGGGGTCGGGGTCCGCGTCGGGGTGACGGTCGGCGTGGGGGTCGGGGTCGGCGTGCCGGGGCCGCCGCCACCGATCTGGAGGTCGACGCAGTTGTAGAACGCGTTGATCGTGTCGGCGATGTTCCAGACGGCGAGCAGCTTCTGCCTGCCGCTGAAGCCGGAGAGGTTCACCGTGTGCTGCACGGTCGCGCCGGGCTGCTTGCCACCGTCGTTGAAGACGGCCACGCGGGTGTTGCCGATGTAGTACTCCCACGTGCTGGTGGCGTGCCGGGCCGTGAGGATCCAGTTGAACGTCACCGAGGTGCCGACGTTCGTGGCGGGCCACGCCTTGCTGTCGTCGTTCAGCACGGCGAAGCGGGTGCCGCCGCCGTTGCAGGCGCGCGAGCCCTTGGGGGCCTCGACGCTCTGCGGCTCGTAGACGATGTCACCGCAGTCCGGCACCACGCGCTGGGCGCAGAACGCCTGACGGCTCGGCGGCTGGGAGATGTAACCGTGGGCCGAGGCAGGGGTGGCGGAGAGCACCGTGACGCCTGCTGCGACTAGCGCGGTCGCTCCGTACATGATCTTTTTCCGCATACCACGCTCCTTTCCTGGGGGGATGCCCGAGAATATAAAGGAAAGTTTCCTAAGAGTAAATAGCGGTCCCTTACCTGCGAGCACATCGTCAAGACCCCATTCACGTGACGGCCACACACCGCCACCGAGGCCCTTCCGGGACCGCGATCACCCGCGCGACGCGAGTGTCACTCATGTACCTGTAAGGAACGATCCAGGGGAATCCGGCACCGGCCTGCTATATGGATAGGTTTGCTGGGAAATCGACTACCCTGCGTAATTTTCTGCCCACGACGCGGCCCGAAGACGTCTTGTCGGAGACAGTGTCATCTGTCAGAGTCGTCGGGAAGATCCCCCTGGAACGACCGGGCCAGAAGGACGGAACCACGTGATCGGGCTGACGTCGGGCGAGCTTGAAGAGATCCTGGCCACGGTGACGGGCCAGGACATGGAGACGCCCGGCGAGGTGCTCCACGTCACCCGCACCGAGCAGCCGTCCTTCCTCGCCACCCTGTTGAGCGCCTGGGAGCGGGACGGACGCGAGCTCGGCCCCGGCCTCTCCCACGAGCTGTCCCGGTTCCGGGGCCGGATGGCCTTCTACCGCGACCTCCAGGAGCGCATCGCCGCCCGCTTCGGCGATCCCGTCACCTTCAAGGGCCTGGAGGTGGCCGCGCGCTACCCCGAGCCCCTGGTGCGGACCATGAACGACCTGGACTACTGGGTCCCCGACGAGGACCGGGTCTGGCCGATCGTCACCTGGCTGGTCGAGGAGGGCTGGGCGCTGCACAGCGCGACCTTCCTGAAGTTCGAGGGACGGCTCCAGTTCCTGGTCAGCATGCGCAGGCAGGCCGACGACCCGTACGGGCTGCCGTACGCCGTCGAGCTGAGCACGATGGCCATGCTCGCCGACCGGGTCGGCGTCCCCGCCCGGCGCGCGCTCCCCCCGCCGTGCGAGGAGCCGATCGCCAAGAACCTGGTGGCGCTGCTGCTCGAACGCTTCGAGCAGCCGTTCCGGGCCCGCGACCTGGTGGACGCCGCCGTGCAGCTCGACGGGGCGCCGCGCCACGTGCTGAACTCCTGCGCGCTCGCCGTCCACGAGATCGGCCTGTGGCCCGAGTACGCCGAGCTGGCCGGGCTGCTGGACGCCGCCTCCCTCGAAGTCCCCCGCCTGCCCGGCGACCTGCGCACGCTCACCCGTGCCGGGCGGGCGCGGCGGCGCGCGACGGCGGCGCGCGGCCTGCGGCGTCCGATGAGCTTCGCGCTGCTCGAACTGCAGAACCGCATGATGGCCGGACGTTCGGGCCCGATCGGCCGTCGCGCGTGGCGGCTCACCGAGAGCAGGGTGAGCGGCAGGACGGCGCTGGAGGCGGGGCTGGTGCTGTTCGCGCTGCCCGTCGCCGGCGACCACCACGCCGAGCGCGCGACCCTGCGCGAACGGGGCGGCACGCTGTGGGCCGACACCCCGGCCGGCGGGTTCGTGCTCGTGCACGGCGAGGAGATCGACGAGGCGGCGCTGGAGGGCGCGCAGGCCGTCGGCGGCCTCGGCGGCCCCGAAGGCGTCGAGAAGAGCGGCGAGGGGGACGCGTGAGGGCGCCCGTGCGCACGACCCTGGCCAACGGCGTCCCCGTGCTGGTGCTGCACCGGCCGGGCGCGACCGCGACCACGGTGACGCTGTGGCTGCTCACCGGCTCCCGGTACGAGCAGGAGTCCGTCGCGGGCGGCACCCACCTGCTGGAGCACATCCTCATGCAGGCGCCCCTGGCCGACGGCTCCGGCCGCCCGATCGACCTGCTGGAGGGCCTCGGCGGCGAGGGCAACGCGATCACCAGCCGCGACCACCTCGTCCTCTACGGCCGGGTGCCCTCGCCCGAGGCGCGGACCGCGCTCGCGGTCCTCGCCCGCGCGCTCGCCGAGCCCGGCCTGACCGAGGAGGTCCTGGAGTCCGAGCGCAAGGTCGTGCAGGAGGAGCTGCGGCTCGCCGCGGGCGACCCGTTCGACGTCGTCCACGACGTCTTCTACGACGTCGCGTTCGGCGAGCACCCGCTGGGCCGGCCGGTGGGCGGCACCGCGGAGAGCGTGGGCCGGGTGACCCTGGAGGACCTGCACGGCTTCCACGCGCGGTGGGTGCGCGGCGCCTCGGCGGGGGTGATCGTCTGCGGCGACCTCTCCCCCGAGGCCGTGCTGGAGGTCCTGGAGTCCGGGCCGGTGTCCGCGCTGCCGTCCGGGGGCGTCCCGCGCGAGGACGGCGGCCCGAGCGTCGGCGGCGGGCGTCGCCACCTGCCCCTGAACAACGAGTCGGCCGGGGTCGTGCTGGGCGGGCCCGCCGTGCCGTACGGCCACCGGCTGCTGCCGGCCTGGCAGGTGCTCATGGACCTGATCGGCGGGGCCAGCTCGGCGCTGCTGTTCGAGGAGATCAGGAACCGGCGCGGGCTCGCCTACGACATGTGGGCCTTCACCAACGCCTACCGCGACACCGGCGTGTGGCGCGCCTTCGTCGCCACCGCGCCCGAGCACGTGGAGGAGGTCGTGGAGACCGCGACCACCCTGCTGAACCGGCGGGCGGAGGACGGGTGGACCGCCGGCGAGGTCGAGCTGGCCACGCGGCGCGCGGCCGGCCTGCTCCAGCTGGAGACCGAGCAGTCGCTGGAGGAGGCTCTGCTCTACGGCCGCTACGGGCTGATCCCCGGCCATCCGTCCTGGACGCTGGCCGGTCACATCGAGGCCATCCGCGCCGTGACGGCCGAGGACGTGCTGGAGAGCCTGCGGACGGCGCTGAAACCCTTGGTGATCACGGTCGCCGGTATTGACTAGATCCGGGTCGGACCGAAAACTCTGCTTTATAGCGTTTGTTCGCTAGGAGTGCACGTAAAAGTCGCATTCCATCAGTATCCGGACAAGTTAGGGAGAACGGCATGGATCGTCGCAGATTGGCTCTTCGTCGTCCGAAGCCCTCCCGGAAGGGCTGAGACATGGACCGTCGTCACCAGCAGGCGCGCCGCCCCCGAGTCAAGAAGGGCTGACGTTACAGACCACCGGTCCGTAACGCCGCTCCGCACGACGTCCCACTGAGCAAGAAGGGATGAAACATGGCTCTCCAGGCACGCCGCCCCAAGATCACCAAGCCCAAGAAGAGGTAGTCGTGGACCGTCACAAGCACACGCTGCGCCGACCCAGGCTCTCGCCGAAGAAAGGCTGACCCATGGACCGTCGCCGCAAACTCGCCCGCCGGCCGCGCGTCACCACGCCGCGCTAGCCGTCCCTAAGAGACATCCCCACAGGTCGACCTGAAACGGAGTGATGGGTGACAGCGATCGATTGGCAGCGGACCGTTCTCGTTCTCCTTCCACCCGACGCGCTCAAACGTCACCTGTGCTCCCCGGTCCTGGACACGCTGGAGCGGCACGGGTTCGCGCCCGTGCGGTACGAAGTGCTCTGGCATCGTCCGCCCGGCCAGGACGCCTTTCACGAACGCAACATCACTTCCGTATGGAAGGCCTACTTCTACCGGCAGGTCGACCTGGTGTTCGACCTCGGTCCCACCCTCGCTCTGCTGGTAGAGGAACGGCCACACGACGACCGCGCGCCCGGGTCGGCGCACGCGCGGCTGCGTGAGATCAAAGGCGCGAGCCACCCCTCCGAGGCCGCCCCGGGCACGATCCGGCGGGACCTGCGCGCCGTCAACGCCATGCTCGGCGTCGTCCACACCTCCGACAGCCCCGAGGACTCCCTGCGGGAGGCCTCGGTGTTCTTCGGCCCCGGCCTCGGGACGGCGGTGGACGACCCCGCCGAGCTGCGCGGGCTCGTCGCGCTCCTGGAGTCAGGCGCTCCCGCCGAGACCAGGCAGTACGACGACGTGGTGACCGGGCTGCGGTCCCGCGTGGTCGCCGCCGTCTGGACCGAGCTGACCGCCGACGCCCGCAAGGCCGCGCCCGAGCTGGCCCGCGCCACGCACGCCGGCGCGGGGGCCGAGCTGGCCGCGCTGCTCCCCGCGGGCCACCCGCTGGCGGAGCTGCTCTCCTGCGAGTACCTGCCCGACCACCCGCAGGTCGACCTCGCCCGCGCGGCGAAGCGGATGGCCCCCTACGGCCTCACCCTGGACCCGTGGGAGCACGCGGTGCTCAAGACCTCCATGACCTTCCCGCCGCTGCGCCAGGACACCTAGCGGGCCCGCGGCTCAGAACGCCAGTACGGTTCCGGCGCTGTCGGCCACCACCCGGGCCAGCGCCGGGTCCTCGGCGCGCACCCAGCCGGGCATCTCGACGGCCTCGCACCCGCGCGACATCTTGGCGCGCCAGGTGGCCTGCCCGTAGTGGACGCGCCGCACCCCGGCCTCCGGGGCGAGGCGGACGGGCTCGTAGAAGACCGTCGCGAAGTAGGCGTTGCGCGACTCGGCGCGGGCGTAGTCCATGCCGGTGCTCACGCAGTACCAGACGTCGCCGTACCGGGCGAAGAGCCCGTAGCCGACCAGCGTGCCGTCCCGCTCGGCGCGGAACAGCAGAGGGTCGCGCAGGGCGCACAGCCCTCGCAGCCGGGCGCGCACCTTGGCCCGGTCGGCGGGCCCGCCGTTGTACTTGGCCGAGTGGGCGCACTTGAGCGTCACGACGTCCTCGGGGACGTCCGTCACCGGGACCGCGCGCACCCGCACGCCCGCGGCGGCCAGCACGCGCAGCTCCCTGCGGGTCTCGGTGCGCTGCTTGCGCGGCAGGGCGGCCAGGTAGTCGTCGAACCCGGCGCCGGGCAGGGGCAGCTCGCAGGAGTAGCTGAGCGGGACGCGGGTGAAGCCGTGCCCGGGCAGCGCCTGCCGGAGCGCCGCCGCGCCCGGCGGCGTGTAGAGGAACGCGACGGCGCGCAGCTCCTGCTCCTTCGCCCAGGCGACGATCGCGCCGACCAGCTCCGACAGCGCGCCCGGGTCGGCGGCCAGCGGGCCGAGCGCGTGGCACTCGTAGCCGGGCAGCATCACGACCAGATTGGGGTACCAGCTCTCCGCGGGCGGCGGCCGCCAGGTGGCGCGCGCGGCCCGCGACGCCTCGCTCAGCGGGAACACCCGCGGGTCGCCCGCCAGGATGTACGGCAGGTCGAAGATCTCGCCGGTCGCCTCGCGGTCCAGGACGGTGCCGTAGAGCGCCAGGCGGGTCTCCCCCGCCTCGCGCAGCGCGAAGGTGTAGGCGGCGCCGGGGACGCGGCCGCGCATCGCGTCCAGCCATTCCGTGGTCGCGAACATGGGCCCGCCGGCGCTCAGCCGGTCCCAGTCCGCGACGCGACCGGGGACCGCCGCGAACGCCCGCATCAGACGGCGCGCAGGCAGGCGTCGAGGGGAACGGGCGTGAGGCCGTGTTTGAGCTTGAAGGCGTGGTTGCCGCGACCGCCCTCCATGACCAGGCGGCCCTGGCTCAGCGCCTGCTCGGCCGTCGCCGCGAACAGGACCGGGTAGGGGCTGTAGTTGCCGCCGATCTCGTAGTCCACCCCGCAGGCCCAGGCGTGGAAGCGGGTCTCGTCGCGCAGGCAGACGCCCGCGGCGACCAGCCGGTCCCGCTCCCGCACCTCGATCAGGCAGGCGTTGGCGCCGAGCGCGGTGACGAAGCCGGCGAACAGCTCGGGCGGGTAGAAGGCGCCGGTGCCGTGCCGGTCGGAGGTGGCGGCGCACAGGGCGGCGACCTCCATCAGGTCCCCGTCGGCGGTGTCCATGGCGCGGACGGTCACCCCGGCCTCGGCCGCCCTGCGGCCGTTGCGGCGCAGGTTCGCCCGGCCTCGCGGTCGGGCGGCGGCGATGTACCCCTCGACGTCGGTCATGCCGCGCAGGTCGACGCGGAAGCGGTCCTCGATGTGCTCGGCGGGGAAGCCCTCGGCGACCAGGGCGGCGCCGAGCGCCGAGCCGCGCGGCACGTTGATGAAGCCGTACCAGTCGGCGCCCAGCTCGGCGGCGAGGTCGCGCATGGCCGCGACGACCACGCCGGTGTGCGGCTCGCCGGGCAGCCACGCGTCGTAGCAGTGCCAGACGTGGCTGAGCAGGCCGCGGTCGTCCGCGGCGACGGGGTAGCGGGGCCGGAGGTGGCCGAGGGGGTCGACGCCGCGCAGCAGCGAGACGGGCAGAACGGTGACGGCCCGCCCGGCGTCGCGTACGACGAAATAGAAGAACGCCTCGACGTCCGTCAGCGGAAAACGCTCGTAGGCGCGCAAATAGCCCAGGCGATAAAACACCGGCGCGCCCGCCCTAGATACAACATCATCCCATTCGGCTTCGTCAACGGTATCGACCGACTTATGTACTTCGACGGTCAAAGACGAGCTCATGACCCCCCTGACATGGCTAGCCGGTCCATGGACCTGAACCCTTGACGGCAATGACCAAAATGACCCCATACTAGGCGCACATCACAGCAGTGAGGGAGAAAGTCGTGGCACACGTCGTCTTCCATGACAAAGTCGGTGGCTCGGAGACGCTGAGCGCCACCCCCGGTCGGCCGCTGACTGAAATCCTGACGGCCCACGGCATTCCCGTCAACGCCGTCTTGACCACTCGTAACGGGAAAATCGTTCCAGAAGAGACCACCACCGTCGGGCCCGACGACGTCATCGAGATCCGTCAGGTGCGGCACTACGACATGAACGTGATCCGCAAGCCGGCGCGCACCGTCTACGCCACCCCCGACCCGGTCTACGTCAAGACCGTGATGTTCGACGTCAACGGGCAGTTGGAGCACCGGGTCGAGCACTTCGACGCCGAGGGATTCATCCGGTACATCGAGGAGGCGTTCGTCCAGAGCGTCGTCGGAGGCGGCGTGCTGCGGGCCGGCGAGCCGGTCGTGATCGGCCTGTCCGGCGGCAGGGACAGCGTGGCCCTGCTCAAGCTCATGGAGCGCACCCGCGACCGGATCCCGCACGTCCCCATGACCTCGGTCACGATCACCGGGCTGCCCGACTGGGAGGAGCCGGCGACGTTCGCGGCGGCACGTGCCTCGGCGGCGGAGCTCGGCATCGACCAGGCCATCGTCACCGCCTCCGACATCGAGCGGATCTTCAAGATGCGCAGGCCCTTCGTGGAGGCCATGAACTCCGTGGTCTCCGGCGACAACCGCCACCTCAACATGGTGGTCGGGCACCAGGTGCTGCGCCGCATGCTGGAGAACCACGCCGTCGAGACCGGCGCGCACACCGTCGCGTTCGGCTTCAACGGCGACGACCTCGTCGCCAGCATGGTGACCTGGATCATGAGCGGTTACCGCATGGGCGGCATCCCGGTCCGGGAGATCGGCGGGATGCGCTACATCTTCCCGCTCTACCGCATCACCAAGAAGGAGCTCATGCTCTACCTGGAGCTGGTCGCCCCCGAGCTCAACCGCCAGGGCGCGCCCGGCCGGTTCACCACCGGCCCCCAGGACCGGTCGATGGCCTACGCCATGGCCGACCACCTGTACGGCCTGTGGCCGGGCGTCGACTACTACCTGTTCGAGTCGTTCGCGAACATGCAGCGCTACATGTTCCCGTTCGTCGAACAGAAGTGCCGCGTCTGCGAGGGCGTCTACATCCTGCAGGAAGGGGTGCAGAACCCGCCCGACCTGTGCGACGTGTGCGAGTTCTTCGGCGCCCAGGGATTCTCATGAGCCGGTGGTACACCGGCTACTTCTCCCCCGACTTCTGGAGCCTCGTCCGCCACGAGTACACCGCCGCGCGCACGGCGGGCGAGGTCGCCTACCTGGTCAAGACGCTGGAGGAGCACGCGCCGGGACGGCGCGTGCTCGACCTCGGCTGCGGTCTCGGACGGCACGCGGTCCCGCTGGCCGAGCACGGCTTCGAGGTCGTCGGCGTCGACGTCAGCCGGTGGGCGCTGGACCGCGCCGAGGAGGCCGCGCGGCGGGCCGGGGTCCCGCTGGCCGTGGTGTGCGCCGACCTGCTGGAGCGGGCGCCGTTGCCCGAGGCGGACGCCGCCGTCTGCCTGCAGAGTTTCGGCTGGGGCGAGGACGAGGAGCAGCGGAGGCTGCTGCGCCGGGTGCGTGACCGGCTCGTCCCCGGCGGGCTGCTGATCCTCGACCACTCCAGCGTGACGGGCATCCTCGCCCGCTACCGCGCCTCCGACCGCTTCGAGGCCGACGGCGCCGTCTACGAGTTCGCCCGCTCCTACGACGCGGTGAGCGGGCGCAGCCGCGGCGAGCTGCGCGTCACCCGGCCCGACGGCTCGGTCGCCCGGCTGCGCGACGACCTGCGCCTCTACCAGCCGCCCGAGGTCGCGGCCATGCTCCGCGACTCCGGGTACGAGATCGTGCGCGCCGACGCCGACTTCACCGCCGGGTCCCCCGTCGAGGTGGACACCCGCTACGTCCAGTTCGTCGCCCGCGTCCCGGCCCGCCCCGAACCCGCCGTCCTGGACTACGCCCGCGCGACCCCCGCCCCCGGCACCCTGGACCTGCGCTGGGCCCCCGACGAGGTCGAGTACGCCCGCGACGCCATCGAAGCGGCCTGGGCCGAGGCCGGCGCCGCGAACCGAGCACAGGACGAGGACCGCGCGAAGGGACGGGCCGGGCTCGGCGCGGGCATCGGCGAGGTGGCGCGGGGGCTGGCCGTGGACGATCCTTACGGCGGCGGGCGCGCGGCCCCCGTGCTCGCGCGGCACTTCGGAGCCGACATCACCCCGGACCGCGTGGTCACGGGCGCGGGCACGACCGGGCTGCTGCACGCGCTGAGCCTGCTCGCCGCGCCCGGCACCCTGCTCTGCACGCCGTACGCCCACCCCGACCTGCCCGCCTGGGCGTCCGCGCTCGGCGTCGCCCTGCGCCCCTTCGACCCGTCCGCCGACGACGCGCCCGAGGTGATCGCCCGCACGCGGCCCTCGCTCGTGCTCGTCGAACGGCCCGGCGTCCTCGGCGTCCTGCCGCCGCTCGACCGGATCCGCGCGCTGGCCGAGGCCGCCGCGGGCGTCGGGGCCCTGCTCGTCGTGGACGAGGCCGGCGCCACCTACGCGGGCCCGCGGGCCAGCGCCGTACCGCTCACCTCGCGGGTGGACGGCCTGGTCGTGCTGCGCAGCGTGTCCAAGGGGTACTGCTGCGGCGGCCTGCGCGCCGGGTTCGCGATCACCTCGGACGGGGTGGGCGCGGACCTGCGCCGGGTCGCGCCGCCGCTCGCGGCCTCCGCGCTGCCCATGGAGGTGGCGCTGCGGCTGCTCGACCGCGGCGACGCGCTGGCCCCGCTGCGCGCCGCCGTCGCGGAGGCCAAGCCTGAGCTGATCGAGGGGCTGCGGTCCCTCGGCGTGACCGTGGAGCCGGGGCACCCGGCGCTGCCGTGGGTGACGACCTCGCAGGCGTGCCCGCCCGGCATCCTCGGCAAGCCCGTGCGTCCCCTGTTCGCCGCGCCGCTGACCAGGATCAGCGTGCCGCTGTCGCGGGCCAGGAGGGACGCGTTCCGCGCCGTGGTGGGCCGGTGACCGTCGCCGCCGCCGTCGCACGCCTGCACTCCCTGTTCGACACCGCCGCGGCCATGGCCGACGTCGCCGCGGTGTGCGCGTCCGACCGCTACCAGGCGTCCTCGGGCATCGTGGCGGCGGCCGAGTACGTCGCCGCGCGCGCCGAGGAGGCCGGCCTGCGCGAGGTGCGCCTGCACCACTTCCCCGCCGACGGCGCCCGCCGCTGGTGGACCTTCCGCGCCCCCGCCTCCTGGACCCCGGTCCGCGCCGAACTTTCCGGCCCGTCCTCCCTCGTCCGGGACCAAGGCCCTCCTCCCGCCGCTCTCCACGCCTCGGAGGGGTTCTCCCTCCCGGGCGAGTGGTTCCCTTTGGCGCGCTATCCCGATGAGCCGTTCATCCTGGCCGCGCACTCCGCGGCGACCGGCCCGGACGGAGTGGAGTTGCCGGTCGTCCGGGTCGGGGCCGGGTCGCTGCGCGGCGCGCTCGCCGTACACGACGACCCCTCCGTCCCGTTGCCTCTCGCGCTCGAACTGGCCCAGCGGGAGGGCGCGACCGGGATCGTCACCGACCAGGCGTCCGCGAACGGCGGCGTCGGACGCGTGGAACTGCGCGGCGGCGCGCCGCTGTTCGCGTTCAGCCTCCCGCGGGGGCGCGCGGCGGTGCTCGTCGCGGCCGGACGCGCCCGCGTCACGGTCGACGTGCGCGAGGACGCCTCGATGCCGCTGGTCACCGGGCTCATCCCGGGCGAGGAGGCCGGCGAGGTGCTGCTGTACGCGCACCTGTGCCATCCCATGCCGAGCGCCAACGACAACGCGACCGGGGTCGCCGCGCTGCTGGCCGTCGCCCGGATGCTGGCCGGGACCCGTCCGCGCCGGAGCGTGCGGTTCGTCTGGGGACCCGAGTTCACCGGCATGGCCGCCTACCTCCACGACGTCGCCGGCGTCGTCCCCTTGGCGGCGGTGAACGTGGACATGGCGGGCGAGGACCAGCGGCTCTGCGGCGGCCCGCTCATCGTGGAACGCGCGCCCGACCACCTGCCCGGCTTCGTCAGCGCGCTGGCCGAGCACGCCGCCGCCCTGCTCCCGCAGGCCGCGCGCTCCTACACCGGCGCGGTGGCCTGCGACACCTGGGCCTGGCGCGCCACGCCGTTCGTCGGGGCCTCCGACCACGCCCTGCTGGCCGACCGTTCGATCGCCTGCCCGGCCGTCGCGCTCGGCCACTGGCCCGACCGCTTCAACCACAGTTCGGCCGACACCCTCGACAAGGTGGACCCGGCCGAGCTGCGGCGTACGACGACCCTGGCCGCGGCCATCGCCGCGACCCTGGCCACCGCCACCCCCGCCGACCGCCCGGACCTGGAGTCCATCGCCCTCCGCTGGTCCGCCGACCGCCTCCTCGACTGCCTGCCGGGCGGGGGCGGCACGGACGCGGGGCGGGACCGTGCCGGAGGTGGGATGGGCCTGTTGCGGCACCGTACGCGGGTCGCGGTGGCGGCGGTCGAGTGGCTGGACGTCCTCTGCGGGGACCGGGGAGGGGACCGGGCCCGGCGGTGGGTCGAAGGGCTCGCCGGGCACGTGGCCTCGCTGCTGCCGGACGACGCGCCCCCGGCCCGCGCGGACGGGCCGAGGCGGGCACGCGCGCACCGGAGCGGACCGGCGAGCGCGGACGGGCCGGGCCTGGTGCGGGAGTGGGAGGGGCCGTTCAACCTGCGGGGGCTCGCGGAGGACGTGTGGCGGGAGGCCGAGGAGTGGATCGGGGCGCGGCTCGCCGAGGATCGGGCACGCGGGTACGCGCTGATGGTGGCCCTGGCGCACGGCATCGACGGGGCACGGGACCGGGAGGCGGTGCGGCGGTACGCGGAGGCCGCCACCGAGCTTCCCGTGGACGAGGACTTCGCACGGCGCTTCCTGGACATCCTGCTGGAGGCGGGATGGGCGGCCGAGCGGACCATCCCGGATGGAGGTGCCGATGCGCCGGCTCATGCGTGACCCCAAGTTCGTCCTGCTCTTCGCCGGTCAGGCGATCAACATGTTCGGCGACCGCGCGCTGCTGGTCGTGCTCGCCATCTGGGTGAAGGAGCTGACCGGCTCGGACTCGCTGGCCGGCGTGACGTTCGTGCTGCTGGCGCTGCCGGCGGTGCTCGCGCCGCTGACCGGCCTGCTCGTGGACCGGTTCCCCCGGCGGGCCACGCTCATCGTCAACGACATCGCCGCGGCCGTCCTGGTCCTGTGCCTGCTGCTGGTGAAGGACGAGGGCGACCTGTGGATCGTGTACGCGGTGACGCTCGGCTACGGCGTCTCCAACCAGATCTTCAACGCCGCGCGGGGCGGGCTGGTCCACTCCATGGTGCCGAAGGATCTGCTCGGCGACGCCAACGGCCTGTTCAGCTCGCTCGGCCAGGGCCTGCGCATCATCGGCCCGCTGCTCGGCACCGCGATCTTCGTCGCGGCCGGGCTCGGCGGGGTGGCGCTGCTGGACGCCGGCACGTTCGTGCTGTCCGTCGTCATCCTGCTGCTGCTCCAGAGCACCCCTGACCTGGTACGCGACCGCTCCCGGCCGTCGGGGCGGCTGGCGTCCGACCTCACGGCGGGCGTCCGGCACGTGCTGCGGGACCGCGAGATGCGCAACGTGATCATCGCGGTCGGCCTCTCGCTGGGGGCGGGCGCGCTGATCAACACGGCGATGTTCGCCGCCGTGGAGGACGGCCTTGGCCGCCCGACCGCGTTCATCGGCGTCCTGGCCGCGTTCCAGGGCGCGGGGTCGATCGCGGGCGGCGTCGCGGTCGGGACGCTGATCCGGCGGTACGGCGAGGCGCGCACGGCGGCCGTCGGCTTCCTGCTGGGGGCCGCCGGCCTGGCCCTGATCATCCCGACCACCGAGGTGGGCATGTGCGCGGGCGGGGTGCTGGTGGGCGTCTCGATCCCGGTGTTCCTGGTGGCGACCACCACGCTCGTGCAGCGCCGCACCGAGGGAGACCTCCAGGGGCGGGCGCTGACCGCGATGGAGGCGCTGATCGACGTCCCCTACATCGCGGCGCTGGCGGCGGGCACCGTCGTGATCAGGTTCGTACCGTTCCGCCTCATCTACGCGTTCTCCGCGACGGCGTTCCTGGTCCTCGCGCTGTACGTGCTGATCTCCCGGCGCGGCGGCACGCCCGAGCATGCCGAGGCCGCCGAGGCCGCGCCGTCCGCGCCTTCGGAGTCGTCGGCGCCTTCGGAGTCGTCGGCGTCCTGAGCGCGTCGCTCAGCGCCAGACGGCCAGCGGCACGAGCATCTCGTCGGGGCTGAGCGCCCCGTGCTCCCAGGCCACGCCGGCGACGGGGAGCGGGAAGCGGGGCGAGGTGGCGAGGGCGACGACGCCGCCGATCCGCTCGCGCAGCGCGGGGGTGAGGCCGGTGAGCCCGAGGCCGGGCAGGTCGTCGACGGGGACGACCAGCGCGTGGCCGTCCAGGGCGGCGGCGAGCCGCTCCCTGACCTCGCCGGCGCGGCCCTCGCGCGGGTAGAGCCAGCGGACCCGTCCCGCGCCCCCGGCGGGCATGCGGCACAGCTCCGGGGCGTCGACGCGCGCCCAGGCGGCCTCCAGCTCCGGGTCGGGCGCGCAGGGCGTCTGGCCGTGGTCGGCGTGGGCGAGCACGGTCCAGCCGCGCCGCGCCCAGGACCGCGCGTGCCGCTCCAGTTCCTCGACGGCGCGGCGGGCCCGGGCGTCGTAGCCGTGCCGGTGCACGTGCTCGTCGAGGTTGACGTACGTCCAGAGCAGGAGGGGGACGTCCGCGCGGTGCGCGGTCAGGGCCGCCTCGACGTCGCCGGCCACGGCCTCGGCCATGCGCACGGGGTCGGCCGCGTCGGCGGCGAGCGCGCGCGGGCCGGGCCCGGGAATGCGCTCGGCTCCCTGGAGCAGCGCGTTCGCCCAGGGGCCGCCGAGGGTGCCCACCTCGCGGGCCAGGACGGCGGCGCGGGCGCGGGGGGCGGCGGTCTCGAAGACGGTGGGGTGCCGGACGAGGACGTCCGGCGAGGCGGGGCGGCCCGGGGTGACGGGCTCGGACGCGTCGTGCGGGCCGGCGAGGACGGTGCCGTGGACGAGGTCCACCAGGGCGTCGTCGGCGGGCGACCGGCAGGCCGCGCCCGCGACCAGGTGCCCGGTCAGGGGGACGCCGGTGACGGCGGTCGTCCACGCCGTCGTGGAAGTGCTGGGGAAGGTGGAGGTGAGGGGTTCGAGCGCGGCGTCGCGCCACGCGTCGCGTGCGGTGCGCCACGACAGTCCGTCGACGGCGAGCACCACGATTCCCCGGGCGGCACGGTCGAGTTCGTCCAGCATCCGCCCGGGTATCGCACTCAGCGATCGGCGGGGGTGCGGAATCACACCGGCCCCCGTCATGCATTCATTGATCAGTGCGATATCGCTCGGCAATGGAGCGGTCTCCTCCTGCTGCGATCGACCGTCGCGCGGGCGATCAGGGGCGGCCGCTCAGCCGAACCGGCGGCGGACTAGTAGTTCGGGACGCAGTCGGTGCAGGTCGTGCGGAACTTGATGGCGGCCTCGGCCTGGCGGGCGGAGAGCATCTTCTGCACTAATTCCGGCGTGAGCATAACGGGGGTTTCGGTCGTCTTCTGAACGAGCTCGGGCGTCATCCCTACCTCCTGCGGGAAATTGACGGCTGCCCATAATGTCGGGCTAATGCAGCGTAAAATACGCTCGGATAGCTGTCAACAGCGGAATGTACGGTAAACAACCACATAATCCTGCGCCGACGGCGGGACGCGCGTACTCGCAGGACAGAGCGCTCTTCGCGGTCCCGCGTTCACGGGCACCGGACCGGAGACGGGGGTGAATAGGCGCCCCCACCCTGCTCGCGGCGCGGAAACTCCGGGCCCCCCGTAAATGATCAACCATTACCCGCCCTGGGGCCCGCGGGCCCGCGCACCGCCGTCCGGATGTCCGCATCCCCGCCTCCGGCAGGACCGAATCATCCGGAACCCGAACGCCCGGCCCACGCCGCGATGTCCGGGACCGGAACTCGCCGCGACCCGCGGGGAGCCGCACGCGCACGCCGAGGTGATCGCCATGATCCACGCCTGGCGGCGCCTGTCAAGACCCGGGCGGGCGGGCGCGCACCCGGGGACGACGGGAAATGGTTTCGCCGGAGGCGGCGCCGCGCGGACCTCTTCGCGCCGCCGCCGCCCCGCGCGCGACTTTTGTGCGTCCCGCGCCCCGGCGCGGGGCCCGGACCGCCTTTTGACGTGCCCGATCACATGACGCGGGGAGCCTCGCGAACCTCCACGGGCCGCGTGCCCGAGGTAAACGTAAGGATTATCGGGCGGGAAAAATGTGAAACACAGCGTCAATTGACGCCCGTCGCGGGACTGTGGTCAGAATAACGGACGATTAGCCACGCCTATCGACCCACGGAGGATCCGTTGTCCACGGAGAGTCAGTCCGACTCCGACGCGCCGGCCGCACCACGAGACCGGGGACTCTGGGCCAACCACGACTTCACGAAGTTCTGGGTCGGCGAGACCATTTCTCTCATGGGCGTGCAAGTCACCGCGCTCGCTTTGCCGCTGACCGCCGTGATCTCGCTGCACGCCGGCGCGGAGCAGACCGGCGCGCTGCGGTTCGTGCAGTTCATCCCGTTCCTGTTCCTGTCGCTGCTGTTCGGCGTCTGGGCCGACCGGCGCAGGAAGCGCCCCCTGATGATCACCGCGAACGTCATCAGGTGCGTGCTCATCGCCCTCGTCCCCGTGCTGGCGTGGCTGGACGCGCTCAGCATGTTCGGGCTGTACGCGCTGGCGCTCGGCATCGGGGTGTGCACGGTCCTGTTCGACGTCTGCTGGATGTCGTACGTGCCGACGCTCGTCCAGAAGGAACACCTGGTCGAGGCGAACGGCAAGGTCAACTCCAGCTTCTCGGTGGCCGATCTGGCGGGTCCCGGCATCTCCGGCCTGATCGTCCAGATATTCACCGCCCCGTACGCGCTGCTCATCGACGCGTTCTCCTACCTGGTCTCGGTGTTCACGCTGACGTCGATCAAGCGGCCCGAGCCCGAGCCGACGCCCGGCGCCGAGCGCCATCTCGGCAGGGAGATCAGAGAGGGCATCGTCCTGGTGACGAAGAACCCGTTCCTGCGGGTCATCGCCACCATCGGGTCGGCCTACAACTTCTGCTACATGTTCATCGACGGCATCTTCGTGCTGTACTGCGTGCGGACCCTGGGTTTCAACGCCTTCACGATCGGCCTGGTGTTCAGCCTGAGCTCGGTCGGCGGCCTGCTGGGCTCGCTGGCCGCGAGCAGGTTCATCAAGCGCTTCCCCTACGGGCGGATCTACGTGGTCGCCGTCGTCGTCGGATACTCCGGCTGGCTGCTGGTCCCGCTGGTGACCGGGCCGACGTGGCTGGCCGCGGCGGTGATCGGCGGCGGCTTCGTCTTCACGCGCTTCGGCCTCTCGGTGGCCAACGTGGTGGCGCTCAGCCTGCGGCAGGCCGTCACCCCGCAGAACATGATGGCCCGCATGACGGCCGGCATGCGCACGCTGCTGTCCGGGCTCGGCACGCTCGGCGCGCTGGCCGGCGGGTTCGTCGGCGCGAGCCTCGGCCTGCGCGAGGCCATCTGGATCGGGGCCATCGCCTCGGTCGTCGCCACGGTGCCGCTCTTCCTGTCGATCATCCCCCGGTTGCAGAAGCTTCCCGAGTCCCCTGAAGAGGCCCTGGAGTTCGCCGCGGCCCAGCGCGGCACGGCCTGAGCGGAGCGCGAACCGGCCGGCGGGGCGCGCACGCCCCGGCGCCCCCGCCCGGCACCGTCCCGCCGGCCACGCGCGTCGCCCCGCGACCGCTCGTACGAGATTTCCACAGCCCGTTTCATAACTATGAGTATTGCCATCCTGGCCGGAGCACGGCTTATGCTGCACTCCGGATGCGGCCGCCCGCCATCGGGAAACAGTCCCTATCGATAAAAAAACACGAGTCAACCCACAGCGATACTCCAAGGAGGCGGCCATGTCGGATGTCGGCGCGCTGCTACTCGATCTGGAAACGCATCTCGCCACCAATGTCAGCGAGGAATCCATTGCGCGGGCGCGACGTGATTTCTCCTACCTCGGCCACGCCAAGATTCCCTTTCTCGTCCCGGACTCGGTGAAGAAGGCCGTCGCCGACGAGGTGAACCGGCTGCTGGACGTCGGCAGCGTGCGCCGCGACGTCAGCTTCGCGGAGACCGACCACAGCCCGCGCCGGATGCGCAACGTGCGGCGCAAGGAGATCGCCGAGTTCGGCACGGTCATCCCCCAGGTCTACAACTCGGCACGGATGCTCCAGAGCCTCGGGCAGATCGCGGGCGAGCCGGTCCACCCCTGCCCCTATGAGCCCGAGCAGTTCGTGATCACGTGCCTGGAGAAGGACGGCGACACGCACGGCTGGCACTGGGACGACTACAGCTTCGCGGTCGTGTGGGTCATCGAGACCCCGCCGATCGCCGACGGCGGCTTCGTGCAGTGCGTGCCGGGGACGGTGTGGAACAAGACGGACCCGCAGATCAACAGGACGCTGACGCGGCACCCGATCTACTCGGTCGAGCTGTTCTCCGGCGACCTGTACCTGATGCGCACCGACACGACGCTGCACCGCGTGTACCCCGTGGTCAACGGCACGCGCAAGATCATCAACATGGGTTACGCGTCCACGCGGAACCTGACGATGGAACTCTCCCACGAGACCATGGACGGTCTGTGGGCCGACCCGGAAACCCTGGAGGTGTCGAGGTGACCAGCAACACCGGCAAAGCACCCGAGCACATCGTCCTCGCCTTCTCCGGCGGGCTGGACACCTCGGTGGTGCTGGTCTGGCTCCAGGAACGCTACAAGTGCCCGATCACGGCGTTCGTCGCCGACCTCGGGCAGGGCGAGGAGCTGGAGACGGCCCGCCGCAAGGCCCTCGACCTCGGCGCCGTCGACGTCAAGATCGTCGACCTGCGGGAGGAGTTCGCCCAGGACTACGCGTTCCCGATGTACCGGGCGGACGCCATGTACGAGGGCCAGTACCTGATGGGCTCCTCCATCGGCCGGCCGCTGATCGCCGCCGCGCAGCTCCGCGTCGCCGAGGAGATCGGCGCGGACGCGGTCGCGCACGGCGCCACCGGCAAGGGCAACGACCAGGTCCGCTTCGAGTACACCTACGGAGCGCTGCGCCCGGACGTCAAGGTGATCGCCCCCTGGCGGGACTGGGAGTTCTCCTCGCGCAACGACCTGCTGGCGTACGCGAGCAAGAACAACATCGAGGTGGACCTGTCCAGCGGCGAGCGGCCGTACTCGATCGACACCAACCTGCTGCACACCTCCTACGAGGGCGTGGCGCTGGAGGACCCGGCCCTGCCGGTGCCTGCGGGCCTGCTCACCCGGGTCAAGGACCTGATGGACGCCGAGCCGGAGCCCGAGGTCGTGCGGGTGGCCTTCGAGAAGGGCAACCCCGTCGCCGTCAACGGCCAGGCCCTCTCCCCCGCCGGGGTGCTGCGCGAGCTCGGCGAGATCGGCGCCCGGCACGGCGTGGGCCGGCTCGACATCGTCGAGAACCGCATCTTCGGCATGAAGACCCGCAACGTCTACGAGGCGCCGTCCGGCACGATCCTGTGGCACGCCCACCGGGCCGTGCAGTCGCTGGTGCTGGACCCCGAGGTGCTGCACCTCAAGGACGAGCTGATGCCGCGCTACGCGAGCCTGGTCTACCGGGGCCTGTGGTTCGCGCCCGAGCGCCTGATGCTCCAGCACGCCATCGACTGGAGCCAGGACGTCGTCACCGGCGAGGCCAGCCTGATGCTGTACCGCGGCAACGTGCAGGTGGTGGGCCGGACGTCCCCGCACAGCAGGTACGACATCGCCTTCGCCACCTTCGAGGCCGACGACGTGTTCGAGCAGCGCGACGCGGCCGGGTACATGAAGGTGAACACCGTCCGCTTCCGCGCGGGGCGGTCCGCCGCCGGCGGGGCTGCCACGTGAGGATCCTCTTCATGGGGTACGGGGAGCTGGGCGCGAACATGCTCGGCGGCCTCGTCAAGCGCCACGAGGTGGTGACGGTGCTCACCCACGTGGCCGAGTTCGGCGGGCTCGGCGAGCCGGACGTGGAGCAGCTCGCCGGCAAGCTGGGCATCCCCCTGGTCTTCTCCGCCACGGCCGCCGAGCCGGAGCTGTGGAGGCAGGCCGAGGAGCTCGCGCCGGACGTGATCGTGTCCACGAACTGGCGCACCCGCGCCCCGATCGAGCTGCTGAGGATCCCGCGCCTGGGGTCGCTCAACGTGCACGACGCCCTGCTGCCGGAGTACGCCGGGTTCGGCTCGGTGAACTGGTCGATCAGGGACGGCCGCACCGAGATCGGGCTGACCGTGCACTTCATGGACGCGGAGCTGGACACCGGCCCCGTGGTGACCAGGGCCCTGGTGCCCATCGGCCCGCACGACACCGCGGGCGTGGTGCTGAGCAAGCTGCTGGACGAGTACGTGCCCGTGACGCTGCGGGCCCTGGAGCTGGTCGAGAGCGGGCACCGGGGCGAGCGGCAGCCGTCGACCGGCGGAACGTTCTATCACAGGATCGGCGTCCAGGACACCCGGATCGACTGGCGCGACGGCACCACGCAGGTCTACAACCTGGTGCGCGGCCAGAGCGACCCGTTCCTCAACGCCTGGACGACCCACAACGGCGGCCGCCTGCTCGTGAAGGTCGCGAGGCCCCCGGAGCGCGGCTACTGCGGCACGCCCGGGCGCGTCGTCAGGGCCGCGGAGGGCGGCGTCGCGGTCGCGTGCGGCCGGCGCGGGGACCCCGACGCGCGGGGGCTGATCCTGCTGCAGGTCGCCACCGAGGACGGGCCGCCCGTGCGGGCGGTGGACTACTTCACCAAGATGGGCGGCTACCTGGAATGACCGGCTGAGCCGCGAGAGGCGGCCGCCCCGCGCCGGGGCCGGCCGCCTCTGACGTTCCCGCCGGTCAGGCCGCGGCGACCGCCTCGACCTCCAGGAGCCAGACGGGGTCGTAGATGCCGGCGATGATGATGGTCATCGCGAACTGGTGGCCGGCGAACGCCTCGTTGCGCACCCGGGCCAGCGGCGCCCGGTACTGCCGGTCGCTCAGGTAGATGGTGAGCTTGACCAGGTTCTGCACGTCCATGTCCGCGGCCTTCAGCAGCGACCTGATGTGGCTGAACACCAGCCTGGCCTGGTCTTCGAAGCCGGGAGGGACGTGACCGTCCGCGGTCTCGGGAATCTGTCCGCTGATGAAGAGAAGGCGCGAGACCCCCGTCAGCTCTTTGGCGTCGCCGTAGTGGGGGCCGGTGTCAGGGGTCTCAGGGGAGGTGATCGTCCGCATCTCCATGGTCACGAGTGTGGCACAACCGCGGAGGTGCCCGGCCCGTGCGCGGGTTCCGCGCGGGCAAACCTTCCGGCAACGCCAAGCGGCGGGCGCGGGACCGTACGTCCCGCGCCCGCCGCCGGGTGTTCAGGCCGGGCGCAGGATCACCGGCAGGTGGGTGATGCCGTTGAGGAAGTTGGAGCCCAGGTGGCGGACCTCGCCGGCGAGCTCGAACGACTCCACCTGCTCGACCAGTTCCTCCAGCAGAAGCTGGACGCCGGTCTGCGCGGGCGAGTTGCCGATGCACCGGTGCGAGCCGAAGCCGAAGGCGATGTGCTGGTTCGGGGTGCGCCACGGGTCGAAGACGTAGGGGTCGGGGAAGATCTCCTCGTCCCTGTTGCCCGAGCCGATCCAGGCCGCGACCAGCCCTCCCTCGGGGATGACGTGCCCGCCGAGCTCGATCTCCTCGGTGGTCCTGCGCAGCAGGTGGTTGACCGGGCTGGACCAGCGCAGCGTCTCCTCCAGCGTGAGCCCCAGCCGTGACCGGTCCCCTTCGCGGATCCGCCGCCACAGGTCCGGGTTCTCGGCCATGGTGAGCACCAGGTGTGAGGACGCCTGGGGGATCGTCGGGTTGGCGCCCATGATGAAGGCGTAGCAGTTGACGAGGACCTCCTCGTCGGTGGCCGGGCGCCCGTCGACCTCCATGCCGAGCAGCAGCGAGATCAGGTCCTCGGTGCCGGGGTCCTCCCTGCGGTCCTGGATCAGCTCGATGAACATCGAGAACAGGAACACGTGCGCGGCCCGCAGCGTCGCCGCCTCGTCGCCGATCGAGAACGCCGGGTCCTCGGGGGCCATGCTGGCCACCGTCCAGTGCGCGGCCTCGGTCCACTTCTCCTGCGGGATGCCCATCAGCTCGCCGGCGACCAGCATCGGCAGCATCGTGACGAGCCTCGCCATGTCGGCCTGCCCCTCGGCGATGGCCCCGGCCACGAGCTTGGCGACCCGCTCGCGGATCGCCGGCTCGTGCCTGCGCATGACGCGCATGGACAGGGCGCTGATGGTGGCGCCGCGCACCTGGGAGTGCCGGGGCGGGTCCATCAGGTGGATGGCCCGGCCGGCCGCGGTGTCCCGCTCCAGCACGCTGAGCATGGTGCTGTGCTCGGAGCTGAACCTGCGGGTGTCGCGCAGCACGTCCACCACGTCGCGGTACCGGGTCACCGACCAGAACGGCGTCCCGTCCGGCGCCTCCTGGCGCCAGACCGGGGCCTTCTCGCGCAGCGTCCGCCAGACGGCGTGCGGGTCGCCCGAGCGGTACATCTCGGTGCCGTACAGGTCGATCCCGTCGAGCGGGACGGGTGCCGCGCTCGCGTCGGTCAAGCGCATCTAGCTCTGCCTTTCCGCTACAGCCGTGTGGTACTCGGCCAGCCGGCGCAGGGCGGACTCCCGCCACAGCGCCCCGGGCGGCCCGAGTCGGGTGGCCGCGGGCCTGACCACCTCGAAGAAGCGGTGCACCGGCGCGGCCACGGTGAGGCCCCGCGCGCCGTGCACCTGGACGGACGTCCGCACCGTGCGCAGCGTCACCTCGGCGGTCCAGGCCAGCGCCTCGGCCGCCTCCCTGGCGAACGGCCCGCCCGCGTCGGCGAGCCAGGCGGCCCGGTGGACCAGCAGGCGCGCCGCCTCCAGGTCGATCTTCGCCTTGGCGAGGGGGAAGGCCACGGCCTGGTTGTCCAGCACGTACCGGTCGAACTGGCGCCGGCCCGCCGCGTGGGCGACGGCCAGGGCGTGCGCGCCGAGGCCGAGGCCGAGCAGGTAGCCGGCCTGGCGGACGCGGTGCCTGGCCAGCAGCCCGGCGGGGTCGGTGAGCGGGCGTCCTGCGCCGAGCGAGCCGATCACCTGGCCGCTCGGGATCTCTCCCGGCGCGACCGCGGCCGGGCTCGGCGCGTGGCCGCTCCAGGGGAAGGCGGGCCGTGCCAGGGGCCGCCAGAGCGTGGCGGGCAGCACCGCGAGCAGGACCTCGCCGTCCCCGGTCCGGAAGGCCGTGCAGACCGCCGCGTCGGGGTAGACGTCGTCCACGGTCAGGACCTCCGGCAGCCGCCACCCGCCGGGCGACGGCTCGGCCGGGGCGGCGTCCCCCACGGTGGCGCGGTCCAGCCCGGCCGCGACCACGACCTGCTTGCCCGCCACGACGGCGGCGGCCACGTCGGCTCCGGGCGCGTCGTCCGCGGCCTCGGCCAGCGCGTCGGCGACCAGCATGCCGCCGGTGTAGACGTCGGGCAGCGCGCGGCGGCCGAGCTCGACGGCGATGGTGACGCCGCAGGACAGGCCGAGGTCGAAGCCGCCGAGCTCCATGGAGGCGGCGAAGGCGAAGCCGTCCAGGTCGGCCAGCGCGGCCAGCGTCGCCGAGCCGTCCGGCCCGGCCCCGGCCGCGCCGAGGCCGTCGCGGACGGTTCCGGCGATCCGTTCCAGGACCGGGTCAGATCTGAGGTCCATCGCCGGCACCCCCGATCACGTCGGGCCGGTCGAACCCTGAGCTCGCGACCAGCTCCAGCATCATCTCCGAGGTCCCCGCCGACAGCGTCAGCCCCGGGCCCTCGCGGTAGCCGGCCTCCAGGACGGCGGCCTTGTCCGGGGCGAGCCCGCGCAGCCCGTACCCGTGGCCGTGCACCAGCGCCGCCCAGTACGCGACCTGCTGCGCGGTCTCGCTGGTGTGGTACTTGGCGATCGCCGCGGAGGTGGGGTCGAGCGGTCCCCGGCCGAGCTGGCTGATGGAGTTCCAGGCGAGCAGGCGGGCGGCGTCGACGGCCGCGCCGTACCTGCCGACCTCCTCCAGCAGCGCGTCGTCCGCGGTATCGGCGGCCAGGCCGCTCAGCGTGGCGTCGTACCAGCGGGCGGCCTTGAGCGAGTAGTCCAGGCCGGTCCGCTCGATGGCCAGGCAGCGCGTGAGCAGGGACCAGCCCTCTCCCTCCGCGCCGAGCAGGGCGTCCGCGCCGACCCGCACCCCGTCCAGCTCCACCCGGTCGTACTGCTCGTCGGCCAGGCTGGCGATGGTGCCGCGGGTCACCCCGTCGGCGTGCAGGTCGACGAGGAAGAGGCTGATGCCCTCGTACTTGGTGACGCCCGTGCCCGTGCGGACGGCGCACAGGCCGATGTCGCTCATGCCGCTCTTCAGCCCGAACACCTTGGTGCCCGACAGCCGGTAGCCGTCGCCGTCGCGCACGGCGGTGGCGCGCAGCGAGGCCAGGTCGGAGCCGACCTCGGGCTCGGTGTAGAGGACGGTGGCGAACAGCTCGCCGCTCGCCAGGGCGGGCAGGTAGCGGGCCCGCTGCGCGGGCGAGCCCGCCTCCAGCAGGAACAGGCCGACGATCTGCACGCTGAGCACCTGGAGCATGTCCGGCATGCCGCCGCGGACGAGCTCCTCGATGACGGCGGCGGCCTCCAGGTGGCTGACGCCGCGCCCGCCGTACTCCTCGGGCCAGCTCGCCGCGAACAGGCGGTGCGCGGCGATCGCCCGGTACAGCGGGCGGACGTCGGGCTCGCGCTCGCCCGCGGCCATCGCGCGGGCCAGGTCGTCGAGCGCGCCCCGCACGGGCGGCGTGCGGAGGACCTCGCGGACCTCCGCGCGCAGCCCGCGCTCGGCGTCGCTTTCTCCGAAGTTCATGCCGCGCCGTCGCCGTCCTGGTCGCCGAGCAGCTTGCTCACCTCGTCCTCGGGCATCTGCTCCAGCATCGCCAGCAGCTCCTCGTCCGACAGCGTCTCCTGGCGCTGGGCGTCGATCACGCCGCCGAGGTGGGCGACGGTCGGCGAGCGGAAGAACTCCGCGAGGCCGAGGTCGACGCCGAACCGGTCGCGGATCCGGGACACCAGCTGCGTGGCCTGCAGGCTGTTGCCGCCGACCTCGAAGAAGTTGTCGTGGATGCCGACCTTGGTCAGGCGCAGCAGCGGCGCGAAGATCTCCTCGGCGAGCACGCGCTCGGTCTCGTTGGTGGGCTCGACCACGCCGCCGCCCGCCCTGGCGCTGTCGTCGGGGGCGGGCAGCCTGCGGGCGTCCACCTTGCCGGCGATGGTCAGCGGGAGCTGCTCCAGCAGCACGACGTAGGCGGGCACCATGTGCCGGGGCAGGTGCTCGGCGACGTACGAGCGCAGCAGCGAGACCTCGGGCGTGGTGCCGGACGCGGCGCTGACGTAGGCGACCAGGTGCTTCTCCCCCACGTCGTCGGTCCACGCCTGCACCGACACCTGGCCGACGTCCGGGTGCGAGGCGAGGACGGTCTCGATCTCGCCGAGCTCGATGCGCTGGCCGCGGATCTTCACCTGCGAGTCGACGCGGCCGAGGCACATCAGGTCGCCGTTGCGCAGCCGCTTGACCAGGTCGCCCGTGTGGTAGAGCCGGCCGCCCGGCGCGGTGCCGAACGGGTCGTTGACGATCTTGGCCTGGGTGAGGAACGGGTCGTTGAGGTACCCCGGCGTCAGGCCGATGCCGCCGATGACCAGCTCGCCCGCCACGCCGTAGGGCAGCAGCTCCATGTGCTGGTCGACCACGTGCGCGACGTGGTTGGCGTACGGCAGGCCGATGGGCGGGCCGGACTCGAAGTGGCCGACGCACTCCTTGTACACCATCGCGACCGTGCACTCGGTCGGGCCGTAGCCGTTCCACAGGCGGCGGCGCCGGTTCCACCGGTTCACCAGCTCGCCGTTGAAGATCTCCCCGCCGACCACCACGACGCGGGCCGCGGTGAAGCGCTCGGGGGTGAGCAGGGCCATGACCGGCGGCGGCAGGTCGATGATCGTGACGCGGTGCTCCTCGATGATCCTCTGCAGCTCCCGCATGTCCAGGCGCTCCTCGTCGCGGACCAGGGCGAGCCCGGCGCCGCGGCACAGCGAGGTGAAGATCTCCAACACCGAGACGTCGAAGGTCAGCGAGGCGAACGCGACGAAGCGGTCGCTCGGCACGATGTCGAACATCTCGGTGAGCGCCTCGATGAACGCGACCACCGAGTGATGCTCGATGATCACACCCTTGGGCCGGCCCGTGGTGCCGGAGGTGAACAGGACGTAGGCGGCGTCCTTCAGCTCGGGCCCGTAGTCCAGGTTCGCATCGTCGTACCCGGCCAGCGTCTCGGCCAGCTCGTCCAGAACCAGGACCTTCGGCCCGCCGTCGGGCAGGTTGCCGGCGACGGAGCTGTGCGACAGCACGACCGCGGGGGCGGCGTCGTTCAGCATGCCGGCCACGCGCGCCTGCGGGTGGGAGGAGTCGACCGGGACGTACGCGGCCCCCGCCTTCAGCGTGGCGAACATCGACGCGATCAGGTCGTGGTCGCGGGGCATGGCCAGCGCCACGCGGCTCCCCCGGGTCACGCCGTTGTCGGCCAGCAGCCGGGCCAGCCGGTTGGCCCGCGCGTTCAGCTCGCCGTACGTCATCGGCACGCCGCCGGACCACACGGCCACCGCATCGGGGTTCTTCTCCACCTGGAGCTCGAACTCCTGGGTCAGCGTGGTGGAGGGCAACGGCCGGACGGGGCCGTTCCACTTGCCGAGCAGTTCCTCGCGCTCGGCGGGGGTGACCACGGGCACCCGCGAGATCGGCGTGTTGAGGAACGGGATGAGCGCGCGCAGCACCTGCTTGTAGTGCCCGGCGATCGCGTTCATCGTCTCGGCGTCGAACAGGTTGGTGTTGTACTCGATGGTCCAGGTCAGGCCCTCGACGGTCTCCACCAGGCCCCAGGTCATGTCGAACCGGGCGGTGTCCAGGTCCGGCGACTCGGTGGCGACGTCCAGGCCGGGGAGCTGCGGCGGGTCGGCCAGGTGCTGGAGGCCGAAGCCGATCTGGAACAGCGGCGTGCGCGAGGGGTCGCGCGGCGGGCGCACCACGTCCACCACCCGGTCGAAGGGCAGCTCGCCGTGCGCCATCGCGCCCTGGACGACGTCGTGGACCCGGGACAGGAGCTGGCGGACCGTCGGGTCGCCGGACAGGTCGGTGCGCAGCACCAGGATGTTGATGAAGTAGCCGATCATCCGCTCGACCTCGGTGCGGCTGCGGTTGGCCGCGGCCGAGCCGATGGTGAGGTCGTCCTGGCCGGTGTGGCGGTGCAGCACGATGAGGAACGCGGTGAGGTACACGGCGAACGGGCTGGCCCCGGTCTCCCTGGCCAGGCCGTGCAGGTCCTCCATGAGGTCGGCGGGCGTCGCGTGGTGCAGGGTCGCGCCGTCGAAGGTCGGCTCGGAGGGGCGGGGCCTGTCGGTGGGCAGCTCGACCACCGGGGCGCCGGTCAGCCGCTCGCGCCAGTACTGGTTCAGGTCCTCCAGCACCTTGCCCTGGAGCCATTCGCGCTGCCAGGTCGCGTAGTCGGCGTACTGGAGCGTGGGCGGCTCGGGGATCTCGACGCCCTCGACGCCGGTCCTGACGCCGTAGAACGCGGCGAGCTCCTGGTAGAACACGCCCATCGACCAGCCGTCCCAGACGACGTGGTGGACGACGAGCAGGAGCAGGTGGTCGTCCTCGCCGATCCGGTAGATCAGAACCCGCCACAGCGGTGCGGACGACAGGTCGAACGGCTCGCGGGCGACGTCGGTGGCGAGCTTCCTGGCCGCGGCGAGCCGCTCGTCCGGAGTGGCCCCGGCCGGATCGACCAGCTTCAGGTTCACCTCCACCTCGGGGTGGATACGCTGGAGGCCCTCGCCGCCGCGGTCGTGCAGGCTCGTGCGCATCGACTCGTGCCGGGCCACCACGTCGGCGAAGGCCCCGCGCAACGCCTCGACGTCAAGGGCGCCGCGAATGCGGAACGCGCTCGGCACGTTGTAGGTCGACTGGCCCGGCGCGAACTGGTCCAGGAACCACAGCGATTCCTGGGAAAAGGACAGCGGCGCGGTATCCCGGTCCGGCCGCGGCTGCATGACGGCGACGCTTCGCTGCTTCTCGGACTTCAGCCGATTCAGCAGTTCCGTCCGATGGTCTCCGGGTTGCCGCGCAAAATCGTCATGTAGCTCGCTCATGCCCCATCCATTTCCGCACCGACTTTTCCAGGGTTCCGCGTTCCACAGTAGGGATCCATTACGAGAACCGGCATCCGTGAGCGCGTGAAGTTGAAAGAAACGGTGCGCTTAACCGAACATCGGGGCGGGCCAAGAAACTTGCAACGGCATCCGGTGAGAGGCGGAACAAGGCTGCGTCGATACCAATGGATCACGTATTCCGGCCGCCGTGCCCATGGCGTACGGTGACGGTTCCGAAAGACGTCGGACGCGTTCGCGACGCCGCTCACCGATCGCCGCGCGGGGGAAGGTTCAGCAGTCATGCCAGACACCGATCACTTCCAGTTGTGGACGGACCGGCCCAGGCGGGCCGGAGGGCCGGTCGTGGACGACGCGGTCGAGCTGGTCCTCGGCGACGCGGAGGCCGAGGCGGTGCGCGAGCTCGCCCGCCGCGGCGCGACGAGCGCCGAGACGGTCGCGCTGGCCGGGTTCGCCGCGGTCCTGCACCGCTACACCGGCCGGGACGCCGTCCCCGTGGAGGTCGCCGGGTCCGGCGCCGTCCGGGTGGACGTGTCCGGCGACCCGGGCTTCGCCGGGCTGCTCGGGCGGGTCGGCCCCGTCCACGGGAAGGCCGCCTTCACGGCCGACGCGCTGGCGATCACGCTGGAGATGGACGGCGCCGCGCCGCGCGTGCTGGCCGGCTACGACGGCGCGCTCTACCACGCCACCACCGCGCGGCGGCTGGCCGGGCACCTGACGACGCTGCTCAGGGCCGCCGCGGACAAGCCCGACCTGCCGCTGTCCCGCCTCCCGCTGCTCACCGCGGCCGAGGAGGAGCGCATCGCGGCCTGGAACGCGACCGCGACCGACTACCCGGCCACGCACACCGTGCCCGAGCTGATCGGCCTGCGTGCCCGCGAGACGCCGGAGGCGGTCGCGGTGAGGTTCGCCGGCGCGTCGGTCACCTACGGGGAGCTGGAGCGGCGGGCCAACCGGCTCGCCCACCGCCTGCGCGCGCTCGGCGCGGGCCCCGACCGCGTGGTCGCGGTGCATCTGGAGCGCTCGGTCGAGCTGGTGGTCGCCCTGCTGGCCACGCTGAAGGCGGGCGCGGCCTACCTTCCGCTCGACCCGCAGTACCCGCCGGCCCGGCTGGCCTACATGGCCGAGGACGCCGGCGCCGTCGCCCTGCTCACGCGGCTGTCCCTGGCGGAGCGGCTGACCGTGCCGGGCGTGCCCGCCGTGCGCCTGGACGACCCCGGCGAGGGCCTGGACGCGCTGCCGGAGGAGGCCCCGGCCGAGGTCCCGGGCCTGGACGACCTGGCGTACGTCATCTACACCTCCGGCTCGACCGGCACGCCCAAGGGCGTGATGAACACCCACGCGGGCCTGCTCAACCGCCTGCTGTGGATGCAGGAGACCTACCGGCTCGGCCCGTCCGACGTGGTGATGCAGAAGACGCCCTTCGGGTTCGACGTGTCGGTGTGGGAGTTCTTCTGGCCGCTCATGACCGGCGCCCGGCTCGCGGTGATCAAGCCGGACGGGCACAAGGACATGGAGTACCTGGCCGAGCAGGCCGAGGCGGAGGGCGTGACGTTCCTGCACTTCGTGCCGCCCATGCTCGCGCTGTTCCTGGAGTACGCGGACCTGTCCAGGTGCGGCGCGATCCGCCAGGTGGTGTGCAGCGGCGAGGCGCTTCCCGCCGAGCTGACCCGCAGGTTCTTCGCCTCCGGGCTCACCGCGGGGCTGGACAACCTGTACGGGCCGACCGAGGCGGCGATCGACGTCACCCGCTGGGCCTGCGGCCCGCAGGACGCCATCGTGCCGATCGGCGCCCCGATCGCCAACACGACCGTGCACGTGCTGGACGCCCACGGCAACCGGATGCCCGTCGGCATGGCCGGTGAGCTGCACCTCGGCGGGGTGCAGCTCGCCCGCGGCTACCTGAACCGGCCCGAGCTGACCGCCGAGCGGTTCCGCCCCGACCCCGCCGACCCGTCCGCGCGCCTGTACGCGACCGGCGACCTGGCGCGCTGGCGCGACGACGGCGTGATCGAGTACCTGGGCCGTCTGGACCACCAGGTCAAGGTGAACGGGTCCAGGATCGAGCTCGGCGAGGTCGAGGCGGCCCTGCTGGACCTGCCCGGCGTCGCCCAGGCCGTGGTGGTGCTCGGCGAGGACGACAGGGGCGAGGCCGCGCTGGTGGCGTACGTGGTGCACCGGGGCGAGGCCGTGCCCGCGGCGCGGCTGCGCGCGGCGCTGGCCGAGCGCCTGCCCGAGTACATGCTCCCGGCCACGTACGTGGCGCTGGAGGAGCTCCCGCTGTCCTCCAACGGCAAGGTGGACCGCGGCGCGCTGCCCAAGCCCGACGGGCAGGGCGCCGCCGCGGAGGAGTTCGTCGCGCCCCGGGACGACGTGGAGAAGCTGCTCGCCGACCTGTTCGGCCAGGTGCTCGGGCGCGGCGGCCCGATCGGCATCCGGGACAGCTTCTTCGACCTCGGCGGCCACTCCCTGCTCGCCGCCCGGCTCACCGCGCGGCTGCGCAGGAGCTTCGGCATCGACCTGCCGATGCGCGTGGTGTACGCGGAGCCGACGGTGGAGCGGCTGGCGATCGCGCTCGTCGAGGCGGCGCGGGTCGCCGCGCGCGACGCGTGACGACATGCCGGGACCGCGTTGTCATCACGGCGTTTATCCGGGCCGTGGAATCTCATCGCGGCGTGCCATCGGCGGCGCACGGCATCAACGGGCCTCGTCGGCGGGTATCCCGGTCGCGTGGATGTGTGAGACGGCGCCCGACTTGTAGATTCACGGCGAGTCGAGAGTTTTATCGCCGCGCGCTTGAATCGCTGACGGAGGTCACGTGGACGTCGATTCGGAGTTGAAAACCGGGAGCCCGCCGTTATCCGTCGTGACCAGGACGACACTGCTGCCCGTCGACCTGGCCGCGCATTGGAACAATCGCGCGATCTCGGCGGCGGACGACCGCGGGTCGGGCGGTTTCAACGTGTGGCGTAATTCCTTTCCCGCCGAATACCTGCCGCCGCCGGGCGCGCGGGTGGAGGTGGCGGGCGTGCCATTCCGTTTCGGCGGTCCCTCCGCCGCGGGGGACAACGTCAGGTGCGCGGGCCAATATGTGGAACTTCCCGAGGGCCGCTACGACTGGATCCACCTGCTGACCGCCGCCGAGCGCCGCACCGAGGACACCGTGGCCCTGCACTTCTCCGATGGCGAGGTGGACTTCGAGTCGCTGCGGGTCTCGGACTTCTGGGCCCAGGCGCACGCGGCGTTCGGTGAGACCAAGGCGTTCGAGACGCCGGTCATGCACTACCCGCACCACACGCAGCCTCGGGTGGAGGCGCTGATGTGGAGCCAGCGGGTGCCGGTGACGCGGCGCGCGCCGCTGACCGGGCTGCGCCTGCCGCGCAACATCGCCGTCCACGTGTTCGCGCTCACGCTGCAGGCGACCGGCGAGCCCGCCGGGGACCCGTCATGACCACGGCGACGGCCACCACGCCGGTCCTCTGGTACCGCGACCTCATCAGCTGCCTGCAGTCGACGCTGGCCACCGCGCTGCTGCGCGAGGGGCACGAGCCGCTGGACGTGCTCGGCGCGCACTGGGAGTTCCTGTTCAAGCCGGGCGACGTCACCTCCGAGGAGTTCTACTACCCCTGCCGCCACCCCGGCGACCTCGGCCGCAGCCTGGCCCCGCACCACGGCCTCACCACGCGCTGGCACCACCCCGCCGACCCCGCCGACCCGCTGGAGGACCTGCGGCGCGCGCTCACGGACGGCCGGTGGCCGATCATCGCGGTGGACAACTTCCACCTGCCGTTCCGCCCGGCCTACCAGGACGTCCACGCCGCCCACCTGATCGTCGTGTACGGCCTGGACGAGGCGGCGGGGAAGGCGTACGTCAGCGACGCCATGCCTCCGGCGCACGCGGGCCCGATCCCGGTGCCCGCCCTGCTGGACGCCTGGACCTCGGCCAACCCCAAGGACGTGCAGGACGCCTTCTTCAGCGACTCGGCCATCGGCGGGCGCTACCTGACCGTGAGCGTGGCCCCGGACCTCCCCGAGACCGACCGGGCCTTCGTCGGCCGGGTGCTCGCGTCCAACGTCGCCGGGTTCGAGGCGGCGCGCGACGACTCCGGGTGGGGCGGCCTGGCCGGGGTGCGCGCCTTCGTCGGCGGCCTGGTCGAGCGGGCCGCGGGCGGCGACGCCGGCGCGCTGGAGGAGGCGTACCCGTTCGGCTGGGGCATGCAGGCCCAGGCCGCGCTGCACGCGGAGTTCCTGCGCTCCTGCGGGATGCGCTGGAAGGAGCCCGTGCTGCGCGAGGCGGGCCGCCTGGTGGAGCACGTCGCGCACGCCTGGACCGGCGTGCGGATCACCGCGGCGCACGGCAGGCGCGCCCCCGTCGCGGCGGCGCGCGACCTGGCCCGGCACGGAGGGCGCCTCGTCGCCGCCTACGAAGCCGCCGTCGCGGGACTGCGCGAGGCGGCCGGTTCCGGCGCGGCCCTGTGACCGCCTTCGAGGAGGGGACACCTTGACCAGCCCAGAGACCATGTCCGGCGCGGAGGCGACCGGGCGAGACCGCGACGGCGGCCGGGACCGGCGGCTGGCCGCGTTCGGTGGCCGTCCCGCCGTGCCCAAGGAGCTGCGCAACCCGCCCTGGCCGGTGATCACCGAGGAGGACAGGGCCGCCGTGCTCGGCGTGCTGGACGGCGCGGCGCTGGTGTCGGACACCGACGGCGAGACCGCGGTGTCGGTGCTGGAGCGGCGCTGGGCCGAGCGGACCGGCGCGGCGCACTGCGTCGGCACCTCCAACGGCACCACCGCGCTCCAGCTCGCCCTGGCCGCGCTCGGCGTCGGACCGGGCGACGAGGTGATCGTGCCGGCGCTGAGCTTCATCGCCAGCGGACTCGCCCCCGTGCACCAGATGGCGGTCCCGGTCTTCGCCGACGTGGACCCGGTGACCTTCTGCATGGACCCGGCGGCGGTCGAGGCGCTGGTCACCCCGCGCACCGCCGCCATCATGCCGGTCCACCTGCACGGCCACCCCGCCGACATGGACGCGCTCACCGCGATCGCCCGCCGGCACGGCCTGGTCGTGGTGGAGGACGCCGCGCAGGCGCACGGCGCCTCCTACAACGGCCGTCCCGTCGGCTCGCTCGGCGACGCCGCGGCGTTCAGCCTCCAGGTCACCAAGAACCTGCCGACGTGCGGCGAGGGCGGCCTGGTCACCCTCGCCGACGACAAGGTGGCCGCGACGGCGCGGATGACCCGCCAGTTCGGCGAGGTCATCGAGGCGGGCAAGGACCGCGACTACATCTCCTACCTGCTCGGCTGGAACCACAAGCTGAGCGCCGTGCAGGCGGCGTTCACGCTGTCGCAGCTCGAACGCTTCGACGCCTACGACGCCGCGCGCCGCGCGAACGTGACCGCGCTGCTGGACCGGCTCGCCGCGCTGCCGGGCCTGGTCGTGCCCACCCGCGTCGGGGACGTCACGCACGCCTGGCACATCCTGCGCTTCCGCCTCGACCCCGCCGCCGCGGGCCTGGACGGCCTGCGCCCTGAGGCGTTCCGCGCGGCGCTGCACCGGCTGCTGCGCGCCGAGGGCGTGCCGGTGTCGCGGTACCAGCTCATGCCGCTGCCCGAGCAGAAGGTCTTCACCGACCGGGTCGGCTACGGCTCGGGCTACCCGTGGACGGCCGCGGAGCCGCCGCCGGACGGCGCGCACCCGGTGGCCACGCAGGTGATCGCCGACTCGCTGACTTTGCAGAAGCGCCACCTCAACCCCGGCGCCGGGCCCGCGCTGCAGCGTTACGCCGACGGGTTCGAGAAGGTCTGGGAGAACCTGGACACGGTGGCCGCGATCGCGAAGTCGGCCCGGTGACCGCGCTCGTGGGCGCGGAGAGCCTGCAGGAGGCCGCGCTCCGGATCCGCCGCCACATCGTGGACATGTGCGCGGGACCGGAGGGCGGGCACCTCGGCGGCTCGCTGTCCAGCGCCGACATCCTCACCGTCCTGTACTTCTCCGTGATGAACATCGACCCCGGCGCGCCCGCCGACCCCGGCAGGGACGTGTTCCTGCTGAGCAAGGGCCACGGCGCGATCGGCCTGTACGCCACGCTCGCCGAGCGCGGCTACTTCCCCGTCGAGGAGCTGGCCACCTACGCCAGGCCGGGAAGCCGCCTGATGGGCCACCCGGTGCGCGCGGTGCCCGGCGTGGAGATGCCGACCGGCTCGCTCGGGCACGGCCTGGCCCTCGGCCTCGGCTTCGCGCTCTCGGCCCGGCTCGCCGGGCGCGCGAGCCGGTCGTTCGTGCTGATGGGCGACGGCGAGCTGCAGGAGGGTTCGTGCTGGGAGGCGGCCATCGCCGCCGCCGCGCAGGGCGCCGACAACCTGGTGGCCGTGATCGACAGGAACGGCCTCCAGCTCACCGGCCACACCGAGCAGATCGCCCCGCTGGAGCCGCTGGCCGACCGCTGGCGGGCCTTCAACTGGGCGGTCAGGGAGGTGGACGGGCACGACCACGAGGCGCTGCGCGAGGCGCTGGCCTCGGCGCCGTGGGAGCCCGGCCGCCCGAGCGCGCTGGTGGCCCGCACGGTCAAGGGGCAGGGGCTGGCGATGGTGGCGGGCAAGCCGAACAGCCACTACGCGACGCTGACCGAGCGGATGCACGCCCGCCTGGTGCGCGCGCTCCAGGCGGGTGACCGGTGAGCGCCACGGCGACCCGGACGGCGTACCGGGACGCGCTGGTCGCGCGGATGGCCACCGACCCGGCGGCCGTGTGCCTGGACACCGACACCGGCCTGTTCTCCGGCGTGGACTTCGGCGACGCCGCGGCCCGCTACCTCAACCTGGGCATCGCCGAGCACACCCTCATGGGCGTCGCGGCGGGCATGGCGGCCTCGGGGTGGCGTCCGTACGTCAACACGATGGCCGCGTTCGCGGGCGCACGCGCGCTGGAGGCCGTGAAGATCGACATCGCGTACAACGCGCTGCCCGTCCGCGTCATGGCCACCCACGCCGGGGTCTCGGCGGGTCACCTCGGCCCGACCCACCACGCGCTGGAGGACCTGGCCGTGATGCGGGCGCTGCCGAACATGACCGTGGTGGTCCCCGCCGACGCCGACTCGACCGTCGCGCTGCTCGCGCAGGTCGCCGAGCTGCCCGGCCCGGCGTACGTGCGGCTCGGCCGCAAGCCCACCCCGTCCCTGCCGGACGGCGCGCCGCCCCCGGTGCTCGGCACGATCCAGCGGCTGCGCGCGGGCGAGGAGGTGGTGCTGGTCGCCGCCGGCCCGCTGCCCGTGCTCGCCGCGCTCGGAGCGGCCGAGGCGCTCGCCGCCGAGGACGGCCTGGACGCGGGCGTGCTGCACGCGCACACGCTCAAGCCGTTCGACGCCGAGACGCTCGTGGCCGCCACCGGGCGCGCCCGCCTGGTGGTCACGGTCGAGGAGCACTGGCCGGCCGGCGGGCTCGGGTCGGCGGTGGCAGAGGAGCTCGCCGAGCGCGCGCCGCGCCCGCTGCTGCGGATCGCCATGCCCGACCGGTTCGTCGACGTCGTCGGCGGCCAGGAGCACATCGTCGCAGAGAACGGCATCACCCCCGCCGGCGTCGCGGCCCGGGTGCGCGCGCGGCTGACCGCCACAGACCTGTCCTGAGTCCACGACGAGACAAGAGGAGAACCCTATGATCGCCTGCCCCGAGTGCGAGGCCTCGGTCGACCTGCCCGACGCGCCCCGCCTGAACGAGATCCTGGAATGCGGGGACTGCCACGCCGAGCTTGAAGTGCTCTCCCTGGAGCCGACGCTCGTCGGGCTCGCGCCCGAAGTGGAAGAGGACTGGGGCGAGTGACCTCTCCTGGCACTCTCGCCGTGGTCGCCTCCCGGATCCGCGCCGACGAGAAACGGATCTTCGACGCGCTCGACCGCCGGGCCGCGTCCTACGTCCACGTGGACAGCAGGACGCTGTGGAGCTCGGCGGACATCGCGCCGCTGCCGTGGGACCGCGCGCTGAACCGGGAGATCGGCCACGTCCGGGCGGCGTACGCGGCGCACAGCCTGGAGGCGCTCGGCACGCTCGTCGTGAACAGCGCCCGCGCCACCGAGGTGTGCGGCGACAAGTGGCGCACCTCGATGGCGCTGCGGTCCGCGGGGCTGCCGGCCCCGCGGACCGCGCTGGCCCTCACCCCGACGGCGGCGCTGGCGGCGATCGAGGAGATCGGCTACCCGGCGGTGCTGAAGCCGCTGGTGGGCTCGTGGGGGCGGCTGGTGACGTACGTGCCGGACCGGCGGGTCGCCGAGACGGTGCTGGAGTACATCGCCGCCCTGCCCTCGCCGCAGTCGCACGTCGTGTACGTCCAGGAGTACGTGGACAAGCCGGGCCGCGACATCCGGGCGCTGGTCGTCGGCGGCGAGGTGCTGGGCGCGGTCTACCGGCGCAGCGAGGAATGGCGCACGAACGTGGCGCGCGGCGCGGTCACCGAGCCGTGCGAGGTGACCGACGACCTGGCCAAGCTCGTGTACGCGGCGGCCCGGGCCACCGAGGCCGACGTCGCGGGCGTGGACCTGGTGGAGGACGAGGACGGCCGGCTGCTGGTCCTGGAGGTCAACGACATCGTCGAGTTCTCCGGGTTCCAGCACGCGATGGGAGACCGGGTGAACGTGGCGGACCGGATCGTGGACCATGTGCTGAACGGGGTGCACACGTGGCGCGGGTAGCGATCGTCGGCGGGGCGGGGTACATCGGCGGCGAGCTGCTGCGGCTGCTGCTCGGCCACCCCGAGGCCGAGGTGGCGGCGGTCACCTCGACCCGGCTCGCCGGGCGCCGGGTGGACGGCGCGCACCCGAACCTGCGCGGCCTCACCGACCTCACCTTCGTGGACCCCGGGTCCCTGGAGGAGTACGACGCGCTGTTCCTGGCGACCCCGCACACCGAGACCATGGGCCGGATGACCGGCTACGCGAAGATCGCTACGACGATCTTCGACCTGTCGGCCGACTTCCGGCTGCGCGACCCCGAGGTCTTCCGCCGCTACTACGGCCTGCCGCACGAGGCCGTGGACCTGCTGCCGGAGTTCGTCCTCGGCCTGCCCGAGCTGCACCGCGACCGGCTGCGCGCGGCCGACAGGGTCGCGGTGCCCGGCTGCATGGCCACCGCGGGGATCCTCGCCCTGCGCCCGGCCGCCGCGGCCGGGCTGATCGAGCCGGAGGTGACGATCGACGCGCGCACCGGCTCCAGCGGGTCCGGCGCGACGGCCGGGCCGGAGAACCTGCACGCCGAGCGCAGCGGCGCGATGCGGGTGTTCGCGCCGACCCGCCACCGGCACGAGGCCGAGATCGGCCAGGAGACCGGCCTGTCGGTGCGGATGAGCGCCACCGGCGTGGAGGCGGTGCGCGGCGTCCAGGTGCTGTGCCGGGCGCGGCTCGCGCCGGGCGCCGACGAGCGGGCCGTGCGCGCTGCCTACCGCGCCGCCTACGCGGCCGAGCCGTTCGTGCGCGTGGTGGCGCAGAAGCGCGGGCTGTACCGGCTGCCCGAACCCAAGATCCTCAGCGGGTCGAACTTCTGCGACGTCGGCTTCGCGGCGGACGGGGAACGCGCCCTGGTCCTGGTGGCCGCCCTGGACAACCTCGTCAAGGGCGGCGCGGGAAACGCCGTGCAGTGCATGAACGTCCGGTACGGCTGGCCGGAGCGCGCCGGCCTGACCTTCGCCGGGCTCCATCCCAACTGACGGACCCGACCGACCAGGAAAGGCGGGCATGACTGACATCACGGTGGTCAAGTGCGGGGGCAACGCCGCGGTCGAGGTGGACGAGGTGTGCGCCGACGTGGCCGCGCTGCGCGAGCGGGGCGCCGAGATCGTGCTGGTACACGGCGGCTCGGCCGACATCGAGCGGCTGGCCGCGCGGCTCGGCGTGCCGAGCAGGCGGCTCGTCGCCCCGGACGGCGTGCCCGCGCGCTACACCGACCCGGCCATGCTGGAGGTCGTCACGCTGGCCCTGGCCGGCATGGCCAAGCCGCGCCTGCTCGCCTCGCTCGCCGCGGCCGGGGTCCGCGCGGTAGGGCTCACCGGCCTGGACGCGGGCCTGCTGCGCGCCCGCAGGAAGGCGGCGCACCGCGCCGTCGTGGACGGCGTGCGCGTGATGGTGCGCGACAACCAGGTGGGGACGATCACCAGCGTGGACGCCGGGCTGCTGCGCGCGCTGCTCGCCGCGGGCGTGGTGCCGGTCGTCTCGCCTCCGGCGCTGGCCGAGGACGGCCGTCCGGTGAACGTCAACGCCGACCGGGCCGCCGCCGCGGTGGCCGCCGCGCTCGGCGCCAGGCGCCTGGTGATGCTGACCGGCGCCCCGGGGGTCCTCGCCGACGTGGACGACCCGGACTCGGTGCTGCCCGTGGTGGAGCTCTCGCCGGACGAGCCCCCCGCCCACCGCTCCGGCGGCATGGGACTGAAACTGATCGCCGCCCGTGAGGCGCTCGCGGCCGGCGTGCCCGAGACGCTCATCGCGGACGGACGCCGCCCCCGGCCGGTGACGGCCGCGCTGGACGGCGCCGCGACCACGGTCGTCCTGGGGGGACGCGACCGCCTCGACACCATGGAGACGAGCCCCTGATGAATGATTGGCCCAGCGCGGACACCGGCCCGGTCGGCGAGACCGTCGCGATCGGGCTGCTCCGCCGGATGCTGGAGATCGACTCCCCCTCCCACCACGAGGCCGCGCTCGCCCGCGCCCTCGTCACCGCGATGCGCGAGCTCGGCTTCAGCGCCTACGTCGACGAGACCGGCAACGCAGTCGGCGAGATCGTCCGGGGCGACGGGCCCACCGTGATGCTGCTCGGCCACATGGACACCGTGCCCGGCACCCTGCCCGTCCGCTCCGTCAACGGCAGCCTGTACGGCCGGGGCGCCGTCGACGCCAAGGGGCCGCTCGCCGCGATGATCTGCGCCGCCGCCGGGACGCCCGGGTTCCGCGGCCGGGTCGTGGTCATCGGCGTGGTCGAGGAGGAGACGCCGTGCTCGCGCGGGGCGATGGCGATCCGCAACACCCACAGCCCGCCCGACGCGCTCATCATCGGCGAGCCCAGCGGCTGGTCGAGCGTCGTGCTCGGCTACAAGGGCAAGCTGGACCTGCGCTACCAGGTGACGGTGCCGCCCACGCACCCGAGCAACCCGGTCCCCAAGGCGTCCGAGCTGGCCGTCCACTGCTGGAACTCCCTGGTGTCGCTGCTGCCGCCGCAGCCGGAGCACGCCGTCTTCGACCAGCCCACCGCCACGCTGGTCTCGCTCAACGGCGGGCTCTCCGCCGCGGAGATGGAGATGAGCGTGCGCACCTCGCCGGGCTTCGACGCGCCCGCCCTGGTCCGCGACCTGCGCGCCCGGCTCGGCGGCGCCGGCGAGCTGACCGTCGTCAACTCGGTCGCCGCCTGCCGCACCACCCGCCGCGACCCCGTCGTCCGCGCGCTGTTCGCCGGCATCGCCACGCAGCAGGGCCGCGCCACGGCCAAGCTGAAGACCGCCACCTCGGACATGAACACCCTCGCCGAGGTCTGGGACGTGCCGATGGCCACCTACGGCCCCGGCGACAGCTCGCTCGACCACTCCGAGGACGAGCACATCGTGCTGGCCGACTACCTGCGCGGCATCGCCGTTCTCTCCAGCGCGCTCAGCGACCTGTCCGACCTGCCACACCACGAAGCGCGGAGATCGACCCTGGCCGGACCGACCGGCAATGCTCCCGTGCGGACACGGAGGATTCCATGACCGAACTGCTCAAACGCCTGGCCAGGCTGCCCGAGGACAAGCGCGCGCGTCTGCTCGCGCAGCTGCGCGCGGGAGCGGAGCCCGCCGTCGACCTCGGCCCCGTGGCGCGGCAGACCACCGGCCCCGTGCCGCTGTCGTTCAACCAGGAACCCCTGTGGACCCACCACCGGCTCTCCCCCGACGAGCCGACCTACAGCATGCCGTTCTGCTACCGGCTGCGCGGCGAGCTGGACACCGAGGCGCTGGGCGGCGCGCTGACCGCGCTGGTGGCCCGGCACGAGTCCCTGCGCACCAGCGTGACCGAGCGGGACAACGCCCCGGTGCAGGTGATCGCGCCCGAGCTGCCCGTCGAGATGCTCCTCGTGGAGGCGTCCAGCGAGCAGGAGGTCGAGGCGCTGCTCAGGATCGAGGCGCGCATCCCCTTCGCGATCGAGACGCCGCCGCTGTGGCGCGTCCGCCTGTACCGGCTGGCGCCCGACGACCACTACCTGCTGTTCAACGTCCACCACATGGTCTTCGACGGCTGGTCGCAGACGGTGCTCGCCCGCGACCTGGCCGAGCTGTACCGGGCGGGCAGGAACGGCGTCGAGCCGGAGCTCGCCGACCTGCCGGTGCAGTACGCCGACTACGCGGTCTGGCAGCGGGAATGGCTGGCGGGCAAGCGCCTCGAGGACCTGAACACCTGGTGGCGCGAACGGCTCGCCGACGCGCCGACGCTGGAGTTCCCCACCGACCGGCCGCGTCCCACGCAGGTCACCTTCAACGGCGCCGGGGTCCAGGTGGCGCTGCCGCCCGAGCTGGACCGCGCGGTGGACGGGCTGGCCCGCAAGATCGGCGTCACGCCGTTCAACATCTTCACGGCCGGGTTCGCCGCGATGATGCAGCGCTACAGCGGCCAGGACGACGTGGTGATCGGCTCGCCGAACGCCAACCGCCGCTTCAGCTCGCTGGAGACCGTGACCGGCTTCTTCATCAACCAGCTCGTCCTGCGCTTCGACCTGTCGGGCGACCCGACCTTCCGCGAGATCGTGGACCGCACGCGGACCGTCGTCCAGGACACGTTCTCCCACGGCGACATCCCGTTCGGCAAGCTCATCGAGGCCGTCCGGCCGCCGCGCGACCCGTCGCGGCAGCCCTTGTTCCAGATCGCGTTCGCGCTCGCCGACTTCGCGCCGCCGATCCAGCTCGAGGGCATCGAGGTCAGCCTCGCGTCCACGCACACCGGCACCTCGCGGTTCGACATGGCCTGGGGCATCACCAGGAACGGCGACCTCAGCACCATCGAGTGCGAGTACAACACCGACCTGTTCGACGAGGAGACCGTCGAGCGGTTCGCCGCCAACTACGGGCGGTTCCTCATCAACGCCTGCGCCTCGCCGCAGACCCCGCTGTCGTACATCGATGCGCTGGACGAGCGGGAGTACGAGCGCGTCCTGTCCTTCGGCGGACCCGCGCGCGAGGTGCGCGCCACCACGATCGTCGCCGAGTTCGAGGCGCAGGTCAGGGCCAGGGGCGAGGAGACCGCGCTGGTGGTGTCGGAGGTTCCGGTCACCTACGCCGAGCTGAACCGCAGGGCCAACCGGCTCGCGCACCACCTCCTCGACCTCGGCGCCAAGCCCGGCCAGGTCGTGGCGCTCGCGCTGCCGCGCTCGGCCGACATGGTGGTGGCGGTGCTCGCCGTGCTGAAGTCCGGCGCGGCCTACCTGCCGCTGGACCCGTCCAACCCCGCCGCCAGGATCGCGCAGATCGTCGCGGACGCCGACGCGCTGGCCGTGCTGACCGACTCCTCGCTCACCGACCGGCTGGCCGGGGCGGGGCGCCAGCTCGTCGTCCTGGACGAGATCGGCGAGGCGCTGGGCTCGGCGCCGGAGGACGACCCGCAGCTGACGGCCGGTCCCGACGACGTCGCCTACATCATCTACACCTCCGGCAGCACGGGACGGCCGAAGGGCGTGCTGATCGAACAGCGCAGCGTCGTCAACTTCGTCGACACGGTTCAGGAGCTGTTCGAGCTGACCCCCGAGGACCGCGTCCTCGGCTTCGCCTCGCTGAACTTCGACGTGTCGGTGTTCGAGCTGTTCGCCGCGTTGCTCACCGGGGCGCGGCTGTACCTGGCCGTGGACGAGGAGCGGCTGTCCATCGAGCGCCTGCAGGCGTTGATGGAGCGGTCGGGGATCACCGTGATCGACCTGCCGCCCGCGGTGATGAACCTGCTCGAACCCGAGCGGTTCGACGCGCTGCGCATCGTGTTCGTCGGCGGCGAGGCGTTCTCGGCCGAGCTCGTCAACCGGTGGAACCCGGGCCGCCGCCTGTTCAACGGCTACGGCCCCACCGAGTGCACGGTCACCATGATCGTCGAGGAGTGCCCGGGGACCTGGGAGAACACCCCGCCGATCGGCCTGCCCATGACCAACCACGTCGCCCACGTCCTGGACCGCCATCTGAACCCGGTGCCGTGCGGCGTGCCGGGCGAGCTGGTCATCGGCGGCGCGGGCCTGGCCAGGGGGTACCTGAACCGGCCCGAGCTGACCGAGGAGAAGTTCGTCCCCGACCCGTTCGGCACCGCGCCGGGAGGGCGGCTGTACCGCACCGGCGACCTGGTCAAGCGGCTGTCGGACGGCCGGATCGTCTTCATCGGCCGCATCGACCAGCAGGTGAAGATCCGCGGCCTGCGGATCGAGCTGGGCGAGGTCGAGGCGGGCGTCGCCGCGTTCCCCGGCGTCGCCCAGGTCGCGGTGGAGCCGTGGGCGGACGAGGCCGGCGAACGGCACCTGGTGGGGTACGTCTCCACCGGCGCGGGGCCGCTCGACGTGGACGCGCTGCGCGAGCACCTGGCGGAGCGGCTGCCCGCGTACATGATCCCGTCCTACTTCGTGCACCTGCCCGAGCTGCCGCTGAACAGCAGCGGGAAGGTCAACCGCCGCGCGCTGCCCGACCCGGAGCCGCTGTCGGCCGGCGGCCCCGTGGCGCAGCCGAGGACCGAGACCGAGCGCGTGCTGGTCCAGGAGATCATGGGGCCGCTGCTGCGCAACGAGCGCATCGGCGTCGGCGACGACTTCTTCCAGCTCGGCGGGAACAGCCTGCAGGCCGCGCAGCTCATCTCGTCCATCAACCGGCGCTTCAAGGTGCGCATCTCGCTGGCCGACTTCTTCCTGTCCCCGACCCCGGCGCACATCGCGGGCATCGTCGACGCCCAGCGCATGGACTCCATGAGCGAGGACGAACTGCTCGCCATGCTGGAGTCCATGTCGGAGGAAGAGGTCAGCGCGGCGAGCGCACGGCTGGAGGAGGAGAACCGATGAGCGTCCCCGAGGACAAGCTCGCCCAGCTCTCCCCCGAGCGCAGGAAGCTGTACGAGCAGATGCTCGCGCGCCGCGCGCAGACCACGGCGGCGCGCGAGACCCAGGCCGTCGTGATGCGCGCCGGCGCCGAGCCGCGCAACCTGGTGCTGATGAACCCGAGCGGCGGCGCGCTGTTCTGCTACGTGCCGCTCACCCGGGCGCTGCGCGAGGGGTACGGCGTGTACGGCTGCCTCAGCAGGCCCGGCGACCGGGCCAGGCCCGTGGAGCGCAGGCTCGTCGAGGTCGGCACGCGGATCCTGGACGAGCTGGGCGCCGAGATGGACCTGTCCACCTGCGTGTTCGCCGGGTGGTCGTTCGGCGCGTGCCTCGCCTTCGAGGTGGCGCGCCAGCACGCCGAGCGCAGCGGCGCGCGGCAGCCGGTGGTGCTGTTCGACGCCGAGTACGCCGTGGACCTGAGCGTCCCGGTGCCCGACGAGGAGGAGCTGCGCCGGCAGTTCGTCTACGACGTGTCCCGGCTGCAGGGCGTGCCGTCGGGCGAGCTGGCCTGGCTGCTCAAGCCGCTGGACGCGCTCACCCCGATCACGGACATGCTGGCGAAGACCGGCGTGTCACTGGACCTGTCGGCCGACGAGCTGCGGGACCGGTACCACATCTTCGCCGGCGCCGCCGAGGCGCTGTACCGCTACCACCCGCCCGCCTCGTACGACGGCCCGGTGTACGCCCTGATCGCCGGGGCGCACCAGGTCAGCACCGAGGCGTGGCGGCGCAAGTCCACCGGCGAGTTCCACCACGTGGCCCTGTCCGGCGACCACTACAGCGTGTTCGACGAGCGGAACCTGCCGCGCGTCGCGCACATGGTGGAAGAGGCGCTGGACCGGGTCTGAGAAGCCGCGGTGCCCCTCACTTGGTGGGGTGGGGGGCACCGTCGGACCTGAACGTGTGAAACGTTTCAGTTGTTGGCCAGGTCGTACTCGGCCTGCATCATGCCGGCCCGGTAGGCGAACGAGACCAGCTGGGCCCTGTCCCTGAGCTGGAGCTTGTTGCGCAACCGGTAGATGTGCGTGCGGACCGTGGCCACGGAGATGGACAGCGTGACCCCGATGTCCTCGGTGGACATGCCGCGCGCGGTGAGCAGCAGGACCTCGCGCTCCCGCTCCGTCAGCGCCGCCGCGTACGGCTGCAGCATGTCGTCGGGCTCGGTCTTGTGCTGGCGGAACCAGTCCAGCAGGCGCTGGGTCATACGCGGCGTCAGCATGGCCTGGCCGCTCGCGACGGTCCTGATCGCGGCGACCAGGTCGTCACGGCTGGTCTCGCGGGTCAGCAGGCCGCTGGCCCCCGCGTGCAGCACGTTGGTGAGCGTGTCGTGGGTGAGCGTGTCATCGTGCTCGTTGGTGGCGAACACCACGATCCTGGGCACGGGATCGAGATCCTCCCGTAGCAGCCGCCGGATCAGCTCGATGCCGAGCATTCCCTGCAGGGTGAGACCGGTGACCACGACGTGCGGCCGGTACGTGCGGACCAGCATGACCGCGCGGTGGCCGTTGTCCGTGGTGTCGACCACGGTGATGTCGGACTCGGCGTCCAACAGGGTACGCAGACCGTCCCTCACGAGGGTGGTCTCATCGCAGATCAGGACGCGAAACTGCACGGCTATAACACCTGCCCTGAACTGGTCAGCCTGACGGCGGCCGGCCTGACGGCGACCTCGGTCGGTCTCTCTCGCTTCCCGGGTACTCGCAGCAAAGCGAACCTCACTAATTCCTTTTCGCGCAAGTTCCTTTTCGAGAGCCGTTCACCTATCGGCGACAATCCCGTGCGCGGTGCCCCCCGACATAACTTGCGGCGGAATACCCGTCACGCTGAGAACAATGACGTCGCACGATCTCGCCCAAGTTCGAACAAACCCCCCGCAAAAGGGATCTCCATGCCCGCCCTAACGAGAAGCTTGCATCTGCGGCCGAACTCTGTCAAGCCTGTTTCTTTAGATTGTGCCGTCCGGCCCGGCTAATTGCTCTATGTAAGCGAGCATAAACGCTATGTAATCGTCATCGCTCCGGGGTGCCGCGCAGAACACAGAATTCGTTCCCCTCCGGGTCGGCCAGCACCACCCACCCGTGACCGTTTGGTCGCCTGTGGTCGGCCACCAAACGCGCGCCGATTCCGATCAGACGGCTTACCTCTGCGTCGCGCGGGACATCGGGACGCAGGCAGAGATGCACCCGATTCTTGACCGTCTTCGACTCGGGGACCCGCGCGAAGTAGAGGACCGTGTCATTCGGCAGGGTCACCGTCGCGTAGAAGGAATCGTAATCATCGACGGGCTGCCCGGTGACCTCGCTCCAGAACCGGGCCAACTTGACCGGAACCGCGCAGTCGAAGGTCACATTCTGCAAAACGGATGGCACCCGGAGATTATCCCGGCGGTGGACGCCGCATGTCAATCTTGGCAGGATGACCGAATTTACGGGATACGGACGGCGCTAAGCGGGGATCGGACCGTTCAACTTAATCCGAATAGGGGGCGTCCGAAAAGCGGGACCCAGGCCCTCGGGGCCGCCGCGCGACCGGCCCGGCCGGCGGCGGACGCCGCGTCGTGCGAGGTCGCGATCACGATCACGCCGCGCGGCGGCGAGGCCGCCGTGTTCACGATCCTCTGTAGGAGGACCGGGCAGGTAGGCCGCCCTTTTCTCCCCCAGGGCCGCGGGTTCGGCGCCCTCCGGATCCCGGCGGCGCGCGGGTACGGAATCGATCACCCGACCTTGGCGACATGTGCCAATAAGTCCGGCTGCGCCGAAAACCCCCTGGACGGCCTCTACCAGCGGCTCCCGGGCACCCCGCCACCCTCGCCCATCCCGGGCCCGCGGTATCGGACCGTGCCCCGGCGCCCACCCCGTGCCGCACAGGCCACCACCCCAGCGATCCGCCGCCGCCCCCCCTGAGCTCCCGCGCCGATCCCACTACCTGGGGCGCGAGCGCACCACGGACAAATGCACTCACTCGCGAGCGCCGCGCCGGCCGATTCTCCCGCGGCCCGCACGCGCATTACCGGTTCCCGGAACGGGATTTCGAAGGCCACGTGTAAGGGGCGCAGTCCGGATCCTGACCTCCCGATCGCGATCTCCGAGATTCGGATCGCCACCATGCGGAACCGAACGCCGGGACTCCGGGAAGGCTCGGATTCCTGACACCGGCGGATACCGTTCTACGACGCCGTCGAACAGACGGCGAAATGGCACCGTGCGCGCCTCGCGCCGACCGCTTGAAAAGCCTCCTGACAATGTGCGGATCATGCTCCCGGGAAAGACAGAAAGGTGGATCCGACGGGAATCGGCATCGGGAAAGCCGTCTTCCATTCACCTTTCCCGCGTTCCGTGGCGCATCCGCGACCGAATCCGCAGCCCATTTTGCGACCGCGCCGGGCCGCCGTTCCCGATACGCCATCCGACCGTGACGACGGAAGCGCTCCGGTCCCTTTTCCATGGATCACGCCAGGCGTCGCCCCGCTTTCCTCGACATGCCGGCCGGACGACCCTTCGATTCATTCGAGCGCCCCCTCGGGAGCGTCCGGGAATGGCCATGGATAACCGGCCGGATACACGAGGACACGTAGCGCGAAAGGCAATATGACATCGGGAAAGCGTGTCGCCGAATCGCCGACGGGCGACCGGCGGCGGCCGGGAATCGCCCGCGGCGGGGAACGACACGCGTTCGGGCACGCGGCGCCTGACGCCCCGGAGAACGCCGCCGCGCCCGGCACGCCGCACCCGGTGAGAGAGGCGGCGGGCGGAAATCCCACGGCGGGACGACGGCGTATCCGGCCGGACCTCCGGCCCCTCGCAATGCCGTGCCCGCGGGTCAGGACACCGAGCCGCGCACGTGTACGGCGGGCGCCGTGACAACGCCCGTGCCCCGGGTCAACGGTGAATTCACCGGCCCCTGCAAGAATCGTTGAAACTCAGGCGCATTTCCGCAACGCGCACGCCGCGCCCCGCCCGCGAACCGGCCGCCCAGCCGGGGTCCTCGGCACGTCTTCCCTGGTCAGAGCCGTCATGGCGAACGTTATCCCGGTGCTCGTGAACGCCCGCGCCACTGGTGCGAAGCCGCCGCGAGAACACGGAAAACGGGGCCGGACCGGCATATCCTTTCCACACGACCGCAAAACAGATGGAGGAACGGCAATGAGCATCGAGGCCGGACAGGCGCCGCGGATTTTGGCGTTGTGGAGCGCGCCGCGTTCCCGCTCGACCGCGTTCCTGAGAATGATGGCCGCCCGCGGCGACCACACCGTGGTACACGAACCGTTCTCGCATGTGGCCGATTTCGGCGAGGCGCAGGTCGGCCCGTTCACGGCCCACACAGAAACCGAACTGATCGCTACACTGCGTGAGCTGGCCACGCGTGGTCCCGTCTTTTTCAAGGACACCACCGACTTCCACTACCCCGGCCTGCTCGCCGACGACGCCTTCCTCTCCGAGGCCACCCACACCTTCATCATCCGGCACCCCGAACAGGCCATCGCCTCCCATTTCAAGCTCAACGCCGAGCTGGGCCGCGACGAGATCGGGTTCGCCTGGCTCGCCGAGATCTACGACGCGGTCGCGACCCGCTCGGCGACGCCGCCGGTCGTCATCGACTCGGACGACCTGATCCGGAACCCCGAGGCCACCGTGCGGGAGTACTGCGCGCGGGTGTCGATCCCGTTCATCCCCGAGGCGCTGACCTGGGAACCCGGGGTGCGCGACGACTGGCGCAAGACGCAGCGCTGGCACGAGTCGACGAGCAGGACCGACGGCTTCGTGCCCACCTCCGGGTCCGACGCCGGCGTCGTCAGGAACGACGCCCGGCTCTCCGGATACCTCGACTACCACCTGCCGTACTACGAACGGCTGCACGCCGCCCGGATGCGCGTGCCGGCGGCGTGACCGCGGAAAGATCACAACCGGGCGCGACTTCCTGTGCGCCACCGGAGGAAGCGCCGCCGATCCCGGGAGCGTTCCGATTTATCCCTCCCCGCTCCCGGGACACGATCCGGCACGCGGTATGGCGATCAATGACCGAATCCGCTTCTGTTTCCGCACCCTCGTCCATTACCGCGGCCGAAGCTCCCGTACATCCCCCGCATTCGCTTTTCCGCCTGATCGCCCGTCGCCCGCCCGGCCACCTCCCCGCGCCGCGCCGCCCCGAAAGTCCTGGCCGCGCCTCCGGCCATGACTCCCGTGATGACCAGCGGTGGACCTCCTTGTAGACCTTCGTCCTGCGGAAACACCGGCGCACCCGCGGCGCGGCATATCCGCCGGCCCCGCCCCGCGTCCCGGGCCGCGCGCGGCGGGCTTTCCCCTGACACCGATATGAGCGCCGCGCCGCCGCATTCCCGCGACGCCGCCATGCCTTCCTCGCGTCACCCGCCGTGTTTTCCGTGCACCGGGCGGGCGTAATGCTTGACGGTCATCGAGTCGTGGAGGCGAATGCCCGAGGAGTTGAGCCGCCCGAGGGCCCGGCCGACGGCGGCCGGGAGCATGGAGACGAGCCGCGTTCCGGCGAGAAGCCCCGCGACCCCGAGCCGGGAACGCGGGATGAGGGTGCGTGCCGCGCCGAGGGCGAACGCGTGGCTGCCCCGCACCAGGTCCGCCATCTCGCGCTCGTAGGCGGCGAAGGCCCGCGTGTGGTCGCCGCCGGCCTCGGCCAGCTCGCCGGCCAGGACGTACGCGCCGAGCACGGCCAGGCTGGTGCTGCCGCCGATGGCCGGTCCCGGGCAGTACCCCGCGTCGCCCACGAGCGTCACGCGGCCGGACGACCAGGTGTCCATCCGGAGCTGGGTGATGGAGTCGAAGTAGAAGGCCGGGGTGTGGTCCAGCTCGCCGAGCCAGCCGTCCACGTCGGGGTGCATGCTCTGGAACGCCTCGCACAGCAGTTCCTTCTGCCGGGGCACGTCCCTGTGGTGGTACTCCAGCTCGCGCTCGCTCCTGAACAGGAACACCGCCCGCGCGTCGCCGGTGCTGCGGGCCCGGTAGACCCCGGCCACGCGGCCGACGCCCAGGTGGGCGGCGTACTCGCCGGGAGCCGGCCCCGCGCCGGCGCCCTCCGGCATCGTGAGGACGGCGAGGTAGGCGCCGATGAACGCGCTGTAGCGGGACTCGGGGCCGAAGACCAGGCGGCGGACGTTGGAATGGAGCCCGTCCGCGCCGACCACCAGGTCGAAGCGGCGCGGCGGCCCGCCGTCGAACTCCACCTCGCCGTCCGGGCCGATGGCGGCGATGGAGTCGCCGAAGAGGTACTCGACGTCCTCGCGGGTCGCGTCGTAGTAGACCTCGCTCAGGTCGTCGCGCATGATCTCGACGTGGCGGTCGGAGGCGGCGTTGAAGACCTTGGCGAGGTCGACGCCGACCGGCCGGCGCGCGCCCTCGCGCAGCATCGTCATCCGGGTGGTGCCGGTGGCGAGCTCCTGGACGCGGGGCAGCACGCCCATCTCCTCGGTGATCTCCAGAGCGGGGCGGAACAGGTCGACCGCGTGGCCGCCCGTCTTGCGCAGCGTGGGAGCCCGCTCGACCACGGTGACGTCGAAGCCGTACCGGGTGAGCCAGTAGGCGAGGACGGGACCGGCGATGCTGGCGCCGGAGACTAACACGTGCATGAGTCCTCCTTACTTAACGATAGGTAAGCATGGTAGCGCACTTACCTATCGGTAAGTCAGATATTCTGGGCGTGTGCCCAAGCCCACCGACACCAAGCGGCGCATCCAGGCCGTCGCCCGTGAGCTGTTCGCCCGCCAAGGCGTGCGGAAGACGAGCCTGCAAGAGATCGCGAACCGGCTGGGCATCACCAAGCCCGCGCTGTACTACCACTTCTCCTCACGCGAGGAACTGGTACGCAGCATCGTGCAGCCCCTCATCGACGACGGCGAGGCGTTCCTCAGCCGACAGGAGGCCCTCGGCGCGATCGAGCCGCGCGCGCTGCTGGAGGAGTACTTCGACTTCACCTACGGGCACCGCGACGTCATCGTGCTCGTGCTCGCCGAGCTCACCACGCTGGCCGAGCTGGGGCTGTTCGACCTGGTGCTGGCATGGCGCGAGCGGATCGTCGCCCTGCTCTGCGGGCCCGAGCCCACCCTGGCCGAGGCCACCCGCGCGGTCGTGGCGCTCGGCGGCCTGCAGGACTGCACGATCCAGTTCCCCGACGCGCCCCTTGAGGAGCTACGACGCGCCACGGTGAACGCCGCCTGCGCGGCGCTCGGCATCCAGCCCTAACCCCGCACGGCGTGCCGCCGGCGGGGAACAGCCGGGGCCCGCGACCCCGGACGTGACGGCCTAGTCGAGGGTCGCCACGTGCTCGGCGACCGTCACACGGAAGTGGAAGCTCCGGGTCGCGCCCGCCACCACGACCAGCCAGACCCCCTCCCCCGCCCGGTATACGGCGCGGCCGCGAGGAGCCCAGGGATGTTTCGGGGCGTACTCGCGGGCCAGCGTCTCGGCCAGCCGCACCGCGCCGTCCCGGTCGTGCCCCACGTCGCGAACCTCGGTCAGCCGCCAGTCACGCCCCTCACCGCTACCGCCCTGCTCCTCGATGAGCACCGCCCACCGTCCGTCCACGTCCACCCGTGCCCCCTCGCGCATCGCCTCCGTCACCCGATTCGACGCCGCACCGGCGACCGCGGTTCACCCCCGCCCACCACCGCGAGAGAGATCCGCGAACCTCGCGATCCCGGCCCGGCGCCGCCTGTAGTGTTCGGTGGGCCAGATAACAACTCGGACACAAGCCGCGAACAACGGGCCGCGTACCACGACGAGAGGGGCCGATGGCCGGCATCGCCTACGAGGTGCGCGACCTGGTGAAGGTCTACCCGAAACAGCCCGCCCCCGCCGTCGACGGCGTCACCTTCCACATCGACGAGGGCGAGATATTCGGACTGCTCGGCGACAACGGCGCGGGAAAGACCACGCTGGTCCGCCAGATGGTGAACCTGCTGCGCCCGACCTCGGGCGGCATCACGCTCTTCGGCCGCGACATCCGCGAGGACCCGCGCCACGTGCCGGCCCTCGTCGGCTACATGCCGCAGAGCGGCGCCGCGCTCAACAGGCTCACCGTCGGCGAGGCCGTGTACTTCGCCGGCCACCTGCGCGGGCTCGCCAGGAAGGCGGCCGCGCGCGAGCGCGACCTGCTGCTGGAAGAGCTACGCATCGGCCCCATACGGGACAAGTCCAGCGCGCGGCTGTCCGGCGGCCAGCGGCGGCTGCTGCAACTCGGCGTCGCGATGGCCGGGCACCCGCCGGTGCTGATCCTGGACGAGCCCACCAACGACCTCGACCCGGTCAACAGGAAGTACGTCTGGGACGTGCTGCGGCGGTGGAACGCCGAGCACGGCACGACGATCGTGCTGATCACCCACGACGCCGTGGAGGCCGAGAAGGTCATCCAGCGGGTGGGCATCGTGCAGCGGGGCCGGTTCACCGCGCTCGGCACGCCGCGCGAGCTGAAGAAGACCATCGCGCTCCAGGTGCGCGTGGAGCTGGCGTTCGAGCCAGGGGACCCGCCCGGCCTGCCCGCCGGAATGGCGCCCTGGCGCGAGGGACCCGATTTCCTGTCCCTGATGGTGGACCACGCCGACACGCCGGAACTGCTGGCGAACCTCGACTTCTCCAAGGTCACCGACATCCGCCTGCACTCGGCCACCCTAGAGGACCTGTACCTGCACTATGCCTCCTGACCTCAGAAAGCCCCAGCCCCCGCACGTCCAGCTTCTCGACCTGCTGCTCGTCCAGCTCTCGAACTACCGGTGGTCGTGGCGGGGCATGATCGTGACCGGCGTCTTCGCGCCGATGATGAGCACCGTCGGCCTGGGCCTGCTCGCCCGGCAGGGCGCGCCGGAGAACCTGGCCTATGTGCTGACCGGCAGCATCGTGCTGTCCCTGATGTTCCAGAACCAGAACAACGTGGCCGGCAACTTCGCCTTCATGAAGGCCATGGGCACGCTGGACTTCTTCGCGACCCTCCCCCTGCGCCGCGCCCTCGTCGTCGTCGCGACCGTGCTGGCGTTCTTCCTCCTCTCCATCCCCTCGCTGCTCGTGACGGTGATCTTCGGCGCCCTGTTCCTCGGCGTGCCGCTGCACGTCAGCCCGCTGGCGCTCGTCGTCGTCCCGCTGTGCGTGATGCCGATGGCCGGCATCGGCGCGCTCATCGGCATCCTCGCCCGCACGCCCGAGGAGGCCGGCTCCGCCAGCCTGCTCGTGACGATCGTGCTCCTCTTCATGGGCCCCGTCATCCTGCCCCCCGCCACCCTCCCCGCCTGGCTCCTCACCCTCAGCCACGCCGGCCCCACCGGCTACGCCGCCTCGGCCATCCGCCAGGTCACCTTCGGCCCCGTATCCGGGCGGCTCCTGGTGGACGTCGCGGTACTCACCGCGCTCACCCTGCTCAGCCTGTGGCTGGTCACGCGCAGGGTGAGCTGGCAGGAAAGGTAGTGCCGGATTCGGGCGGAGATCGGCGCGGCTTCCGTCGGACAGTGGATGCGGCGCCCGGCGGTTTCCGCGCCAGATCGGCGATCAGATTCTCGGCCACCGATTCCTCGTAGACGGCGCGGCCATGGCGCTCCATCGCCTCGGCCAGCGCCGGATCCCATGGCGTGTCGTGGCGACGGCCGGTCAGCGGCACCTCGTCCCCCTCGTGCCGGAGACCGGCGAGAAAATCCGCCGCGGACATGCGCCAGGGGCGCGCCCCGTGGCGTTCCATCACGGACGCGGCGATGGCGACGCCGGGCCAGTCGAAATCGCCGTGATAACGCAGGACTCCTCCCCCGGCGACGACGGCCCTGGCGACGCGATGGAAGGCCGTCGAAGGACGACCCTCGGTGCAGATCAGCGCGGACGCGCCGTCGCCCAGCTCGGCGGCGGCGCGCCGCAGCACGGCAGGGTTCTCGCATACATGGACAACCGGTACGGACACCATGATCGGCAGGGTGGTGAGCTGGTGCAGGGTGACCTGGAACGGCGTACCGGACCGCGCCGCTCCGCTCAGCCACTCCCCGAGTCCCTCCCCCTGCGCGGGCAGGTTCAGCACCAGGACCCGGCTCGCGAGATCGTCGGGAACGACACCGGCGGCTTCCCACAGCTCACGCCGTTCCTCGGCGCTACCCGGTCTCGGGACGTCCTCACGGACGGCCAGCGCCCGCAGGACGAGCATCGACAACGTCTTGTCATGGTCGAGCGCCTTGGGGTTCCTGGTGATCTCGGCGGCCAGATCGGGCAGCATGACCGGCGTGTCCGCGCTCCGGCGTGCCTCGATGCGCTCCAGGACACGGATGGCCTGGGTGAGGACGGGTCCGGAATCCGCGAGCAGTCGGGTCAGCGTGCCGTCCCGGCCCATGGTCCGCGACCAGTCGCGGTACCACGCGCATGACTCGTGCAACGGGCTCGCCTCCACGGCGCGCAGCGCCCCTTCGCGGGCGTCCGCGCTCGCGGCCCGCTCGGCCGGACGATTTCGCAGCACGCCCCCGGTGTGTTCCAGGAACTCCACCAGCCCAAGGCCGATGGACGCCCGGACCTTGGCATCGAGGTGGCCGAGCGAGACGGTGATGCGCTGGACGCCCGGCCGGGAAGACGCACCACCGAGCAGACCATGAATTCTGTGCCGCTCCTCGTCGCTGGGCTCCTTCACGCTGATGCTCCTACCGAGGTCTCCGCCGTTTCGTTCGAGCGCCTTGCGCGCGTTGGCGAAGAGCCGCTTGTAGGCGTCCCCGGTCAAGCCCTCGATTCCGTACGTCGCGCTCATGCGGTGGCCTCCTGGTCCTTGGCCCGACACCTGAGAGATCACGCGATCGGCGCCCTCGTTCCACGCCTCCTGCGACTACCGGCGGAAGGTCATACGTCACCGCCGCGGACGTGGTCCTCATCGTCGGGAGAGTCAGGGACGCTCAATGACTCCAGCGCGGCCAGCAGAGGGTTGTCCGCGGAGGTGGGGGTGAGGCGGCTCGGGCGGATGCCGAGGAGCGTCGTGGCCAGGTCGTCGTTGCCGGAGAAGGCGGCGTCGGCGTCGATCGTGTGCGTGCCGTCCCAGACCATCAGCATGGCCGAGACCGTGTGGGCGCCCTTGTCGTGGTGCATGTCGTAGTGGGCGGCCATGGGCACGGTGTCGAAGTGCACCCACAGATCGTGGCCGGTCATGAAGAGATCGAGGTCGAACGTGACGGTCAGGCCGAGAAGCTCGGGCTTGTAGCGGTCGTCGATGCCGGCGAACGCCTCGTCCAGCGCGATCGTCCGCGGGCACGTCGGCTTGGCCGAGGAGTACAGGGCGTTCGCCGCCGCGAACAGCGGGAGGTGGATGGCCGCCGACTTCTCGCCGCCGGACATCTGCTCGTGCTTGGCCTTGGTCAGCCGCACCTCCTCCTCGCCGGGCACCACGAGCCGCAGCTCGAAGGTGTACCAGACGCGGTAGTCCAGGACCTCCGCGAGCGCCTGCCGGTAGGTGGCGCGGGGATGGGCGGCGCGGTAGTCGCGGATCATCTCGCGCAGCAGGGCGCGCAGCTCCGCCAGCCCCGCCGGGCCGAGCCCCTGCGCGTCGCGTTCGAGGAGCCGCGCCGCGGCGCGCTGCCGATCGGTGATCTTGTCCGAGCGGCTCCAGCGGATGCCGATGCCCGTCCCCGAGGACATCCGGCGGGACCGCAGGTCGTCGTTCATGCCGACGACGAGGTCCCTGGCGGCCAGGACGCGGTCGTGGATCTGCTGGGCGAGGCCGGCGAGCAGCTCGTTCTCCAGGACGGTTCGCTCGCGCTCCTCCAGCAGCACCCCCTGCTCCCCGACGCGGTCGGCGATGCGCCGGGCGAAGGCGGCGACCGGGTTGCGCCCGCCCTCGTCGTTGACGTACACCATGACGACACCGGCCGCGCCCGGGTCGTGGTCGAGCCGGTAGTCCTCACCGCACGAGTCCAGGGCCTCCTGGAACACCCGCAACGCGGCCGACATCCGGCTGGACGCCTGCTTCAGCGCGCTCTCGGAAACGGCCCGCCCTCCACCGAGCGCGCCCCGGAACTCGTCCAGCAACCCGGCCACCCCGCCCGGCAGCGCCGCCCACACCACCTCGTCCACCCGGCCCGCCCCGGCCTCGGGCGAATCGCCGGAGGGCGGCGGGGCCGCGGCGGGAGTGCGGGCGAGGGTGGTGACGACGGACTCGGCGGCGCTGATCGGGTCGAAGCGGTCGGCGTCGGCGGGCCAGGGGGTGGTCGCGGAGACGCCCAGCATCGGGCGCAGGTCGCCATGGGCGTACGGGGCGAACGACGTCGTGTGCTCGAACAGGTGGGCGAAGGACTCGGCGAGGGACGTGCTCCCGTGCTTGAGGTCGTTCTCGGCCCTGATCACCGCGTCGTGCTCGCGGGACACCTCCACCACGGCCTCGGACTCCCGCGCCCTGACCTCCTTCAGCAGCCGCTCCACCTCGTCGAGCTGGGCGATCACCTCTTTGAGCGGGGCGTCGAGCGCCTCCTCGTACGCGGCGAGCTCCGCCACGGCCGCGTTGTGCTCGTTCTCCTTGGCCTGAAGCGCCGTGGTCTCGGTGGCATGCCGTTCCCGCTGCCGCGCGACCGACGCCTGGCGCGCGGCGAGGTCCCGCTCGATGGTCACCGCCTGCCCGCGTTCGGCGTGCAGGGCGTTCGCGACGCGCTCGAAGTCGTCCACCGCCCGCGCGACCGCGTCGATGGCGTCCGCCTCGGTCGGGGTGCCACGCTCGGCGGCCACCTGGCGCAGGCGGCGGCGCTGGGCGTCCACCTCGGCGACCGCCGAGTCCAGAGCCTTACGGCGCCGCTCCCACGTCGTGCGCGCGGCGGCCAGCAAGGTGGACTGGTGCGCGAGACTGCGCACGGCCCCGCTGATCGGCTCGATGGCGGGCAGCGTGTCCCGGGCGCGGCGGAAGTCCTCCAGCGCCGCGCCCGCCCGCGCCAGCTCGCCCGCCGTGACCTCGCGCTCCTTCCTGTGACCGGCGATGAGCGCGTCGTACTCGGCGAGGCGTTCACGCCTCCGGTTGGCCCGATTGGTCGCGCCGATGTACTCGGGGGCCCTCTTGGGCCGTGCCCCGACGAGCACGCCGTGGCCGAACTGCGCCCCCGCCGTGACCACAGGCGCGACGCCCGCGGGAAGCCCGGTCAGTTCGTCGGTCAGGGCGACAGAACGCAGCACTGCCGTGATCACCTCGGCGGGTACCAGGTCCTGGTCGTCCGGCACGAGGACGTCGGCGAGGGTGGGACCGTCCGGGCGGTGCTCCGGTGGTAGTGGCACGAGGTAGCCGTCGGACTCCGCGGCCAGTACCGCGGCGGCGGTGAGATCGGGATCGGGGTGCACCCAGGCCGTCAGCATGCCGGCGCCGTACAAAGCGCCCTCGACGCCCGCCGCCCGGCGGGCCTCGACCGGCTCCGCGAACCTCGCCAGCCGCCACAAGGGCGCACCGGGCCGGCCCTCGCGCTCCGCGGTGCGCAGGTCGCCGGAGGGCGGAGCGTCGTCGCGCTCGGCCTCGATCTCGGCGCGCTCCCCGCTCAGACGCTCCAGCTCGGCGTCCAGGCCGACGATCTGAGCCCGGAGCCGTTCGACGTGACCGGCGCACTCCAACCGCCGCCCATCCGTCCGCGCCGCGAAGATCTCCAGCAACGTGGGCGCGCCCGGCTCGCCGAGCCGCTCGACGGCCTCGCTCAACGCCTCCACATCCCCGGGACCGGCCACCGTCCAGATCGCGACACCGTCCCGCACCACGGCGGTACCGGAGCCGTCCTCCAGCGGCGCCGCGATGGTCCCGGCGTCATCGGCCGCCGTCGCCGCCGAAGGTCCGGCCGTCCGGCCGTCGGGCCACTGGTCGGCCCAGCGCCGTAGCGCCTCGCGAGTGGCGGCGCGGGCCTCGCCCAGGCGGGTCTCGGCCTCCGCGCACTGGACCTCGCCGTCCGTGACCGCCGTCGCGGCGTCGGCCAGTTCCTCGTCGGCGCGGCGGCGCCGCAGGTCGGCGTCCGCGGCGAGGCGGAGCCGGTGGCGCGCCTCCGCGACGTCGTCGCGGCGGGCCGCGGCGCGCGCCTTGGCCGTGATCGGGAGATCGTCGCCGGTGTCCGCGGCGCCGTCACCGTCGAAGGCGATGCCCGCGCGTTCGGCCACCTCGGTCAGCTCGGTGGACAGGCGGGCCGTGGTGACGGTGGCGCGTTCGAGCCGGTCGGCGATCTCGCCGGCCTCGCGCGCCAGCTCCTCCAGGTCGTCGGCGACTCCGGAGAGGCGGCGGCGTTCGGCGGCGATCTCGTCGCGGCCTCTGGCGATCTGCCGGCGCTGGAGTTCCAGCCGGCTCTGCGCACGGTAGGCGTCGTGCGCGCGCAGCGCGGCCTCCCGGGCCTCCAGCCCCTGCCGTTCGGTCTCGGCCAGCTCGCGGGCGCGGGCGGCCCGTTCGTGGGCGCCGCCCGCGCGGCGCAGCTCGGCGGCGGCCAGGGCCACGGCGCGGGCGTGCTCGACGGCGACGCCGCTCGCCGCGGTGATGCGCCCGAGCCGGTAGGTGGCGTGGGTACGCAGGTATTCGGTGTAGTCGGCGAGGAAGGCGCGCACGGCCGTGTCGGCGATGGTGAAGTCGTCGAACTGCCGCTGCACGGCGGCGAGGTTCTCGAAGTCGCGGGCCGCCTGGTCGACGAGGACGTCGTCGACGGGGCTCAGCCCGGAGGTGAGCGTGTCGGAGACCTTGCCGGGGTCGAGGTCCTTGGCCAGCAGCGGGCGGCGCAGGGCCAGCAGCAGGTCCAGGAGCTGGCCGTAGCGCTCGCGGCCGAGCCCGAACAGCCGCGCGTCCACGGCTGCGCGGTATTCGGTGGCGGTGGCGGAGAACGCGCCCGGTTCGAGGATCGCCTTGAGCTGGTTCTCGGTGAGCGGCCGGCCGTCCGGCGCCAGCAGGCCGAAGTCGACGCCGAGCCGGCGGCCGGTGACGAAGAACGAGCTGCGCACGCCGTCGCGGTTGCGGTGCGCGCGCAGGCCGATGATCAGCGTGACGGTTTCCGCGGTGCCGGAGGACCCGGCGTTCCCCCCGGTGCTCTCGGCGGGCTCGCGAGTCCCGCCCGGGACGCGGGCGAACTCCATCCAGACGTAGCCGTACTCGGCTTCCTGGCCGCGGTACAGCAGGTTGGACTTCATCGTGCGGTTCTCGCCGCTGAACGGGTCGAGCCGCCGGGCGTCGGCGACGCCGTCCAGGATGAAGGGGAACAGCACCTCCAGCGCCTTGGTCTTGCCGGAGCCGTTGTGCCCGCGCAGCACGAGGCGGCCGTCGGCGAAGACGAACTCCTCGTCCACGTAGTCCCAGACGTTGATCACGCCGGCGCGGGCGGGCTTGAACCGGTCGGTCATGGCCGGGGCTCCTCGTCGCTCACGGATGTGTCGGTCATGCCGGGCAGTTCCAGCGGAAGCCGGTCGTCCTGCGGCCGCTCCGGCAGGGCCGCCCTGATGTTGCGGTACCGGTACGCGGCCGGCAGCACCAGGACGCCGCCGGGGACCGGGCGGACCAGCGACAGGTCGGCGAGGAAGGCCAGGGCGGCCGACAGCAGGCCGTGGGGGTCGTGCTGCCAGACGCCGCTGAAGGAGGCGGCCCCGAACTCGTCGAACAGCTCGTCCATCATCACGTCGAGCACGCTGAGCTCCACCAGCGGCGCCTCGGCGGCCGGGCCCTCGTCACGTGCGGGGCCGGGGTCGGGGGCCCAGGCCAGCTCGGCGACGACGCCGTGCCGGGGCAGCCCGGCGTCCACCCGCTCCAGGAGCGCGGCGTGGTCGCCGGCGAGCGACGGGACCGGGAGGAGCACCGGGGTGTGCGCGGGGTCTTCGAGCAGGTCGGCGATCTTCGCGAGCAACAGTCCCGCGGTGCGGTTCACGGCGCCGCCCCGTCCGGGGAACGGGCGGTCGGTGAAGACCCCGGCGGTGTCCGCCAGCATGACGCCCTCCGCGCGCCGCTCGACGACCAGCCCGGTGAAGCGCGCGACGTCCTCGGCGAGGCCCGGCTCGCGCAGCGCGGCGGCGATCTCGGGGGTGAGGTCGGCGTAGTAGACGACGGGGTGTTCCAGCAGCAGTCGCCGGGCGCGGCGCGCGGCCGCCGTACGGGACATGTCCGGCGTGGGCGGCTCGGTGAGCAGACCGGCCACGCTGGTGAGGTGTTGCGGCGGCCGCGCCGGACGGAACAGCACCCCGCACACCTCGTGGTCGATGTCGTAGAGCGCGTCGCCGTTCTCGGTGTCGCGCACCCAGGACTCCAGGGAGCCGTCGGACAGACGAAGCGCGCCGCGGTCGACCAGCCAGTCCAGGACGTCCACGACGGCGGCTTTGTGCGCGCCGACCGTGGGGTCGAACCCGAGGCCGTCGATGGCGTTGGCGGAGGGCGTGAAGGCCCGGACGAGATCGGCCAGGCTGATCTCGATGCGGGAGCGCTGGAAGGAGGCGAGCACCAGGCACAGGTAGGCCAGCCTGCGGCGGTCGAACGGCTTGCCCTTCCTGGCGAAGACGGACCGCTGGGTGGGGTCGAGCGTGTCCAGCCTGCGCACGAGCCGCACCTGGTGGGTCGTGGCGATCAGCGTGTAGCCGAACAGCTCGCGGAAGTCGCGGGCCATCTCGTCGGCCCAGCGCAGCACGTTGTCGAGCACGCCGGCGCGGGGGCGGCCGGCGGTTATCAGGTCACAGGTCATGACCCGCCGCACCGCCTGCTGGTAGGACCCGAGGTCGGCGGGCTGGACGTCCCGTGCCGCCCGCGGCGGCGTCATCGCCCGCCTCCTCGGAGGCGGCCCGTGAGTTCGACGCGGAAGCCGGGGAGGTGCAGCAGACCTTGGGAGGTGGCGATCGTGCTCCCGGTGTCGGAGGGGACCAGGCGGATCGCCATGGCGTCGCCCGAGCCCGAGGCGCCCCGCACCAGCCCTTTCACGACGGTCCTGCTTTCGAGCGCGCGGGTGAGCAGCTTGAGCAGGACGCGGGTCTCGGTCTCGTCCAGGACGCGCCCGTAGGCGCCGAGGTCCGCCAGACCGGCCGCGGCCTCGCGCTCGGCGGCGCGCGCGGCGGCCTGGCCGCGGCGCAGGGCGGCGCGCGCTCCCCTGTTGGCGCGGACCGGCTGCGGCACGCCCGGAGTGGGCGCCCTGCCGGTGCGGAACAACGTCACCGAGATCTCGACGCCTGGCGCGTCCCACCACGTGGCGCGGGGCGAGATCTGCTCGTCGTCGTCATGTGCCCCTCCGGCGTGCCGCGCCGATCGCGTGTTGAACGCGGCGCCCATCAGCGCGTGCGCGGCGCCCTCGTCGGGAACGTTGTGCACCCATTCGGCCAGATGCCGGAGCTGGGTGGCCCGGTTGACACCGCCACGCTGCGCCTCGGTGATCTGCCGCAGCAGCGCGATCACCCCGGAGACGGCCGTGCGCGTGGCGTGCCGCAGCTCGCCCGCGCGCGAGGTCTCGCCGCCGTCCGCGGTGAACCACGCCCGCAGCGCCGTCCAGCGCCGCCGCCAGTCCTCCAGACGATCGGGGAAGGTCATGAACGGGCGCTCGTCGGCGTCGGCGGCGCGGGACAGCAGCGTGATGAGCCCGGTGGCCTCGACCTCGCGCACGGCGCGGTCCAGGCGCGGCAGGTAGCGGTCCAGCTCGGACATGAAGTCGGACATGTGCGCGAGCAGCGCGTTCTTGTGCCGCAGGAAGGTGTCCGGCGAGGTGTCGGTGGACCGCATGATCTCGCCCAGCGTGACGTGGAAGTGCGCGGAGCGGCGCCCCATGTCCTCCATGACCGAGTCCAGGCGGGACAGCCTGCGGTAGACCTGCTCGGCCTCCCCCGACCGGTTGGCGACCGCCAGCTCCCGCAGGTCTTCGAGGATGTCGGAGAACACCAGGCGGGACAGGTTGGCGTCCTGGATGCGCGTGGCCAGCAGGCCCTCGACCGCGGTGTACGCCCAGTAGCCGAGCTCGCTGAACTGGTACACCGACTGGCGGTTGCGGTAGCGCACCAGGGTGCCGGCCCGGGAGGCGTCGTCGAAGCGGTGCACCACGCCGTCGTCGTGGAGGGCGTCGAGCCGGTCGCGCAGGCGGACGTCGGCCGGGAACGGAAGCTCGTCGTGCAGCCTGGCCAGCTCGGCCAGCGCCGCCCCGACCTGCTCACCGTCGACCTGCACCTGATGCACCTCGCGCAGCCGGTCCATGGCCCGCAGCACCCACAGGTACGCGACATGGTCGTCGCGGCGGGTGAAGTTGAAGAGCTTCAACCTGTCGCTCACCGCGAGCGAATCGAGGCTGAACGCCCGATACCCGGCCACCCGGCTCCCCCCGCCGATCCTCGAACCCGAAGGCGACCGGACCACGTCCGGCCACCGCCCAAGACGGTATTCGACGGCACCGACAGTCGCACACGCCCCACCGATTCTCCCTGGTGGCCGAGGCGACCGAGGACGTACGACCGCGAGGGGAACGGGCGCGGCCTGGGGAGGAGCGGATGGCCGGGCTCGGGTGGAGGCGCGGGGGACCCGCTACCCTGCGGACGTGGCTGACATCAACGTGTCCGAGCTGTTCGACCCGTCCGCGTGGCGTGAGGTCGAGGGGTTCGGCTTCACCGACATCACCTACCACCGGTCGGCGGAGGCGCGCTCCGGCAAGCGGGTCGTGCGCGTCGCGTTCGACCGGCCGGAGGTGCGTAACGCCTTCCGGCCGCACACGGTGGACGAGTTGTACCGGGCGCTGGACCACGCGCGCATGAGCTCCGATGTCGGGTGCGTGCTGCTCACCGGGAACGGGCCCTCGCCCAAGGACGGCGGCTGGGCGTTCTGCTCCGGCGGCGACCAGCGGATCCGCGGGCGGTCGGGGTACCAGTACGCGAGCGGGGAGACCTCCGACACGATCGACCCGGCACGGGCGGGGCGCCTGCACATCCTGGAGGTGCAGCGGCTGATCCGCATGATGCCGAAGGTCGTCATCGCGGTCGTGCCCGGGTGGGCTGCGGGCGGCGGGCACTCGCTGCACGTGGTGTGCGATCTGACGCTGGCCTCGGCGGAGCACGCCCGGTTCAAGCAGACCGACGCCGACGTGGGCTCCTTCGACGCCGGGTACGGCTCGGCGTACCTGGCCCGCATGACCGGCCAGAAGTTCGCCCGCGAGATCTTCTTCCTCGGCGAGGACTACACGGCCGCCGAGATGCACGCCATGGGCGCGGTCAACCGCGTCGTCCCGCACGCCGACCTGGAGGCCACCGCCCTGGAGTGGGGCTGGAAGGTCATCGGCAAGTCCCCCCAGGCCCAGCGCATGCTGAAGTTCGCCTTCAACCTGATCGACGACGGCCTGGTCGGCCAACAGGTCTTCGCCGGCGAGGCCACCCGCCTGGCCTACATGACCGACGAGGCCGTAGAGGGCCGCGACGCCTTCCTCGAGAAGCGCCCCCCTGACTGGGAACGCTTCCCGTACTACTACTAAGCCGGGGAAAGCACAGGACGGTGGCGCCCGCGCGTGGACGCGGCGGACACCGTCGACGAGCTCTGAAAGCGCGCTGCGTGCGCAGAGCGCTCAACGACACGGACAACAGGGAGTCCGGATCGCCGAGTTTCGTACGCGCGACCTCAACGGCATTCTTCAACTCTTCGTTGAAGATGGCGGCCTGCCCCAAAGGCTCCAGAAGAAACGATGCCTTCTGCTGATCGGAGACCGATAGTAGCTCCATTGCTACAAGAAGTGGTGCCGCGCTGGTGGTGGAGAGCACCAGGGCGTGGCAGCCGATCAAGGTGAATACCAGGGGCGAGCGCGTCGACCAGCTCGACCAGGAGCCCCTGGGGGACGAGCCGGGCGTACGCGACGCCTGGCTGATCAACGCCCGCGTTCAGTACGACAGTCAGACTGGCTCACCCCGCTGACCCTGTACGCCGATGAAAGCGCCGCCCGCGAGCGACTTCCCGATGTGCCGGTGCCGGTCCCTCAAGGCGGTCGGCTGGCCCAGCGTCGTTCCGGCGGCGCCGCCGACCAACACCTTGTCCACGGTGCCGCCGGTCCCGTCCTGGCGGGGTGCGGTCGGCATTGGCGGCCCAGGCCTCCGCCGGCAGGCTCCTGAGCGACGTGACGAAGTTCTGGGTGACGCTGTCGCGCGAGGTGACGCCGTACAACACCGTCGATACCGAGCGCGCCCAGCGCCGCGCCTTGGAGGACACCGTGGCGCGCGAGCGGCGTGAACGCCGATCGCTGATCGACGACCTCCGCTGCCTGACTCGGGCCACCCATGCGGCCAGACGGACAGGACGGAAGACGACCCCGGAGCATGAGCGCCCCTGGGGTCGTCCCGTTCAGAACGTTCTGCCCAGACTGCCGAGCCTGTGGGCCGGGCTTGGCAGGGGTCTGTACATCCGTGCTGGTCACGGGCCATCCTGCGTGGGTCACGCCCTGCCGGCTCGCGCTGCAGCACAGTGACGCGTTCTTCCAGGTTTTCCTCACCGGCGCTGAGTCAGCAGTAGTCGGCGTCGGCCTGCCGTAGGAATTCCTTCTCCGGTTCAGCAGTCCCCTTTCCGATCATGTTCACCACCTGGGCAGTGCCCGCGAGGTCCTCTGGTATCTGATCCAGCGTGAACGCGGATTCGACCACGAGATCGCTCGTCAGCGTCGCGCTGACGTTGAGGTTGGACGGCAACGGCGAGGCGAGAGGGGTTTCCTGTTCCGCGAATTCTTGAGCGTTTCCGAGAACGATCGTGTTCATGTTCGGTCGAGTCGGCCGTGAAACCTTCCATACAGGCTGTTCGGTCCGGTGGTCCGCCGCCGCGAACGAGGAGATGGCCTCACCCGCGCAGAGCGGAATCACGAATCTGAGCTGCCCGTCGTCCGAGCGTCCTACGCCGACCGGGCGCGGAAACCGATCCCCGAGCGGTGGCATGCACGCAGTGAGCAGCAGCGCGCACGCCAAGAGGAAGAAAAGCCCGCTTGATGACCGCCGACGCCATCGGAAGTCCTTGTTTCCAGTCATGAGAACCTATCAACAGTTGTAGGTCTTGCCCTTTTTCTCGGCTTGCCGCTCATAGATGTTGTCGCAGATATCGCCGAACTTATTGATCATCTCCGCGAAGTAGTAGGTAAGGAACGTCGGCCAAAACTTCGTATGGTTGTAGTAGAAATTCCACTGGCGCATGTGCTCCGCCTCGTGGTTCAGGAATGTGCGGCTGATGTTCTTGAGGGGCCGCCCGGTCAGCAGGATGTCCCCCAAGGTGGTTCCACTGTTGCCGAAGTGTGTTCCGCTCTTGAGCCCGCCGCATACGGTGAGTCCCGACTGCTGGTCCTTCTCGCAGGTGGCCCCCTCCTTCTTCGCCCACTTCAACAGCGCCTCATGGAACTGTTCCTTGGTGAGCCCGCCGTTCGTTTCGTACAGGAAGGCCATGAGCTTGATTGGAATCCCGAATACTCCCAGCATACTGCCGACTTTGGTCGGTATGCACTGGCCCGTGATCATGTTTCTATCGCAGACCTGACTCATGAATGCCGCCCATTGAGCGGCGATCACGACCTTGCATCCCTTGCTGCCGAGGTGGGAGTGGCACGCTTTGAGCGTTTGGAACAAGTCCCTGGCCGATTTGAGCGCACGGAACACCTTCTTGGAGGACACGCCCTTGCCGCCGCTGGGCAGGCCCAGGTACAGGGCCTCGAATCCCTCTTCGTCATCGGCCGCGACCATAGAGTCGACGGCGAGTGCGAAGTGCTCATCAGGGGTCAGAGTCGGCTGGTAGCGCTGCATGTAGAGTTCCTGCGCCTCAGGGCTCATGTCCCAGAAGGGCACATTGTCCTCTACAGGCCTGCCGTTGGGCATGTACTTGTAGCCGAGCCTCTTGATCTCCTCGTCGGACAGGCGCGGATTGTTGTAGTACTCGAACCCCGGAGAGTTGATGTAGTCGTTCCACCACTGCTCGACGGAGTCCGGCCGGACGCAGATGCCGTTGGTGCACATATATCCACCCGGCATCTTCACGGCAGGGGGTTGGGGGCAGTTGCTGCAGTAGATGGCTCGTGCGGAGTGGCCCGTCGGGTCGGTGTTGGACAGCGGGTCCGCGTTGGCGTAGGTGTAGCGGTTGGCCTGGACAGACGGGGTGGGATTGAGATCGGCTTCGTCACGGCTGGCGAAGGTTCCCGTGACCGGTTGGTACCAGCGGGCGTGCATGTTCACCTTGCCAGTGGCCGGATCGGTGTACTCGCCTTGGAAACCGACGTCGTGGCGAGTGCCGTTCCTCGCGGTTTCTTCACCGAAGGGGCTGTAGGCGACCGAGTCGGCCAGTGCGGTGGCAGCGGAATCGAAGGTGCCGACGACGTCGCCATGCTGGTCGGCCAAGGCGAGACGCGCGCCGGACGCGTCGGAGACGCTGGTGAGTTGACCGGCGGCGTTGCGGCTGTAACTCGCCAGCTTGGTGCCGGTCGCGTCCGTCGTGGCGGCGATGTCGTTGGAGAGGTCGCCATAGAGGTGCTTGCTGACGGCCGTGCCTTGTGCGCGGCTCGTCACCCGGTTCAGGGCGTCGTAGATATAGGTGGCCTGTCCATCCGCGATCATCCGGTCGAATGCGTCGAACTGGAGCACCTTGGTCACGCTGCCCGTGGTCTGGGTGGCGGTGGTCCCGCGGGCTGCGTAGGTGTAGGTCGTCCCGTCGCCGGACAGCAGGCGGCTGCGCTCGTCGTAGGCGTAGGTTTTAGAACCCGCCTTGGTGCGGTTGCCGGAGTCATCCCACTCGTAGGCGGTGACCGCTCCGCCGGGGGCCGTCCAAGAGATCAGGCGGTTGCTGCGGTCGTAGGTGTAGGTGTTGGTCCCGGCCCCGGCCATACCCGTGGTCGTCTTGGTCGTGAGGTTGTCATCCAGGTCGTAGCCGTAGCCAATGGAGGCGACGTTCGCGCCTGCCGCGGTCTTGAGCGTGTCACTGGTGAGGCGGCTCATCGCGTCGTACACGTAGGTACGCTTAGCCTTGTTCGCACCGTAGTCGATGCCGGTGAGCCGGTCGGCGTTGTCGTAGCCGTAGGTCAGGGTGGCATTGGCGATCGGGTCGATCATGGTCTTGAGCCGGTCGGCGGCATCGTAGGTGAACACGGCTGTGCCGGCGGCGTCGGTCCGCTGGGTGAGGCGGTCGTTGCCGTCATAGCCGAACGTCGACAGCGTCCCGGGAGTGCCCGCCTTGGCGGTGGACAGCAGCAGGCCACGATCGTTGAACGTGAAAGCCAGGTCTCCCGCACTGATCAGCCGACCAGCGTCGTCATAGTCGAACGTACTGGTCTGGGTGGCGGCCTCCGCTCCGCTTCCCTGCGCGGAGATCAGCCGGTTGAGGTTGTCGTAGCTGTTGGTGACGCGAACACTACCGGGTTGCAGAACGCCGGTCGTGTTGCCTGCCGCGTCGTAGGAGGCCGTCCAGGTGCGATCCGCCGGGTTGGGGTGCGCCTGTGTCGCGGGCTCGATTTGGGATTCCACCACTCCCAGGGTGTTGTAGGTGGTGAGGAAGACGTTGCCGCGTCCGTCGGTTCTGCGCGTGCGGCCTCCCGCCGCGTCGTATCCGAACGACGTGGTGATGACCTTCGAGGCGGATACCGGCTCCACCTGCCGGACGAGCCGGTTGGCGGCGTCATAGGAGCGTTGAGTGACGTGGCCTTCCGGGCTCGTCTGGCTGGTGAGGTTGCCGGTTTCGTCGTAGCCGAACCCGTACGTGCGCTGCACGGCGGCCGAGGAGTTCAGGTACTTGGTGGCGATCTTGCGTCCCGCTAGGTCATATTCGGCCACGGTGCTGTTGCCGAGTGCGTCGGTGACCGAGATTTGACGGCCCGCGAAATCGAAGCCGAACGTGCTGGAGTGGCCCAGGGCGTCGGTCCGCCCGGTGACCTCTCCGGCCGCATTGACCGTCAGTTGGATGCGGTCGCCCGAGGGTTGTGTGACCGCGATCAGGTGGTCTGCCGGATCATACTCGGCGTTCGTCGTGAATGCGGCGGCGGTGGGCTTACGCTCGATCCTCGTCGCGGTGATCTGCCGGCTCAGCCCGTCATAGGTGGCCTCGGTCCTGGCTCCAGTCGGGTCCGTCGTCGAGAGCATCTCTCCGGTGAGGGTGTAGGTATAGTCCCAGGTGCTGCGCGCCGCGCCCTGTGTCGCTGGCGGATCGGTGACGCGCACCTTTCGTCCTAGGACGTCGTAGGTGATGTCGGTGACGTTGCCTCGAGGGTCGGTCGAGGTGATGACTCGGCCGCCGGCGTCATATCCCAGGGCGATCTGCGGAGTCACCGCCGTCCCGCCGGGCGGCGTGTACGGGCTGCCGGTGACAGACCTGATCCGTCCCGCCTTGTCATAGGCGGTTACCAGGCTCCGGTTCTCCGGATCGGTCTGGTGGGTCTCTTCACCTGCGGCGTTGTAACCTATCCGGGAGGTGGGTCGTTGCGTGACCGCCGCCGCGCCGTTGCGCTCCACCTTCACCGGCGGCTCCTGCACTGTTGTTGTCCTGCCGAGGACGTCATAGGTGATGAGCGTCGTGTAGTCCATCCGAGTGGCACCAGGGACATTGCCTCGCGGGTCGGTGATCTCGGTGATAAGGCCGCGGTCGTCGACGGTCCGCGACGTCGTGAAGTCGGAGGCGCCGTTCTCCACGGTCTGCTGGGTGAGCTGATTGCCCACGTCGTACTGGTAAAACGTCTTCTCCGTCCTTGACGAGCCGGTCGCTGTCAAGGTCTTCTCGATGATGTTGTTGTTCGCGTCATACACGTAGCTGGTCTTCCTGCCCAGTTGGACCGGATCCAAAGTCGAGGAGGTCAACCGTGCCGCGGCGTCGTAGACGTAGTCGACACGAACCTTCCCGCCTCCGGTGACCTTCCGAGTGAGATTGCCCGCGCCGTCGTAGAGGGAGGAGGCCAGCATCACATCGACGGGCGTCGCCGAACCGTTGAGCTTGACCTGCTCGGCCGTCTCCTCGGACATGGTGTTGTCGTTGAAATAGGCGTAGCGGACCTTACGGCCCATGGCGTCGGTTTGGGAGGCCATTCGTCCGCCGGGGTCGTAGGCGTAGGATTTGATCACCACGTCTTGTGCCGGCTGGGGGTTGGTCGGGCTGCTGGTCCAGCCCTTCAGCGTGACCGACGCAAGCTGGCCGCGCGGCGTGTAGCCGTAGTCGTACATCGCGCCGCCGAAGTCGGTGGTGCTGACCATCTGACCCTTGTGGTCGTACGTCGCCAGCTTCGTTCCACCCTCTGCGTCGATGATCTTGTTGACGCGCCCGTAAGTGTCGTACTCGTAGGTGATCGTACGGCTGGGGTCGGCTCCGGTCAGGTCGGCCAGCGTCTCAGTCAGCTTGTTGCCGTCGACGTCGTAGGTGTAGCGGGTCTCGGCGGTGTGCGTGACATCGCTGACCTGGTTTTTCACCCCGGTACCGGTCTGCTTGGAGACGCGGCCGTAGGCGTCGTAGGTGAAGGTCGTGGTGTTGGTGGTGGCACCGGTCGGGGCCGGCGGGTCGGTCGGGTCCGGTGCGGTGACGGCGGTGTCCTTGTCGTTCTGGATCTCCGACTCCGACAGTGCCCGGTTGTAGACCCGCACCTCGTCGATCAGGCCGGTGAAGTACTCGCCCCAGGTCCCGTTGCCGCCGATCCGCAGCGGCCCGCCGTCGGCGCGCAGCGCTCCGGTGAAGTTGGTCTCGGCAGTCTTGGTGCCGTTGAGGTAGAACGCCAGCTTCGAGCCGTCGTAGGTCAGCGCTAGGTGCGACCAGGTCCCGGTGGGGATGTTCTGGCTGGAGTCGACGCTGCCCTCGGTGCCACCGGTGTTGACCGCCCACCCGTTGGGCTGGGACCCGTTGGAGGCGTACAACGCATACGACAGGCCGCCGTTGAACTCCTTCATCAGCACCTGGCGCCAGTTGTCCAGCACGGTCGGATTGACCCACGCCATCACGGTCATGCCGTCCGACAGCCGCAGCGACGGGGAGTCGGGCACGGTGACCCAGGAGGAGGTGCCGTTGAACGACAGCGCCTTGCCGAACTTGCCGGAATTGGACCAGGTGGTGTCGGTGGCCGTGCCGGCCTGGGAGTGGCCGGAGTCGTCGGCGATCGCCGTGCCGCTGCCGGCGTTGAACCCGTAGGACGCCACCAGCCCGTCGTCCGACAGCGTGGACGCCGGCGGGTCTTCCTCACCTCCGGAGATCTGGCTGGTGGAGGTCCTGCGGCCGACGGCGTCGTAGGTGTGCTCGGTGACCAGCCCGGTCGGCTCGGTCACCTTCGCCAGATCACCCGCGAGGGTGTAGGCGAACTCGCGCACGTTGCCCTTGGGATCGGTCTCGCTCTTCAGGAGACCGGCCGGTGTGGTCCCGCCGCCGACCGCCGGCTCGGTGCCGTCGGTGTAGGCGTAGGTGGTCGACCGGCCGTTCGGGAAGTCCGTGGTGGCCGGAGTGGTCTCCTTGGACTTCTCACCGAACGCCGTGTACTCGAACTTGGTGGCGTAGGTGTTGCTCGTGGAGCTGGTCGACCGCGCGTCCCGGGAAGCGGTCACCCGGTCGTTGCGCGGGTCGAACGGGTCGGAGGTGTTGAGGTGGTAGGACGTGTAAGAGGTCTGGCAGTTTCCCGCGGACCTGCACGTGGTCACGCTCAGATCATTGCCACGCTCATCGTGGGTGACCTGGGTGGTGTTACCGTTCGGGTCGGTGATCTTGGAGGGGAAACCGCCGGTGTCGTACTCGTAGGTCGTCTTCTTGGCCTGGTTGGGGGGCTGGGCCGTGGACACCTGGTCGGCGTGGCTGACGATCCGCATGCCACGCGTGGGCTCGTACACCGACCTCACGAGGCCGTTGTGCGGGTCGGTCACGGTGACCGTGGCCAGCGAATCGCCCTCGCCGGTCCCGCTGTACTGCACGGCACCGATCTTCCACAGGCCGCCGTCGGAGTCGGTGTTGGTCAGCAGGCGCCCGCCGTTGGCGTTGTAGGTGTTCTCCGCCCAGACCCGGCCCGAGGCCAGGGTGGCCTTGGTCATCTGCGCGCCGGCCACGCCCGCCTGGTAGTGCGCCTTGATCTCGGCAGCAGGCAGCGACCGGCCGAAGACGGCCACCTCGTCGATGTCACCCTTGAACGGGAACACCTGGGTGGAGCCGGTGGAGGACGGCCAGCTGGAGGAGGCGTACCCCGAGCCGACACGCGTGTACGCCTGGTCGCGGTGGTCGATGGCGCCGCTGCGGGTGCCGACCGCCTGCCCGTCCAGGTACAGCGTCTGGGTGCTGCCGTCGCCCGACAACGCCACATGGTGCCACTGACCGTTGTTCACCGTGCCGGAGGTGGTGATCGGTCCAGCCGCGCCGGCGGCCCAGTACCGGCCGCGCAGCTTGCCGTCGGTGCCCACGTACACCACGGGGGTGAAGTCGGACGGTGTGCCGGTGTCGGTGTCGCTCTGCCCGATCACCACACCGGAGTTGGTCGTCTTGAACCACGCCTCCACCGTCAGGTGCGAGCCCCGGCCACTGATCGCCGACTGCGGGAGCTGCACATAGGAACTGTTCGCCGAGGTGCCGCTGAACCTGATCGCGGTGTCGGTGGTCCCGCCCAGTGCTCCGGCCACGCCGACGGTGGCGTTGTAGGTGCCGCCGCTGAACTCGGCGTCCTCGCCACCCAGGTTCCAGCCCACCGCGTCGGCGACCGTGGAACCGGCCGAACCGGTGGCCTCGTTCAGCCGCCAGTAGCCGGTCGGCATCGAGTTCACAATGCCGGTGCTGTACCGGGAGGCGTCACCGTAGATGTAAGTGGTGCACGCGGTGGCCGACCCCGGACTGCACACCTTGACCAGCTTGTCCCCGTCGTAGGTGTAGTTCCAGCTTTGCGCTGTCCCATTGATCGGATCGGTGGATACCGAGGTGGCGTGGGCGCCGGTCCAGGTGAAGTGCAGCGACCGGCCGCCGGTGGCCGTCACGGTGGTCAGCTTGCCGTCTGTGCCGTACGTCAGATCCTGCGCGCGCCCGCGGTTGTCGGTGACCTTGGTCACCCGGCCCTGGGCGTCGAACAGGTAGGAGGTGGCTGATTTGTCCATCAACCGCCAGCCGCCACCGCTGACAGTGGCCAGGGTGGCGAAGCTGCCCTGCGGCGGTACGTAGGTACCGTTGCCCGATGACCCGAACCGCGACTGCCGCCCATCGGGGTAGGTGACCAGTACGGTCTGGGTCTGCGGCTCCTCGACCAGGCGCATGTCCCACCGGGTGCTCCACCCGGCGCCGAACATGCCGTCGGTACGGGGGTCCAGGCTGTTGTAGGTACGCGTGGTGGTCAGCGGCGGCCCCATCGTGGCCACCGAGGCGTCCACCGATGCCTGGGTGTAGTTACCCGCCGCCGGGTCGAACTCATGTCCATCCGACCCGGCGCCCAGCAGCGAGTTGATGGAGGGCTGCTCGGGTTCGGCGGTCAGCGTCATCCATGACGAGGTTTCCTGCAGCCCGTTCACCGAGTCCTCGGCGATCACCGACCACCAGTACTTCTTACCCCACTTCACCTGGGAAGAGTTCACATCCCAGGTCCCGGTGGTGTTCCAGGAGCTGTTGACGCACCAGTCCCAGGCGCTGGAGGGACCGTCCCCGGAGCACAGCTGGAACCAGTAGTTGACCGAACCGGTCTGCGCGGCCGCCCACGCGCCCAGCGTCGGCTTCAGCGTCCCCACCTGAGCGTCGTCGTCAGGCCAGAACTCCATGAAAGACGGCGGCTCTGGCGCCGGCGGCACGTAGCACGGTCCAATATCCACCCAGGCGCTGGTGGTCAGCGGCGGCAGACCGCCCGGGGCTGACTGCGCCCAGAAATCGTGCGCCTCCGTCATCCCCTGCGTGGTGTTGAAGTACGAGACGGTCGTCCCGGACGAGTAGTTGATGCCTGGCGCCCACCGGGGGTAGTAGCAGTCACCCGCGGCCATGGCGCTGAGGCTCCGCGGCGACGCGGAGGGTTTGTTCCCCCCCTTGGCCGGCTCCTTCGACGCCTTGTGCCGCACCTCCAACGGCAAGGCACCCTTCGGCGGCTTCACCGACCCGGTGCCCTTACCGGACTTAGGGCCCTTTACCTCGGCCCGCGTCGCCTCGGCCGGCACCAGGTGCGGCCGTCCCGCCGCCGAACCCGTCTGCTGGACGGGCGTGTCCACATCGGCGGCAGAATCAACATTCGAAGTTTGGCCGGAACTGGACCAGGCGCGCGGCATCAGCCCTTCCGGCACGCCGACCCCTGAAACCAATACCGTCAGAACGGTTAAATAACTACTCAACACACACATTCGTCGGCGTAACAACGAACGACGCATTCACAGCTCCCCGCTCGATTCGCGTACCAGAACAGGGCCGCTTCGCCCCAACAACGGCCATCACCAAGCTCAATGTTGATAAATTTCAGAGGCCCCATGGAACGTATGCAACACGCTCAGTCAATTCAATGGTGACCTCGGTCACATCACCTACAGGTATGCGGCCGTCACGAGCAGTCAGACATCTCCGCCCACCCCGAGCGGTACAAGCGCGAGTATGTGTTGGAATGGAAGGTCTATGTACACCCTCAAGGGGTCCACTACAAGAGCATCCGAGGGAACTTTTCCAGTGAATATCGACTTGACAGGCGACAGAATCCAGGCCACCTCTGCCGTAAACGTGGAGTCTCTGCCAATAACTCACAGAGCCGCAAAGCCCCAGAGGGGGCGAATATCGTTATTCCAACGAGATCCGGCGGCGCCTGAGAACATCCCTCCCGGCCGACTCGGATTCGAGGCGTCGGGTCCATCGATGAATAGGCGGTATCGCGTCTTGTCGACATCGACAGCCGCAACGGCGGAATGCCCAAGCCTGCGGGTGGACTTCTCACCATGCTCCGGGATTTCCACGCGACCGGGCGAACCGTAGGTGACGCCACCGTCCCCACCGCCATGCACGCGGGCAGGTTGGACGCCGGTCCTGCCGATGGCGCCCCTCGCCCCGGCGAGAACGGCGCGGAGTCCGTATGCCGCCGGACAGTCGAACCGGTGGACTCAGACACGGCCTCCCACAGCACTTCGAAGGGGCGCAGCGCCCTCCGTCCAGGCCTGCCGGGCACCTTGTGGGACACCGCGCAGCGCCCCGCACGGCGGCCGAGCAAGAAAAACCCTTATTCCCTACCGGTTGTATTGATAATCAGGCTCCGCTCTCCTACCTTGGAGGCGTGACGGCCACGGTTCTGACCATTCGGGGTCACGTGGATTTCTGCCGCGTGGCCAGTGCGCTCTGTCGTCCCTTCCGACCCTCGACCACATCCCTTCGGAAGGAGCCGAACCATGTCATCTAGGTCATCTGTCGACATCACGCCCGTCGCCGGCCGGATAGGCGCCGAGATCTCCGGTGTCCGTCTCGGTGGCGATCTGGAGCCGGAGGTCGTCGCGGAGGTTCGCGCGGCGCTGCTCCGGTACAAGGTCGTCTTTCTGCGCGGCCAGGACCATCTGGACGAAGGCGGGCAGGTCGCCTTCGCGCGGCTGCTCGGGGAGCCGACCACCGCGCACCCGACCGTTCCCTCCCTCGACCAGAACCCCCACATCCTCGACCTGGACTACAGCCACGGGCAGAAGGTCGACCGCTGGCACACCGACGTGACCTTCGTGGACCGGCCGCCGCTGGCCTCGGTGCTGCGGGCCGTCGTGGTGCCGCCCGCGGGCGGGGACACGCTGTGGGCCAACACGGTGGCCGCCTACGAGCACCTGCCGGTCGAGCTGCGCGACCTCGTCGACCGGCTGCGCGCGATCCACACCAACCAGTTCGACTACGCGCGCGTCGCCACGTCCGACAACCCGGACGTGGCGCGGAAGTACGCGGAGGTGTTCTCCGCCGTCGCCTTCGAGACCGAGCACCCCGTGGTGCGGGTGCACCCGGAGACCGGGGAGCGCTCGATCCTGCTCGGCGACTTCGCCAAGCGGGTGGTGGGCCTGTCGGCCGAGACGTCGGCGGCGATCATCCGGCTCATCCAGGACCACGTCACCCAGGTCGAGAACACGGTGCGCTGGCACTGGGCCCCGGGCGACGTGGCGATCTGGGACAACCGCGCCACCCAGCACCGGGTGGTGCACGACTTCGGCGACTTGCCTCGCCGCCTGCACCGGGTGACGATCGCGGGGGACGTCCCCGTCGGGGTGGACAGCCGGCCGAGCACCGTTCTGACCGGCGACGCCTCGTCCTACTCGCGCCTCGCCGCCTGACGACCGCGCCACACCGCCCCGGCCGTCACGCGGCCGGGGCGGTTCGCGTGAGAGGAGACAGATGTGAGCGTTCCCGGACATGTCGGCCGTACGGTCGCCGACTCCACCCCGTGGTGGCCCACGCCGGTCCGGCCGCCGCGGGGCGCGCCGAACATCGTGGTCGTGCTCCTGGACGACATGGGCTTCGCCGACATCGGGCCGTTCGGCTCGGAGATCGAGACGCCTGCGCTGGACGGCCTGGCGGCGCGCGGCCTGCGGTTCACCAACTACCACACGACGCCGCTGTGCTCGCCGTCCCGCGCGTCCCTGCTGACCGGCCTGAACCACCACCGGGCCGGGTACGCCTTCGTCGCCAACGCCGACCCCGGGTTCCCCGGCTACACCTTCGAGATCGCCGACGACGTGCCCACGCTGCCGGAGATCCTGCGCGGCGCGGGCTACGCCACCTTCGCGGTGGGCAAGTGGCATCTGACCAAGGACGCGACGATGAACGACGGCGCGCCCCGGTCGTCGTGGCCCACGCAGAAGGGTTTCGACCGGTTCTACGGCTTTCTGGAGGGCCTGACCAGCCTGCACCATCCGCACCGCCTCGTCCGGGACAACTCGGTCGTCGAGGTGGACGCCTATCCCGAGGGCTACTACCTGACGGACGACCTGACCGACCAGGCCATCTCGATGATCAAGTCCTTGCGCGCGCACGACGCGCGCAAGCCGTACTTCCTCTACCTGGCCCACTCCGCGGTCCATGGGCCACTGATGGCCAAGCCCTCCGATATCGCCAAATATCGCGGCAAGTACACCAAGGGGTGGGACGCCCTGCGCGAGGAGCGCTTCGCCCGCCAGGTCGCGGCCGGGCTGTTCCCCGAGGGGACCGCGCTACCCCCGCGCAACTCCGAGCAGTTCCTCGACGTCACCGCCTGGGACGCGCTGCCGGAGGACGAGCGGCTGCTGTTCGCCCGCTACCAGGAGGTCTACGCCGCCATGGTGGACAGCGTGGACCAGAACCTGGGCCGCCTGCTCGCCGTGATCGAGCAGTACGGCGAGCTCGACGACACCATCGTCGTCTTCACCTCCGACAACGGCGGCAGCGGAGAGGGCGGCGTACGCGGCACCCGGTCCTACTTCAAGCAGTTCGTGCACAACGTGGACCTGCCCGGCGACTGGGGCCCCGACGTGCCGCGCGACCTGGAGCTGATCGGCGGGCCCCAGACGATGGTCCACTACCCCCGCGGCTGGGGCATGGCCTCCAACACCCCGTTCCGGCTCTACAAGGGCAGCACCCACGCCGGCGGCGTGCGCGTGCCGTTCCTGCTGTCCTGGCCGTCGCGGACGGCCACGGCCGGGGTGCGGGACCGCTACCAGTACGTGACCGACCTGCTGCCGACGCTGCTGGACCTGGCCGGGGTCGTCCGCCCCGAGACCGTGCGGGGCGTGCCCGCCACCGCGCTGGACGGCGCCTCGTTCGCCGACGCGCTGGACGACCCCGCCGCGCCGAGCACGCACCCGGAGCAGTACGCGGAGATGACCGGGAACCGCGCCTTCTACCGCGACGGCTGGAAGCTGGTCACCCTGCACCGCCACGGCCGCCCGCACGAGGAGGACCCGTGGGAGCTGTACGACCTGCGCACCGACCCGACCGAGACCCACGACCTCGCCTCCGAGCGGCCCGAGCTGGTCGCCGAGCTGGCGCAGGCGTGGGAGCGGGCCGCGCTGGAGAACAAGGTGTTCCCGCTCGACGACGGCACCGGCTACCTGTGGACGGCCCGGCCGCCCGCGGAGCGCTCCTTCCACGAGCCGGTCACGCTGCTGGCCGGCACCCCGACCCTGGAGCGCTACCGCGCCTCCCAGCTCATCACCTTCCGCGACTTCCGGGTGGACGTGCGGCTCACCCAGGGCCCGGGTGACCAGGGCGTGCTCGTCGCGCACGGCGACCAGGGCGGCGGCTACGCGCTCTACGTCGAGGACGGCCACCTGCACCTGGCCTACAACGAGTACGGCGAGCTGACCACGCTGGCCGGCCAGGCCCTGCCGCCCGGCGCGCACACGGTGTCGCTGGTCGCCGCCGCGCTGCCCGGATACCGCTGGGACCTGGCCCTGGAGCTGGACGGCGCCCCGGCCGGGCGGCTCGGCGCGGTGCGGATGCTCCTCGGGCTGGCGCCCGTGGAGGGCATCGACGTCGGGATCGACCGCCGTTCCCCGGTCTCCTGGCCGCTGTACGAGCGCCACGGGCCCTTCCCCTACGGCGGCGACCTCATCTCGGTGACCTACACGCCGGGCGCGCCGGCCGGGTACGACCCCAGAGAGGTGCTGGCCGCCCTGCGCGCCGCGGCCGAGTCCTACGACTGACCGCCGGACGATCGTGGCCGCGACGCGCGGCCACGATCGTCCGGATCTCAGGAGGCCACGGCCGCGTCGCGGGTCTCGACCCGGCTCGCGGCGTAGCGCGAGGCGGGCCTGGCCAGCCCATAGTTCTCGCGGAGGGTACGGCCCTCGTACTCCATACGGAACAGGCCCTTGCCCTGCAGGATCGGCACCACGTGGTCGACGAAGTCCTCCAGGCCGCCCGGCAGGATCGGCGGCATGACGTTGAAACCGTCCGCGGCGCCGTCGCGGAACCACTCCTCGATCTGGCCGGCGATCTGCTCGGGCGTCCCGGCGACGACGCGGTGGCCGCGCCCGCCGGCGAGGCGTCCAAGCACCTGCCGGATCGTGAGGCCTTCGCGGCGGGCCAGGTCGAGCACCAGCCGCTGACGGCTCTGCTGGCCCTCGGTGGTCTCGGCGATCTCGGGCAGCGGGCCGTCCAGCGGCAGGCCGGACAGGTCCACGCCGAGGATGTTGGAGAGCTGCGCGAGGCCGTACTCGGGGTTGGTCAGGTCCTCCAGTTCCTTCTCCAGGGCCAGCGCCTCCCGCTCGGTGGCGCCGATGATCGGCGAGATCCCGGGCAGGATCAGCAGCTCGCCGGGGGTCCTGCCGTACCGGGCGAGGCGGCCCTTGAGGTCGGCGTAGAAGTCCTGGCCCTCGCGCAGGGTCTGCTGCGCGGTGAACACGGCCTCGGCGTGGCGCGCGGCGAACTCCTTGCCGTCCTCGGAGGACCCGGCCTGCACCAGCAGGGGACGGCCCTGCGGCGGGCGGGAGATGTTCAGCGGGCCGCGCACCAGGAAGTGCTCTCCGGCGTGCTCGACGGGATGGATCCTGGCGGTGTCGGCGTAGGCGCCCGTGCCGCGGTCGGCGAGGATCGCGTCGTCCTCCCAGCTGTCCCACAGCTTGGTGACCACGTCGAGGAACTCGGTGGCCCTGGCGTAGCGGTCGGCGTGCGCGGGCCGTTCGATGCCGAAGTTGCGCGCCTCGGCCTCCCCGGCGGAGGTGACGATGTTCCAGCCCGCGCGGCCCTTGCTGATGTGGTCCAGGGAGGCGAACTTGCGCGCCACGTGGAAGGGCTCGTTGTAGGTGGTGGACACCGTCGCGATCAGGCCGATGTGCTCGGTCGCGGTGGCGATCGCCGCCAGCAGCGTCAGCGGCTCCGGAGCGCCCAGGGCGTTGTAGCCGACGTTGCCCCACAGGGCGAGGCCGTCGGCGAAGAACACCGAGTCCAGCCTGCCGCGCTCGGCGATCCGCGCGAGGTTCTGGTAGTGCCGGACGTCGGTGAGGCGGGAGGGGTCGGCGCGCGGGTGCCGCCAGGCGGCCTCGTGATGGCCGACGCCCATGAGGAACGCGTTCAGGTGCAGTCTGCGCGAAGACAGCGGGGACATCAGGTGGTCCTCCAGGTGGAGAAGCGGCGCTCGACCACGACGAGAACCTGGTTGAACGCCAGGCCGAGCGCGGAGATGGTGATGATGCCTGCGTACATGTCGGTGATGCGGAAGTTGGACTGCGACGCCTGGATGAGGTAGCCGAGGCCGGCCTTGGCCCCCACCATCTCGGCGAACAGCAGCACGAGGATCGAGTACGCCCCGGCGAGCCGCACGCCCGTGAAGATGGTCGGCACGGCGGCCGGCAGGATCACCTTCTGGAACAGGCGCAGCGGGCCGAGGCCCATCGACCGGGCGGACTTGATCAGCAGCGGCTCGACCGTCCTGACCCCGCCGATGGTGTTGAGCAGGATCGGCCACGAGCAGGCGTACAGCACGAACACGATCTTGTTGGTCTCGCCGATGCCGAGGATCAGCGCGAACACCGGCAGCAGCGCGACCGGCGAGGTGTTGCGGAACACTTCCAGCACCGGGTTGAGCAGCTCGGCGACCGGGCGGTACCAGCCGATGGCCAGGCCGAGGGGGATCGCGAGCGCGATCGCCAGGCCGAAGCCCGCCAGCGAGCGGACCAGGGACGCCTGCAGGTGCTCGACGAGCTGGCCGTTCCGCAGCAGTTCGTACCAGGCGGCCAGGTCCTCCGACAGCGGCGGCACGAACACCCGGTCCACCAGCCCGCTGCGGGGCAGGAACTCCCACAGCGCCACCAGCACGACGAGCGCCGCCGACCGCTTGGCCGCGGACGCGAACCACGCGCCCGTCCTCCCCCACCGCGACGCGGCGACCTCGTGAAGGTCCGCGGCGTCCGTCGTCCCTTCACGCGACTCCGGCGGCGCGGCGGCGGGGACGTCCGTTGTCCTTCCGTTCCCGCGAGACGCGGGGGGCCGGGTCCCCAGGGGCGCGGCCACGGAATCGAGGTCAGTCAACGGAGCTCCTCTCCTCGCGCTGGGCGGCGGCGACCTCGTCGCGCAGCAGCGTCCAGATCCGGTGCCGGTACTCGCCGAACCGCGGGTCGGCGCGCAGGTCGCCCGCCCGCGAGTCGAACGTGATGTCGATGATCTGCTTGATGCGCCCGGGCCGCGCGGTCATGACCGCCACGCGCTGGCCGAGGTAGACGGCCTCGTCGATGCCGTGCGTGATGAAGACGACCGTCTTGCGGGTCTTCTCCCAGATGTGCAGCAGCTCTTCCTGGAGGGACTCGCGGGTCTGCGCGTCCAGCGCGGCGAACGGCTCGTCCATCAGCAGCACGTCGGGGTCGAACGCGAGGCTGCGCGCGATGGCGACCCGCTGGCGCATCCCGCCCGACAGCTCGTGCGGGTACCGGTCGCCGAAGCCGTCCAGGCCGACCAGGTCCAGGTAGTGCCGCGCCCGGTCCGCGCGTTCCCGGCGCGGCACTCCCTTGGCCTCCAGCCCGAACGCGATGTTGGCGAGCGCGGTGCGCCACGGGAACAGCGCGTACTGCTGGAAGACGATGCCCCGGTCCAGGCCCGGCCCGCCGACCGGGGCGCCGTCCAGGAGTACCTCTCCCGAGCTCGGCGAGGTGAGGCCGCCGATGAGGTCGAGCAGCGTCGACTTGCCGCACCCGCTCGGGCCGACCAGGGTGAGGAACTCCCCTTCGCGGATGTCCAGGTCCACGCCGGAGATCGCGGCGAACGGCCGGTCCGTGCCCCGCACCCGGAAGACCTTGCCCACGTCCCGGAGCCCGATCTTGGCACGGGTCCCCGTCTCCACGGCGGCGGTCACGAGGCGCTCCCGTTGTACTCGTTGGTGTAGGCGTCCCCCGGCTTCACCTGGCCGGGCTTGAGCTCGCCCTCCGCCACCAGCCAGTCGATCCAGGTCGCGAACTCCCGCTCGGCGATCCGCCCTCCCTTGGAGGAGACGCCGTAGCTCTTCCAGTAGCCGATCGTGTCGTGGTCCTCGTTGCGGCCCCGCTTGGCGATGATCGCCTTGAGCCGCGCCACCACCTGCTCGCGCGGAGTGTCGCGCGACCAGTCGATCGCCTTGCCGACGCCCTGCACGAAGGTCCGCACGGCGGCGGGGTGCTCGGCGACGAACCGTTCGCGGAACACGTAGGAGCCGGCGTTGAACTCGCCGAACAGGTCGGTGTCCTTGAACAGCGGGTGGATGCCGCCGCGCTCCAGCGCCTTGTCGCGCAGGATGGTGCCGAGCACGGCCACGTCGATCTGCCGGGCCCGCAGCGACTGCTCGGCGTTGACCGGCGGCACCACGAGCAGCTCGACCTGCTTGATCTCCTCGGGGGTGAGCCCGCCCCGCTTGAGGTACTCCTTGAGCACGGCCTCCATGTGCGCGCCGAGCGTGTTGACGCCCACCTTCTTGCCGATCAGGTCGCGCGGCCCCTTGATCGGGCTGCCGTCCAGCACGTAGTAGTTCTGCGCGGTGTGCTCGTCGGAGCCGTAGTAGCTGATCACCGCCTTGATCGGCGCGCCGCTCGCGACGAGCTTGGCCACCGCGCCGTTGAACGCGCCGCCGAAGTCGGTCTGGTCGGTGGCGACCGACTGGATGTCCTGCGGGCCGCTGATGGTGTTGCCGACCCATTTGAGCTTGAGGGGGCCGAGATAGCCGAGGTCGGCGGCCAGCTCCGCGGGCGTGACGGCGCCGACGCTGCCCTGGTAGCGCAGCTCGACGGCCTCGTCGGCGCCCGAGGAGCCCGAGGCCCGGCCGCACGCGACGAGCGAGCCCGCCAGCAGGACGGACAGCGCGACGTGTCTGATTCTGATCACGGGATTGGTCCTCACGATGAAAGCGGGCATGCTCGCGCCACGCCATGCCGCGGGGCGGGGGCATGCCGGAAGAAGGTTCCTAGGGGACGACGTGGGCGCGATCGGCCACGCTGGGAGAAGGGGGAGAAGCCCGACGAGGGCCGCGGCTCCTCCGTGGTGGTCGAGGAACGGCTAGAGACCCGCGATCAACGACACTGCGCGCTGGCGACGTGACAGAAGTCCACTGAGTGACACCGGGTCAGAAAAGGGCCCTGGCTCATAGTCAGAAATTAAGCCGCACACGCCCTAAAGTCAACATTTCCTACTAGGTTTGCAGGAAATCAGCCGCCAGACGCCGCAGCCGCCGCCGACCGGTACGGCGGTGAACCGGTACGCCGTCGTGGTGGGCGTCTCAGGACGGGCGGAGGCCGGACAGGGTCGCCACGCGCAGGGCGGTGTGGAGTTCGGTGCGCACCCGGCCGTCGGACAGGTCCGCCCGCGTGAGCTCGTGGATGCGCCCGAGACGGTAGTACAGCGTGCTGCGGTGGATGAGCAGGGCGCGGGCGGTCGCCTGGGCGTCGGCGCCGCTGTCGAGGTACGCCTCCAGGGTGTCGGCCAGCTTGGCGCCGGACGGCGCCTCCAGCAGCCGGCGCACCGTCGGCGGCAGGTCGCCCGCCGTCAGGCCGGACAGGGGAAGCTGGATCAGCAGCCGGTCCAGGCCCAGATCGTCCCAGTGGGCCGAGGGGCCGTGGCGCGCGGGGTCGGCCATCGCGACGCGGCAGGCCATGACCGCCTCGCGGTACGACTCGTGCGCCTGGGCCGGCTCGTCACGGGGGCCGCCCCCGCCGCCGCGCACGGCCTCCAGCCCGGGAAGGGCGAGCAGGCTCGCGAGCCGCTCCCTGTTGACCGGGCGGGGAATGACGAGCACCCCCTCCTCGCCGAGGACGGCGCCGCAGCCCTTGAGCGAGGTCGAGCGCACGATCACCGACATGGCCTGCTCGATCGCCAGCCGCGTGCCCCCGGCCGGCCGCGCCGCGTCCTGCGCGGGAACCGGCACCCCGGCCAGACGCCCGGCCGGCGTCCCGGCGCGCGCGTCCCTGGTGGCCTGCCCCGCGCCCGCGGCGGCCGGCACCGAGCGGAAGACCATCACGGCGTAGCGGGCCGCGGAGCTGAGCAGGCCGTGGGCGATCAGCTCCTCACCGGCCCGTTCGCGCGCCGCCGCGTCGGGTGAGAGCAGCTCGGCGAGCAGCCGCCGTGACTCGTCGGAGTCCCGGCGGCGCTCCAGGCCGCGCAGCTCCAGCAGGGCCGCGAGCTCGGGCTCGGCGTCGCGCAGCGCGCCGACGTGGTGCGCGGGCAGCTCTCCGTCCGGGTGGTGGTCGATGTAGGAGGCGTATCCCACCACGTGACGTCCGAGCCGGATCGGGTAGACGACGCGGGCGGGCGTGCCGTCGTGCGGAGGGAGCCGTACCGGGGCGTGCGCCCGCCGCACCTGGTGCGCGGCGATCATCTCGCGGGCGCGGGCGCTGGCACGGCGGGAGAGGATCACCGAGCGCCGGGCGGCGTCCACCTCGTCGCCGTGCACGCTGAACGCGACCAGGCCGAGATCGTCGTCGTAGAGCACCACCGGGCCCCCGAGCTGCTCGGCGAGGGTCTGGACCAGGTCGTCGACGCTCATGTCCGCCTCCGGCCCGCCCGATGGGAGCCGGTGTCCGCGCTCACGCGCGGCGCCCGTGGCCGGACGTGCCGTCGACGCCCGTGGCGGGCCGGGGGGCGGGTGGTGGAAGGAGGTGGTCGATGGGCACGGGTGACCCCTTTCCGACACGGTGTCTGAAACCTGTCCTGGAGATTAGTCCACCTGTAGCGATGCGGTGGTGACAAGGGAGCGCTTAACCTCCGGGAAACGCATCGTTAATCCGGTTTTGACGTGGGAAGATCCGCGTGATTGGAGCGTTTCTGTGAGCCAAGGCGTCCCTGCGAGCGGCTGCGATTTCGCGTCCGCCTCCGCCCTGCTCTACTCCGGTGGATGGCGTCCCGGTGGCGGCGGGACCGCCCCCGTGCTGGAGGTCGCGACCGGCGAGCGCATCGGCGAGATCGCGCTGGCCGACGAGGCCGACGTCGAACGGGCGGGCGCGGTCGCGGCCGAGGCCCAGCGGGCGTGGGCCGGCGCCTCCTTCCGGGAGCGCTCCGCCGTCATGGCGCGGGCCGGTCAGGCCCTGGAGGGGATGCGGGCGGACATCGTCGCGATGATGATCCGCGAGACCGGTTGCATCCGCGCCAAGGCCGAGCAGGAGATCACCAAGGCCCAGGACGAGCTGCGCGCCGCCGCCGAGTTGGCCGACCAGCCCTACGGCCAGTTGCTCCCGCACGACGACCCGGCCGTGCTGAGCATGGCCAGGCGGGTGCCGGTCGGCGTGGTCGGCGTGATCGCGCCGTGGAACGCGCCGCTGATGCTGGCCATCCGCTCGGTCGCCCCCGCGCTGGTGCTGGGCAACGGCGTCCTGCTGAAGCCGGACGTGAAGACCGCGCTGAGCGGCGGCGTCGCGCTGGCCCGCGTCTTCGAGGCCGCCGGGCTCCCGGACGGCCTGCTGCACGTGCTGCCCGGCGGCCCGGCGACCGGCGAGGCCGTGGTGCGCTCGCCGCACACCTCGGTGATCTCCTTCACCGGCTCGTCGGCGACCGGCCGGCGGGTCGGCGAGCTGGCGGGCGGCCTGCTCAAGCGGGTGGTGCTGGAGCTCGGCGGCAACAACGCGCTCATCGTCCTCGACGACGCCGACCTGGACGCCGCGGTGAACAACGCGGCCTGGGGGTCGCTGCTGCACCAGGGCCAGATCTGCATGGCGACCGGCCGCCACCTCGTGCACGAGCGGATCGCCGACGAGTACGTCGCGCGCCTGACCGAGCACGCCCGCTCGCTGGTCATGGGCGACCCGAAGCGCCCCGAGGTGCGGGTGGGCCCGCTGATCGACGCCCGCCAGGCCGGGCGCGTGCACGCGATCGTGACCGCCGCCGTCGAGGCGGGCGCCGTGGTGGGCGCGGGCGGCACACAGGAGGGGCCGTTCTACAGCCCGACCGTGCTGGACCGGGTCGACCCGGGCTCGCCCGCCTTCACCGAGGAGATCTTCGGCCCCGTGATCCCGGTGACCCGGTTCGGCTCGGACGAGGAGGCCGCCGAGCTGGCGAACCGCACCTCCTACGGGCTGTCCGCGGCCGTCCACACCCGGGACATGGCGCGCGGGCTCGCGCTGGCCGACCGGCTGCGCACCGGGATGGTGCACGTCAACGGCCAGACCATCAACGACGCCGCGCACGTCCCCATGGGCGGCATGGGGGCCTCGGGCAACGGCGGCCGCTACGGCGGCCACTGGAACCTGGACGAGTTCACCTACTGGCAGTGGGTGACCGCACGGTCCACGCCGCACGCCTACCCCGTCTGACCGCCGAACGCCGAAGAGAGGTGCTGACATGAGGATCATCGTCGACGAGGCCCGCTGCGAGGGTTACGGGTTCTGCGCCGAGGCCGCCCCCCACCTGCTGGAGCTGGACGACGAGGGCGAGCTGACGGTTCTGACGGAGCAGGTCGGACAGGACGAGCGCGCCGACGCCGAGGCCGCCGTGCGGGTGTGCCCGGTCGCCGCGCTCAAGCTGGCGCCGTGATGCGCGACGTCGTCATCGTCGGCGGCTCCATCGCCGCCGTCACCGCCGCCGACGCGCTGCGGCAGCAGGGTCACGACGGCCCGATCACCATCGTGAGCGACGAGCGGCACGCCCCGTACGTCCGCCCGCCCCTGTCCAAGGGGATGCTCAAGGGCACCGAGAGCGTCGACTCGGTGTTCATGGCGCCGCTGCGCGCCGACCTGGACTTCCGCCCGAAGACGCGGGCGCGCGGCCTGGACCTCGGCCGCCGCCGGGTGCTGCTGGAGGGCGGCGAGGAGCTGCCCTACGACGGCCTGGTGGTGGCCTCCGGCGCCCGGGCCCGCCGGCTCGGTCCGCCCGAGGCGGGCGAGCTGGTGGTGCGCGACCTGGACGACGCGCTGCGCCTGCGCGAGAGCCTCACCACCGCGCGCTCGGTCGTGATCGTCGGCGGCGGCTTCCTCGGCATGGAGATCGCCTCCACCGCCCGGGGCCTCGGCCTGGACGTCACGGTCGTGGACCGGGACCCTCCCCTGGTCCGCCAGTTCGGCGCCTTCCTGGCCGGGCACATGACGCGGGCGGCGCTCGCCGCCGGCGTGCGGCTGGTCCACGCCCCTGACGGCGTGCGGCTCGCGGGCACGCCCGCCACCGCCGTCCTCACCGGCGACGGCGCCCCGCTGGAGGCGGACGTGATCGTCACCGCGGCCGGCGACCTGCCGAACGTGGAGTGGCTGGCCGGTTCCGGCCTCGGCGGGCCAGGCGGGCTGCTGGTCGACGAGCGCTGCCGGGTGGCCCCGGGCGTCGTCGCCGCCGGCGACGTCGTCACCCGCGTCAGCGACCACACCGATCTGCCGCGCCGCTCGCCGCACTGGGGCAGCGCCATCGACCAGGCGAGGGCCGCCGCGCTCGCCCTGCTCAAAGGGGACGAGGCGCCCGAGTACCGTCCCTCGCCCTACTACTGGACCGAGCAGTGGGGCCTCGACATCAAGATCTGCGGCCGGATCCTCCCCGGCTGCGAGACCCACGTCGTCACCGGCTCGATGGAGGAGGGCAGCGCCCTGCTCCAGTGGACCCGCGACGGCGCGACCGTCGCCGCCGCCACCGTCAACCACCGCATGCCCGTGGTCAAGCTGCGCAAGCTCGCGGCCGCCCCCGTCCCCGAAAGGACCACAGGATGACCAGCCTCGCGGAGGGCCCCGCCCTCGACCTCGACCTGTTCAGCGACGCCGCGCTCACCGACCCGTTCCCCCTCTACCGGCGGATCCGGGACACCGCGCCCGCCGTCCACCTCCCCCGCTACGGCGCCTGGGCGATGGGCCGCTACGCCGACGTGCGCGGCGCGCTCGGCGACTGGGAGTCCTTCAGCTCCGCCCGCGGCATCGGCCTGAACGACCTGGCCAACGCCGCCACCCAGGGCATGATCATCGCCACCGACCCGCCCGAGCACGACACGCTGCGCAACGTCCTGGCCGCCCGCCTGTCGCCGAAGGCCCTCAGGGACCTGCGCGCCGACATCGAGCGCCGCGCCGACGAGCTGGTCGCCCCGCTGGTCGAGCGCGGTTCCTTCGACGCGGTGGCCGACCTGGCCCGCGCCTTCCCGATCATGATCGTGCTGGACCTGATCGGCCTGCCGCAGGACGGCCGTGACAAGGTGCTCGGCTGGGCCGACGCGGCGTTCTCCGCCAGCGGCCCGCCCGGACCCCGCACCGACGCCGCCTTCCCGCTGCTGCAGGACCAGCTCGCCTACCTGTCCGGCATCGAGCCCGGCGCGCTCACCCCCGGCAGCATGGGCCGCGCCATCTACGACGCCGCCGCGCAGGGCCTGATCAAGCAGGAGTCGTGCGTGCCGCTGATGTCGGCCTACGTCACCGCGGGCCTGGACACCACCATCAACGCGATCAGCAACGCCGTCTACTACTTCGCCGAGCACCCCGAGCAGTGGGACCTGGTGCGCCAGGACCCGTCGCTGATCCCCGCCGCGCTGAACGAGGTGCTGCGCATCGAGTCCCCGCTGCAGTTCTTCTGCCGCGTCGCCACCCGCGACGTCGAGCTGGACGGCCAGACCCTGGCCGAGGGCTCGCGGGTCATGATGCTCTACGCCTCCGCCAACCGCGACGAGCGCAAGTGGGACGATCCCGAGCGTTTCGACGTGCGGCGCAACCCCGTGGACCACCTCGCCTTCGGGTACGGCATGCACGGCTGCGCCGGCCAGGGCCTGGCCCGCCTGGAAGGGCACTCCGTGCTCGCCGCGCTGGCCCGGCGGGTGGCCCGCTTCGAGGTGGGCACGCCGCGGCGGCGCCTGAACCAGCTCATCCGCGGCCTCGACGCGCTGCCGACCACCGTGCACGCGGGCTGAGGGGGCGACGGTCATGCGGACGGCTTGGCTGAGCGCGCCGGGGACCATGGGCGTCCGGGAGGTGCCCGAGCCCCGGCCGGCCGACCCCGGCGACGCGATCGTGGACATCGCCTACGCGGGCATCTGCGGCTCCGACCTGTGGAGCTTCCGCGGGCTCGTCCCGCACGGCGAGGGCGGCATCGGGCACGAGTTCCTCGGCACGGTGCGCGAGGTCGGATCCGGGGTCACCGGGGTACGGCCGGGGGACGCGGTGATCGCCCCGTTCCTGTTCGCCGAGGGCGACTGCGCCGAGTGCCGGCGCGGGCTGCAACCGCTGTGCGCGCGGGCCGGCATCTGGGGCAAGGACTGGGCGGGCGCGCAGGCGCAGCGGATCCGGGTGCCGTACGCGGACGCCACGCTCGTCCCCCTGCCGTACGGCGCCGGGGAGCTGGACGACGAGCTGGCGCGGCGGCTGATCCCGCTGTGCGACGTGTTCGCGACCGGCACGCACGGCGTCACGCTGGCCGGGGTCGAGCCCGGCGACCTGGTGGCGGTGATCGGCGACGGCGCGGTGGGCATCTCCGCGGCGATGGCGGCCCGCCGCGCCGGGGCCGCCGAGGTGCTGCTGCTCGGCGAGCAGCCGCGGCGGCTCAAGGTGGCCGAGGCGGCCGGGGCCGCCACGCTGCACGTCTCGCGGGACGAGGAGGACGTGGCCGAGCGGGTGCGCGACGCGCTCGGCGGGCGATCCCCGCAGCGGGTCGTGGAGTGCGTCGGCATGCAGGCCGCCTTCGACACCGCGCTCGCCGTCGCCGGGCCCGCCGCCTCGGTCGGCTTCGTCGGCGTGCCGCACGGCGTGCGGGAGATCGCCCCGATGCGGCTGTTCGGCAAGCAGCTCCGCCTGGCCGGTGGCGTCGCCCCGGCCCGGCACTACCTGCCCGGTCTCATCGAGGACGTCGCGGCGGGCCGCCTGGATCCCTCGCCGCTCGTCGACCTGGTGCTCGACCTGGACGACGTGGCCGACGGCTACGCCGCGATGGACGGCGGCACCGCGCTCAAGGCGCTGCTCAGGACCGCCTGAGCACACCACCACCACTTCCCGCGGGCGCCCCGCGCCGCCGGGCCATGCGGTGCTGCCCGGAAACGGCGCGGCCCGCCGCGTGGCCACCAGAAAGGAGAGAGCCGCAGATGGCGACCAAGACCAGGGCCGTGGTGCTCGGCGCAGGGATCGGAGGACTGACCCTGGCGCTCGAACTGCACCGGGCCGGGATCGAGTGCGTCGTCCTGGAGGCCGTGCCGCGCCTGGCCGCGCTCGGCGTGGGCATCAACCTGCTGCCGCACGCCACCCGCAACCTGGCCGGGCTCGGCCTGGAGCCGGCGCTGGCCGAGGTCGCCGTCACCACGCGCGAGTCGGCCTTCTTCAACCGCTTCGGCCAGCTCATCGCCCGCGAGCCCGCCGGCCGCCACGCCGGGTACGACTGGCCGCAGTTCTCCGTCCACCGGGGCGACCTGCAGCAGGTGCTGCTGGCCGCCGTCCACGAGCGGCTCGGCCCGGACGCGGTGCTGCTCGGCCACCGGGCCACCCACGTCACCCAGGACGACCGCTCGGCCACCGCGCACGTCCGGCACCCCGACGGCTCGGCCTCCACGGTGCGCGGCGACGTGGTCGTGGCCGCGGACGGCGTCCACTCGGTCGTGCGCGCGCAGTTCCACGCCGGCGCCGCCCCGCGCTACACGGGCTACATGATGTGGCGCGGCACCACCGTGTGGCCGCGCTTCCTCACCGGGGCCAGCATGGTGCGCGCGGGCTGGCTGGCCACCGGGAAGATGGTGATCTATCCGATCCGCGACCGGGTGAACGAGCGCGGCGACCAGCTCGTCAACTGGGTGGCCGAGGTCGAGGGCCCGATCCGCGACGTCCGCGACTGGAACCGTCCCGGCCTGGTCGAGGACTTCATCGGGCCGTTCGAGGACTGGCGCTTCGACTGGCTCGACGTGCCCGCCATGATCCGGGCGGCCGACGAGGTGCTGGAGTACCCGATGGTGGACCAGGACCCGCTGCCGCACTGGGGCGAGGGCCGGGTCACGCTGCTCGGCGACGCGGCGCACCCGATGGTGCCGCGCGGCTCCAACGGCGCCGCCCAGGCCATCCTCGACGCCCGGGTGCTGGCCGAGCGCCTGGCCGCGGGGGACCCGTGCCGGGCGCTGCGCGCCTACGAGGCCGAACGGGTGCCCGCCACCTCCCGGGTGGTGCTCACCAACCGGGCCAACCCGCCCGACGCGCTGCTGCGCGAGGTCTACGAGCGCACCGGCGACCGTCCGTTCGAGCGGATCGAGGACGTGATCACGCCGGAGGAGATCAGGAGCATCGGCGAGGGCTACCAGGCCGTCGCCGGATACTCCCGCACCGCACTTACCTGACCGACGACACCGCATTCACAAGGGGGACCATATGGACATCAGCAACGCGCTCGGCGTGATGACCGGAGAGCGTTACCGCGCGAGCCTGGACGACGGGCGCGAGGTCTGGCTGGCCGGGGAGCGGGTGGCCAACGTCGCCGAGCACCCCGCCTTCCGCGGCGTGGTGGACGAGTTCGCCCGCCTCTTCGACCTGCGCATCGAGAGCGAGGCCGACCGCGAGCTGAACACCTTCCTCTCGCCGGAGACCGGCAACCCGGTCAGCCGCTCCTACGCGCTGCCGCGCACCCGCGAGGAGCTGCGGGCCAAGTTCGCCGCCTCGGAGTGGTGGATGCGGGAGAGCCTCGGCCAGCTCGGCCGCTCCCCCGACTTCATGGCCAACGTCGTGGTCGGCCTGTACGACTACCACGAGGAGCTGGAGCGGGAGCGCGAGGGGTTCGGCGCCAACGCCGTCAACTACCACCGCTACGCCATGGAGCACGACCTGGTGCTCACCCACGCCCTCGGCGACCCTCAGATCGACCGGAGCGCCAGCCCCCTCGACGACCCGGACCTGGCGCTGCGGGTGGTGGAGAAGAACGAGCGCGGCGTGGTGATCCGCGGCGCCAAGCAGCTCGCCACGCTGGCCCCGTTCTCGCACGAGGTGCTCGTCTACCTCAACGCGGTCACCGCGATGCGCGGCGCGGAGGAGTTCGTGCTGTGGTTCGCGCTGCCGATGAACGCCAAGGGCCTGAAGATCCTCTGCCGCGAGCCGCTGGGCGAGCGCGGCAACGGGCACAGCCACCCGCTCGGCCGTCGCTTCGACGAGCAGGACGCCATGCTGTTCTTCGACGACGTGGAGATCCCCTGGGAGCGGCTGTTCCTGCTGGAGAACAACCTGCTGGCCGTCAAGGGGCTGAGCCGGCTCAACGCCTGGAGCATGCAGAGCACGCACATCCGCTTCCACGAGCGGCTCAGGCTGTTCGTCTCCGTGGCCGCCATGCTGGCCGAGAGCATCGGCGTCAACGCCTTCCGCGGCATCCAGGAGAACGTGGGCGAGCTGATCTCCTACGCCGAGACGCTGCGGCTCGGCATCGCCGGCGCCGAGGCGTCGGCCGTGACCACCCCCGGCGGGCTGCTGGCCCCGGCCCCCAGCTACGGCCTGGGCTTCTGGTCGGCCGACGTCTCGGCCCGGGTGGTGGAGCTGGTGCGCCGCATCGGCGCGTCGGGGCTCATCATGCAGCCCACCGAGGCCGACCTGGCCGCCCCCGAGCTGCGGCCGTTCCTGGAGAAGTACATGCGCGGCCACGACATCGACGTGGACCGCAAGGCCCGGCTGTTCCGGGTGGCGTGGGAGCTGGTCGGCGACGGCTTCGGCAGCCGCCAGGAGCTCTACGAGTACCTGCACCGGGGCGACCCGGGCGCGGGCCGCACGCGCCTGCTGCGCACCTATGACCGCTCGGAGGTGGACGCCCGCCTGACCGAGCTGATCTCCGCCCCGCTGCACGCCTGACCCGAGAGGACATCATGATCATCGACGTGCACGGTCACGTGACCGCGCCCAACGAGCTGTACGCCTGGAAGGCCAATCTTCTCTCGCACCGCGGCGCGCACGGCGGCAAGGCGCCGGCCATCAGCGACGACCGCATCCGCGAGGTCCACCACGAGCCGCACCCGAGCTTCGGCGACGTCTCGCACCTCGACCACATCGACGGCGCCGGGGTGGACGTGCAGCTCATCTCCCCGCGCCCGTACCAGATGATGCACAGCGAGCAGCCCGCCAAGATCGTGCGCTGGTTCACCGAGGAGACCAACAACATCATCCACCGCACCGGCGAGCTGTTCGACGGCCGCTTCCGCGGCGTCGCCGGCCTGCCGCAGTCGCCGGACCTCAAGCCGGAGGAGTGGGTGGGCGAGCTCCGCCGCACCGTCACCGAGCTGGGGTTCGTGGGCGCGCTGCTCAACCCCGACCCGCACGAGGGCACGGCCGTGCCGCCCGCGCTGGGCGACCGGTACTGGTATCCGGTCTACGAGGCGCTGTGCGAGCTGGACGTGCCGGCCCTCATCCACGCGGCCGGCTGCCGCCCGCCCGCCCGCGAGCCGTACAGCCTGCACTTCATCCAGGAGGAGACGGTCGCGATCTGGAGCCTGCTGTCCTCCGACGTGCTCAAGGACTTCCCCGACCTGAAGATCGTCGTCTCGCACGGCGGCGGGGCCGTCCCCTACCAGGTGGGCCGGTTCCTGCCGTCCGGGGTGCGGGCGGGCGGCACGCCGTACCTCGACAAGCTGCGCCGCCTGTGGTTCGACACCTGCCTCTACACCCAGGAGGCCATCGAGCTGCTGGTCAAGGTCGTCGGAGTGGAGCGCTGCCTGTTCGGCACCGAGAAGCCCGGCACCGGGTCGCAGCGCAACCCGGAGAACGGCCGCTGGTTCGACGACATCCACCTGCTGGTCCGCGACATCGACTCGTTCACCGAGGCCGACCGGGAGGCGATCTTCCACAAGAACGCCGCCGCGCTGTTCCGGCTCTGAGAGGCACGCTCATGGCAACCGTTGTCACCGCGATCGGCACCTCGCACGGCCCCCAGCTCAAGACGCCGCCCGCGCGCTGGGCCGAGCGCGGCGTCGCCGACCGCCGCAGTTCCGCCCTGGAGTTCCGCGGCCGCCGCTACACCTTCGACGAGCTGCGCGCCGCGCGGCCCGACTTCGCCGCCGAGTGCGCGCCCGAGGTCCAGGAACGCCGCTGGGACGCGAGCCAGGCGGCGATGGACCGGCTCGGCGCGCACCTGGCCGCCGCCGAGGTCGACGTGGTCGTGATCGTCAGCAGCGACCACAAGGAGATCTACGACGACGCGCTGCTGCCCGGCTTCGCCGTCTACTGGGGAGACGACGTCGCGCACGTGCCCTTCACCGCCGAGCAGCTCGACGCCATGCAGCCGGGCCTGGCCGAGGCGGCGCTCGGCGACGTGCCGGACCGGCCGATCACCCGGCCCTGCCATCCCGCGCTGGCCCGGCACCTGATCGAGCGGGCCGTGGACGACGGCTTCGACGTGGCCGCCTCGCGCGCGCTGCCCGCCGGCCGCTACGGCAACCACGGCGTCCCGCACGGCTACGGGTTCGTCTACCAGCGCATCATGGGCGAGTCCTCGGCCGTGCCGATGGTGCCGGTGTTCGTCAACACCTTCTACGAGCCCAACCCGCCCTCCGCCCGCCGCTGCCTCCAGTTCGGCAAGGCGCTCGGCCGCGCCCTCGTCACCTTCCCCGGCGACCTGCGCGTCGGCGTCGTCGCCTCCGGCGGGCTGTCGCACTTCGTCGTCGACGAGGAGCTCGACCGGGCGTTCCTCAAGGCCCTGGAGGACGGCGACGAGGCGTTCCTCGCCGGGCTGCCCGCCGCGCAGATGCGCTCGGGCACCTCCGAACTGCGCAACTGGATCGTCGTGGCCGGGATCGCCGCCGAGACCGGCCTGCGCGTCGCGAGCGCCGACTACCAGCCCTGCTACCGCACCGAGGCCGGCACCGGCAACGCCATGGGCTTCGTGACCTGGGAGAGCACCCGATGAGCGACCTCGACCGGCTGCGCGCCCTGGACGCGTGCGCCGTCTCCGACGCCCTGGACACCCTCGGCCTGCCCGGCGCGGTCACCGGCCTCGCCCCGATGTGGCCGGTCGGCCGCGTCATGGCCGGCCGGGTGCGCACCGTCAAGGCCGCGCCCAGGTCCGGCGCCGGTCCCGCCACGCACATCGCCACCCCGCTGGTCGCGATCGCCGAGCCCGGCGACGTGGTCGTCATCGACAACCACGGCCGCACGGACGTCTCCTGCTGGGGCGGCCTGCTGGCCGAGGCCGCCGGGCGGCGCGGCGTGGCCGGGGTGATCGTCGACGGCGCCTGCCGCGACGTGCAGGACTGCGAGGCCCTGGACCTGCCGCTGTTCGCCCGCGCGGCGGTGACGGTCAGCGCCAGGGGCCGGATCGTGCAGGAGGACATGGACGTCCCCGTGCAGATCGGCGGAGTGCGGGTGTGCGGCGGCGACTACGTGATCGCCGACCGCAACGGCGTCGTCTTCGTGCCCGCGGCCGAGCTCGGGCGCGTGCTGGAGCTGGCCGGGCGGATCGCCGCGCGCGAGGCCGCCATGGCCGAGGCGGTGCGCTCGGGCCGCGGCGTCGTCGACGTCATGCACGACTCCCAGTTCCCCACGATCACCCCGGAGGTGACCTCATGACCCTGGAGGAGCGCTTCGCCGCGCTGTCCACCGCCACCGTCTCCGACGCGCTGGACAAGCTGGGACGGCCGGGCAGCCTGCTCGGCATCGCGCCGCTCGGGCCCGGCCGGTCGCTGGCCGGGCGCGCCTACACCGTGCGCTACGTCCCGGCGGGCGACCCGCCGGGCACGGTCGGCGACTACCTCGACGACGTGCCCCCGGGCGGGGTCGTCGTGCTCGACAACGCCGGACGCGCCGACTGCACGGTGTGGGGCGACATCCTCACCGCCGTCGCGCACGCGCGCGGCGTGGCGGGGACGGTCATCGACGGCGTCTGCCGCGACGTGCACCGGGCGCTCGGCCTGGGCTACCCCGTCTACAGCCGGGGCCGCTTCATGCGCACCGGCAAGGACCGCGTCGAGGTCGCCGAGGTGCAGGGGCCGGTCACGATCGGCGGCGTGCAGGTACGGCCGGGCGACCTGATCCTCGGCGACCAGGACGGCGTGCTCGCCGTGCCGCGCGACTGCGAGGAGCGGGTCCTGGAGATCGCGGAGGGCATCGCCGCCCGCGAGGACGCCATCCTGCGCATGGCCCTGGACGGCGCGACCATCGCCGAGGCCCGCGCGGCGCACGGCTACCACAACCTCCAGCGCAAGGAGACGCCATGACCGCCGAGCCGCTGGAGCTGGGGACGGCCACCCTGTTCGAGGCCTCCGGCCTGCCCTGCGACCTCGACCCGGCCTTCCGGCCCGTCTGGCCCGGCGCCCGCGTGGCGGGCCGGGCGCTGACCGTGCAGGCCGCCGAGGGCGACAACCTGCCGCTGCACTGGGCGCTGGAGGAGGCCGAGCCGGGCGACGTGCTGGTCGTGGACGCCGGCGGCGCGCGGTTCGGGTACTGGGGCGAGGTGCTCGCCGTCGCGGCCGAGGCGCGCGGCGTCGCCGGGCTGGTCATCGACGGCGGCGTCCGCGACACCGCGCGATTGCGCGAGCTGGGCTTCCCCGCCTTCGGCACCCACATCGCGATCCGCGGCACCGGCAAGCGCTGGCGGGGCACCGTCGGCGCGCCCATCGTGATGCGCGGGCGCCCGGTGCGGACCGGCGACCTCGTGGTGGCCGACGAGGACGGCATCGTCGTGCTGCCGGAGGCCGTCGTCCCCGGCGTGCTGGCCGCCGGGCGCGAGCGGGTGGCCAAGGAGGAGGCGTTCATGGCCCGGCTGCGCGAGGGCGAGCTCACCCTCGACCTGTACGGCATGCGCGACCTGCCGGAACTGCCATGAGCCTCGCCGACGACTTCCGCCGCGCCGCGGGGAGCTTCGCCTCGGGCGTCACCGTCGTGACCACCAGCGACGGCGAGCACCTGTACGGCATCACGGCGACCTCGTTCGTCTCCCTGTCGCTGAACCCGCTGCTGGTCACCGTCTCGATCAACGGCTACAGCCCGTTCCTCGACGAGGTGGCCGCGACCGGGTGCTTCGCCGTCAGCGTGCTCGCCGGCGACCAGCGCGAGGTGTCCCAGTACTTCTCCACCCGCGGCCGCGGCCGGGCCGCGGGCGCCTTCCCCGGCGTGCCCACGGTCGCCCAGGCGACCGGAGCGCCGATCGTCGCGGACTGCCTGAGCTGGTTCGACACCCGGCTGCACGCGATCCTGCCCGGCGGCGACCACCAGATCCTCATCGGCGAGGTGGTGGCGGCCGGCTCCGGGACGGCGACGCCATTGCTGTACTGGTCCGGCGGCTACCGGCGGCTGGACCCGGCCGACGAGGGCGTCCCCGCCCGGGTCGAGACCTTCGCCGACGCCCTGTCGGCCCGCCTGCACGCCGACGGCCTGACGCCGCACCAGCTCATCGAGGCCCAGCACGCGCTGGAGCCCGCCGCCGCCGAGCTGGCCGCCTTCCGCCGCTCGCCGGAAGGGCTCGGCGCGCTGAAGGAGGCGCTCGACGCCGCACGCGAGGCGGTGGCCTCGGCCGAGCGCTTCACCGAGCGGTCGGTGCGCTTCCACGCCGCGCTCGGCGCCGCCAGCGGCAACCCGGCCATCGCCGCCTCCCTCCAGGCCCTGGCCAGGTCCCGGCACGCGCACTACGCCACGGGCACCAACCCCACCGCCACCCGGCGCACCCTCGCCGCCCACCAGGAGATCTACGACGCCATCGCCGCGGGCGAGGCCGTGCGGGCCCGCGAGGCGATGACCGCGCACCTGGCCGTCGTGGGCAGCCGGTTGTGCTGCGAGGAACCCGGCGAAGGAGAACCCGCATGAGCGTGCGCACAGCCCCCGGCGGGCCGGCGCGGCGCCGGGCGGGTGGCCCGGGTCAGCGGGGGGCCGTGGACAGGCGCTCGGCGATGTCGGCGCGGAGGGCCTTCTTGTCGATCTTGCCGACTTTCGTGGTGGGGAGTTCCGCGACGACCACCAGGTGTTCGGGGAGCTTGTAGCGGGCCACCCCGGCTGACTCCATCAGGGCCCGGATCTCCTCCAGGGTGACCGTCGCGGCGGAGTGGGGGACCACGTAGAGGCAGACGCGTTCCCCCAGAACGGGGTCGGGCATGGCGACGGCCGCCACCTGGCGGACCGCGGCGGACTGGTAGGCGAGGTTCTCCACTTCTTCGGCGGAGATCTTCTCGCCGCCCCGGTTGATCATGTCTTTGTCGCGGCCCTCCACCACCAGGTTGCCCTCGGGGGTGCGGCGGCAGATGTCGCCCGAGCGGTACCAGCCGTCGGAGGTGAAGGCGCGGGCGTTCTGTTCCGCGGCTCGGTAGTAGCCGCGGGGCGTGTAGGGGCCTCTCGTCAGGAGGCTTCCCTGCTCGCCGTCCGGCACGTCGTCGCCGTGCTCGTCGACGAGGCGCACCTCGTCGGCGGCGGACAGCGGGCGGCCCTGGGTGGTGCAGATGACGTCCTCGGGGTCGTCCAGCCGGGTGAAGTTCAACAGTCCCTCGGCCATGCCGAACACCTGTTGCAGCCGCGCCCCGAGGACGGGTTCCACGCGGTACGCCAACTCGTCGGCCAGCCGGGCGCCGCCCACCTGGATCACCTGGAGGCTGCGCAGCGCGTCCGCGCCGTGTTCTGCGGCATGGTGCAGCCAGCGGTTCGCCACGGCGGGGACCACCGCCGTGTGCGTGACGCCCTCGGCCGCGATCGTCGCGAACGCCCGTACGGGCTCCGGCGAGGGCAGCATGACGACCCGGGCGCCGGCGAGGAACGCGCCCAGGATGCCGGGGCAGGCCAGGGGGAAGTTGTGCCCGGCAGGGAGGCTCACCAGGTAGACCGAGCCGGAGGTCACCCCGGCGACCTCCGCGCTGGCGCGCGCGTTGAAGGCGTAGTCGTCGTGGGTGCGGGCGATCAGCTTGGGCAGGCCGGTGGTGCCGCCGGACAGGAGGAACACGGCCGTGTCCCGTGGCGAGGGGGCGATCGCGTCGAGGCGGGACCGGGCGGCCGCCGCGTCGCCGGACGGGGCGAACAGGCCGCGCAGGTCGACGCCGCCGGGAGCGACGTGGTCGCCTGCCACCAGGACGTGCCACGCCGCGCCGGTCGCGGCCCGCACGTCGCCGGCCAGGTCATGGGCGAGGGCCTGGTGGTCGAACTCCCCGATGCGGTCCGGCACGGCGATCGCCACCGCTTCGGCGTGGACGGCCAGGTAGGTGAGCTCGGCCCGGCGGTGCGCGGGCAGCGCCATCACCGGCACGATGCCCGCGCGCAGGAGCGCCAGCGTGAGGAGCACGAACTCCCAGGAGTTGCCCAGTTGCACGACGATCCGGTCACCGGGGGCGAACCCGAGGTCCAGCAGGCGCGCGGCGGCGATGTCGGCCCGGTCGGCGAGTTCGGCGTGGGTGAGCCGCAGACCCGTCCCGTGACAGGCGACCGGGTCGATCAGGGCCGGGGCGTGCGGGGCGCGGTCGGCGGCGGCGCGCAGCAGCGTGCCGAGCGGGATGCCCGCCCAGTACCCCGCCTCGACGAATCGTGCCACCTCCGCGTCGGGCCACGGGACGGTGTGCTCAGCGATCGGGGTGGGCATCGTCGGCCTTTCTCGTGAGGATGACGGCGTCCAGGGCGATCAGACCTGTGCGCGTCAGCCGCAACGGGTTGATCTCGATCTCGTCGATGCGCGGGTTGGCGGCGAGCAGGCCGCCGAGGGCGGCCACGACCTCGCCGAGCGCGCGTGGCGCCAGGACCGGGCCGCCGCGCCATCCGGCGAGCAGGGCACGTCCGGAGAGTTCCGACGGCATGCCGCTCGCCTCCTCCACGGACAGCGGCGCCAGGCGGACCGCGACGTCGGCCAGCGCTTCCGCGACGGTGCCGCCGAGGCCGACGAGGACGACGGGGCCGAACACCGGGTCGCGGCGCGCGCCGACGATCAGGTCGATCCCGGGCGGCGCCATCGCCTCGATCAGGTAGCGGCGGGCGCCTGCCGCGTCGAGGCGGTCGAGTGCCGCGTCCAGGGCCTGGTGGCCGGTGATGCCGAGATGGACGCCGCCGATCTCGGTCTTGTGGAGCACCGCGGCGTCGAGCAGTTTCGCCGCGACGGGGCGGACGCCGCCGTCGCCGTCATCGCCGCCGAGCGCGTCGAACGCCTCGTGCGCGGCGGAACGGGTGGCGCAGCGGCGGCGGGGCATGGTCGCGATGCCCAGGTGGTCGAGGAGGTCCTTGGCCTGGCCCTCGTCGTAGTCGTCGGCCACCTCGACGACCGCGCCAGGGGCCGCGGGCTCGCCGCCGCCGATCGAGCGGGCGCGGGCGTCCGCGACGAGCGCGGCGGTCGCGGCGGCGACTCCGGCGGGATCACCGGCCACGGCGATTCCGGCGGCCCGCAGCGCGTCCCGGTCCCGGGCGACGGCCTCGCCCGTCCCGCCCAGGCCGAGGACCAGGGGGACGCCGTCGGTCCGGCCCGCTCGTGCGGCGGCGACCAGGTCGACCGCGCCCGGCTCGTGCAGGGCGTACGCGGCGACGATGTCCACACCGGGGTCGGCGCCGACGGCCTTGAGGACGCCGCTCATCGCCGGGCCCGGGCGACCGGTGTCCACCGGGTTGCGCTGGTAGGTCAGTGGCGGCAGCAGTGCCGCGATCCCGTCCTGGGTGTGGCGGGTCAGTTCGGGGACGGCGATCGAGCGCCCCTGGAGGTTGTCGAGCAGGAGCAGCCCCGGACCCGCCTGGGCGGTGACGACGCCCACGCCCGGATCGCCGGCCGCGCGGGCTCGCGTCACCGCGAGGGCGCCCACGGCGTCCACCAGTTCCCGTTCGTCCCCGACGAGGACGGCGCCCGCCTGGGCGAGCGCGGCGCGGGTGGACCGCCAGGACGTGGCGAGCGCGCCCGTGTGCGAGGCGGCGAAGGCGCCCACGTCGCTACGCCCGACCACCAGGGCCACCACGGGCCGCCGGGCGGTCAGGCGCCGCACGGCGGCGATCAGCCGCGGGCCGTCCGCCACCGTCTCGACGTGCAGGGCCACGGCCGTCGTGTCCGGATCGCCGGCGAGATGGTCGAGGACGTCGGGCGCCGTCACGTCGGCCCCGTTGCCCAGGCCGACGGCCAGGCTGATGCCGTGCCCGGCTTCGGCGAGCGCGAACGCCAGCGCGTGGTTGACGCCGCCGCTCGCCGCGACGACCGCGACGCCGCCGGACGGCACGCGGGACGTTCCGGGGACGAAGCTCGCCGTCAGGTGCGCGCCGGGCACCAGGAATCCGCTGGTGTTCGGGCCGAGCACCCGGATGCCGGTGGCGCGGGCGATCTCGGTGAGGCGGCGCTGATGCTCGGCGCCCTGCCCGTCGGCGACCTCCGCGAAGCCTCCGCCACAGACGAGCGCGGCCCGTACGCCCGCGCCGGCCGCTTCGGCGAGGATGGCGGCGCAGGCGGCGGCGGGAACGCAGAGCACCGCGAGGTCGATCGGGCCGTCGGCGGACGCGGCGCCGATCGACGGATACATGGTGTCGTCGCGTCCGTTCACCAGGGCCAGGTGACCACCCGCCGCGGCGAAGCCCTCTAGCGAACGGGCCATCGCGGCCCCGAGCTTCGCCGGGTTCCGCGACGCCCCGACGATCGCGATGCCGCGTGGCGCGAAGAGCGCGTTCAGCGGGCCGGGCGTCCTGGTCTGTGTCATGCGGGCACTCCTACGAGGTCGGCGCGGCCGGAGAGGACGGCGGTGACGGCGCGATCGAGGTCGGCGTCGGGTTCGATCGCCAGGGCGGGCAGGCCGGCGCCCAGCCGTGCGCGCTCACAGAGGAGGGTGCGGGTCAGCGGGGTGCCACCGTGGACGGCGACCAGCACGGGAGCGTCCGGCCCCGTCGGTCCGGCCGGCTTGGTGAGCTCGCCCAGCCGGGCGAGAAGCGGGGGCAGGTCCGCCTCGCTGTCCGGCGCGGTCAGCAGGGCGCCCCAGACGCCGGGCACCGGATCCGCCGACAGCGGCAGACCGGGCGTGCCGTCGATCGCGGCCGGGCGGCCGTCGGCGCCGGACCGGATGCGGACCAGGCGGGCCGGGGTGGTCCACGCGGCGGTCAGGAGCGGAGTGTCCAGCGGGTCGGCGCCGTGCGCGGCGCGCCACGCCCGGTGGACCGAGTCCACGTACTCGGGGGCGCGGCGGGCCAGCCGCCCGTCGGAGATGCTCCGGGACAGGAAGTGGTACGCGAACTGCCACGGTTCGAAGGCGTCGTGGTAGGCGCCGAAGTGCTCCCACCAGGAGAGGCTCGGGCGGGCGGAGTCCTGGATGCGGCGGACCGAGGGCTGGGCCGCCTTCTCGTACGCGCTCAACGCCATCGCCAGATCCGTGTGCGTGGTCAACGCCCGGGCCAGCGCGATCGCGTCCTCCATGGCCATTTTCGTCCCGGAGCCCACGGAGAAGTGCGCGGTGTGGACGGCGTCCCCCAGGAAGACCACCGGACGCGGGGCCATCGTGTGCCACTGCCGCGTCCGCCGGGTCCGGAAGGCCGCCCACCGGGAGTTGTTGGTGAGGAGCCGCCCGCCCTCGATCTGGCCGGCGAACAGATTCTCCAGGTACTCCTTCGAGCGAAGGTCGCTCGGGCCCGGCGGCTGCGAGGTGTCGAACTCGTCCAGTCCGGCGCGCCGCCACGTCGCCTCATCGGCTTCGACGATGAACGTCGACATGGCATCCGAGATGGGGTAGCCGTGGACCGCGAAGACGCCGTCCGGGCCGCGTTCGTGAATGAACGTCAGGCCGTCGAACAGGTGGTCCGTACCGAACCAGATGAATCTGGCCGTGGCCGTCTCGACGTCCGCGCCCAGGTCGGCCCCGATCTCTTCCCGGATCTTGGACGCGGCTCCGTCCGCCGCCACGACCAGGTCGTACTCCGCCAGGTCGGACAGCCGCGCCTCGGTCGAGAAGCGCAGCGTCGCCCCCACCTCGCGGGCGCGCTCCGTGAGCAGCAGGAGCAGGGTGCGGCGGACCACGGCGGCCATGCCGTTCCCGCCGCACCGGACGCGCTCCCCCTTCAGCCGGACCTCGATCTCGTCCCAGTGCCGGCCGTGGTCGGTCAGGGCGCGGCGGAGGACGGGGTCGGCCTCGTGGATGGCCTCCAACGTGCGGTCGGAGAAGACCACCCCGAAGCCGAACGTGTCGTCGGCGCGGTTGCGCTCGAAGACCGTCACCTCGGCGGCCGGGCTCGCCTGTTTCATGAGAGTGGCGAAGAACAGCCCGCCGGGGCCCCCGCCCACCACCGCGATTCGCATAAGGCTTAGCTCACCTGCCCAGAATCTCGGCCATGACCTCGGCCAGGGTCGCCTCGGGGTCCTCGGTCGCCGAGGCCGCCCGCCAGGCGACCATGTGGTCAGGGCGGATCAGCAGGACGCCGTCCTCGCCGACCTCGGACATCGTCTGGTAGTCGCCGTAGCTGTCCTCGTAGTCGCAGCCGCGGCCGATGGAGTGCACCCGCAGCGGGACGCCGAAGCGCTTGGAGACCAGCTCGGCCGCGTCGCGCCAGGCCGCCCCGTTGATGCCGGTGAGCAGCGTGAACCGGCCGCGTCCGCACAGGTCGAACGTCGAGACGCGGTGCTGGTCGCGGGTCACCCAGACATGTGGCAGGTGGCGGCCGGGGCGGCTGGTCGCGAAGTAGTAGATCTCCTCGTCGCGCGGCGCCGCCTGGTCCGGCGTGCCGTCGGAGACGATCGCGCCGGAGGTGTAGTGCTGGTTCGTCTCGACGCCGTGCGTGTTGAAACACATGATCGTCGCGTGCAGCGCGGCGTCGAAGGCCCGGCGGCGCTCGGTGGCCTCGGGGGTGGGCGCGTCGAGCGCGTCGAGCGCGTCGCGCAGCGCCTGCGCGTCGGACGCGGGCGGCAACTGGAGCGCCATGAACAGGTGCGGCATGAGCCCGTCGCTCTTCTTGGCCCGCTGCACGATCTGCTTGGCGACCGGCAGCCGCTCCTCGCGGTAGCTGTCGAGCAGCGAAGGCGCCGCCTGCCCGCGCAGCACCATCATGAGCTTCCAGCACAGGTTGTAGCTGTCCTGCATGGACGTGTTCGAGCCGAGGCCGTTCATCGGTGAGTGCCGGTGAACCGCGTCGCCGACGCAGAAGACGCGGCCCTTCATGTTGTCGGTCGCGTACACGTCGTTGACGGCCCAGGTGGAGATCGACTCGACCTTCACGGGCACCGTGTCGTCGCCGATCAGCTGGTGGGCGATGCGGACGCCGTCCGCCTCGGTGAGCGAGGGCTCCCCGGCGGCGACGTCGTATCCCCAGACGCCGATCCAGCGCGTCCACGGGCGGACCATGCGGAGCACGCCGATGCCGTTGCCGTCGTGGCCGACGCCCGGCTGGATGAACCAGTACATGTCGCCCGGACGATGCTCGGCGAAACGCGACAGGTCCGCCTCGAAGACGACGTTGATCGAGCCGCCGAGGCCCATCTTGCCGACCAGCGGCAGGCCGAGCTGCTCGACGACGGTCGAGTTGCCGCCGTCCGCGCCGATCAGGTACTTGGCGCGGATCTCGTGCCGGCCCCCGGTCAGCCGGTCCTTGACCACGGCGGTCACGCCGTCGTCGTCCTGCGTGAACGTGAGCAGCTCGGTGTTGAAGCGCACGGACGAGCCGCGGGCGGCGGCCGCGTTGAGCAGGATCGGCTCGAGGATGTGCTGCGGCAGGTCGCAGACCGCGGACGGGCTGGCCAGGTCGTGCTCGGCCTTGAAGTGCGGGTGGGTGTACCAGGTGCGCAGCCGGCCGAGCTCGCGTCCCGCGAGGCTGGTGCCGTACACGTGCTCGCCCATGAGGTGCTGGGGGGTGGCGTTCTTGACCACCTCCCCCTCGAGGCCGAGGTCGCGGAACACCTCGACGCCCCGCTGGTTGGTGATGTGCGCGCGCGGCGTGTTCGACACGCTCGGGTACTTGTTGATCACCACGTTCGCGATGCCGTAGGTCGACAGCAACGCGGACGCCGCGGCTCCGGCCGGACCGGCGCCGACGATCAGGACTTCGGTCTCCATGATCTTTTCTCCGAAGAGCTAGTGACGGTGGCCCCAGAGGTCCGGGCCGGGGATTTCGGTGACCTCCCAAGTCGCGTCGTCGATGAGGACTCCGCCGCTGCCGAACTCCGTGTGCACGCCGACGGGAGACTCGGCGTAGAAGGAGAACATCTGGTCGTTGCTGTGCCGGCCGAGCGTCATCGTGACGGGGACGTCGCGGTCCAGGACCAGGTCGTAGGTGCGCCCGACCTCGTCCATGTCGGGGACCTCCAGCATGAAGTGGTGCAGGAACGGCTGGTCGATGCCGAAGAACGGGCCGTCCACGAACGCGATGCTGTGGTGGCGCGGGTTGGTGTGCAGGAACGTGGCCTGGAACGGCGTGCGCATGGTGTCGCTGATCTTGAAGCCGAGCACGTCCGTGTAGAACCGCTGCTGGGCGGCCACGTCCGGGCTGGCGAGGACCACGTGGCCGAGGCCGAGCTCACCGGTGATGAAGCGGTCGAGGTCGCGGGCCGAGGTGAACTCGCCCTCACCGGTCGTGGCGCCGTGGAAGAGCTCGACGCGGTTGCCGGCCGGGTCGAGGAAGTGGACCATTCCGGCGACGCGGCGGATCTCCAGTTCGCGCTGCGACGCCGGCCGGGCGATGACACCGTGGTCGCTGAGCTCGTCCATCGCGGCGCGGAGCGCGTCGGCGTCGGCGAGCTCCCAGCCGTAGTACGCGCCGCCGTCACGGTCGGACGCCTCGACGGTGATGCGGTGGTGGCGGTCGTCGATGCGGAAGTGGGTGGCGTTGTCCTCACCCGCGACCCGCTGCATGCCGAGGATGTCGGTGGCGTAGGTGGTGAACGCGTCCGGCTCGCGTGCGGACAGGCCGAGGTATCCGAGCTGCTTGATGTCCATCTGTCTGGCTCCTAACGGTCAGTTCGCTGCCTTGAGGAAGTTCCGGAGGAGGACCGCGTAGGCGTCGGCCCGCTCGATCTGCACCCAGTGGCCGCAGCGCGGGAAGATGTGCAGTTCCGCGTTGGGCAGATGCCGCTGGAGGTACACGCTGGAGTCGGGCGTCACGAACCGGTCCTCGCGACCGTGCACGAGGAGGAACGGGTGCGCCATCCGGCGCAGCGCCGACGGCGGCACCGCGGCCTCGGCAGGGGAGGAGGAGAAGAAGCACTCGTACGAGCGGCGGATCTCCGGCCGCATGATCTCCTTGTGCCGCTCCTCGGCGATGGCCGCGATCGACGCCCCGAGCTCGTTCTCGTCGTGGACGAACCATTTCGTCAGGTTCTCCAGGGCGCTGAGCGAGGGATCCTTGTAGAACGAGACCATCCGCATGACCTCGGGCGTCGGCTGCGAGTGACCGCCCGCGCTGCCCATGAGAGAGACCTTGCGGACGCGCTCCGGGGCCGCCATGACCAGGTGCATCGCGAGGGCGCCGCCCATCGAGTTGCCGACCAGGTGGGCCTGCTCGATGCCGTGGGCGTCCATGAGGGCCAGCACCTGGTCCACGCGCATGCGCAGCCAGCCGATGAGGCTGCTTGGCATATCCTCGGGGTGGTCGGTACGGCCGTAGCCGACGAGGTCCGGGGCGAGAACCCGGTATTCGTCCGACAGGGCCGGGACGAACCCGCGCCAGTTCGACGCGGCGTTGGCGCCGGGGCCGCCGCCGTGCAGCAATATCACCGCTTCCTTAGCCTCGTCACCGGAGTCCAGAAAGAAAGTGGAATAGCCGTTGGTGGTAACGGTCCGCTCAGTGGTCTCGGCCACGTGAATCAGTTTCCTTCCCAATCCTGCATGGAATCCGCTCAGCGTGGGCCGAGTGTTCGCGCAGGCGTGATCAGCGGATGTGAGTATTCGCCGTATCGCCCAGGCGGCGGGGGTCGACCGTGGCCGGGGGGCGCGGCGACGGCGTTACCGCCCTCACTCCGCACGTTGCGTCGATGTGCTATATCGGTAACCGTAGATGGGCGGCACGCGGACGCGCTTCGGACGATCTGTCGCCGATTCACCGGCGGTGATCAGACCATATGTCGGAGGGAGAGGACCGCCGATGAGCCTCGATGACAAGCTCCAGGATCTGGCCGACCGCCTGGGCGTCGCGCTGGTGGTGCTCGACCGCGACCTGAAGCCGGTGGCGTACAGCATCCATGACAACGCCACACGCCGGGGGCGCCTCGCCCAGCTGCTCGCGGAGTCGGCGAGCCCCCTGACGGACGCCCTGGTGAAGGAGCACAACCTGTGGGCCGCCACGCGTCCGGTGCGGCTCGGGGACGACGGGGAGAACGGGGCGCGCGTGGTTCTGCCGCTCCGGCATGAAAGGCAGTTGGTGGGCTATGTCTACCACGTCGAAGATCGGGAGCCGACGGCGGACGATCTGAGTGCGCTCGAATCCGCGGCCACCGAGATCGGAGTATTGATGGCGCTGCGGATCTCCGACCTCAGGCACCGTACGGAGCATTCCAAGCTGCTCCTCTCCGCGCTTCTCGGGGATTCGCCGGCGGGGCGGCGGCAGGCCGCGGAAACCCTGGTGAGCGAAGGGCTCATCGAGGACGTCGAACACTATTCCGTGCTCGTCTGCCAGGCTCCGGACACGCTTCCGAGATCGCTCACCCGGCTGGCCGTGGAAGCGACTCTCGAATTCACCGCGCGGGCCACGACCGTGAAAATCGCCGGAGCCGTGCTCGGGCTCGACGGGGTCGTTCTCTTTCCGCGTCCGGTCAATCGGGAGAGGCTCGATCGGGCGCTCTTCGGGCCTCGGCTGCAGGACATCGTCGCCGGGGTGGGCAGCGTGAAGCCGACGCTGGCGGGGGCCGTCGACTCCTATCGGGAGGCACGGCTCGCCTGCCGGGCCTCCCGGCTCGACCCACAGCGGTACGGGAAACGGGTCTTCTGGGCGGATCTCGGGCTCGACCGGCTGCTGCTGCAGCTACCGCTGGAACGGCTGACCCGGGAGGACTTTCCGGTCGCGGTGCAGCGGCTCCTGGCGTCGCCGCACGGGGTCGAGCTGGCGGGGACGCTGGAGGCGTACCTGGAGTGCGGCGGCGAGATCCAGGGCACGGCCCGGCGGCTGAGCGTCCACCGCAGCACGCTCTATTACCGGCTGGACCGCATCAGGGAGATCGTCGGCTACGACATCACCGACAGCGCGCTCCGCCTGGACCTGCACGCGGGCCTGCGCATCGCCCGCCTCGCGGGCCACTGGCCCAAGGACTAGAGAAGCATCACGAACCGGCCGCCGATCCGCAGCCATCCGCGAGGCAGGGTGTCGAGTGCGCGCCCGGCCCGTGGACCCGACCGCTCCCCGGCCGGCGCAGGGGGTCAGAGGTCTCCCGCGATCTCCCGCAGGGCCGTCAGGTGCTGGGTCCAGGCCGTGCGGCCCGCGCCGGTGAGCGCGGCGTAGGTGCGGGGGAACTTGCCGACGAACATCTTGCGCGGCTTGACGTACCCGGCGTCGGTCAGCACCGACAGCTGCTTGGACAGCACCGAGTCCGACACCTCGATCGCCTCGGCGAGGGTCTTGAAGTCCACCTCGTCCACCGCCGCCAGCGCCGCCATGATGGAGAACCGCACCGGCGCGTGGATGACCGGGTCGAGGTCCTTGCGGGGGTGGATCATCATCCGGCCCGGTCGCCGGTGACCCGGTTGGCGACGATGACGGCCCAGTACGGCAGGGTCGAGGCGGTCGCGCCGGCCGTCCACCACCACAGCACGTGCGGGAAGAGCACCGGCCCCAGCGTCGTGGTCAGGGCCATCAACAGCGCGCCGAGGGGGAAGGCGACCGAATAAAGGATCTTGTGGTGGCGCGGGATCACCCGGCGGGTGCTGGTGTAGATCACCATCAGCATCATGGCGACCAGCGCCACCATGAACCCCGACAGCTGGGCGGGCTGCTCCAGCAGCATGCCGCTGGCGAGGATCGCCACGAAGACGATCACACCGAGCAGGGCGATGCCCCACAGGTGCCAGCGGCCCTGCGCGCGCAGCCGGCCGGCCAGGTAGGCGGCCTGGTCCAGCGACTCCCGGGCGTTGCCGTCCTCGCTCATGCGCGGCGTCCCTCCCCCTGGTCCCATTTGAAGGTGCCGATCGCGACCGCGGCGGCGAGCAGGCCGGTCCCGACGACCACGACGATCGACAGCCACGATGGATGATAAGGGGACGCGCCGGGCATCTGGCCGAGCAGAAGGTCGGCGAAGAACGTCGTCGGCAGCATGCGCAACACGCTCGCCACGGCGTCGGGCATCAACGAGAGCGGGAAGGCCAGGCCGGACAGGAACAGGGCGGCCAGCTGGACCACGTTGCCGACGTTCGTCGCCGCGTCCGGCGAGTTCATCCGGCCGCCGATCAGGTAGCCGATCCCGCCGAACATGACCATTCCCAGCAAGGTGACGCCGAACAGGACCGGGACGCGCCCCGGGTCCAGGTCGGCGGCCACGGTGGCGATCGCCAGCAGGGCCGCGGCCTGGACGAGGAGCATGCCGATCCGCACCACCATGTGGGTGGCCAGCAGGCGTCCGCGGCCGACCGGGGTGGTGCCCAGCAACCGCAGCGCGCCCTTGGCGCGCATGTTCGCCAGCGACCCTGAGGTGACGATGAGCGAGGTGGAGGTGACCGCCAGGAACAGCGCCATCGGGGTGAGGAGCTGGAGGAAGTTCGGGGCGCCCTCCGTTCTGGGCATGAGCCTGCCGATCGCCAGGAAGATGGCCATCATGCCGAACGGAAAGAACAGGGCGAACCAGAAGTAGCGCTTGTCGCGCATCAGCTCGCGGCGGTGCAATCCGATCAGTTCACGCGTCACGACGGACATCACGCCTCCTGGAGGGCTTCGTCGGCGGGCGCGAACGCCGAACCGGTGAGGCGGAGGAACACGCCCTCCAGCCCGGCGTCCTTCACCTGGATCCGGCGTCCGCCGAGGGGGCCGGACACCACGCCGAGCAGCGCGTCGGCGTCGGTGGTGGACAACGTGACCCGCAGCCGGCCGTTGACGCGGTCCTCCACGAGATGGGTCACCCCCGCGTGCGCGCGCAGCGGCGTCAGGTCGGCGTCCGGGTCCACGTCGAAGATCAACTGTCGCTCGGGGGCATGCTCCCGCACCAGGTCACCTGGCGTGCCACAGGCCACGACCCGGCCCTTGTGCAGGATCGCCACCCGGTCGCACAGGCCGGCCGCCTCCTCCATCAGGTGGGTGGACAGCAGCACGGTGCCGCCGCCGGCCCGGTGGGACCGGACGGCGCCCCACAGCTCCTGGCGGGCGCTCGGGTCCAGGCCGGTGGAGGGTTCGTCCAGGACCAGCAGCCGGGGCCGGGAGATCAGCGCGGTGGCCACCAGGAGCCGCTGCCGCTGGCCGCCGGAGAGTTCGGCGGCGCGCACGTTCGCCGACTCGGTCAGGCCCAGCCGGGCGATCACCTGCTCGGGCCGGTCGGCCTTGGGGTAGAACGAGGCCCACAGCCGCAGCAACTCGGTGACGGTCTGCTGGTCGAACAGGGCGGCGTGCTGGGGTTGGACGGCCAGGACCTGGCGGAGCTCGTCGCGGTGGGCGACCGGGTCGAGCCCGAGCACTCTGACGACGCCCGAGGTGGGGACCCGCAGCCCCGCGATCATCTCGATGCCGGTGGTCTTCCCGGCTCCGTTGGGGCCGAGCAGGCCGAAGATCTCGCCGGCGTGGACGCTCAGGTCGATGTGGTCGACGGCGTTGAAGGTCGCGCCGTCGCGTTCGTAACGCTTGACGACTTGCTCGAATAACACGGCCTCATCAGGCACGGGTTTCCTCCCGGCTCTTCACGTCAGGGAACGCTTACCGTGTTCCATTCTGACAAGTACTTTCCAAAGCGGCAACTACTTGCCGGAGCGGAATTCAGCCAGTGGAGGCGGCGAGGACGCCGAGGCCGCACTCCTCGGCGGGGACGAACCCCCAGCGGTTCATCTCCATGTGCAGGTAGTGCAGGAGCAGCACCGGCCGGGGCACCGGGTTGTCCTCCCTCTCGGCCCGGTCGAGCGCCGCCACCACCTGCCCGACGTGCTCGTCCAGGCCGTGCCGCAGCCGGCCGGTGACGTCCTCGGCCTGCGCGACGCCGTCGGCCACCCGGCCCAGCAAGGCGTTCAGCTCCGGCTGGGTGCGCACCAGCACGCGCAGCTGACCGCCCCACTGGCGGCGGTGCGCCGCCCAGAACTCCTGGTGCCCGGCCGCGGGCAGCGCGGCCTCGATCAGCCCTCGCATGAACGTCACCGCCAGCCGCGCCCGCGCGCCCGGCTGGTCGAAGCCGATGAGGGAGTTACCGGCGATCCACGCGCTGGACGCGGTGAACAGCTCCTCGGCCAGGCCGACCCCGCGCGTGCCGCCGTACTTGGCCAGCTCCGGCGCGTACAGGCAGGTCGTGGCGTGCCTGGCGCCGCCCGTCCCCATCGGCGCCGCGCCCGTCACCAGCCGCCGGGCCTCCCCGGCGGCCGGGAGACCTCGCAGCAGGCCCACCACGTCGTCCAGGCGGCCGTGCAGCCGGTCGGCGGCATCGGCGCCGAGCCGCAGCCGCAGCCGCAGGTGGTGGCCGGTGAGATCCCAATAGCGGACGAAGAACCACCGGTCGGCCCCCTCGCGGGCCGCCAGATCGCGCAGCCACGGCAGCAGCGTCTCGGCCGCCCGGTCCATCAGCGTCGCGTCGCCGGGATAGGCGCGGACGTACCACCAGTCCTGACGTGCGCTCATGGGGTGTGCTCCTTGGGCCAGACCAGGACCGCCGCGTGCTCGCTCGCCCGCCGTCTCCCCTGGTCGTCTCGCTGCGGCTGCATCCGGCGGTCCGGCAGCGCCTCGGTGATCCGGACGTGCGTGGTGGCGGCGTCCAGCCACCCGGCGAGCACCGCGCCGGAGGTCGGAGAGACCCACGAGGCCCACAGCGGCTTGCGGTGCGCGGCGCTGTAGAAGCCCTGGCCGCCCACCTGGTGGACGAACACCTCCTCCGGCATTCCGTGCGCGCGGCGGAAGGCGTCCATCCGCACCACCAGATCCGCGTCCGACTCACCCGCCCGGGGCAGCGGCAGCGAGGCGACCGGCGCGAGCCAGGAGGCACGCCGCAGCACCAGCCGCCCCTCGCTCACCCGCGGCAGCGCGACCACCTGCTCGGGGTGGCATCCCGCCATCAGCTCCGGCATCCGGGTCATCGTGTAGTCGGAATCGGAGGAGCCGTTCACCCACGGGTCGGCCAGCACCGCCAGCAGCCGCACATAGGACTGCAGCGTGTGCTGCGGGACCAGCCCCAGGTACGCCAGGCCGATCGGCTCGCCGGCCAGGTCCACCAGCGACAGGGTGTCCGTCGCCGCGTCGTGCACCAGGCGGGTGTCATCCAGCGTGATCGCGTGCTCGGCGGCCGGTTCGCCCGGAAGCAGCAGTGGCGGCAACAACCCGCCGCACATGGCCTGGGCGGTGTTGCAGTCACTCCAGACCACGAACTCCCGGCACGCCACACCCGGCCGCGTGGCGATGACGTGCTCGCGCAGCCGGTCCCGGAACCCTTCTCCCAGCAGGCCGGTGAACCGGCTGAACAGGCCGCCGCCGCCCGCGCTGAACTGGTTGACCACCAACCGGTGGTTTCCGCGTGCCACGCTGTCGTGGCCGTCGGCGGCGAGCTGGAACAGCACCGCGGCGGACGGCGGGGCGCTGGTGGGCCCCACCGGGAGCCAGGCCCGCTCCCCCGGGTCACCGCGGCGGGTGAGGTCGGCGGCGATCGCGGCGTCCAGCGGCGGGTTGGCGTCACGCTCGATCGACAGCCGCAGGAGGAATCCCAGCGGATCATCGCACACCCCGCCCGCCCCGAACTCGGCGACGAAGGAGTCCACCAGCAGGTCGTAGACGTGAGATCGGAAGATGGCGGGCCGCATCCTCTCGCCCAGCGCCCGCAGGTCCTCCGCGACCGGCTCGTGCGCGGTGACGTCGGGCAGGTCGCCATCGGCCTCGCGGTCCTCGTACAGCAACGCCGACGGGGCGGGTCTGCCGTGGGAGGGCCGCGCCCAGGCGCGGGCGAACCGGTCCAGGTCCGCCAGCGCCGCCAGCCTTTCCTTCGCGCTCGCCCGATTGGCCTGTGCCCCGCGCGTGTGGGCGGCGCGCAGCTCGTCCGCGCCGATCGGGCCGGCGGGAACGCCGTCCATGAGCGTGGCCAGCACGGCCAGCGGATCCTCGCCCTGCCGCCACGGCTGCACGATCGTCAGCACGCCGGCGTCCAGCAGGCGGCGGAACCGGGCGAACGGATCGGCCCCGCCCAGGTGGTCCAGCACCGTCGCCAGCGTGAGGTCCCCGCCGGGAAGACCGGCCAGCCACGGCGCCGCGTGGTCGGCCTCCATCACCCGATCCGACCGCCACACCACCCCGCCGGCATTGACGGTCTCGCCGTGCAGCAACAGCCCGCCCGGCGCGTCGCGCCCGCCGGGCCGGACGGGGGCGCCCCGGTAGCGGAGCAGCGCGGCGGTGGCCGGGTCGCGGGCCAGACGCTGCGCGGCGAGCATCGCCAGGGCGACGGCGGTGCGGCTCAGCGCCCGCCCCTCCGCCCTGGCCCCGGCCACGCCCACCGTGGTGAGCCCCGAGAACGGGCTGGTCTTCACGGCGGCCCGGGAGACGTAGGAGTACAACGTCTTCACGGTGCGCGGCGTGGCCGCCTCCATCTTGCCGTGCCGCACCCAGTCGGGTGCGGCGATCGCCATCGATGCCATGACGCCCGGGTCGTCGAGGGCGGCGCGCAGGATCCGCAGGGCGGCCTCCCGGTCGTGCTCCACCTGGACGGAGAGTTCGCCGAGCGTGGCGGTCCGCTCTTGCGACAGACGCACCCACGTCCGCAGCAGGTCACCGGCGGGCTCGTCCAGCAGGGTGACGACCTTCTCGATCGTCTCCGGCGTCCATCGCGGGGTTCGCAGCCGGTGCAGGGCGCGCCTGCCCGCGAGCACCTCGCGCCGCAGCGCCACATCGTCGTCCAGCCGCGGGACCACGGCGTACAGGGCGTCGTTGAGCGGGCCGGCCAGTTCCGCCAGCCGCCGCCCCGTGCGGGCCACGTCCGCGAGCAGCCGCCGGGTCGGCTCGCCGACGATGTCCAGCGCGTCGACCGGCACCCCGCCCACGCGCGTCATCACCGGCCCGGACAGGACCGGACGCCGCCCGCCGCCCGCGGTGGCGCCGGTCATCCCTGCACCGCCTTGACGGCCATCCCCACCACGGCCGGGACGCCCCGGAACGCGCCGTAGGCCACCAGGCAGGTGTAGGCGGCCGAGATCGCGCCGTACAGCGTCAGCCCGGCCCGCTTCCCGCGCGACAGCGCCGCCAGATAGGCCGGCGGCTCACGCCGGAGCAGACGGCTCTTGATCAGCGTGAACGCGCGGCCCCGGGCGTCCACCGACCCGAACGCGGTCTCCAGCGCCACGAAACCGTCGGAAGGCAACAACGGATTCAGGTTGATCACCAGGCCCATGAGCTGCATGGCGAGCAGGAAGGCCAGCGACTGCTGCACGAAGCCGTGCGTGTTCAGCGCGACCAGGCCGACGACGCCGCACCACCAGCCGTCGGACATGACGCCCGCCATGGCCAGCGTGATCCGGCCGCCCTTGCCCTTGTGCCGGTAGGCGTCGGTGCGGTCCACGTACGCCACCGGCATGAAGTAGAACAGCAGCGCCACCCCGAGCCCGCGCACCGGCACCTTCAGCACCTGCGCCACCAGGGCGTGGCAGGTCTCGTGGCACAGCACCAGCAGCAACTGCAGGGCGGCGGCCACGAGGAACGGCGGCCCGATGATGTGCGTCAGGTTCGGCATCCTGGTGAACAGCGTGGTGAGGCCCAGGCAGAAACCGGCGATCGCGCCCACGGCGAAGACGCCCACCAGCACGGTGGCGGACATCCGGCGCAGCACGCCCGCCACGGGCTCCAGGAGCACCGGCAGCTTCCTGGTGATCACGACGCGCGGCATCATCCGGGAGGTCTTGACGCGCCTGCCCGCCTGCCCGGCACCCGGCGGCGGACCGGTGCCGTCCAGCAGCCCGGACGACTCCAGCGTGGCCAGAAAGCCGTCGATCTGAGCGCGGAGCTTCTCCGCGTGGCCGGTGTCGTCGCCGGCGAACAGCTCGACCAGCTCCTCGCGGGTGCGGGAGCCGTCGAGATAGGAGAGCACCACCTCGCCCGCGCGGGTGATGCGATGGTAGCTGCCGGTCACCGGGTCGAAGATCAGCGGAATGTCGTCCATTCCGCGGATGACCTCGAGCTCCTGGCGGAGTCTCGGCGAGGCGATGGGCACGGGTGGATCCTCCGCGATGAGGGCATGGAGTGGTGCGGCGCACGTGCGGGCACCGGGAACCGCCGCCTGTGGGGTGCGGCGACCCCCGGTCGAGGAGTTGCGCCGCAGATCGGGGCCATGGTTAGGTGGCCCCGACCTGCGACGTCTTTCGCGTCGTCACGCAGGCGGCTCCGGGCGGGACGGCGCCGTGCGGCGACCGGCCGATGCCGGCGCGTCTCGCCCGGGGGATCAGCCGTAGGTCGACGAGGTGCTGAGGCTGGACGCCGAGGTCGCCGGGCACGACGCCGTCGACGCGGTGGCCGCGCACGCGAAACAGCCCAGCGCGTCGCCTTGCGGCAGCTCCTCGATGCCGAGGTCTTGGTCCAGGGCGTACAGCTCGAACCGGTCGGACATGGTGGTCACCTCCCTACGGGGATTTGGCGGCCGGCCTGGTGTCAGGCTCGTCCGCCGCTTCTCAGGCGGTGTGCCCGCCTGGCGGGACTAACGGCAGGCCCAGGTGCCTACGGTGCTGGCGGGACACCCCAAGGTCCCCAGCGTCGAGATGGGCACGCCCAGTGCGGCGGCCTCCGGCAACGGCTCGACGGGCAGTTCGACGTCCAGCGCGTACAGGTCGAAGTGGTGAGACATCGTGTGACCTCCCTTTCGGATCGTGTGAAGTGCCGGCATGGATCAGCCGAAGGTCGAAGCGGTGCTGGCGGTCGCCGCCGAGGTGCCGGGGCACGACGCGGTCGAGGCGGAGCTGGCGCAGAACCAGCTGCCGAGCGCGTTGGCCTGCGGCAGTTCCTCGATGCCGAGGTCGCCGTCGATGGCGTAAAGTTCGAGCTTCATGGTGTTCACCCCCCTTCTGGGAAAAGGCGCTTTCAGCTCGCGGTTCCGGCGGTCATCGCCGTGCTCGCGGTGCTGAAGGGACAACTGGCGGTCGACGCGGTTCCCGAGGTGCCCCACGTGGCCAGTGCCGCCGCTTCCGGCATGTTCTCGATGAGCAGTCCGTCCGCGGGCAGCTCCACCGCGTGCAGGTCGAGCGAGTGCATGGATACCTCCTGGTGGGGCGCGGTCAGCCCGCGCACCCGACCGTCATGGCGCAGGTCGCAGAACTGACCGGGCAGCTCATCGTGCCGACCGTGGACATCGAGCTGTAGGTGCCCAGCGCCACTCCGTCCGGCATCCGCTCGCTCGACAGGGCGCCGTCGGGCAGTTCGACGGCGTGCAGGTCGAGGGCCATCACAATCACCTCCTTGCCGATCAGGTGTAGCTGGAGAAGCAGGACAGCGAGGAGGCGCTGGTGGCCGGACACGAAGCCGTGGACGCCGTGCCACCGCTGGATACCGACGCCAGCGCGGCGCCCTCGGCGAGGGTCTCCAGCTCCAGCGAGTCACCCAGCGCGTACAGGTCGAGCTTCTCTGCCATGCGTGTCACCTCCTTTCAGAGGCGTCGTGGCCGGCGGCCGTTCCGCCGGCGCCGATCTCGGGGTTCGCCCCGGCCGGAGTACCGAGGGCCAGGGCGAACAGCTGGTGGCGGGAGGACCCGTCGCAGTGCAGCGGAACGCGCACGGAGGAGGGGATGAACCCGGCGAACACCGTGCCGACCAGGCCGCAGGCGACCGCCTCCAGCCACGCCGCGTAGGCGGCGGCTCCGGCACGGGTCATCAGCATCCGGTAGCCGTGCCCGCCGTGCGTCTCGGCCGCGTGCTCCAGGTCACCGGTGACGGTGATGATCGCGGCCGAGTCGCAGAACTCGCTCTGGATCGTCATGTCGCGCAGCGCCTCCCGCGGGGGCAGCGGCGCCAGGGCGGTGAAGGACAAGGCGAGCGGATCCAGGGCGTACATGCCGCTCTCCAGCCCGTCCACCCGGAAGGCGACGACGTCGAGGCTCAACGGGCAGCACTCGTGCTCGGCGGCCCAGGAGTCGGCGTCGTCGACCAGGCCGCGGGCGAGCACGTCGGCCAGCAGGCGGGCGTCGACCGCCTCGCCGGAGTAGAACCGGGTGGAGTGGCGCCGCCGTAGCGTGCTCAGCAGGTCCGAGCGGGGGTGGCCGGTCACCGGGAAGGTGATCGTGTCTCCCAGGCCGGCCCGGTCCGGCCTGTCGCGGCGCACCTGGCCGGCCCGCGCGGGCGGCGGCGCGGAGAAGGAGGTCATCAGTTCGGTCGCCAGGTCCAGCGGTCCGCTCACCGGGCGCCTCCGATCGGGGTCGAGAAGTCGATCACGGCCGTGATCGGCTCGCTGTCGGGCCTGACGTTCAGGGCATGGCCGATCGAGGCGTCATCCCAGTGGAGCCGGAAGTCCAGGCGCAGGCCGAGAGCCCCGCCCACCTCGCGGGCGGTCGCCTGCGCGCAGCCGGAGTCCAGGAGCACGATGCGGAGCGCGAAGGGGCCGTACTTCTGGGCGACCTTGGCGAAGTCGCCGGTCAGCACCATCGTCAACGGCGCGTCCCCGCCCACCGCGCCGACCTCGGGCGACAGCCACGCCAGCCGCTGCTCCGACAGGACGTAGCCGTAGAGGCCCGGCTCGATCCCCGGCACGTCCCGCACCGCCGCGTAGGCGGTGACCGAGCCGATGTTGCCGCCCGAGGCGGTCCACCGCTGCACCCTTTGATCGTTGACGCCCTGGATTCCCGCGACCGTGGCGAGCAACAGCGCCGTTTCCTCCCCGGTGATCTTCCCGGAGGGGGTGGGGTCGGCCAGCCGTTCGGGTCGCGGCACGGGCAGGGCGACGCACGGCGCGACCGGCCAGGTCTTCGACCTGCTCTGCAGGGCGATGTTCGACGGCTTGTAATGCATCTGGTGGGCCTTGATGTCGGCGAACGCCTTCGGTGGAAGGCTCACCGCCGCCTCGTAGCGTGCCGCGAGCGACGCCCGCTCCGCCGCCGGGCCACCGGCGATCGAGCAGCGGGGGCAGCCCGGCCTGGTCGCCGCCGACAACTCCGCGTGGCCGAGGGTCTCCAGGTCGACCGAGCGCCACCGGATCGGCAGCGTCGAGGGGACGGCCCGCGAGATGAGCGCGAACAGCTCGCGGGCGAACAGCGCCACCGCCAGCCCGGCGTCCGCCGCCGTCGCGTCCCGCTCGTCCAGCCCGTCCTCGGCGGCCTGGCAGTCGAGGCACGGGCTGAGGCCCGGCTGGGTGAGCGGGCCGAGGATCGCCCGGCGGCCGGACAGGCGCAGCCGGAGCAGGGGGATGTTCTTGTCCCAACAGTGCTCGGCCAGTTCGCGGCCGGCCATGCCCAGGCTGACCACGAACGTGGTGTCCGCCCTCGGCACGACGTCGGCGGCAGGCTGGATCGTCAGCGAGTCCGACAACTCGGCGTCCAGCAGGCGGATCAGCTCGGGGTCGCCGAACGCCTCCACCCGCGCCGACCGCAGCCGCGCCACGGCCTGCTCCCACGCCGGGTTGGCGCCGGTCGAATCGCCCAGCCGCGACAGCACGTCCGCCAAGGGATCAGGCACCGGCGCGGAAAGGGGCGTCTCCGGAGCGGCCTCCTCCACCACGCCGCACGTCCACAGCAGCGACAGCGCCTTGAAGACGATCTCCTCGGGGACCTCCAGCTCCTCGGCCAGCCGGGCATGCGACCGCTCGCCGGTACACGCCTCCAGCAGCCTGGGCAGGAACTCGGTCGCCGAGGCCCCGCGGAAGAGCTGCCGCTTCGGGCCTCCCTCCACGGCCACCTCGCCGGCCCCGACCGCGATCACCAGGCCGCGCCGGACCCGGGGTCTGACCGGGATGCGCAGTTGGGGGTCCCACTTCGCGACGGCGCCGATCCGCTCGGCCGTCAGAACATCGTCCGCCATCACGCACCCGCCCTTCCGGTGGCCGCCCGCGTCGCCTCGGCGAGCTCGCGCCACAGTTCCTCGCTGTCCGACGTTCCTCTGCAGCGGGGGCAGCGGTCCCCCGCCACGACGGCGGACGAGCCCAAGGCGCCGGTGACCAGGTTCAGGCGGCGCACCGTGCCCCCGATCGCGCCCCCGGCCGGGCCGTCCAGAGCCTCGGCGATCGCCTGACGGGCCAGAGCCGCGGTGATCCCGACATGGTGGGCGGCGAACCCGGTCGGATGCTCGTCGCCGGCGGCCGGGGTGAAGATCGAGCGCCGGTGCTGGTGACGCCGGTTGACGAAACACCGGTGGCAGGCGGTACGGCCGGGGGTGACCACCGGGCCGACCCTCACCTCGGTCGGCTCGGCGCAGATCTCCAGCCACGGCAGGCGCCAGATGAACGCCTTCTCGTCGATCGCCTCGCTGACGCGCGGCCGCTCGTGTGAGGTGGCGAAGACCAGCAGGTCGGCGCGGGGCCACAGGCTGGGATGCGTGCCGTGGTCGGCCGGCTGCACCGTCACCTCGTCCAGTTCCGGCAGTTCTCTCGAGCGCAGCCGGTCGGCGACCGCGTGCCCGAACGGGCCGGAGGCGAGGATCAGGGCATGGCGACGCAGGTCAGGCGGCATACGGCTCTCCTTACGCGGTCGATCAGGCGAACGGCTGGGGGTGGGGGTTGACGTCGGCCTCGGCGTGCACCGGGTGGCCCATCGCCGCGGGAGCCTCGTACAGGCGCGGGTGTCCCAGGTAGCGGGCACGGTGCATGAAGCTCAGCGGCATCGCCTGCGGCACCATCACCCGCACCACGTGCGCCCCGACCTGGCGGGCCTCGTCGGTGGTGATGTCGGCCACCACCACCTCGCAGCCCGCGGCGTGCAACCGTTCGAGCAGCCAGGCCAGCACCTGGCGGTCGCCGGCCCCGGCGGGCGGAGTGGGCAGGTCGGCCAGGCGGTGGACCGGCCGATCCCCCTCCAGCAGGAAGTCGAACAGATGCCGCTTGTCCGGCGAGCCGGCCAGCAGGGCGCCCCCGGTCACGCTCAGCGTGTCCTCCGGGGCCACGTTCGGATTCCTCTCGTCACCCGCCAGCGCCCGCAGCGCGATCCGCAGCGAGGCCGCCTCCCTGTACCACTTGGCGATGGCCCGGCCCGGGTCGACATCGCAGGTGGCCACCACCGTCTGGGCGATCACCGGATCGTGGTCGGCCAGCACCAGCCCGTAGATCACCGGGATGCCGAGGTCGGTGGTCGCGTCGAACATCACGGCCCGGGTGTTGTGGTTCGCGGCGCGCTCGGCGAACGCCCGGTGCTCCGGGGCCAGTTCGCCGAGGTCGAACTCCAGGCGGGGCAGGCGCAGCCGCTGCAGCCAGGTGAGGGAGATCGAATCGCGCTCCACCACCTCCAGCAGTCCGTTGACCACCGCGGCGATCGGCTCGGAGTGGGCGGCGCACCCGGTCGAGATCGGGTGGACGTGGCGCTCGGCGGCCGACTCCGGCGGGTACTTCAAATACACCTGCGACGCGGGGACGTACACCTTGCGGCCCCTGGTCAGGGAGTACGCCTCCACCCAGCGCAGCGGAATCCTCGGGTCCGGGGGCACCAGCCCGCACCTGGGGTCGGCGTACTCACGCCGGGACAGGCTCGGCCAGCCGTCCGGCGGGATGCAGTCCTCGCCCAGCTCCTCCGCGGTGGCCCAGATCGTCGCGTCCGGGTGCCAGGCGCACGAGCTGTAGCGCTCCAGCGATTCGGCCACCGCCAGATGGGCGGCGATCTCCGGGTCCAGTGCTCCGCCCGCGCCGTCGAAATTGCCGGACGACGGGTCGTGCTCCCAATCCCGGTGCGCGGCCAGTACCGCGCCCGGATTGCCCAACGATCCAGAGAAGATGGGGAAACTACTCTCCCCTTCGGTGACGGGCAGCCAGCTCAGCGTGGACACCAGGCCGTAGGCCGACACCAGCCTTCCCATGCTCGCCAGCGAGGCGGGAACGCTCGTCCCCCGTGGAGCCGCCTCGAACAACCTCATGCAGCACGCTCCTGATCAGCATCGATGCCAGGGCGCATCCTTGATCGCGATGCGGTCACCATCATCCTCATGATCCGCATGGCGAACGCATGACCATTCGCCGGGCGAGGGGTTCACGGGAGCGGCCGGGGCGTTCGGTGCCGGGGCGGCCATGGGCCTGGCCTCAGATACCAGCAGCTCAGACCGTATGGAATCAGATGCGTACGCCCCGTAGACAAGCCGGTCGAGCGCTTGCGGCGTTCACACGGCTGTCCTCATACTGACATCCGTGCTGGCAACAATGCGTATTTTGACACCGCAACCGATATTGACAGGGGTGAATAGAGCATGCTCATCGGCCTCTTAGGCCCCGTCGTCGTTCATGGCGAAGAAGAGCGAACCCAAGCCCTGGAACATCGAGCCCGCAGCGTACTGGCAGCCCTCACGCTGCACGTCGGGCAGGAAGTCACGCAAGAACAGCTCGCCACCTTGATCTGGGACCAGGTCCCGAGCGGCGCGGCGAGCAACATCCGCACCTACATCAGTCACCTACGCAAGATCCTCCGTCACGCCGGAGTGTGCAGCGAGACGGTCACCTCCGTCCGCGGTGGCAAGGGCAGCGGCGGCTACCGCCTCAACATCTCCCCCAGCGAGATCGACCTGTTCGTCTTCCACCGGCTCCTCGACGACGGCCAGACCGCGCTGGCGACCAACGAGGTGCGGGAGGCGGAGGCCAAGCTGTCGGCCGCACTGGCCCTGTGGCGCGGACCGGCCGGAGGCCCTGACGTGTCCGGCGCCGGCAGCCTCATGGAATGGCTGGGGGCCCACAACCGGCTACGGGTCGCGGCGCAGGAGGATCTCACCGAGGTCCGCCTGCAACTGGGACGGCACAGCGTGCTCATCCCCCACATCCGGGCCGTTCTCGCCCACCACCCCTACCGAGAACGTTCGTGGGGACAACTGGCCCGGGCCTGCTACTTCGCCGGAGATCTGGTCGGCGCGCTGGACACCTTCGGCCAAGCCCGCGCGGTCCTGGTGGGCGACCTCGGCGTCGAGCCGGGACCGGATCTCCAGGCCATCCACTCGGCCATTCTCAACCGGGCCGAAGACGCCCTGCGCCACCTGCGCTGCTCTCTCGTCTCTCACGCGCACACCTCGACCTGACCGGGCACCGCCACGGCCATCGCGGCCCTTCCATGGCGGCCAGATCACCGACGATGTTCCGGGAGCCCGAGACACCCGACTTTCGGGTACACCTGACCCTCGGGCTCCAACAGATCTCTTGGCAACGATCGCATGACCGGCGGAAATGAGAAGGCCCAGGTCGTACGACCTGGGCCTTCTTCCGGTGCGCCGCCAGGGACTCGAACCCCGGACCCGCTGATTAAGAGTCAGCTGCTCTAACCAACTGAGCTAGCGGCGCATTCGGCTACGGCGACTTTAGCAGTCCCCGCGTGGCTCCGCACATCGGGCGGCGGGCGTAGCCGGGCCTCGCGGGGAGCCCCGCCGATCGGGGGCTCCGCGATCTCGGGGGCGTCAGCCGCCTTGGCCGGCGAGGGTGACGGGGGTGGGGGGCGGGGACGCCGGCTTAGCGTCGCGGACGCCCCAGGCGCCGGTCGAGAACGGGACCGGGTAGTTCTTCTTGCCGACGCCGTCGCCCCACTTGGTGATCACGTACTCGACGTTGATGTGGCCGGCGTCGAAGCCCTTGACGGTGAGCGTGGTGTCGCTGAAGGCGCCGCCGGTCAGCTCCGCGAAGGTCTTGCCGTCGATGTCGAGCATCACGCCGCTGTTGGAGGGGATGCCGGGGCCGCGGTCGCCGATGAAGAACGGGGCCTTCTTGCCCTTGTAGAACACGTATCCCTCGGTGCCGAGCGGCCAGCTCGGGCTGGCGAACAGGCCCTTCTGCATCGGCTTGCCGATGGCGGGGAGGCCGGTGTCCCCCATGCGCCCGGAGGCGTCGTCCCAGAAGTAGGAGGCCTTGGTGGAGCCCTTGAGCAGGATGGGCTTGCCGACCTCGACGGTCGCGACGGGCGTCGGAGCGGTGTCGTCGGCGTGGGCCGCGACGGTGGTGGCGCCGAAGGCGGTGGTGGCTGCGAGGCAGGCGCCGAGAATACAGGACATCGGTCGCCAGGTAGGGGGTACCGCGAAAGAAGTCATGGGGAGATCGGATCTTTCATCAGAAGACAAAGGCCGCACTCCGGGCGCGCCGGGCGCCGGTACGGGGGTGGAAAGCGCTGTCTCTAGGGGTCGGCGGGGCCATGGGCCCATCGCCGTACCGGCGCGTTCCGTGTGGTGCAAGCAGGTGCAAGTAGGGCTGTGGCGTTCTCGCCACGACGTCACAGAGGGCGAGTGCGAAGATGTCGCCCGGTGGACGGCTGCTACGAGCCGACTTGTCCGCCGCTTCTGACGGCGAAGATCCGGGGCTTATGGTAGCCCGGGGAATGGGCTCCGCGGAGTGGGGTGCTCCACTCGGTCTCCTCTCCAATCACGTCTACCGGGTTAGCTGACGGGTTCGGGCTTGGAGTAGCTCCCTACCGCTGGCGCGGATTCACCCCAAAGGACGTGGGTCCCCGGCTCCCCTCGGCCTCGTACGGCCTTGGAGACTCGACTGCGGACGGCGGCCTTCGGGCTGAAGACCAGGTCACCGCCCGTCTTGGGTTAAGACCTTACCCACTTAGTCAGGACAAAGCCAACGTTATCCCCCGAAAGTATTAGAAGATCTACCTGATGTGCAGGAACTTCTCGTTTCGGACACCCGCTGACGGCAACCCACCCCGGCCGCAGGCCCCTCCAGGGGCATGGCGGGTAAAGACGGTAAGTAAAGAGGACGGTGTCGTCACGTCCCAAGGGATGTCGTCGCGCGAGAGGCGCGAGAGCGCGGCCACGCCGGGCCCGCGGGGACCGGCGAGGGGCACGGGGGTGAGTGAAAGGTGGGGGAAATGTGTCGGGGCCGGGCAGTCCCCCGCCTGCCCGGCCCCGATCTCAAACGGTCCAGCGCCGATGCCTTCCCCCAAACGCATCGGGCGGTCCCGCTGACGGACGCGGTCCCCCACCGCGTCCTTTCAGAAAAGATCTCGCAGGCCCCGCCGGATGCCGGTCGCATCCCTTGTGACCTGCCTTAACACTACATACCGGGGCCTGAGCTGCTCGTCATCGCAGGGTATAGATTCGGTCAGAGTCCCAGGGGTTGACCGGGTACGGATGGACCCGGAAACGCAGGCGGCTATTCAGGCAGTTCGAGCGCGACCTCGACGCCCTCCTGGAGGGTGCGGCTCACGGTGCAGTACTTCTCGTGCACCCGCCGCGCCACCGCGCGGTACACCTCGCCGGCCTTGTCGTCGCCCTCGGGAAGCTCGACGTCGTAGGTGATGGTGACCGTGCCGAGCAGGTTGGACTCGGCCTTGTCGGCCTGGACGGTCATGGCCAGGCGCACGAGCCGGTGGTCGCGCTGGGCGGTGAGGGGCTCCACCGTGACGATGTTGCAGCCGCCCACCGCGGCGAGCAGGAGCTCGACGGGGGTGAAGACCCCCTGGTCGTCGCCACCGCCGATGGCGACCTCCGCGCCGCGGGCGTTGCGGGCCACGAAGCCGCCGTCTGTTCGCTCAACATTCACCGATGCCATGGCAGGAGCCTAGAGCCGGTGGACGCCTGGTCAGGCGTCCGGGTGTTTGGACAGGTAGGCGACGTAGACGGGGCGGAGCGCCTCGCCGAGATCGCCTTCGCCGGAGGCGACCGCGTCGCTGAGCAGCGCGGACACCCGGCTGAGGTCGCTCGCGGCCTCGTCGGTGTGACCGCTCGCCGCCTCGGCGGCGGGGATGGCCTTCAGCAGGTCCCACAGGAAGCCGAAGTCGCCGTGCGAGACCGCGTAGTGCACCGCCCTGTCGTGCAGCTCCCTGGGCGACAGCGACTCCAATTCATCCTGATCCATTGAGTATCACCCCTTTCCACCCCTTTCCCCACGATCAGCGGGATATGCAGATCGCGGGACAAGACGATCACCACCGTCCGCACGAAATCGATGCCGACCTGGGGTGCCGGGCACCCCTGCCCTATCGCGGCACGGGCGACCCATGGGACCATCGGCTGTGTGAAGATCATCCTCAAGATCCTTGTGGTCGCGGGCGCCCTCTGGGCGGCCACGCAGCTGATCGACGGGATCACGGTGAAGGACACCACCGCCACGCGGACGGTGGGCACCCTCGTCGCCGTCGCGCTCATATTCGGCCTCGTCAACGCCGTACTCAAGCCGATCATCAAGACGATCGGCTGCGCCTTCTATGTGCTCACGCTGGGACTGTTCGCCCTGGTGGTGAACGCCTGCCTCCTGCTGCTGACAAGCTGGATCGCCACCCAGCTCAACCTGCCGTTCCACGTCGAGGGCTTCTGGGCCGCCTTGCTCGGGGCCCTGCTCGTGGGCGTCATCAGCTGGCTGCTGGACATGCTGCTCGGCCTCAACGACGACTGAGGAAGACCAGGAGAACCGGCCCCCGGGGCGGCGGATCAGCCGCGGCTCAGCACCGAGCCGCGCTCGCGGAGCTCGGGGGCCTGCATGACCCGGCGCCTGCGCGGCTGCCCGTCCGCCGCCGCGGCCACCAGCCGGACGGCGGCCCGGACGATGCCGTCGATGTCCCAGTTGACGCTGGTCAGGCCCGGGGTGAGCAGGCCGGACATCGGATGGTCGTCGTAGCCCATGACCGAGATGTCCTCCGGCACGCGCAGCCCCGCCTCGGCCGCCGCCGCGTACACCCCGTAGGCGATGAAGTCGGAGAAGCAGAACGCCGCCGTGGGCCGGGAGTCCGCGGCGAGCAGCGTCCGGGCGGTGTCGGTGATCGCGGGAAGCCCGTGGGGCGCGTTGACGACCGTGATGTCGAGGCCCAGCCGGTCGGCCTCGGCGATGACGTGCAGGTCGGCGGGACGGTCGGGTGTGCTCGGCCGGGTCGGGGTGAGGACGGCGACGCGACGGTGGCCGCGGGCGCGCAGGTATTCCAGGGCCAGCGTGACGCCGGCGCGGTTGTCGAAGACCACCTCGCCTGCGGTCCTGGCGCCGGCGAGCGAGTCGCCGATGGCGACGACCGGCACGGTCTCGGCGAGCTGGGCCCACATGGGCGCCGCGGGGTCGACAGGCTGGACGATCATGCCGTCCACGCGCTGGTCGCGTAGCTGACCGGCCAGCACGCGCTCGCGGGCCGGGTCTCCCGCCGCGTCGAGGATCAGCGCGTAGCGGTCCTTGTCGCGCAGGGCCCTGCCGATGCCGATCGCCAGGGACTGCTGCCACAGGTCCTCCAGCGAGCCGCACAGCAGACCGATCATGCCGGTGCGCCCGCTGGCGAGGGCGCGGGCGATCGGGTCCGCCTCGTACCCCAGCTCGGCGGCGGCCTGACGGACCCGCTCGATGGTCTCCTCCGAGACCTGCATGCCGCGCAGCGCGTACGACACCGCGGCGGGTGACAGGCCGGTCGCCTGGGCCACCTCGCGGATCGTCGCGCGCTTGCGGGGCTGGGATCGCGACATCACTTCAGCTTAGGCGCAATCGCGGCTCTGCGAGGGGATACGCGCGTGGCGGACTGTTGACGAGGCGCTTCTGAAGCGGTTCACTGAAACGTATCAGTGAACCGGTTCACAGACCCCTCCTGAGCAATGCCGACAATGTCGATAGGGATTGTCGGATATAGTGACCTATGGGAGGTGACATGGGCATCGACGTGCACCAGCACATCTGGACACCGGGCTTCGCCGAGGCGCTGCGCCGGCGGGCACGGCCGCCGTACCTCGACGGCTGGACGCTGCACCTCGACGGCGAGCCGCCGTACGAGGTGGATCCGCGCGGCCACGACCCCGGCCGGCGGCTGGAGTTCAACCGCGCGCACGGCATCGACCTCGCGCTCGTGTCCCTGTCCAGCCCGCTCGGCGTCGAACACCTGCCTCCCGAGGAGGCGTGGCCCCTGATCGACGCCTTCCACGAGGGCGCGCGGGAGCTGCCCGCGTCGCTGCGCGCCTGGGCCGCCACCTGCGTCACCGAGCCCGACCCCGTCCTGACGGCCAAGGCCCTGGACGCCGGGTTCGCGGGCCTGCAACTCCCGGCGACGGCCCTGCCGGACGCCGCCGGATACACCCGCGCCGCCCCCTTGCTGGACCTGCTGGAGGACCGGGACCTGCCCCTGTTCGTCCACCCCGGCCCCGCCTCGACGTCCGAGAGCCCCGCCTGGTGGCCCGCGGTCGTCCCGTACGTCCAGCAGATGCACGCCGCCTGGTACGCCTTCCGCGCGTTCGGACGGCCCCGCCACCCGCGGCTGCGCGTCTGCTTCGCCCTGCTCGCCGGGCTCGCCCCCCTGCACGTGGAGCGGTACATGGCCAGGGGCGGGTCCTCGCGGGGCGCCGTGGACCCGGACGCCTTCCTGGAGACGTCCTCCTACGGCCACCAGGCGATCGACGCGATCACCCGCGCGGTCGGCGTCGAGGTCGTCGTCCTCGGCTCGGACGCGCCGTACGCGTCCCCACCGCGAACCCTGCTCGGCGAGGCGGCCGAGCACACGATCGCGGTCACCAACCCTTCCCGCCTGCTCGACACGAAAGGAGCCGTGCCCCGATGAGCTGGGAATCCCTGCCGGAGCGATTCCTCGACAAGCGTGAACTGCGCGACCTCGTCGAAGAACTCGCCGCCCGGCCGGACCTGTGGTCGCACCACGTGGCGTTCGGCGACACCGGAGAGGCCCGCCACTACGCCTCCCTCCACCGCGATTCCTTCGTGGACGTCTGGCTCATCTGTTGGCGCCCCGAGGACGACACCGGCTGGCACGACCACGACGTGTCCTCGGGCGCGGTCCGGGTGGTCGCGGGCACCCTGCAGGAGTCCAACCCGCGCATCGGCGGCACGCACGTCGAGACGCTGGTGTCGGAGGGCGAATCCCTGTCGTTCGGCCCCGAGCACATCCACCGCATCAACGGGCACTCGGCACATAGCGTGTCGATCCACGCCTACTCTCCCCCGCTGTGGCGCCTCGGCCAGTACTCGATCAGCGAGGACGGCGTGATGCGCCGCGTCTCGGTCAGCTACGCCGACGAACTACGCCAACTCGACGCGGAGGCCCTGGTCTAGAGGGTCTGAACCGGCCGTGCGAGCGCGTCGCGCGTTCGCACGGCCACGCCCGGGTCGTCGGCGAACACGCCGTCGACCCCCAGGCCGTACAGCCGCGCGAGCCACCCGGCCACGTCGCCGTGCGCGGCGGCGTACCCCGGGGCCGCCGGGTCCCCCTTCCTGAACGGCGCGGGTAGGTAGACGTTCTCCGGCCGGACCGTCCAGACGTGCACGTCCAGACCCGCCCGGTGCGCGTCGGCGACCAGCGTCGTCGGCGCCCCGAGCGCGCCGCGGGCGTCCACGGGCGCGACCAGGTTCGTGTGCACGCCGACGCCGTCGGCGTAGGACGCGATCTCGCGCAGCCCCGCGGGAGTAGCCAGGTCCCGGTAGGTGCGCGAGTCCCCCGCGACGACCAGATCGCGCGGCGCGCCGGTCGCCTCCAGGAGCTGGATCAGCCGCAGCCGGGTCCTCCCGCGCAGCGCCCGCAGGTTCGCGGTCTCGAACGACTGGACGAACACCGGATCGGTCCGCTCGGTCCACCCGTACCGCGCGAGCGTGGCGAGCATGGGCTCCTCCAGGGGAAGCCCGATGGAGGCGAAGTACCCCGGATGCTTGGTCTCGGGATACACGCCGACCCCCGACCGCCGCGCCAACGCCACGACCTCGTCGAACGTCATGATCGTGCCCGTACCGCCGAACGCGGCGCTCCCAGGCCGCAACGCGGGCAGACGCTCGACCGCGCGCAGAGTACGCAGTTCGGCCAACGTGAAGTCCTCGGTGAACCACCCGTCGAGCCGCCGCCCGTCCACACTCTTGCCGGTCCTACGCCCCGCGAACTCCGGATGCGCGGCCACATCAGTGGTCTGCGAGATCTCGTTCTCATGCCGGACGACCAGCACATGATCCTTGGTGGAAACCAGATCCGGCTCGATATAGTCGGCCCCCGCCTCAACCGCGACCCGGTAGGCGGCCACGGTGTGCTCAGGCCGATAGGCGCACGCGCCCCGATGCCCGATGACAAGGGGATACGCGACCGAGTCGAGCCCCGGAGCCCCAGGCGCCAAGGCGACGACCCCCGCCATGAACCACTGAAGAGCGATCACATGGCGATGTTACGCTGCGCGACACGCCGATCACCATCGATAACCGATGTCGCGGGGTGAGCTCCAGCCGGAACTCGCGCTCCGGGTCGGCACGGCGTGGACACCGGTCGTGTTCGCCTGACCACTCGAAGGAATCGCAGGTTCCGGCCTTCGCTCACGGCCGGGATGAGGTCCTAGAAGGGGTAGCGGGCGATGTCGCCCTGCATGGTGACCCAGCGGGTCTCGGTGAAGGCCTCGATGTTCGCGTGGGTGCCGCCGAATCTGGAGCCGGTGCCTGAGGCGGCGACGCCGCCGAAGGGGGCGACGGCCTCGTCGTCGACGGTCTGGTCGTTGATGTGGACGATGCCGGTCGGGATGAGGTCGGAGAGGGCCAGGCCCTTCATGGGGTCGCGGGTGAGGATGCCGAGTGACAGGCCGTACTCGCCGTCGGAGGCCAGTGCCGCGGCCTCCTCCAGGGACGAGAACGGCATGACCGGGGCGACCGGGCCGAAGACCTCCTGTGCGTAGGCGGGGGCGGCGGTGGTGAGGTCGTCCAGGACGGTCGGCCGGTAGAACAGGCCCTCGTAGGTGCCGCCCGAGGCCAGCCGTGCGCCGCCCTCGACGCTGCCGGTGACCAGCGCGTGCACCTTGTCGCGCTGGCGTTCGTCGATGAGCGGGCCGAGCGCGACCTCGGCGGTGGCGGGGTCGCCGACCGGCATGCCGTCGGCCTTGGCGGCGAGCCGCTCGACGTAGGCGTCCTTGATCGAGGAGTGGACGAGGTGGCGGCCGGAGGTCATGCAGATCTGGCCCTGGTGGAAGAACGAGCCCCAGGCCCCGGCGGAGACGGCGAGGTCGAGGTCGGCGTCGTCGAGGACGATGAGCGCGGAGTTGCCGCCGAGCTCCAGGTGGACGCGCTTGAGGTGCCGCGCGCCGAGCTCGCCGACCTTCCTGCCCGCGGCGGTGGAGCCGGTGAACGAGATGACGCGGACGTTGGGGTCGGCGACCAGCGCCTCGCCGGCCTCGGGGCCGCCGGGCAGCATGTGCAGGACGCCGGGGGGCAGGCCCGCCTCCTCGAAGACGCGGGCGATGACGACGCCGCCGCAGACCGCGGTGCGCGGGTCGGGCTTGAACACGACCGCGTTGCCGAGGGCCAGGGCGGGGGCGACCGAGCGGATGCCGAGGATCAGCGGCGCGTTGAACGGCGCGATCACGCCGACCACCCCGGCGGGGACGCGGCGGGCCAGGCTGAGCCGCTTCTTGGCCGTCGGGAGGATCTCGCCCATGGGCTGGGAGGCGGTCGCGGCGGCCTCGTAGCATTCCTGGGCGGCGACGTGGGTCTCGAAGCCCGCCTTGCCGGGGACCGCGCCCGACTCGCGGACGAGCCACCAATGGATCTCTTCGGCGTGCTCCTCGAACAGGCGCCCGGCGCGGCGGAGCACGGCCGCCCGGTCCTCGAACGACGCGGCGGCCCAGTCGCGCTGGGCGGTGGCGGCGCGGGCGGCCGCCTCGGCGATGTCGGCGGCCCCGGCGAGGCCCGCCCGGCCGATCTCGGCGCCCGTCGCCGGCGCGACGACCGGGGCGTCCCCGGCGCGCGAGGCGGTCCAGGCGCCGCCGAACACCGACCCCGACCAGACCTTAGGGTCGAGAAGTTCCACGATGATTCCCCTTTCCATGGTGCATCACCGGTGGCCAGGAGCTCACCGGGCGTTCTCGGGGCCGTCCTTGGCCCGCTGGATCCGCGCGTACACGTGGCCGCGCAGCTCGGCGAAGCGAGGCAGGGCGCGGGTGGCGAGCTGGTCGCGCTCGGACGGCAGGTCGACCTTGACGTCGTCCAGGACGACGGTCGGCGAGGCCGACAGGACGATCACGCGGTCGCCGAGGTAGATGGCCTCGTCGATGTCGTGCGTGATGAAGAGCGTGGTGGTGCCGAGGCCCGGCAGCACGCGCAGGATCAGGTCCTCCAGCTCCGCGCGGGTCTGGGCGTCGACGGCGGCGAACGGCTCGTCCATGAGCAGCACGGAGGGCTCGTAGGCCATGGCGCGGGCGATGGCCACCCGCTGCTGCATGCCGCCGGAGAGCTGCCAGGGGTAGGAGCCCGCCACGTCGGCCAGCCCGACGGCGGCGAGCGCGGTGGACACCAGCGTCGCGCGCCGCGCCCGGGGGATCCCCTTCTCCTTGAGCGGCAGCTCGACGTTCCGCCGGACGCTCATCCAGGGGAAGAGGCTGCGGCCGTACTCCTGGAAGACCACGGCCATGTCGTCCGGCGGCCCGGTGACCGGCACGCCGGCGAGGCGGACCGTGCCGGCCGTGGGGGCGAGCAGGCCGGCGACGCAGCGCAGCAGCGTGGTCTTGCCGCACCCGGAGGGGCCGACCACGCAGACGAGCTCGCCGGCGTCGAGCCGGAAGCTCAGATCGCCGACCGCCTCCTTGCCGGTGCTCTCGTAGACCTTCTTCAGGCCGGTGACCTCAAGCACGATGGCTCCCATGCCAGAACAGGACGCGGCGCTCGAACCATCGCAGCAACACGGACAGCCCGAAGCCGAGCAGGCCGAGCAGGAGGATGCCGCTCCACATCTCGGGGATGGCGAAGCCGCGCTGGAACAGCACGATGGTGAAGCCGAGGCCGCTGCTGCTGGCGAACATCTCGCTGATCACCATGAGGATGATGCCGACCGAGAGGGCCTGCCGCAGCCCGGCCATGATCTGCGGGGAGGCGCCGCGCAGCACCAGGTGGCGCAGGCGCGAGGCGGTCCGCATGCCGTACATGCGGCAGGTGTCGGAGAGCACCTCGTCCAGCGCCCGCACCCCCTCCACGGTGTTCAGCAGGATCGGCCACACGCACCCCGAGACTATGACGAGCACCTTCATGGTGTCGTCGATGCCCGCGAGCAGCATGATCAGCGGGACGAGCACGGGCGGCGGGACGGCGCGGAAGAACTCCAGCACCGGCTCGGCCGCGGCGCGCAGCCGCGGGAACAGCCCGATCGGCACGCCGAGCCCCACGCCGAGGACGGCCGCGAGCGCGTACCCGGCCAGCAGGCGGGCCACGCTGGGCAGCGCGTCGTCCACCAGGCGTTCGGAGAGCCAGGTGTCGGCGAAGGCCCGCGCGACCTGCGGCGGCGCGGGGACGTAGAAGCTCTGCGACACCGCGCTGTAGCCCCACCAGGCGAGGACCAGCAGCACGGGCAGGCCGAGCACGCGCGCCGCCCACCGCGCGACCGCGCTCACGGGGCCGCCTCGCCGCGCACGGACGGGTGCCAGGCCAGCACCCGGCGCTCCAGCACGCGCACGCCCAGGTTGACGGCGATGCCGACGAGCCCGGACAGCACCACCAGCGCGTACATCGAGGCCACCGCGCCGCTGGACTGCGCGATCTGGATGCGCAGGCCGAGCCCGGGGCCGCCGATGACCAGTTCGGCGGTGACGGCGAGGATGAACGCCACGGCGGCGGCCAGGCGCAGGCCGGTCATGACGTACGGCAGCGCGGTCGGCCAGACGACGTGGCGGACGCGCGACCAGCGCGACAGGCCGTAGGAGCGGGCGGTGTCGTCGGCCACCGCGTCCACGTCGGCCACGCCGTACAGCACCTGGATCAGCACCTGCCAGAACGAGGCGTACACGACCAGCAGCAGCGTGGACCCGAGCGACGCGCCGAACAGCAGCGTGGCCAGCGGGATGAGCGCGACCGAGGGGATCGGGCGCAGGAACTCGACCGTGGAGTGGGACGCGGCGCGCAGCCCGGGCACGGCGTCGATCACCACCCCGGCGAGCACGGCCGCGCAGAACGCGATGGCCAGCCCGATCGCCCACCCGCGCAGCGTCTCGGCGAGCGCGGTCCACAGCTCGGCGGTGCGCAGCTCGTCCGCCAGGGCGGCGAGGATCCGCGAGGCGGGCGGCAGGAAGCGCGCGTCCACCAGGCCCAGCCGGGGCGCCGCCTCCATGACGACGAGGAGGCAGGCGAACCCGCCCAGGCCGTACGCGGCACGCGCCGCCGTCGTCGTCATGACGCCGGCAGCAGGGCGCCGACGTTGGGCTCGCGCTTCAGGACCCCGTCGCCGAGCGCGGCCTTGGCGACGGCCTCGACGGACGCGCGGTTGATCTGCGTGGGCCATCGGGGGAGGTTCATCTTCGCCAGCACACCGGGATCGATCTTGGTGTAGGTCTTGAGGATGTCGCGTACCTCGTCCGGATGGGTGTCGGCGTACCGGAGCGACTCGTCCATCGCCGCCCTGAACCGCGTGACCAGGCCGGGGTCGGTCTTGGTGGTGGTGAAGTACATGGCCACGGTGAGGTTCGGCGCGGCGTCGGCGAAGTTCCAGGCGATCGGGCGGGCGCCCTGCGCGACGGCCTGGCTGAGGAACGGCTCCACCACCCAGATCGCGTCCACGCGACCGGCCTGCAACGCCGCGGGGGCGTCGGGGAAGGGCAGTTCGACGAACTCGACCTTCGAGGGGTCGCCGCCGGCCTTGCGCACCGAGGCGCGGATCGTGGTGTCGCCGATGTTCTGCTGCTGGTTGACCGACACGCGCTTGCCCACCAGGTCCTTGGCGCTCTTGATGGGGCTGTCGGCCTTCACCAGCACGGCGCTGAAGTCCTTGCCCTGCTCGCCGGTGGAGGAGACGCCGTTGCCGACCACCTTGAGGGGCAGGCCGCGCTCGGCGGCGGTCAGCAGGGACGTGACGTTGCCGAACGCGAACTGGAACTGGCCGCCGACCGTGCCGGAGACGCTGGCCGCGCCTCCCTGGACGGGCGTGATCGTCAGGTCGATGTTCTGCTTGTCGAAGAAGCCTTTGGCCTTGCCCAGGTGGATCGGCGCGGTGTCCACGATGGCGATCACGCCCGCGGTCACCTTGTCCTTTCCTCCGGCCTTCCCGGCGCCCCCGCCGGACGCCGGGCCGTCGCCGGAGGAACCGCAGGCCGCGGCCGATATCAGCAGGACGACCGCGAGACAGATTCGAGCGGAGCGACGCATGAGCGACTCCAAGGGGGGTTGTCCAGGCGAGAAATGTTCGTTCAACGAACCAACGTTCTCCACAAGAACGGTTCAGTGCAAGCTACGCCTTTGGATCACATGCCGTCAACGTTCCGTGTCACGGCCGCACCGACCTCTGTTGACCCGACCCCATCGGGTCAGTAGCGTCCACTATGAGGACGTTTGTTCGTCTCACGAACATGGGGAGATGGGCGTGGCCGAGGTCGTACCCCTCTCGGACGCGATCGAACGGCCGGCGCACGACGGGGAGCGCGGCGCGCGGGAAGGCCTCGCCCCCCTCATTCCCCTCGCCGCCGCCGACCGGGGATGGCCGTGACAGAACCCGGGACAACCCTGGAAGAACAGGGTCCGGCCGTGGCACTGGTATAACGGTCACCGCGAAAGGGGGCCACCATGGCGGAGGAGTACGTCCAGTCGCTGGCCAGGGGGCTCGCGGTCATCCGGGCGTTCGACGCCACGACCCCCGAGCTCACGCTGAGCGAGGTGGCCCGCGCGACCGGCCTCACGCGCGCCGCCGCCCGCCGGTTCCTGCTCACGCTGGTCTCGCTGGGGTACGTCCGCACCGACGGCCGCCTGTTCGCGCTGTCCCCGCGCGTCCTGGAGCTCGGCTACGCCTACCTGTCCAGCCTGTCCCTGCCCGAGGTCGCGCATCCCCACCTGGAGCGGCTGGTCGCCGAGGTGCACGAGTCGGCCTCGGTGTCGGTGCTGGACGTGCCGGACATCGTGTACGTGGCCCGGGTGCCGACCGCCCGCATCATGCGGGTGACGATCAGCATCGGCACCCGCTTCCCCGCGCACTGCACCTCGATGGGGCGCGTGCTGCTGGCCTGGCTGCGGCCCGCCGAGCTGGAGGCGTACTTCGCCAAGGCCCCGCTGGAGCGGCACACCGGGCGCACGCTCACCACGCGCGAGTCCCTCACCGCCGAGCTGGACCGGGTGCGCGCGCAGGGCTGGGCCATGGTGGACCAGGAGCTGGAGGAGGGCCTGCGCTCGATCGCCGCGCCGATCCGCGACCGGAGCGGGCACGTGGTCGCCGCCGTCAACGTCTCCTCCCACGCCAGCAGGACCACCATGCAGTCCGCCCGCCGGGACCTGCTGCCGCCGCTGCTCGCCACCGCCGCGCGCGTGGAGGCCGACCTGCAGGCGACCTCCGGCACCCACCGCACCGCCTTACAGGCCACCTGAACCGTAGGGTGACCGGGGTTGACAACGTTGTCACGCCCGGCCGTGATGCGGAATGATGCTGCCCGTGGCAGAGAGCAGGCGTCCGACCATGAACGACGTCGCCGCGAGGGCGGGGGTGGCCCTGAAGACGGTCTCCCGCGTGGTCAACGACGAGCCGGGCGTGAACGCGGCCACGGCGGAACGCGTGCGGCACGCCATCGCGCTGCTCGGGTACCGCCGCAACGAGGGCGCCCGCGACCTGCGCCGGGGCCGCACGGCCAGCATCGGGCTCGTCATCGAGGACGTCGCCGACCCCTTCTACTCCGGGCTCAGCCGGGCCGTGGAGGACGTCGCGCTCGGCAACGGCTCGCTGGTCTTCACCGGCTCCTCCGGCGAGGACCCCGGCCGTGAGCGCGAGCTGGTGCTGGCCTTCTGCGCCCGCCGCGTGGACGGCCTGATCATCGTGCCCGCCGGGGCCGACCACGGATACCTGGCCCCCGAGCTGACCGCGGGCATCCGCGCCGTCTTCGCCGACCGCCCCGCGGGCCCCGGCCTGGACGTCGACACCGTGCTGTGCGACAACGCGGGCGGCGCGGGCGCGGGCACCGCCCACCTGATCGGGCACGGTCACCGGCGCGTCGCCTTCCTCGGCGACAACCCGGCGATCTTCACCGCCGAGGAGCGGCTGCGCGGCTACCGCGACGCGCTCGCCGCGGCCGGCCTGCCGTACGATCCGGCGCTGGTCGCGATGGGCACCCCCGAGCAGGCCCGCGTCCACGCCGACCTGACCCGCCTGCTCGCCCTCCCCGACCCGCCGACGGCCCTGTTCACCGGCAACGGCCGCACCACCGTCACCGCGCTGCGCGCCCTAGAGTCCCTCGGCGCCCGCCCGTCCGCGACCGGCGGCCTCGCCATCGTCGGCTTCGATGACTTCGAGCTCGCCGACCTGCTCACCCCGGCCGTCACCGTCGTCGCCCAGGACCCGGCCGGCCTGGGCCGCGCCGCCGCCGGCCTGCTGTTCCGCCGCCTGGCGGGCGACGCCGTGCCCCCCGAGCGCCTCCTTCTCCCCACCCGCCTGATCCCCCGAGGGTCCGGCGAGCTCCCGCCCGGCTGAGCGCCGGACTTGACCTCAACATTTGTTGAGGTTCCAGACTGGGGGCCGCAGAAGGAGCGGCGTGAGGGGTGTGGTCGGCGTGCGAGTGGTTCAGGTGACCCGGTTCGGAGGGCCCGAGGTGCTCAAGGTGGCCGAGGTGGACGATCCGGCGGCGGGGGCGGGCCAGGTCGTGATCGGCGTCGAGGCGGCCGACACCTTGTTCGTCGAGACGCAGATCCGGCAGGGATCGGGCCGCGACTGGTTCCCCGTCGAGCCGCCGTACGTGCCGGGGGGCGCGGTGGCGGGACGGGTGCTGGCCGTCGGGGACGGCGTGGACGCATCGTGGCGGGGACGGGTCGTCGCGGCGGGCACCGGAGGAGGCGGAGGGTACGCCGAGCGGGTCGTCGCGCCGGTCGAGGCGCTGATCCCCGTGCCGCACGGGCTCGGCACGTGGGAGGCGGCGGCGCTGCTGCACGACGGCGTCACGGCGCTGTCGGTGTTCGAGGCGGCCGAGGTGGAGGCGGGTGAGTGGGTGCTGGTCACGGCGGCGGCCGGAGGCATGGGCGTCCTGCTCGTCCAGTTGGCGCGCGCCGCGGGGGCGCGCGTGGCGGCGGCGGCCCGGGGGGAGCGGAAGCTCGACCTGGTCCGCGGCCTCGGCGCCGAGATCACCGCCGACTACACCGAGCCCGGGTGGGCCGGCCGCGTCCGCGCGGCGATCGGCGCGGGCCCGTCGGCGGTGTTCGACGGGGCCGGCGGCGAGATCGGGCGGGAGGCGTTCGGGATCACGGCGTCCGGAGGGAGGATCTCCGCGCACGGGGCGTCGAGTGGCGGGTTCGGCGCGATCGACCCGGACGAGGCGCGGCGGCGCGGCGTCACGGTGCGGGGCATCCAGGACGTTCAGCTCGAACCGGCGGAACGCAAGAGGCTGGCCGAGCGGGCCCTGGCGGAGGCGGCGGCGGGCCGCCTGGAACCGGTGATCGGGTGCACCTTCCCCCTCGCCGACGCCGCGGACGCGCACGCGGCGATCGAGTCCCGCGCCGTGCTCGGCAAGACCCTGCTCGTGATCTGACCCCAGGACCGGAGGCGTCCCGCGCGGGTCACCGCCGGCTCAGGTCCTCGCCGTCCAGCCAGAAGCCGCCGTAGTCGTAGAAGTACTTGGCCGCGGCCCACTCGCCGGTCGTCCAGTCGCCGCCGACCTGGTAGAGGCGCCCGACGTGGTAGGCGCGCCAGTGCGGCAGGCAGGCGCTGGCGATGGTGCCCGCGCCCACGAAGGACACGTTCTCGGACCGCCCCGGGAAGCCGGGAAAGCCATGAAGGCCAGGAGAAACGGTCTTGCCGTACTTCGTCACCGTGCCCCGGGTCGCCGCGTGGCACTTGGCCGCCTTGGCGCCCGCGGGTGGGGCGTGGACGGTGAACGGGGGCGCCATGGCGACGCCGGCGGCGCCGGCGCCGGCGATGATGGCCAGACGGGTGCGTAGGCGCATCTGAGGATCTTCCGTTCCGCTCGGGGTCATCGGCTCCGATCGTGCCCGCACCTCGATGTCACTTACAGTAGTCGGCTCGCTACTCTATGCTTTCCGCCGTGGCCAGGGACCCGGCGACGGGCCGCGTCTCGGGGCGCAGGTGGCGCGCCAGCGCCAGCGCCGCGAGGGTGGCCCCCGCGCCGGCCAGGGCGATGGCCAGGTGGGCGGGCACCAGCTCCGCCAGCGCTCCGGCGAGCGCGGCGCCGAGGCCCTGGCCGCTCATCTGTCCCGAGGTGAACAGCCCGAACGCCTGCCCGCGCGTCTCCTCGGGCACGGCGTCGACGAACCTGCGCTGCAGGCCGAGGTTGTAGGCGAGGCAGCCTCCGGCCAGCACGGCGAGCGCCAGGCACAGGCCGAGGCCCGGACGCGCGGCGAACCCCATCAGCGGCGCCCCGAGCGCGAGCGCGAGCGGGAAGGAGAGCCGTTCCCGCAGGGCGGGGGCGGCGAAGCGGCCCACGGCGAAGTCCCCGGCCGCCATCCCCGCCGCGAAGGCGGCGAGCACGAGCCCGGCCTGCGAGGGCGCGCCCCGCTCGCTGAGGTAGGGCACGACGACGGCCTCCGCGCCCGCGACGCACAGGGCCGGAATCCACGACGACAACAGCAGGCCGCGCACGCGCCGGTCGGCCAGCAGACGCCGGTTGACGCGCAGGGTGGCCCGGACGGGGCCCCGCGCCGCCGTCCCGACGGTCCGGGGCGGACGGTCGGGCAGGCCGGCCCGCAGGACCAGGGCGCTCGCCGCGGACAGCACGGCGGTGATCACCAGGGCTCCGGAGGGGCCGGTGACGGTGAGGACGGCGCCGCCCGCCGCCAGGCCGGCGATCTGCGCGCCCGCCGAGGTGACGGTCAGGACGGACCTGCCGAGCACGAAGGCGTCGCCGGGGAGCAGCTCGGGCAGCGCCGCCGTGCGGGCCGCGCCGAAGACGGGGCTCAGGGCCCCGGTCGTCACGACCAGCGCCAGCATCGCCCAGACCGGCAGCCCGGCGAATGCCAGGGCCAGACAGACGGCGACCCGGACCAGTTCGCCGACCACCATGAGCCGCCGGGGCCGCATCCGGTCGGCCAGCGAGAGCAGAAAGACGCCGCCGATGACGTAGGGGATGAACCCGCTCATGTAGGCCAGCGCCGACAGCCCGGCCGACCCGGTGCGCGTGTAGATGAGCACCGAGAAGGCCAGCATCTTGACGGTGTCGCCCGCCACGAGCAGCGCGAAGCTCCCGAAGAGCACGCGGAACTCCGCGACGGCGAACACCTCGCCGAACGTCGTCCGCCGCGCGGGCGTCGCCTCGCTCATCCGCACCTTCCCCTCGGCCCCTCGGGGCCCGTCACATGGCCGCGGCCGTCCCCGGCGGCCGACGACGATGCTCGGCCATCGGTCCCGCGCTTGGCTAAGCTTTCGTCCATGGCCGAAAGGTCCGGACTGTCCCATGGGTAAGGTGCTGATCATCGAGGTCGGCCCTCAGGACGTCATGGCCAGCCGGTTCGCCGTCTCGCCGCTGATCGAGACCATGCACGCGCTGCGCATCCTGTCCGGCCACCAGGAGCCGGGCGTCCACGGCCGGTGGGCCGAGCGCGCGCGGGAGCCGTACGCGCGGCTGCTGCGGGAGAGGCCGGCGCTCGCCGCGCTGGCCGTGCTGTTCCGGCGCGGCGACTACAGCGCCGACTTCATCGCTCCCCCGCCGTCCGGGGTGAACGTCGCGTTCGACAGCGAACTGGCCGTCATGCGCGCCACGCCCCTGGCTCAGGCCAGGGACGAGATCGCGCGGAACCTGCTCGGCAGGCCGGCCGCGCCGGCGGACCTGGTGGCCGTCCTGGAGCGGCCGGACGTGGTGACGCTGATCGCCGACGTGCTGGAGGCCGCGTGGCAGGCCATCGTCCGGCCCGAATGGCCGCGCCTCCAGGCCATCCTGGAGCGCGACGTCGTGCAGCGCGCGGGCCGCCTCGCGACGTACGGGTGGGCCGCGGCCCTGGATGACCTCAGCCCCAACGTCCGCTGGCACCCCGAAGGACCGGCCGGTGACATCCGGGTGCGCATGCAGAGCTCGGGCGAGGACCAGCGGCACCGGCTCGGCGGCCGGGGCCTGCTGTTCGTCCCGAGCGTCTTCGGCTACGGGGTGGGCGCCTACCTGGAGCACGCCTGGCCGTACGCGCTGGTCTACACGGCGCGCGGGATCGCCGCGGAGCCCGTGCCGGCCAAGGGGCTGGAGCGGCTCATCGGGCGAACCCGCGCCGAGGTCCTGCTCCGGGTCCCCGCGACCACGACGCAGCTCGCGGCGCTGCTCGGGCTCAGCGTCGGCGGGGCCGGCGACCACGTGGCCGCGCTGCGCGAGGCCGGGCTGATCACCGGCGCGCGGGTCGGGCGCTCCGTGCTGTACCGCCGCACGCCGCTCGGGGACGCCCTGGTGAACGGTGGCTGAGCCCGCGGCTCACCCCTTGAGCGCCCCCGCCATGAGCCCGCGCATGAAGAAGCGTCCGAGCAGCACGTACACGAGCATCGTCGGCACCGAGGCCAGGATCGCCGCCGCCATCTGCTGGCTGTAGGGCACGGTCTGGGCGCCCGCGATGTTGTTGAGCATCACGGTCGTGGGCCACGAACTGGGCCCGGTCAGGAACACCGCGAACAGGAAGTCGTTCCACAGCGAGGTGAACTGCCAGATGACCACGACGGCGAAGGCCGGGCCCGAGACGGGGATCACGATCGACCAGAAGGTCCGCAGCATGCCGGCGCCGTCCACGCGGGCGGCCTCCATCAGCTCGTCCGGGATCGTCACGTAGTAGTTGCGGAAGATCAGTGTGCAGATCGGGATGCCGTACACCACGTGGGCGAGGACGAGGCCGGGGATGCCGCCGTAGACGTCCAGGCTCACCATGAGCTGGACGAGCGGGATCATCACCCCCTGGTACGGGATGAACATGCCGAACAGGAACAGCGTGAACACCACGTCGGCGCCCGGGAAACGCCACTTGGACAGCACGAACCCGTTCATCGCCCCCAGCGCGGCCGACAGCAGCGACCCGGGGATCGTCAGCAGGAAGCTGTTGGCGATGCCGGGCCGCAGCTTCTCCCAGGCGACCCGCCACGCCTCGGTCGTCCACACGCGGGGCAGGCTCCACGCCTGGCTCGGGTCCGCCTCGGTCAGGGGCTTGAAGCTGGTGACCAGCAGCACGTAGATCGGGAGCAGGAAGACCAGGACGAAGCCGAGCAGCAGCACGAACCGCAGGTAGACGGGCCAGCGGGACGCGCGCGCGACCGGCGCGGTGCGAGGCTTCTGCGCGACGGCCGTGGTGGTCATGAGCGCTTCTCCCTGCGGGCGTTCCAGATCAGGTACGGGACGACGAAGACGGCGACGGCGAGCACGATGTACGCGGCGATCGTCGCGCCCTTGGCCGGGTCGTGCGCGTCGAACACCGCGACCCACATGAAGACGGCGGGCACGTCCGTGATGATCTGCTTGCCGGACACCGACACGATGAGGTCGAACACCTTGAGCGAGATGTGCCCGAGGATGATCAGCGCGGACAGCGTGACCGGGCGCAGGAACGGGAACACGACGTACCGGTAGACCTGCCACTCCCGGCAGCCGTCCACCCGGGCGGCCTCGCGCAGTTCCTCGGGCACGCCGCGGAAGCCGGCCAGGAACAGCGCCATGACATATCCGGACATCTGCCAGATGGCGGGGATCGCCATCGCGGCCATCCCCCAGGTCTCCCCGCGGAACCAGTCGTTCTCCAGGAACCCCAGCCCGACCGCCTGGAAGAGCCGGTTCAGCCCGACGGCCTGCTCCCCCTGGCCGCTGTTCATCAGCCACCGCCACACGACGCCCGTCGCCACGAACGAGATGGCCATCGGGAACAGGTAGACGGTGCGGAAGCCGCCCTCGCCCTTGATCCCCTTCTCCATCAGGAAGGCGAGCAGCCAGCCGAGCGCCAGCGCGCCGCCCACGAACACCAGCGTGAAGACGATCGCGTGCCTGACCGACAGGCCCCAGCGTTCCTGGTCCCAGAGCGCGACGAAGTTCTCCAACCCGACGAACCTGCTGCCCTCGGAGATCTCGTCGTGCTGGTCGGTCATGGCCAGCCGGAAGTTCCAGCCGAGCATCCCGTACACGAAGACGGCGATCAGGACGATCGACGGCGTCACCAGGAGCAGGCCCGGCAGCCACCTTTTGAGGCGCGACCTTCTGAGGCGTGACACGGATACCCCCAAGGATCGGCCCGTGCCCGCGGCCACGCGCGGGCACGGGCCGGGTGGTCACTGGTTGTTGGTCTGCGCGGCCTGGACCAGCGCCTGCTGCAGCTTGGCCACGTCCTTGCTCTGCAGGAACAGCCCGACCGCCTCGGTGATGGCCGTCTTCCACGCGTCGTTGGCGACGACGCCGTGCTGGATGGACCCGGCGAGCTTGCCGTTCGCCCACTGGGCCAGGTCCCACTCCAGGTAGTCGGTGTAGAGCGCCTTGTCGGCGTCCTTGCGCGCCGGGATGGAGCCCTTCTTGGGGTTGAAGGCGTCCTGGCCCTCCTTGCTCGCGGCGACCTTGAGCCAGGCGAGGGCGCCGTCGCGGTTCGGCGCGCCCTTGGGCAGGGTGAAGCTGTCCGACAGCCACATGAACGTGCCGTCGGTGCCGGGCGAGGCCACCCAGTCGAAGTCCTCCTTGGACTTCTTGCCGAGCCCGCCGTCCGGCGGGTTGTGGAAGTAGCCGTAGGCCCAGTCGCCCATGACGTTGAACGCCGCCGCGCCGTCGGCCACCTGCTTGGAGGCGGGCTGCCAGTCGTCCTGCGCCGGGCCCGCGTAGGACAGGATCGTCTTGAAGTCCCCCAGCGCCTTGGTGAGGGCCGGGGCCGACCAGTCGGCGCCCGGGGTCCACAGGGCGTTGTAGGCGTCGGTGCCGAGCGAGCCGAGCAGCACGCTCTCCAGCAGGTGGACCACCGTCCACTCCGAGCCGATCGACAGCGGGATCTTCTTGGTCCTCTTCACCGCCTCCAGGGCCGTGATGAACTCCTCGATCGTCTTCGGCGGGGCGGCGACGCCCGCGTCCTTCAGCACCTTGGGGTTGAACCACAGGACGTTGGAGCGGTGGATGTTCACCGGCACCGAATAGACGTTGCCCTTGTAGGTGATCTGGTCGACGAGCTGCTGCGGGAAGACCTCCTTCAGCTTCAGCTCGTCGTAGAGCGCGTTCAGCGGTTCCAGCTTGCCGGCCTTGATGTAGCCCTGGAGCTCGGCGCCCGCGTGGCCCTGGAAGGTGTCGGGCGGCTGGTTCGCCTGGAGCTTGCTGGAGAGCAGCGCGCGGGCCTTGTCGCCCGAGCCGCCCGCGACGGCGGCGTCGAAGAACGTCAGGCCCGGGTTCCGCTTCTCGAAGATCTCTCGCATGGCCTTCAGGCCGTCCGCCTCGCCGGGGCCCGTCCACCAGGAGAAGACCTCGACCTGCTTCTTCGCCGCCTGGCCGTCGCCGGCGCTCTTCCCATCGCCACCGCCGCCGCAGGCGGTCAGGGAGAGGAGGCCCGCCACGGTGACCGCGACGGCCGACATCCACCGTCGTCGCATTTCTGTCCCGTCCCTTCGGGGGGTCAGAGGGACGCTGTCAGCGTGTGACGCCCCGGCCGTGTCGGGGCGCGGTGACAACGTTGTCAGGTACGCAATCAACGCACCTGTCGGGCGAAGGCGTCAAGGGCAGGCGAATAACGTCTCCATATAGCCAGGTATAGGCAGGTACGGCTGGGTACGGCGCGGCCCCGGGGCGTCTCCCCGCCGGGACGGACGGGGCCGGCGGGCCTGTCGGACCCGCGTGGAAGTATCGGCCCATGACCGCCATCACCCCGAGGTCCGCCGATGCCTGACCGTTCACACCGGCGCAAGCCTCCCGAGACCCACACCTCCGTCATCTCCGATGACTGGGACGATCTTGATATCTCCGGGCAGAACCACTCCAACGTCGCCTTCATCGACGTCGACCTGACCGAGGTCACCGGCGAGGGCGCCGTGTTCACCGAATGCGTGTTCCGGGGAGCCCGGTTCAACGCCTCGCGGCACGCCGACAGCGCCTTCGTCAACTGCCACTTCTCGCGCTGCTCGTTCTTCGACGCGAACTTCACCGGCTGCAAGCTCGTCGGCAGCGCGTTCGAGGGCTGCACCTTCGACCTGCTCGGAGTCGAGGGCGGCGACTGGTCGTTCACCGCGCTGGCCGGGGCGAACCTGAGCGGCACCACCTTCATGGACCTGCGCATGCGCGAAGCCGATCTCTCCGGCGCGCGGTTCACGGACGGCCGGCTCACCGGGGTGGACCTGTCCGGTTCGTCGCTGGAGAAGGCGAGCTTCCTGCGGTGCGACCTGCGCGGCAGCGACCTGTCCTCGCTGGAGCCCCTGACCGTGGACCTGCGGGGCGCGATCGTGGACCTGCACCAGGCCGTGCTGATCGCGAGCGCGCTCGGCGTGGACGTGCGGCAGGACTGACCAGGCGGGGGCGAACCCGGGCAGGGGCCGCAGGCCACCGTGCCCGGGCTCGCGACCGCGTGACCCTGGGGTCGGTCTCCACCCCTCCGAGGCGACCTCACCCGTGCGGCGGGCCACGCGGCGCTTCTCAGGCATCCGGGGACGCGGGGCGGCGGCGGAGCGCGACCGGCCGGGGAACGGCGGGCGCGCCATTACGCAAGTGTTCCACCAAATAACGGAGCGCGCCCAACTCATGCCGGATTCGCCTGTAATCCATCCCATACCGCCCGACAGAACGATATAGACGTGTTTTTGTTGATGTATCAGGAAGGACGAAGCGGCGGCGGCGGGGCAGCGCACCCCTGACCAGCCCCCTGACTTGCGCAGTGCGGCGAAGGCGCCACGGGCTGCCCCACTAAGTGTCAAGAAATCGCTACAACTTCATTGAAATCCCGCCTTCCGCGATTATCGTCGCATTGGCTACTCTGCTCTGATCAAGCGACGCGGACGGCCGGAAGAGCCGCCACGGAGCGGCATCGGCGGTTTCGGCATAAGGGGCGTTCTGGCGGGCAGTGAGGCGGAGCACCCGGTGAGGAGGAGATCGATCGCACCCCGAGAACGGTCACGTCTTCCGCCATTCACGGCTTTCACCCCTTATGTCATTAGATGTCCAGGATGTACTATTGATCACCCCTGATCCACACGAAGAGTGAACAACGCAGGTCAAGGCTGCGGATCGCCGTCACGGAAGGTAAGATTCCACGAGCACCGGCCACCCAGGTGAGCCACCCGGCCGGTGAGCCATCTCACATCGGGAGCCTCAGTTGGAAACCGTCGACCTCGAAGACCTGGGCCTCGAACTCCTCCTGATCGCCGCCCTGCACGCGGAGGCCGAGCGTCTCGTCCCGCGTCTTCCCGAGCCCTCGGGCGGCGCGTTCGAATGGAACCCCACCCTTCGGCCGTCCTGACCCCGGCCGGGCGCTTCGGCGGGCCCGCCGAAATAGCGGACCCGCCAAAGTAATTGCGACTTTCAACCGAAACGCCACGGTTTACCAGCGTGTCTTTAAACTGTCGGTGAGGCCGGTCACACTGCGAGCATGGCCGAGCTCCCGCAGGATTCCCCCGATCCCGACCACTCCGGCACGCCGCGCGCCGCGGCGTCCGCGCGTCCTCCCGGCCTCGACGGCTCCGCGCCGAATGACGCCCCGCCCAATGGCACGCGCCCCGACTCGCCGGACACCGGCGAGGCGATCGACCTCGGCGAGGTGACCTTCGGCGACTGGCACACCCACATCGCCACCATGTCCGGCGTCCGCTTCCTCACCGTGGCGCGCAGGCTCCCCGCCCTCATCGGCCAGGCCGTCGGCATGGCCTGGCGGGCCAGCCCCCGCGACACCGTGGCCACCATCTCCCTCAGCGCGCTCGGCGGGGTGTTCACCGCGTTCGGGCTGCTCGCCACCACCGGCGTGCTGCAGGCCCTCTTCTCCTCCGGGCCCACCCCCGACCGCGTCAAGGCCGCCCTGCCCAGCCTGCTGCTCGTCGGCGCCGCCGCCACGCTGCGCACCGCCCTGCAGGCCGGGGCCGGCTGGGCCCAGTCCAGGCTGGAGCCCCAGGTCGGCCGCATCGCCGAGACCCAGCTCTACGACCTGACCAGCCGGGTCGACCTCATCGCCTTCGACGACCCCGACTTCCACGACTCGCTCCAGCGCGCCCGCTCGCGCGGCGTCTCCATGGTGGACACCGTGGTCGACTCGGCGATCGACGTCCTCACCGGCCTCATCGGCATCGCGGCCGCGGCGGGCGTGCTCGGCATCCTGCATCCCGTCCTGCTGCCCCTGCTGGTCCTCGCGGTGATCCCCGACGCGTGGGCCGCCGTCCGCTCGGCCCGCATGCGGTACACGACCATGTACGCGCTGATGCCCGTGCGGCGGCGCAAATGGATCCTCAGCGACCTCATGGCGGAGCGCGAGACCGCCGCGGAGGTCCGCTCGTTCACCATGCGCGCGTTCCTCATGCGCCTGTACGACCAGGTCGCGGACGCCGAGCAGGAGGTCGTCCTGCGGCTGGCCCGGCGCCAGACGTTCGCGCGCGTGATCGGCGAGGCGCTCGGCGGCCTCGGCACCGGCATCGTCTACGTCGCGCTCGGGCTGCTGCTCGCCGTCGGCGCCGTGCCGCTGGCCGTCGCGGGCACGGCCGTCCTCGCGATCCGCTCCGGGCAGGGCTACCTGTCCACCCTGATGTACGCCACCAACCGCCTGTACGAGGAGGGGCTCTACTTCACCGACTTCCTGGACTTCTGCGCCGAGGCGCGCCGCCGCCAGAGCCCGCCGCGCCCGCTCCCCGCTCCCCCGGCCTTCCGGCGCATCGCCGTCGAGGACGTCACCTTCCACTACCCCGGCAAGGAGGAGCCCGCCCTCGACCACGTCTCGGTCCACATCGAGCGGGGCGAGGTCGTCGCCCTCGTCGGCGAGAACGGCTCGGGCAAGACCACGCTGTCCAAGATCATCGCGGGCCTGTACGAGCCCGGCGGCGGACGCGTGCTGTGGGACGACACCGACCTCGCCGGCGTGCCCGCCGAGGAGCTCCGGCGCAACATCGCGGTCATCGCCCAGGACCACACCCGCTGGCCGCTCACCGCCAAGGACAACATCACCATGGGCCTGGAGAAGGGCGCCGAGGCCCTGCGGGCGTCGGCGGAGGTCGCCGGGGCCGACCAGGTCATCGCCGAGCTGCCGCACGGCTACCGCACCCTGCTCGACCGCCGGTTCAAGGACGGGCACGAGCCCTCGGGCGGCCAGTGGCAGCGCATCGCCGTGGCCCGCGGGTTCTACCGCGACGCGCCGCTGCTCATCTGTGACGAGCCGACGGCCGCGCTCGACGCCCGCGCCGAGCACGCCCTGTTCGAGCGCATCCGCGGCCACGCCGACGGCCGCACCGTCCTGCTCATCACCCACCGCCTGGCCAGCGTGCGCTACGCCGACCGCATCTACGTCCTCGACCACGGCAAGGTGATCGAGCAGGGCACCCATGAGGCGTTGATGGCCCTCGGCGGCCAGTACGCCGACCTGTACTCCATCCAGGCCAGTGCCTACAGCGACCGCACCGGCGCTCCCCAGGCCTGACCCGCGCCCCTCGGACGCCGGCCCCTCAGGCGCGCGTCCCGCGGCGGCTCAGCGCGACGGCGCCGGCGCGGCGCCGTCGCAGACGGGGGTGTTCGCGGCGAGCGCGAGCACGTCACGGTAGTAGCCGATCTTCCGCTGGATCGCGGCCTGCTTCTCCTTCAGCTCGGCGATCTGAGCCTCCACCTCGCGGTCATGGGCCTCCAGCAACGCGATCCGGTCGGTGATCGTCTCGTCCCCGCCACGGACGAGCTGGGCGAAGCGCACCATCTCGGCGATCGGCATGCCGGTGGTGCGCAGGCACCTGACCATGGTCAGCCAGCTCAGGTGCGAGTCGTTGAACCTCCTTTGCCCGGCGGAGTTCCGCTCGATCGGCTCCAGCAGGCCGATGCGCTCGTAGTACCGCAGAGTGTCCAGACTGAAGCCGGTCTCCTCCGCGACCTGTCCCGGTGTGTAGACGCTCACCGGTCGAGCATCGCACCTGGAGTGGACTCCAGGTCAAGCCGTTTGACCTGGAGTCCACTCCAGCGTGCAGGGTGTCCGCCATGACCGAGATCGCACTTGGCACCATCCCCTTCGGCACGACCCTCGACGAGGCGGCGTCGTTCGCCATCCTGGACCGGTTCGCCGAGGCCGGCGGCACCGTCCTGGACACGGCCGACAACTACACGTTCTGGGTCGACGGCGGCACCGGCGACGAGAGCGAGACCACGATCGGCAGGTGGCTCGCCTCCCGTGGCGCCCGCGACCGCATGATCGTGAGCACCAAGTGCGGCGCCCGCCCCACCGTGCCCGGCGCGCGCACCCTGGACTCGGCCGAAGGGCTGTCGCCCGCGGCCGTCCGCGCGGCGGCCGAGGCCAGCCTGCGCAGGCTCGGCACCGACCACGTGGACGTCTACTGGGCCCACATCGAGGACCACGCGACGCCGCTGGAGGAGCAGGCCCGCGTCTTCGGCGAGCTGGTCGCCGAGGGCAAGGCGCGGCACGTCGGCGCGTCCAACCACCCGGCGTGGCGGATCGAGCGGGCGCGCGGCCTCGCGCTGTCGTCGGGCCTCGCGCCGTACACGCACGTGCAGCTCCGGCACTCCTACCTGCGCCCCCGGCCCGGCGCGCGGCTGAACGAGTCCGCGCACGTGCAGGTCGGCGAGGAGACGCTCGGCTACGTGCGCGCCGAGGGGCTGCGGCTGTGGACCTACTCCACGCTGCTCTCCGGCGCCTACACCCGCGCGGACCGTCCGATCCCCGCGCAGTACGACCACCCGGGGACGACGCGGCGGCTGGCCGCGCTGCGCGAGGTGGCCGGCGAGATCGGCGCCACGCCGAACCAGGTGGTGATCGCCTGGCTGCTGGCGCAGGACATCGTCCCGATCGTCGGCGTCAGCTCGCTCACGCAGCTCGACGAGATGCTCGGGGCCCGCGAGGTCAAGCTGGACCAGGACCTGCTCGGCCGCCTGGACGACCCCTCGCTGGCCTGACACCGGTCAGCGGGCCGGCAGGTGGTCGGCGAGGTAGGTGCGGACCAGCCGTTTGCACTCGGCGATGAGGTCGGGGTCGCCGCCCGGGTGGGCGCGGAAGGCGAGCTTCAGCACGGCGTCCGCGGCCTCCACGGCCACGATGAGCGCGCGGTCCAGGGCCGGCCCCGTCGGGGCGCCGAGCAGCTCGATGGTCAGCGACCGCAGGCGGTCGGCGACGATGACGTTGTTCTCCAGCGTCGAGTCCAGCAGGCGGTCGGTGCCCTTGAGCGGCGGCCCCGCCGGGGTCGGCAGGATCTCGCCGAAGTCCATGATCGCGAAGCCGGGAATGGTGCGCTTCATGTCCACGAACTCGTCCACGGCCAGGTCGACCGCCCCGGTCCAGTCGGAGACCTCCGCCTCGCCGAGCCGCGAGGTCAGGCGGGAGAGGAAGGCGTCCAGGTTGCGCAGCGCCAGCGCCCGCACGAGCCCCTGTTTGTCGGGGAAGAACTGGTAGAACGTGCCGATCGGCACCTCCGCCCTGCGGGCGACCTCCTTGGTCGTCAGACCGTCGTACCCCACCTCGTCGAGCAGGCGGGCGCACTCGTCGAGCATGCGCTCGACCCGCTCCACGCTGCGGCGCTGAGCCGGGCGCCGGCGGAGCGTCCCCGCCGAGACGTTCGTCATTCCCCCATCATCCCTCCGTATCGAGGTGACCCACATAACATGAGCAGTATTCATAACTGCCGGGCGCGTCTTCGGCCGCACGGGTGAGGGCGCCGCCCGAACCCTCGCCCACGCTCCTCACAAGGAGGCCATCATGTTCCTCTGGGGCACCGCAACCGCGTCATACCAGATCGAGGGGGCCGTGGCGGACGACGGCCGCGGCCTGTCGATCTGGGACACCTTCGCCCACGAGCCGGGCAAGGTGAAGGACGGCCACACCGGTGATATGGCGTGCGACCATTACCACCGCTGGTCAGAGGATGTCATGCTCATGGCCGCCCTGGGGGTGAACTCCTATCGTTTCTCCATTTCGTGGCCGAGAATCCTCCCCGCCGGGCGTGGCGCGGTGAACCAGGCGGGCCTCGACTTCTATGACCGGCTGGTCGACGGCCTGTGCGCCCAGGGCATCGTCCCGGCGGCCACGCTCTTCCACTGGGACCTCCCCCAGGCTCTGGAGGACGAGGGCGGCTGGCTCGCCCGCGACACCGCGAGCCGCCTGGCCGACTACGCCGGCGTCGTGGCCGCCCGCCTCGCCGACCGCGTGCCGATCTGGATCACGCTGAACGAACCCTTCGTCCACATGGTGTTCGGCTACGCCCTCGGCACCCACGCCCCCGGCCGTACGCTCTTCCTCGACGCCCTGCCCGTCGCCCACCACCAGCTCCTCGGCCACGGCCTCGCGGCACAGGCCCTGCGCGCGCACGGCGCGCAGCGGGTGCTGGTGACCAACAACCTCACGCCCGTCCGTCCCGCGTCCTCCTCCACCGGCGACCTGCGGGCCGCCGACGCCTACGACACCCTGCACAACCGGCTCTTCAACGACCCCGTGCTGCTCGGCCGCTACCCCGACCTGTCCGCGTTCGGCGTCGACGCCATGCCGGCCGTGCGCGACGGCGACCTCGCCGTGATCGCCCAGCCCCTGGACGGCCTCGGCGTCAACTACTACAACCCCACCCGGATCCGCGCCCCCGGCGAGCCCATGGGCCTCCCGTTCGAGGACGCCGGCATCACCGGCCACCCCACCACCGCCTTCGGCTGGCCGGTGGTGCCCGACGGCCTGCGCGAGCTCCTCACCGGCCTCAAGGCCCGCTACGGCGACGCCCTGCCCCCGGTGTACGTCACCGAGAACGGCTGCTCACAACCGGACATCCCCGGCCCCGACGGCGTGATCGACGACCAGGACCGCATCGCCTTCCTCGACGCCCACATCCAGGCCGTCGGCGCCGCCATGTCCGAAGGCGTCGACGTACGCGGCTACTACGTCTGGTCCCTCCTCGACAACTTCGAATGGGCCGAGGGCTACACCCAACGCTTCGGCCTCGTCCACGTCGACTTCCCCACCCAGAAACGCACCCCCAAAGCCTCCTACCACTGGCTCAGAACCAGGATCACCACCTCCCCCACTCCATGACGGAACCCCCGATCCTCCCGGCTCGGCCCGCGCGGGCCGGGAGGCGCAGGTGAGGGAAAACCGGAGTGCGCGTGCCGAGATGGTCGAGTAGGTTGGCGGCATGTCGAGCCCAGAGGCGTCCAGGGTGGGGGCTTTCGGTCACCCCGTCAGCCCCCTGAATCACTGAGCAGGCCTGTCCTGCCGCATGGTGGCGGCCGGCAGGCAGTAGAGATGGGCCGCTGAGCGCGGTGACGAGACGTCTGATCTGATCTCTCCTCACCTCGGAGCCTCTCGATGCCTCTGCCTCTCTATTCGCTGGCCGTGGCGGTGTTCGCCATGGGCACGTCGGAGTTCATGCTGGCCGGCCTGCTGCCGGACATCGCCGCGGATCTCGGCGTCCCGATCGCCACGGCGGGACTGCTCACCCCGGCCTTCGCCGTCGGGATGGCCGTCGGCGCCCCGCTGATGGCGGCGGTCGCGCGCCGATGGCCACGGCGGTCCGCGCTTCTCGTGTTCCTCGGGCTGTTCCTGGCCGCACACGTCGCCGGGGCCGTCACCGGCGGTTTCGCGGTCCTGCTCGCCGGCCGGGTCATCGCGGCCCTCGCCTGTGCCGGGTTCCTCGCCGTCGCGCTCACCACGGCCGCCGCCCTGGTCCCCGCCGACCGGAAAGGCCGGGCGCTGGCCGTCCTGCTGGCGGGGACCACGGTCGCCACCGTCGCGGGAGTGCCCGGCGGCGCCCTGCTGGGGACGCTGCTCGACTGGCGCGCCACCTTCTGGCTGGTGGCGCTCCTGTGCCTGCCGTCGGCGCTCGGCGTGGCACGAGGCGTTCCCGCCGGCGCCGGACGATCAGCGGAGGACGCGGCGGGCACGGATCTGCGCGGGGAACTCGCCCGGCTGCGAAGTCCGCGACTGGTCCAGGTCCTGCTGCTGGGCGCGCTGGTCAACGCGGCGACGTTCGGCGCCTTCACGTTCCTGGCCCCGGTCGTCACCGACGTGGCCGGGCTGGAGCCGTTGTGGGTCCCCGTCGCGCTGGTGCTGTTCGGCCTCGGTTCCTTCGCCGGGGTCACCGTCGCCGGGCGGCTGTCCGACCGGCGGCCCGGCGTCGTCGTCGCGGCCGGCGGCCCGCTGCTCCTCGGCGGCTGGGCCGTGCTCGGCCTGCTGGCGCCGAGCCCGAGCGCGCTGCTGATCCTCGCGTTCACCCAGGGCGCGCTCTCCTTCGCCGTGGGCAGCACCCTGATCGCACGCGTGCTGTACGAGGCGGCGGGGGCGCCGACCATGGCGGGCTCCTACGCCACCGCCGCGCTCAACGCCGGCGCCGTCATCGGCCCCGTGGCCGCCGCCGCGGCACTGAACACCGGAGCGGCCGCACTGGGGCCCGTCTGGTCCGCCGGCGTCCTGGTCGCGGTCGCGCTCGTTCTCGCCCTGCTCTTCCGTGGCGCGGTCGCAGGGGCGCCGGTCAGAAGACCGACACGTGCACGTGGTCGTAGTGGTTGGCGGTGATGCCGCCGCGGTCGGACATCTGGCGCCAGCCCGCGCCGGTGCGGATGTCGTAGTAGCGCTGTCGCCAGATGATGTACATGATGCCGATCTGGCGGCCGTTCTCGATGCACCACTGGGCCAGGGCGTCGCCCCTGGCCTGGGAGGCGGCGTCGGGCATGCGGCCGCCCGTGCTCATCATGAAGTCGCAGGCCCGGCCCTTGCCGTGCTCGCCCGGGTCGCCCACCCGCAGGCAGCCGACGCTGAACGGCATGGGGAACCTCTGCATGATCACGTTCCGTACGCTGATCATGCGAGGGGTGAGGCCGCTGCCGGCGTCGGGGGTCTGGAAGCCGAACTTCTTCAGCAGTTCGTCGACCTGGCGTCTCTTCGCCTGGAGATCCTTGATCTCGTCCCTGAGGTCGGCGACCTTCCGGTCGGCGAGCTTCTTGGCGGCCTTCTGCTCCTCGATCAGCCTGCCGATGTAGGCCAGCCGCTGGTTCTTCTCCTCGGCGATGTAGGTGACGGTCGCGACCTGGCTGAGGATCATGTCCGGGTCACCGCTGTAGCTGATCACCCGGGCGCCGTCGATGTTGCCGGTCATGTACGAGCCGGCGTAGAACTGCGCGACCCGGTCCTCGGCGGCGGCGAGGTCGGCGCGGAGCTTCTTGACGCGGTCACCGGCCTTCTGCACGGCACGGCGGGCGTCCTCCAGGCTCTGGATCTCGCCCCGGTAGCGCTTCTGGAGGTCGGCGGCCTGCTTGGTCAGCCTGTCGAGCTGCGCCTGCGGGTTCGGCTTGGCCTCGGCCCGCGGCACGGCGAGCACCGAGAGAAGCGCGAGCAGGGCGGCCGCCAGCCCCGCCACACGGCCTGATCTCATCAGCCCTCCCACTTCCCGGACACCCCGAGACTCTAGGAGCCGATCTTGCAGGGCGCCACACGATCGGAAGAACCTACACACCATTGGCGAACTATCTACCACTTCGGGAAGATCCTGGAGTTCGGTTTCCCCGGAATCGGGCCCGACCGTATCGCGCCGCCCACGCCGCCTTGCCACCGCCCCGGCCCCGCGCCTTGCCAACGCGGCCAGAACATGATTCGGTCACAAGGGTCCGGGCGTCGCGGCCTCCGTCGCGCCGCCGGACTCGCGACCAGCCGGCCGTCCGACCGAAGGAGGCACGCCCGAATGCTCCAGCACGACCGTCTTTTCATCGGGGGCGACTGGGTGGCCCCCGCGGGCACCGGGACGATCGACGTCATCTCCCCCCACACCGAGGAGATCGTCGGCCGCGTCCCCGACGGCACCCCCGCCGACATGGACCGCGCCGTCGAGGCCGCCCGTCACGCCTTCGACCACGGCCCCTGGCCGAGGATGACCATGGCCGAGCGCGCCGAGGTGGTCGGCAGGCTCGCCGGCCTGTACGCCGCGCGCCAGGCCGAGATGGCCGAGCTGATCACCCGCGAGATGGGCTCCCCCATCACGTTCTCGCAGCTGGCCCAGGCCCCGCAGCCGCTCGGCATGCTGCAGTACTACAGCGCGCTCGGCGCGACGTTCGCGGTCGAGGACGAGCGCCCCGGCGTCTTCGGCCCGGTCGTCGTGCGCCGCGAACCCGTCGGCGTGGTCGCCGCCGTCGTGCCGTGGAACGTCCCCCAGTTCGTGATCATGACCAAGCTCGCGCCCGCGCTCGTCGCCGGATGCGCCATCGTGATCAAACCCGCGCCCGAGACGCCGCTGGACGCCTACCCGCTCGCCGAGATGATCCGGGAGGCCGGGATCCCGGAGGGCGTGGTCAACATCGTGGCCGCGGGACGGGAGGCCGGCGAGCACCTGGTGGCGCACCCGGGCGTCGACAAGGTCGCCTTCACCGGCTCCACCGCCGCGGGCCGCCGCATCGGGGCGATCTGCGGCGAGCGGCTCAAACGCTGCAGCCTCGAACTGGGCGGCAAGTCGGCGGCGATCATCCTGGACGACTGCGACCTCAACGCCGCGATGGGCTTCCTCTCCATCGCCTCCCTGATGAACAACGGCCAGGCGTGCGTGGCCCAGACCCGCATCCTCGCCTCCGCCTCCCGCTACGAGGAGGTCGTGCAGGCCGTCGCGGACATGGTGGCCGGCCAGCAGGTGGGCGACCCGTCCGACCCGGCCACCGGCATCGGCCCGCTCGTCGCCAGACGACAGCAGGAGCGCGTCGAGGGCTACATCAGGTCCGGCATCGAGGAGGGCGCCAAGCCCGTCGTCGGCGGCCTCGACCGTCCCCGTGACCGCGGCTGGTACGTCGCCCCCACCGTCTTCGCCGGGGTCACCAACGACATGCGCGTCGCCCGCGAGGAGATCTTCGGCCCGGTGCTGGCGGTCATCCCCTACCGCGACGAGGAGGACGCCGTCCGCATCGCCAACGACAGCGACTACGGCCTGTCCGGCTCGGTCTGGACCGCCGACACCGACCACGGCATGGACATCGCCCGCCGCGTCCGCACCGGCACCTACGGCGTCAACCTGATGAACACCATGGACCCCTCCACCCCCTTCGGCGGCTTCAAGGCCAGCGGCATAGGCCGCGAACTCGGCCCCGAGGGCCTGTCGTCCTACCTGGAATACAAGTCCATCGCCCGCCTCGGCTGAACCGCCCGGCTTTTGCGGGGAGGCGGCCCACCAGAGTAGGTCCTCGCCTCCGGCTCGGGCCGTCTTCCCCAGGTGGCTCCCGCCAACGGTGAGCGTCGGTGGCGTTCGGCCTGTCAGGCGCGGTCGTGGAGGGTGACCTGGTAGCCGTCGGGGTCGGCGAAGGTGAATGTCCGGCCGAAGGGGCCGTCGATCGGTGCGGAGACGATGGTGTGACCGTCGGCGACGAGAGCATCGTGGATGGCCTGGACGTCGGTGGCGTGGAGCCAGATCGCGGCGCCGATGCCGGGCTGGGCGACGGATGCGAGATCGGTGCCGGGAACGACGTCGCGGAGCGCGAACGCGATCGGCTTCGTCTCGAAGACGACGGCGTGCGGAGGTCCGGCCTGCGAGCGGACGAGGCCGAGGTACCGCTCGTAGAACGCCTGCGAAGCGTCGAGGTCGCGCGCCTGGAGCGAGATGAAGTCGGGGCCGGTGGCGGGCATGGTGATGCTCCTTCTCTTCGTGTCAGATTCCTGACACAGGCCAACGTATGTCAGAATCCTGACATGAGTCAAAACGGCCGCGGCATCGACCTGGACAAATCACTGGGCTACCTGCTGAAAGAGGCTTCGAGCGCCCTGCGCGCGGCCATGGAGGAGGTGTTGCGGCCACTCGGGATGAGCGTGACGCACTACTCCTGCCTCGAGCTGCTGGCTCAACGGCCGGGCTTGTCGAACTCCGAGCTCGCGCGCGGCGCGTTCGTCACACGGCAGTCGATGAACGTGCTGCTCCAGACCCTGGAACGAGAGGGCTACGTGACCAGGCCCGCGGAGGCGCCCGTCGGGAAGGCTCTCCCCGCGCGGCTCACGCCCCGCGGCCGGCGGAGCCTGGAGAAGGCGACCGTAGCGGTCCGGTCCGTCGAGGTCAGAATGCTGGCCGGCATGACCGAGACCGAGCAGTCGGACGCGTTCCGGATCCTGCAGAGCATGATTCATTCCCTGCGCGACGGCGACGACGGCGCATAGCCCGCCGGAGGCGAGGACCTTTTCCTGGTCGAGGCGCCGACGAGCGGGCGGGCGGAGCCTCGCCCAGGGCGCTTGGCGCCGCTGGGCGATGGCCCGCGGGGGAGAGAAGGCGAGATCGCCCCCGCAGACGAGCGCTGCCCTGAACCGGAGCCCTCGTCGTGGATCTCATACCTCCTCGTGGAGGTAGACGACACTTATGGGGATTTGGTTCGCGCCACTACGGCGGAAGTTTCGAGGGCGATCTCCAGTTCCTCGTCGGTGGGGATGACGGCGACCGCTACGGCGGAGTCGTCGGTGGAGATCAGGCGGGTGCCGGAGGCGGAGGCGTTGCGGACGGGGTCCAGGCGGATGCCGAGGGGGTGGAGGCCGGAGAGGACGTTCTGCCTGACCAGCGGGGAGTTCTCTCCCACGCCACCGGTGAAGGCGATCACGTCGACCCGGCCGAGGACGGCGCAGTAGGCGCCGATGTACTTGCGCAGGCGGTGGCAGTAGACGTCGTAGGCGAGGACGGCGTCCGGGTCGCCTGCCTCGACGCGGGCGATGACCGTCCGCATGTCGTTCTCGCCGCACAGCCCTTGCAGGCCGCTGTGCCGGAACAGCATGGCCTCGACCTCGTCGGGGGACATGCCCGAACGGATCAGCACGAAGATGACGGCGGGGTCGATGTCGCCAGAGCGGGTGCCCATGACCAGGCCCTCCAGCGGGGTCATGCCCATGGAGGTGTCCACGCACGTCCCGGCGGAGACGGCCGAGGCGCTGGCCCCGTTGCCGAGGTGCAGCACGATCGCGTTGGCGCTGTCGGGGCGGCCGACGAGCTCGGCGGCCACGCGGGAGACGTACGCCGTGGAGGTGCCGTGGAAGCCGTACCGGCGCACGCCGTTGCGCTCGGCGATCTCGCGGTCGATGGCGTAGGTGCGGGCGGCGGGCGGGATCGTGCTGTGGAAGGCGGTGTCGAAGACGGCGACCTGCGGGAGGTCGGGCCTGAGCCTGCGCGTGATCTCGATGCCGGCGAGGTTGGCCGGGTTGTGGAGGGGGGCGAGCGGGACGGCCTCCGCGATGTGCTTGACCACGTCGTCGGTGATGAGCACGGGGCCGGTGAACAGGGGGCCGCCGTGGACGACGCGGTGGCCGATCGCGGTGAGCTCGGGCGAGTCCAGGGAGACCTCGTGGGCCACGATCCGCAGCGCGGCCTCGTGGTCGGGGACGGGGGACCCGTGCTCGCCGATGCGTTCGACCTTGCCGCCGACGAGGACGCGCGTGGGGCCGTCGAGGTCGATGAGCTGGTACTTGACCGATGAGGATCCGGAGTTGAGAACGAGGATCACTCGGGCACCGTCCGCTCGGGGGCGTCGGGGACCTCGGCGGCGCCGGGAACGTCGCGGCGGTCCGGGGATGGGGGGCGATCCGCGAGGCGGGGCAGGTGGGAGATCCAGCGGCCGATGCGCCGGATCAGGTCGGGCGTCGCCGAGGACTCGGCGTGGCCGTACCCGGGCTCGATCCACAGTTCCTTGGGCTCGCGGGCGGCCTCGTAGAGCTGGTGGGCGTGTTCCAGGGGGAAGAAGGTGTCGGCGTCGCCGTGGACGATCAGGAAGGGCGCCGGCGAGACGCGTCCGGCGGCCTCGTGCGGGGCGAGCGGCACGGGGTTCCAGGGGATGGAGCGGATGCGGGTGCGTTTGACCAGCCGGGCGGCCATCCGTCCGGGGGCCTTCTCGATGGCCCAGTGGACCTGCCGCATCGGCCGCGTGCCCCGGTAGTACCAGCGGGCGGGGCCGCTCACCGCGACGACGCCGTCCGTCCCGCCGTGCAGGGCGGCGTGGCGGACGGCCACGGCGGCGCCCATCGAGAACCCGACGGTCACGACGCGCGTGTAGCCGATGGACCGGGCGTGGGCGACGGCGGCGGCGACGTCCAGGACCTCGGCGTCGCCGACCGTGGACAGGCCGCCCGACCTGCCGTGCCCGCGGAAGTCGAAGGCGACGACGCCGCCGTAGCCGCTGAGCACGTGGGCGATGCGCCGGGTCGTGGTCTCGCGCCATGAGCCGGTGAAGCCGTGCGCGAGGACGATGCCGAGGCCGGCGTCGCCGCGCGAGGGGGTGTGCGCCGCGTCGATCCGCACACCGTCCTTGGTCATCAGGGTCGCGGGGAAGGCCGCGGCGAGGGGCATGTCACGAGCTTATGCGCGTCGTGCCCGCCGCAGGCGGCCGACCGGGCCGCGAGGGGCCGCGCGGCCGTCTCGTCGTCCGCCTTGGCCGACATCGGCATGACGAACCCGGCCGCGAAAGCGGCGACCACCAGCGCCCATACGGCGAGACGGCAGCGTTCTCCGAGGTGCCGTCTGCACACGAACGGGATCAGCGGCTGCATCACCTGTTCGGTGGCGGCGAATCGCGTCTGTCCTTCGTCCACCATGCTGGCTGTCTTCCCGAGGGGGGAGGGGTTAGTCCAGCGTGCTCGGTTCCTTGACCCGGGGCACGGCCTTCCCGGACGTCCGGATACCGGCATTCGGCCTGGTCATCGGCGAGATCCGGTCTTGGTGAAATCTGCGGGAATTGTCCGACTTTGCACGGAGGCGCGCGTGGCGGTAAGGGCGATCGCCTAAAATGGCATGGGCCGCGATGTCCGCGGTCGGCCCCCACGAACCAGAGCGAGACTCCATCATGCCTTTGAACAGCCGCGACGACCTGCGGAACATCGCGATCATCGCGCACGTCGACCACGGCAAGACCACGCTGGTGGACGCCATGCTCTGGCAGTCCGGAGCCTTCCGCGCCAACCAGGACGTCGACGAGCGGGTCATGGACTCCAACGACCTGGAGCGCGAGAAGGGCATCACCATTCTCGCCAAGAACACCGCCGTCCGGCACGGCGGCATGACCCTCAACATCATCGACACCCCGGGCCACGCCGACTTCGGCGGCGAGGTCGAGCGCGGCCTGTCGATGGTGGACGGCGTCGTGCTGCTGGTCGACGCCTCCGAGGGTCCGCTGCCCCAGACGCGCTTCGTGCTGCGCAAGGCGCTGACCGCCAAGATGCCGGTCATCCTCTGCATCAACAAGGTGGACCGTCCCGACGCCCGCATCGCCGAGGTCGTGGACGAGGTGTACGAGCTGTTCATGGACCTCGACGCCACCGAGGAGCAGATCGACTTCCCGATCGTCTACGCCTCCGCCAAGGCCGGCCGGGCCAGCCTGACCCGCCCGCAGGACGGCGGCATGCCCGACTCCGAGGACCTGGAGCCACTGTTCGAGACGATCGCCTCGACGATCCCGGCCCCGGTGTTCGACCCGTCCGCGCCGCTGCAGGCCCACGTCACCAACCTGGACGCCTCCAGCTACCTCGGCCGCATCGCCCTGTGCCGCGTCCACCAGGGCACGATCAAGAAGGGCCAGCAGGTCGCCTGGTGCCGCACCGACGGCAGCATCCAGCGGGTCAAGGTCAGCGAGCTGCTGATGACCGAGGCCCTGGAGCGCAAGCCCGCCGAGGAGGCCGGGCCCGGCGACATCATCGCCATCGCCGGAATTCCCGACATCATGATCGGCGAGACGCTGGCCGACCCCGACGACCCGCGTCCCCTGCCGCTGATCACGGTGGACGAGCCGGCGATCTCGATGACGATCGGCACCAACACCAGCCCCCTGGTGGGCAAGGTCAAGGGCGGCAAGGTCACCGCACGTCTCGTCAAGGACCGTCTGGACAAGGAGCTGGTCGGCAACGTGTCGCTGCGCGTGCTGCCGACCGACCGTCCCGACGCCTGGGAGGTCCAGGGCCGCGGCGAGCTGGCACTGGCCGTCCTGGTCGAGCAGATGCGCCGCGAGGGGTACGAGCTGACCGTCGGCAAGCCGCAGGTCGTCACCCGCGAGATCGACGGCAAGGTGCACGAGCCGGTCGAGCGGCTGACGGTGGACGCCCCCGAGGAGTACCTGGGCGCGATCACCCAGCTCCTGGCCATCCGTAAGGGCCGCATGGAGCACATGACCAACCACGGCACCGGCTGGATCCGCATGGAGTTCGTGGTGCCCGCCCGCGGGCTGATCGGCTTCCGCACCGAGTTCCTCACCGAGACGCGCGGCACCGGCCTGGTGCACCACGTCTTCGAGGCCTACGAGCCGTGGTTCGGCGAGCTGCGCACCCGCAGCAGCGGCTCCCTGGTCGCCGACCGCGCGGGCGCGGTCACGGCCTTCGCGATGCTCAACCTCCAGGAGCGCGGCACGCTGTTCGTCTCGCCGGGCACCGAGGTGTACGAGGGCATGATCGTCGGAGAGAACAGCCGCGCCGACGACATGGATGTGAACATCACCAAGGAGAAGAAGCTCACGAACATGCGGTCCTCCACGAGCGAGGAGACCGAGAAGGTCATCCCGCCGCGCTCGCTCTCGCTGGAGCAGGCGCTGGAGTTCTGCCGCGAGGACGAGTGCGTGGAGATCACCCCGCAGACCGTCCGCCTGCGCAAGGTCGTGCTGGACGCCGCGAGCCGCGCCCGCACGCTCGCCAGGTCCAAGCGCGGCTGACCCTCTCCGGCGGCGTGGCCGGCGTCAGGGCCGCTTCTTCTCCTGCTCGCCGGCCTCGCCCGCGTACTTCCCGCCCGCGGCGAGCTTCTTGTCGCCGTACAGCTCCGAGACCGTCACGAACGTGTACCCCTTGGCCGCGAGGTCGCGCAGCAGGTTGGGCACGGCGTCGACCGTGGTCTTGTGGATGTCGTGCATCAGCACCACCGAGCCGGCCTTGGCGTCCGCGGCGCGCCGGGCGACGACCCCGCTGTCCTTGTCGCGCCAGTCGAGGGTGTCGACGTCCCACAGGATCTGGGCGAGGTCGGCGCGCCGGGTGGCGTCGGCGACCTTGCCGTCGGTGGCCCCGTAGGGCGGGCGCATGAGGCGCATGGTCACGCCGGTGGCGTTCCTGACCGCGTCCTGGGTGCGTTCGAGCTGGGTGAGCAGGGCCTCGGAGGACAGCGAGGGCAGCGAGGGATGGTCCCAGGAGTGGTTGCCGAGCTCGTGCCCCTCGGAGACCATGCGGCGCAGGTAGACCTGGGTGAACGGGTTGACCATCTGGCCGACCACGAAGAACGTGGCCTTGGCGTGGTGCTCGGCGAGCATGTCGAGCAGCCTGCCGGTGTAGTCGAAGGGGCCGTCGTCGAAGGTCAGCGCCACGCACTTGACCCGCTCGCAGGGGATGGAGCGGCGTTGCGGCGCGACGACGGGCCGGGATCCCGGCCAGCCGGGCTGCTGGGCGATCACGCGGAAGGCCAGCAGGGCCGGGTCCGCCGCCGGGCGGACGGGGGGTGAGGTGCGGACGGGGGCGACGTCATCTCTCTGGTTCCTCCGGATCGGGGCGGCCACCTCGCCGCACCCTGACAGGACGAGCGCCGTCGCGAGGGAGAGCGAGAGCGGAAGGAGCGAGACCAATATCCCCGCGCGAAATCCAGCCACCGTAAGCTCCCCCCGGACAGCGGCAGGGGTTACGGGTACTTTTCTGCCGTTTCCCCCCGCAAAGTCTTGGCGAGCTCTTCCCACCAGGAAGGGACGTCGGCCCGCAACTCCGCGTAACGACGCGCCACCCGAATGGCGCATCCACCCGGATCCGTACCCAGATGGCGACGTTTCACCACACCCTCCTGCCAACGGTAAAAGCCATCACGGTACGTGACGACCAGCCCAATCCAGACAGAAAGCATGGCTTCCTCGCACACGGAGTACGCGTCGTCGACTCCGAGCCCCGCGAGCTCGACACGCAGCTTGGCCATGGCCGCGCGAGGGTCGGTCACCCGTCCACCCCCCGGGCGACCATCGGCGGGACGGGGACGCGGCCGCGGAGCCGGCCGAGGGGATGAGTCTTCAGCTCCTGCACACCGATGATGTACCCGTATCGGACATGCCCTCGCACCGTTGTGAGCGAGACGTGATGTGTCCGTAAGGTCGCGGCACGGGGACGGGCGGGAGGTCCTACTCGCCCGGCACGTGGTCGGGGATCTGGCGGGGCTCGGTGACGACCATGATGAACCGCAGCGTCCCCTCGGTCTCGTTGGCGTAGCGGTGCGGCCGGTCGGCGCTGAACAGGACGGCCTCGTCCCTCCCGACGACGTGCGCGCCGCCGTACACCGTCAGGGTCAGCTCGCCCTCCAGGACCGTGAGCATCTCACGGGTGCCCGCGGGGTGCGCGTCGCCGTCGTGGTGCTCCCCCGGCGCGAGGGTCCAGTCCCACAGCTCCAGGATCGCGGGCGCGTCGGAGCCGACGAGGAGGCGCGCGGAGCCGCCCTTGTCGCTGCGCCACAGGGTGACGACGTCGCTGGCGTGCACGACCCGGACCACCGGGGTGTCGGAGACCTCGACGAGGCGCGCGACCGTGACCCCGAGGGCGTCGGCGATGCGCGTGAGGGTGGAGACGCTGGGGTTGGTGCGGCACTGCTCGATCTGCACGAGCATGCCGCGGCTCACCCCCGAGCGGGCCGCCAGGGCGTCCAGCGTCAGGCCGCGGTGGGCGCGCTGGGCTCGGACGTTGCTGGCGATCGCGGCGGTGACGGTTTCCGGATCCGGCATGAGTGCAGTGTAGTGTCCGTTGTGTTCACCAGATTAGTCCTAATATATTGCACTAAGAGTGCATTGGACTGGGGGGTGAGCCGGGATGGCGGCGGTACTGCTGGCGACCATCTGTGCCGTCGTCTACGGCATGGCCGACTTCTTCGGCGGGCTCGCCACCAGACGCTCCCGGGTCCTCGCCGTCGTGCTGGTCAGCCAGATCGCCGGGCTGCTCTTCGTGCTGCCGCTGCTCCCGCTCCTGCCGGGCGCGCCGAGCCTCGGCGGGCTGGCCTGGGGCATGGGCGCCGGGCTCTGCGGCGGCCTCGCGCTGATCTTCTTCTACCGGGCGCTGGCCGGGGGCGTGATGTCGGTGGTCGCGCCCACGACCGCCACCATGTCCGTGGCGCTTCCCGTGCTCGTCGGCCTCACCATGGGCGAACGGCCGGAGCCGCTCGCGCTCGGCGGGGTGGCGCTCGCGCTCGGCGCGGTGATCCTCGTCGGCCGCGACTCCACCACCGCCGGGGCGCGCATGGCCTTCGGGCCCGTCGTCCAGGCCCTGGCCGCGGGGGCGGGCTTCGGCGCGTTCTTCGTCCTGCTCAAGCAGGTGCCCGAGGGCACCGGCATGTGGCCGCTGTTCGGCGCGCGCCTCGCCTCGGTCACCCTGGTCGGGGCGCTGGCCCTGCTCACCGGGCGCACGCTGCGCCCCGGGCGCGGTTCGCTCCCCACGATCGTCACCGCGGGCGTGCTCGACATGGCCGCCAACGTGCTCTACCTGCTGGCGGCGCAGCGCGGGCTGCTCGTCGTGGTGGCGGTGCTCGTGTCCCTGTACCCGGCCAGCACGCTGGTGCTGGCCCGCTGGGTGCTGAAGGAGCGGCTCAACGCCGTCCAGGCGTCGGGCATCGGCCTCGCCCTCGGCGCCATCGCCCTCATCGCCGCCACCGCCGCGTGACGCCCGCCGCGTCCCGGACATGACGAAGGCCGGCACGATCGCCGTGCCGGCCTTGACGGAGCCTCGGGAAAGGGCGGCCGGGAATCAGGCGGCCTGGAACTGCGGGGTGCGCACCGCGCCCTCTTCGTGGGCGTAGCCTTCCAGCATCGTCCTGAGCTGGCGGCGGCCGCGGTGCAGCCGCGACATGACCGTGCCGATCGGCGTGCCCATGCGCTCGGCGATCTCCTTGTACGCGAAGCCCTCCACGTCCGCGAGGTACACCGCGACGCGGAACTCCTCCGGAAGGGCGCGCAAGGCGTTCATCACGACGCTGTCGGGAAGCTGCTCAAGGGCCTCGGTCTCCGCCGAGCGCAGCCCCGTGGACATGTGGGACTCCGCGGCGGCGAGCTGCCAGTCCTCGATGTCCTCCGCCGTGGACAGCTTCGGCGACCGCTGCTGCTTGCGGTAGTCGTTGATGAAATTGTTCGTCAGGATCCGGTGCAGCCACGCCTTCAGGTTCGTGCCGGGCCGGAACTGGTGGTAGGAGGTGTAGGCCTTGGCCACCGTCTCCTGCACGAGATCCTCGGCGTCCGCCGTGTTGCGGGTGAGGCGCATCGCCGACGCGAAGAGCTGGCTGGTCACCGGCATGACGTCGCGTTCGAACCACGCACGACGCTGCTGCTCGGTCATCGAGATCATGTCATCCCCCTCATGCCTGCTGACCCCCGTTACCCATCCGGCTTGAACCCATGCAGGCTCGGTAACCGCTTACTCCATCTGACGGCCGATCACATGCTCATGGTTCACCCATAAGTGTGACGTTAAGGGTTTTTGCTGGTCAGGGAGGCCCGTCAAGCGGTATGGCCCGAGGTGGCGACGTCACACCCGGTACCGGACAAGTCTCATTATAGTAACAGACTCCACCCAAAACGGTAGAAAGTGTGGTAAGGCTCACACAGATACGGTAGCGGGTACGGTGACGCCATGAAGTACGTGGACCGGCACGACCGTACGACGCGCGACTGGGTGGCCGAGGCGATCCGCACGGTCGAGGCCGACGCCAACCGTAGCTGCGACACCCACCTGCACGTCTTCCCCCTCCCCCCACGCTGGGGCGTCGACCTGTACCTGAAGGACGAGTCCGTCCACCCCACCGGCTCGCTCAAGCACCGCCTGGCCAGATCGCTGTTCCTGTACGGCCTGGCGAACGGCAACATCGGCCCGTCCACGACCGTCATCGAGGCGTCCAGCGGCTCCACCGCCGTCAGCGAGGCCTACTTCTGCCGCATGCTCGGGCTGCCGTTCGTCGCGGTCATGCCCGCGTCCACCTCGCCGGAGAAGATCGCGCTCATCGAGTTCTACGGCGGCAAGTGCCGGCTCGTCGAGGACCCCAAGGCGATCTACGAGGAGTCGCACCGCCTGGCCGAGGACACCGGCGGCCACTTCATGGACCAGTTCACCTACGCCGAGCGCGCCACCGACTGGCGGGGCAACAACAACATCGCCGAGAGCATCTACCAGCAGATGTCCCTGGAGCGGCACCCCGAGCCCGCCTGGATCGTGGTCGGCGCCGGCACCGGCGGCACCTCCGCCACGATCGGCAGGTACATCCGCTACCGCCGCCACGCCACCCGCCTCGCCGTCGTGGACCCCGACGGCTCGGCGTTCTACCCCTCCTGGGTCGACGGCGAGACGGGCACGACGGCCCGCGGGTCGCGGATCGAGGGCATCGGCCGCCCGCGGGTCGAGCCGTCCTTCCTGCCCACGGTCATCGACCGCATGGTCCAGGTGCCGGACGCCGCCTCGATCGCGGCCATGCGCTGGGTGCGGGAGGTCACCGGGCGGGACGTCGGCGGGTCCACGGGCACGAACGTCGCCGCCGCCGTCGAGATCATCAAGGAGATGCGCGCGAACGGCGAGCACGGGAGCGTGGTCACGCTGATCTGCGACGGCGGCGAGCGCTACCGCTGCACCTACGGGGACGACTCCTGGCTCGCCGGGCACGGCATCGACATCGCCCCTCCGCTGGAGGAGATGCGCGCCTTCCTGCGGGAGTGAGCGCGACCCGGTCAGGCGCCGGTGGCGGGCACGCCGAACGTGCCGGCGAGGTCGTCGAGGATCTTCTCCGCGCCGAGGATGCCGCACGCGGTCATCCAGGTGAGGTCGTCCACCTCGTGACGCTCGCCCTTCAGTCGCGCCCAGAGGGGGTTGGCCTCGAACTTCTGCTGGATCTTCCGCACGTCGCCCTTGTCGTCGGGATAGGTCGCGACGAAGATGTGATCGGCGTCCAGGTCGGCGATGCGCTCCTCGCTGATGTCCACGGCGATGGTGTCGGTGGTCGTGGGCTGGCCCTGCGGCCGGGGGAGGCCGACGTCCTTCAGGACGATGCCGGAGTAGGAGTTCTCGACGTACAGCCGGACGGTCGGCTCGCCGGCGAAGCGGGCGATCGTGACGGACGGCATCGTGCCGGAGTTCTTCGCCTTGATCGCCGCGCCGATGCCCTGGGCGCGCTTCTCGTAGCCGCCGATCCTCTGCTCGGCGAGGTCCTCCTTGCCGAGGGCCGTGCCCATGAGGCGGAGGTTCTCCTTCCACAGCGCGCCGGTGGTCTCGCTGAAGACGGTCGGGGCGATCTTGGACAGTTTGTCGTACAGCGCCTCGTGCCGGACCTTGGCGGAGACGATCAGGTCGGGCTTCAGCGCGATGATCTTCTCCAGGCCGGGCGCCTCCAGCGTGCCGACGACCTGGGCGTTCGCGCCGTACCGCTGGGCGTTCTCGCCCAGGTAGTCGGGCAGCTTCTCGCTCAGGGACCGATAGGTCGTGAAGCCGACGACCTCGGCGTCCAGGGCCACCACGGCGTCGACGAAGCTCTGGTCGAGCGCCACCACCCGCTTGGGGGCGGCCGGGATCTCGGTCGTGCCCATCGCGTGCGTGACGGTGCGGGGGAAGGCCGCGGCGGACGCCGGGGCGCCGCTCTCCGTGGCGGGTCCGGCGGCCGTGGGCTCGTCGCCGGCCCCGCATCCGGCGAGGCCGATGAGGACCGCGGCGGCCACGCCGACGGCGCGCAGAACTCGCATCTCAGTCATCCTCCGGTCATGTTTAGGTCAACCTAAATTAGGTAAGGCAGCCCTAATCTGACATACTCATCCCTGGTTCGGCAAAGGACGCTCGCCACGAGAGGCGCAGCAAGAGGCACCAAAGGTGCGTATCGCCCTTAGCCCTACAGACCTCACGAAAGCCACAGGGAAGGGCCGCAGGAGATGACCGCAGCGGCGGGGACGGCGCGTACGCCGCTCCCCCGGGCCCGGCGGCGTCTGGTCGTGCCCGGACTCCTGCTCGCCGTGCTCGCGGCCGTCCTGCTCAGCGTCACGGTCGGGGCCAAGCCGGTCTCCCCCGGCGACGTCTGGCACGCCCTGTGGAGCCCGGACGGCGGCGAGAGCGACATCATCGTCCGCGGCCTGCGCGTCCCCCGCACCCTCCTCGGGCTCCTCGCCGGGCCGGCGCTCGGCGTCGCCGGCGCGCTCGCCCAGGGCCACACCCGCAACCCCCTGGCCGACCCCGGCCTGCTCGGCGTCACCCAGGGCGCGGCGTTCGCCACGGTGCTGAGCATCGTGCTCTTCCGCCTGGACGGCGTCTACGGCTACATCTGGTTCGGCCTGGCCGGAGCCCTGATCGCCGGGGGCGCCGTTTTCGCGATCGGCCTCGCGGGCGGGCGCGGCGGGCCGACCCCGGTCACGCTGGCCCTGGCGGGCACCGCCGTCAGCGCGCTGCTGTACGCGCTCACCTCCACGGTCGTCCTGCTGGACCAGCAGGCCATGGACGTCTTCCGCTTCTGGCAGATCGGCTCGATCGCCGGGCGCGACGCCGCGATCGCCGGGCAGGTGCTGCCGTTCGTCGCCGCGGGCCTGATCCTCGCCTTCGCCAACGCGCGCGGCCTGGACGCCCTCGCGCTCGGCGACGACGTGGCCCGCGGCCTCGGCAGGCGGGTGCCGCTCACCCGCACCGTGGGCCTGGCGTCGATCACGCTGCTCACCGGGGCCGCGGTCGCCGCCTGCGGGGCGCTCGCCTTCGTCGGGCTCATCGTGCCCCACCTGGCCCGCGCGCTCGCCGGCGCCGACCACCGGCGGCTCCTGCTGTACTCCGCGCTCACCGGGGCGGCCCTGCTCCTGCTCGCCGACGTGCTCGGCCGCGTCGTCGCGCGGCCGGGCGAGCTGGAGGTCGGCGTGGTGCTCGCCCTGCTCGGCGCCCCGTTCTTCGTCGTGCTGATCCGCCGCGGCCGGGCGGTGCGCCTGTGAGCGCACCGGAGCTGCGGCTGCGGCGGCAGCGGCCGGTGCGGATCGCCGGCGCGTCCTGGCTGCTGCGCCCGCGCGCCGCCGCCGTCACCCTCGCCGGACTCGCCGCCCTGCTCCTGCTCATGGGCCTGAACGTCCGGCTCGGCGACATCCCCCTGACCCTGGCCGACGTCGCCCGGACCGTCCTCGGCGGCGGCGACGCCGGGGACCGGCTCGTCGTCATGGAACTGCGCCTGCCACGCGCGCTCACCGGGGCCCTCGTGGGCGCCGCGCTCGCGATCTCCGGGGCTGTCACCCAGGCCATCGCCCGCAACCCGCTGGCCGGGCCGGACATCCTCGGCGTCACCTCCGGGGCGAGCGTGGCCGTCGTGGCGCTGACCGTGCTGACCGGCACCGCGCACGGCGGCGCGGGCGGCACGCTCGCCGCGATCGGGATACCCCTGGCGGCCGTGGCCGGCGGCCTGGCGGGCGCCGCGCTGGTGTACGGGCTGGCGTGGCGCAAGGGGATGGACGGCTACCGGCTGATCCTCGTCGGCGTCGGCGTCGTCGCGGTGTTCACGAACGTCAAGTACTGGCTGCTCACCGCGGGCGACGTCAACGACGCGGCCCGCGCGATGGTGTGGATCAGCGGATCACTCAACGGCAGGGGGTTCGAGCACGTCGTGCCCGTGGCCGCCGCGCTCGCCGTGCTGGTCCCCGCCACCCTGCTCGGCTCCCGCACGCTCGGCGCGCTGCGGCTCGGCGACGACACCGCGCGCGGCCTCGGCGTGCGGATCGACCGCGGCCGGGGGGCGCTGCTGCTCGCCGCCGTGCTGCTGGCCTCCGTCGCCACGGCCGCGGCCGGGCCGATCACGTTCGTGGCGCTGGCCTCGCCGCAGATCGCGCTGCGGCTCGCCGGGGTGGCCCAGCCGCCCGTCGTGGTCTCCGCGGTCACCGGGGCCGTCCTGGTCGCCGCCGCGGACCTGGCCGCGCGGACGCTGACCCCGGTGGAGCTGCCGGTCGGCATCGTCACGGCGGTGCTCGGCGCACCGTACCTGGTCTTCCTGCTCATCCGCACCCGGCGCGTCAAAGGTGGCACATGAGACTTCAGGCCGCGCGGCTCGAACTCGGCTACGGCGACCGTCTCGTCGTGGACGGCCTCGACCTCGGCGTCGAGTCCGGCACGGTGACCGCGATCATCGGCCCGAACGGGTGCGGGAAGTCCACGCTGCTGCGCGCGCTCGGCCGGCTGCTCAAACCCGCCGGCGGGCACGTGCTGCTGGACGGCGCGCGCATCGACAGGATGCCGAGCCGTGAGGTCGCCAAGACCCTCGGCGTGCTGCCCCAGGCGCCCAGCGCGCCCGAGGGGCTCACCGTGGGCGACCTGGTGGCACGGGGACGGCACCCCCACCAGGCGTGGTACCGGCAGTGGTCCGCGCGGGACGAGGCGGCGGTCGCCGAGGCGCTGCGGATGACCGGCCTGCTGGAGCTGGCCGAGCGGCCTCTGGACGAGCTGTCCGGCGGGCAGCGGCAGCGGGCGTGGATCTCGATGGCCCTGGCCCAGGGCACCCCGCTGCTCCTGCTGGACGAGCCGACGACGTTCCTGGACCTGGCCCACCAGATCGAGGTGCTCGACCTGGTCGCCCGGCTCAGGGACGAGCTCGGCCGCACGGTCGTCATGGTGCTGCACGACCTCAACCTGGCCGCCCGCTACGCCGACCGCCTGGTGGCGATGCGCGACGGCCGCCTGGTCGCCACCGGGAGCCCGCACGAGGTGCTGACCGAGCCGCTTCTGTCGGAGGTCTTCGACCTGCGGGCCAAGGTCGTCCCCGACCCGGTCTTCGCCACGCCGATGATCGTGCCCATCGGCCTCCGCCGCCCCGCGGCGGAGGCCGGGGCCTAGAACCTCGTCAGCGGCCGTTGTCGCCGAGGATGGCGTCGACGAAGACCTCGGGGTCGAAGGGGGCCAGGTCGTCGGGGCCCTCGCCGAGGCCGACGAGCTTGACCGGGACGCCCAGCTCGCGCTGGACGGCGATCACGATGCCGCCCTTGGCCGTGCCGTCCAGCTTGGTCAGCACGATGCCGGTGACGTTCACCGCCTCGGCGAACACCTGGGCCTGGCGCATGCCGTTCTGCCCGGTGGTGGCGTCCAGGACGAGCAGGACCTCGTCCACGGTGGCCTTCTTCTCGATGACCCGCTTGACCTTGCCGAGCTCGTCCATGAGGCCGGTCTTGGTGTGCAGGCGGCCCGCCGTGTCGACGATGACGGTGTCCACCTTGTCGTCGATGCCCTTGCTGACCGCGTCGAAGGCCACGGACGCCGGGTCGGCGCCCTCGTCCTTGCGCACGACCTCCGCGCCGACGCGCTCGCCCCAGGTCTGGAGCTGGTCGGCGGCGGCGGCGCGGAAGGTGTCGGCGGCGCCGAGGACGACCGTGCGGCCGTCGCCGATCAGCGCGCGGGCGAGCTTGCCGGTGGTGGTGGTCTTGCCGGTGCCGTTGACGCCGACCACCAGGACGACGGCGGGACGCTCGCCGTGCGGGGCGGTGCGCAGCGTGCGGTCCATGTCGGCGCCGATCTGGGTGAGGAGCTGCTCGCGCAGCAGGCCGCGCACCTCGCCGACGTCGCGGGAGCCGAGGACCTTCACGCGGGTGCGCAGCTCGTCGACCATGGCGCGGGTGGGGGCGACGCCGACATCGGCGGTGATCAGGGTGTCCTCGACCTCGTCCCACGCGTCGTCGTCGAGACGGTCGCGGGACAGCAGTTCGAGCAGGCCCTTGCCGAGGGAGGTCTGCGAGCGGGCGAGCCGGGCGCGCAGCCGCACCATGCGCCCCGCGGAGGGAGGGGGGATCTCGATCTCGGGAACCACCACGGGCTCCACCGGCCTGGCCGGAGGCGGCACGGTGGTGGTGATGGTGTCTTCCTCGATCACACCGGCCGGCGGGGCCTGGTCGCGCTCGGGAAGAGTCGGCGCCTGCGGCGGGGGGACCGGCGGCGCGTGCCGCCGGCTGGGCCGGAACAGCAGGAACATGCCGCCCAGCGCGAGCGCCGCGACGACGATGACGATCACAATGATGCCGAGATACCCATCCACAAGATGTCAGTTTTCCAGACGGGCGGGCGTGCTGCCGCCCGGGCTCGCCCCCCGTGCGGTGGTTATACCGATATTTCCTGACTTCTAGGCTGAACTTGAAGGATCGGCACGAGGTCAGGCGCTCTCCCGCTCGCGCAGGCGCTGGCTGACGACCTGCGTGACGCCGTCCCCGCGCATGCTGACCCCGTACAACGCGTCGGCGATCTCCATCGTGCGCTTCTGGTGGGTGATCACGATGAGCTGGGAGCTCTGCCGCAGCTCCTCGAACAGGGTGAGCAGCCGCTGGGTGTTGGTGTCGTCCAGCGCGGCCTCGACCTCGTCCATGACGTAGAACGGCGACGGGCGGGCCTTGAAGATCGAGATCAGGAACGCCACGGCGGTCAGCGACCGCTCGCCGCCCGACAGCAGCGACAGGCGCTTGACCTTCTTGCCCGGCGGGCGCGCCTCGACGTCCACGCCTGTGGTCAGCATGTCGGAGGGGTCGGTCAGCAGCAGGCGGCCCTCTCCGCCGGGGAACACCCGCGTGAAGATCGTCTCGAACTCGCGGGCGACGTCCTCGTAGGCGGCCGTGAAGACCTGCTCCACCCGCTCGTCGACCTCCTTGACCACGAGCAGCAGGTCCCGCCGGGTCTTGCGCAGGTCTTCGAGCTGGGAGTTGAGGAAGGTGTGGCGCTCCTCCAGCGCGGCGAACTCCTCCAGCGCCAGCGGGTTCACCTTGCCGAGCTGCGCCATCTGCTTCTCGGCCACCCGCGCCCGCTTCTCCTGCTCCTCGCGGACGTACGGCACGGGCTCGCCGTCGGCGACCGGCACCGGCTGGCCGGGGCCGTACTCGGAGGTCAGCGCGTCCACCTCGACGCCGAACTCCTCCATGGCCCTGGCCTCCATCTGCTCCAGGCGCAGGCGCTGCTCGGTGCGGGCGACCTCGGTGCCGTGCACGCGGTTGACCAGGCCGTCCAGCTCGCCGGACAGCTCGCGGACCCGCACCCGTACGGCCTTCAGCTCCGCGTCGATCTCGCCCCGCGCCCGTTCGGCCTCGTCGCGCTCCCCCGCCGCCGCCGCGAGGGAGGCCTCCAGCAGCCCGAGCGCGCGCCCGGCGCCGCGGGCGACGGCCTCGGCCAGCGCGGCCTGCGCGCGGCGGCGCTCGCGCAGCGCGGCGGCGCCCGCCCGCTCCTCGCGCTCACGGCGTGCGGCGCGCACGAGGTGGTCGGCGCGGCCCGCGATGCCCGTGACGCGCTCCTCGGCGGTGCGGACCGCCAGGCGTGCCTCCATCTCGGCCTGCCTGGCCACCGCGCAGGTCGCGGCGAGCTCGTCACGGGTCTCGGTGGTCGGCTCGGCGGCGAGCTCGTCGGCGTACTCGGCCCCGGCCAGGCGCTCCTCCAGCTCCACGACCCCGGCCAGGTCGCGGTCGCGGGCCTCCTCCGCGGCGGCGACGTTGGCGGCCAGCCGGTCGCACTCCTGGCGGGCTGCGTCCGCGGCGGCGTCGAGCTGGGCCAGCCGCCTGGCCGCGACGGCGAGCCGCTGGTCGGCCTCCCGCTGCCTGCCCCGCACGGCGTCCAGCGCCCGCCGGGCGGCCTTGACGCCCGCCTGCGCGGCGTCGGCGCCCGTCTGCGCCTGGCTCACCCCCGCCTGGGCGGACTCGACGGCCTGCTGCGCCACGCGCTCGGCCTCGATGGCCTCCTCCAGCGCGACGACGGTGCGCGCGGCGGTCTCCGTCACCTCGGCCAGGTCCGCGACGGCCTGGTCCAGCGCGGTGCGCATCTGGAGCACCGACGTGCCGCCGCCCGACCCGCCGTACGCGTAGTGGGCGCCGACCAGGTCGCCCGCCCAGGTGACCGCCCGCAGCTCGGGACGCTCCCGGACCACCCGCGTGGCGGCCTGCGGGTCGTCCACCACGACCACGCCGGACAGCAGGCCCTCGGCGGCCTCGCGGAACGCCTCCGGCACCGTGACCAGGTCGGCCGCCCACACCAGGCCGTCGGCCGGCGCGGGCCGGGGCACGACGGCGTCGGAGGCGACGACCAGGCCGGCCTTGCCCGCGCCCTTGGCCCGCAGCAGCTCCAGGGCCTCCACGACCGTCGCGTGCGACTCGACGGCCACGGCCTCGGCGGCGGCCCCCAGCACCGCGGCCACGGCGACCTCGGCCCCGGGCCGCACGCTCATCAGCGTGGCCATCGGCCCGAGCACGCCGGGCAGCCCCGCCGCCAGCAACGCCGCGCCGCCGTCCGCGCCCTCCGCCAGGCCCATCTCCAGGGCGTCGCGGCGGGCCTCCAGCGCCGCCACCGCGCGCTGCGCCTCCTGGTCGGCCGCGCGCGCCGCGCCCACCGCCGTCCTGGCTTCGGCCAACGCCCGCCGCGGGCCCTCCACGGCGGCTCTGGCCTCCTCCACGGCCGTCCTGGCCGCCTCGACCGCGGCCTCGGCCTCCGACAGGCCCTCCTGGGCCACGGCCAGCTCCTCGGCCAGCTCAGGCTCGGCCGCGGGGCCTGCGAGCCGCTCGGCGTCGTGGTCCTCCCGGGCGCGCTCGGCGCGCTGCCCCGCCTCGGCGAGCGCCTTGCCGAGGCGCCCGATCTCCTCCTCCGCGGCCCGCGCGCGGCCCCGCACGGCGGCGACCTCGCCCCGCAGCCGGGCCAGGCTCTCGCGGCGGTCGGCCGCCGCCCGCGCCGCCGCGGCCAGGCGGCGCTCCTCGTCCGCCAGCGCCTCCTCGGCCTCGGTACGCCGCCAGACCGCCTGCTCCAGGACCTCCTCGGCCTGGTCCAGCTCGATCTTCAGGTTCTCCTCGCGCGCGCGGACCTCGGCGGCCTCGCGCTCGTAGTCCTCCGGGTCGCGCCCGCGCCGCTCGATCGACGCCGCCTCCAGGGCGTGCCGCTGGCGCTCGCTCGCCAGCGTGCCGACGCTGTGGAACCGCTCCTTGAGCGCGGCCAGGCGGTAGTAGGTCTCCTGGGCGGAGGCGAGGCGAGGCTGCGCGGCGGCCTCCGCGGCCTCCAGCTCGGCCTCCCTGGCCTGCCCGGCCTCCAGTTGCCCCTCGACCTCGGCGCGCCGCACCCGCACGGCGGCCTCGTCGGCGGCCTCCCGCTCCAGGCGGGTGCGCAGCCGCACGACGTCGTCGGCGAGCAGGCGCAGGCGGGCGTCGCGCAGGTCGGCCTGGATCACCGCGGCCCTGCGGGCGATCTCCGCCTGGCGGCCCAGCGGCTTGAGCTGGCGGCGCAGCTCGTTGACCAGGTCCTGGACGCGGGTGAGGTTGGCCTGCATGGCGTCGAGCTTGCGCAGCGCCTTCTCTTTGCGCTTGCGGTGCTTCAGGACGCCCGCGGCCTCCTCGATGAACGCCCTGCGCTCCTCGGGGCCCGCGTGCAGGACCGTGTCGAGCTGGCCCTGGCCCACGATGACGTGCATCTCGCGCCCGATGCCGGAGTCCGACAGCAGTTCCTGGATGTCCAGCAGGCGGCAGGTGTCGCCGTTGATGGCGTACTCGCTCTGGCCCGACCGGAACATCAGCCGGCTGATCGTCACCTCGGTGTAGTCGATGGGGAGGGCGCCGTCGGTGTTGTCGATCGTCAGCGTGACCTCGGCCCGGCCGAGCGGCGGGCGCGAGGACGTCCCCGCGAAGATGACGTCCTCCATCTTGCCGCCGCGCAGCGACTTGGCGCTGTGCTCGCCCATCACCCAGGCGAGCGCGTCGACGACGTTGGACTTGCCCGACCCGTTGGGGCCGACGACACAGGTGATCCCCGGCTCGAACCGCAGCGCCGTGGCGGAGGCGAACGACTTGAAGCCGCGCAGCGTCAGGTTCTTGAGATACACCCGCCGCCGACCTCCCCGACATTCCGAGATCGCCCACGTCAGAGCGATCTATGCGGGGCACCTTACCCCTTCGGGCATCCTCCGGTGGCGCGTAAGAGCTTCACGGCCGGGCGCAGCCGCGCGCCCGCGGACGCTCGTGCCGTCCATCGGCACGTCACCGGGGTCGGTTCCGGTCGCGCGGACGAAGCCGTATCGGTATGGCGAGGTTCCCTGCTCGGGCCACAGATCTTGACGGATCCCGCGTGATGCTCCGAAGATCCATCCGGGAAAGCCAGGATTCGGTCTATCTTCGGCCATCTCGACGTGAGACGTGGCGCCTGAGGGGGGAGTGTGCCGGAGGAACAGCAAAGGGACGCCTTGGGAGGCGTCCCTGACGGTGTTGCCGTACCGAGCCTCAGGTGAGGGCCGGCTCGCGATCCTGCAGACGGGTGAACTCCTCATCCCGCGACTGCGCCGCGAGAGCGTCGTTCTGAGCCTGGAGCCTTGTGAGCTCAGCCTCCAGATCCCGGATCCGCTGCTGGAGACGGCGCATTTCCGAGACCATCCGAGGGTCGAGACCGCCGACGTGGCCGAGTAGAGCCTTCGCCATGGTTAAGGGTCCTCCACGCTGAGTGACCAAACTGGGTCGCGCACTTGTAACCGCGGGAGGGGTGCGCGTGTTTCCTCTCAAGAGTCGCACCGGCGATGGAGGCGGTCAAGTTGAACGCTCCCCATGAATGCACCAATGGGCACTCCCGACATGTAAATATACCGCATTTAGGGGGTTTAAGGGAAGCGGCTACCGCTCCACGAAACCACCAAAACCACCGCGAACCGGAGACCACCGCTCCACCACTGCATCTACCCGCCCCGGGGTCGTGTCACCCCTGAGCAGGGCGAGAAGCTTCTCACAGTCCTCACGGAGCCCCTCCGCGACGACCTCGACACGCCCGTCCGCCAGGTTCGACGCCGAGCCCACAAGTCCGAGTTCGAGCGCCCGCGCGCGCGTCCACCAACGGAACCCGACCCCCTGCACGTGGCCGCGCACCCACACGTTCAGACGTACCTGACCCGAGTCGGGCGCCGTCATGGAAGGCTCCGGGGTTGACAACGCGGGCAACTGTAGGAGGACCTGTTCATGAACGCCTCACGCAGCACCGGGGCGCCGCAGCGGCCGCACGGCTCCCCCTCCCGGCCGTACACGTTGAGCGAACGGTCGAAGTAGCCGCTCTCGCCGTTCACGTTGACGTACAGGCTGTCGAAGGACGTCCCGCCCTGGCCGAGCGCCTCGCCCATCACCGCGCGCACCGCCGCGAGCAGCTCGGCGACCTTGCGCGCGCTCAGCGCCCGGGTCGGCGTGCACCCGTGCAGCTCCGCGCGCCACAGGGCCTCGTCGGCGTAGATGTTGCCGACGCCGCTGATCAGCGACTGGTCGAGCAGCGCCCGCTTGATCTCGCTCTGCCGGACGGCCAGCCGCCGCGCGAACGCCTCGTCGTCGAAGGCGTCCTCCAGCGGGTCGGCCGCGATGTGGACGATCGGCTCGGGCACCGAACGGGCCAGCGGCACCAGCGGCGCCACCAGCAGGTGCCCGAAGGTGCGCTGGTCGACGAAGCGCAGCTCGGGACCGTCGTCGTCGAAGCTCAGGCGTACCCGCAGGTGCTTCTCCGGCGGCGAGGACGGGTCCACGACGAGGAGCTGGCCGCTCATCCCCAGGTGGGCGAGCAGGGAGTCGGCGACGGGGCCGCCGCCCGCGTCGCCGAGGGGCATCCAGAGGTACTTGCCGCGGCGCTCCGCCGACACCAGGGTGCGCCCGGCGAGCCTGCCGGCGAACTCGGCGGCCCCGGGGACGTGCCTGCGGATCGCGCGGGCGTGCAGCACCTCGGCCCTGGTGATCGTGCGGCCCGCGACCCAGCGCGACAGGCCCCGCCGCACGACCTCGACCTCCGGCAGCTCGGGCATGGCTAGCTGGCCGCCTTCTCCAGCTTCTCGCGGGCCTCGCTGCGGGCCCGGATCGCCGTCCACGCGGCCTCCGCGGCCTGCTGCTCGGCCTCCTTCTTGCTGCGCCCGGCCCCCGAGCCGTACTCCTGCCCGCCGACCCTGACGACCGCCGTGAACGACTTGGCGTGGTCGGGCCCGCTCTCCTCGACGTGGTACTCGGGGACGCCGAGCATCTCGGAGGCGGTCAGCTCCTGCAGCGAGGTCTTCCAGTCCAGGCCCGCGCCGAGCGACGCCGACCGCTCGATCAGCGGGTCGAACAGCAGGTGGACCACGCGGAACGCCTCGTCCAGGCCCTTGTCGACGTAGACGGCGCCGATCAGCGCCTCAAGGGTGTCGGCGAGGATCGAGGACTTGTCACGGCCCCCCGTGCCCTCCTCGCCCCGGCCGAGGCGCATGAAGCGGCCCAGGTCCAGCGTGCGGGCGACGTCGGCGAGCGCGCGCATGTTGACCACCGCGGCCCGCAGCTTCGCGAGCTGCCCCTCGGGCAGGTCGGGATGGCCCCGGAACAGGGTGTCGGTGACGACCAGGCCCAGCACCGAGTCACCCAGGAACTCCAGGCGCTCGTTGGTGGGCAGGCCACCGTTCTCGTAGGCGTACGAGCGGTGCGTCAGCGCCCGCTCCAGAAGCGGATCGTCGAGCCGGACGGCGAGGACGGACTCCAGCTCGTCCCTCGCGACCTCAACGGCGACCGGCTTTCCACCTGCGGCCACGTCTCCTCCTCGGACGGGTTGCTCCGGCCGTCACGTAGCACGTCACGACCATGGTCGCGATGGCGGATAACGCGGGAAGTGCCCGAAAACGTGGTGGACGCCGGGAGATTGCGGCAACCCCGGCGCCCACCACGGCCGCGGGCGAACCGCCACCGCACGCCTCTCGCGGAGGGACGGTCATGCCGGCCGGATGCCTGGCATCCGGCCGGATCACCGGCCACCGCTGGCGTGATCAGGCCGACGGCTCGATGACCTGACGGCGGTTGTAGGTGCCGCAGGTCGGGCAGGCCACGTGCTGCAGCTTCGGCGACCGGCACTGGTTACAGCTCACGAGCGCGGGCGCGGCGGTCTTCCACTGCGCGCGGCGGGAGCGAGTGTTGCTCCGCGACATCTTCCGCTTGGGGACGGCCACGTCAACCCTCCTGGTCCTCGTTGTTCTCGTTCTGACTTTGCAAAGTCCGCAGCGACGCCCAGCGGGCGTCGACCTTCTCGTGCCGGTGGTCAGGGCCGGCGTCCGCCAGCTTGACCCCGCAGTCCACGCACAGCCCGGGGCAGTCGTCGCCGCACACCGGGCTCAGCGGCAGTGCGAGCACCACCGCGTCGCGGAACGTCGGTTCCAGATCGAGAAGCTCGCCATCGAGGACGGGATCGTCCTCGGCGGCGTCCTCCGCGGAGTAGAAGAAGAGCTCCTGGAACCCGACCTCGACACGCGAGGTCAGAGGATCCAGGCAACGCGAGCACTCTCCGCTGAGCGGAGCGCTCGCCGTGCCCGTGACGAGCACGCCCTCCATCACCGCTTCGAGCCGTAGGTCCAGCTCGATCTCGGCGCCCTGGGGGACGCCGATCATGCCGACGGAAAGGTTCGCCGGTGCCGGGAGCGCAGGGGAGATCTCGCGCATAGATCCCGGTCGTCGCCCCAGGTCGTGGGTGGAGATCACCCATGGGGCTCGGGGGTCGAGACTATGCAGCGTCTTCCTGCTCTCTTGAGGCATGGCGAACACCCGCCGTCGTACAAGGCCGATTAGAAAGGATACCAGGACTCAGCCGCGAAGCCGCTCGACGAGCATGCGGCGCACGAGCTCGGGCACGAGACCGGAGATGTCGCCACCATAGCGCGCGATCTCTTTCAGCCTGCTCGACGAGAGGAAAGAGTATTCGGGATTGGTCGACATGAACAAGGTCTCGACGCCCGACATCCGGTAGTTGAGCTGCGCCATCTGCAGCTCGTAGTCGAAGTCGCTGACCGCGCGCAGACCCTTGACGATCGTGGGGATGCCCTGCTGCTTGCAGAAGTCGACGAGCAGGCCGTAGAACTTCTCGACCCGCACGTTGCCGTACTCGCGGGTGACCTCCTCCAGCGTCTCGATGCGCTCGTCGACGGTGAACAGGCTCTTCTTCTCCACGTTGATCAGGACCGCGACGACGACCTCGTCGTAGAGCCGGGACGTCCGGCCGATGATGTCCAGGTGACCGTTGGTGACGGGGTCGAAGGACCCCGGGCAGACGACACGACGCAAGGCTTACCCCCAGTTTCACTGGTTCCCGGCGGCGCGACCGTACCAAACGGACGCTTCGCCGTATCGACGGACCCTCTGCTCTTCGTAGCCGGACGGCCAGACCAGATCCTTCCCGCGGGACTCGCGCTCCACCGCGACCAGCGCGTCCCGCGCCAGCCAGCCGTTGTCCCGCAGCCGCTCCAGCACCTCGAGGACGACCTCGTCGGCGACGGCGTAGGGAGGGTCGGCGAACACGAAGTCGTACGCCTCCGGGCACGCGCCGGACAGCAGCCGCTCCACCTTGTCCCCCGCCACGACCGCGCCCGGCAGGCCCAAGGACGCGATGTTCGCCCGGATCGTGCGGATCGCCTTGGCGTCGGACTCCACCAGCAGGGCGTGCGCGGCGCCGCGCGACAGCGCTTCGAGGCCGACCGCGCCCGACCCCGCGTACAGGTCCAGCACCCGGGCGCCGTCCAGCGGGCCGAGCAGGGAGCCGACCGTCGAGAACAGGCCCTCCCTGGCGCGGTCGCTGGTCGGCCGGGTGCCGCGTCCGGGGGGTACGGAGATGCGCCGGCCGCCGGCGGTTCCTGCGATGACTCGGGTCACCCGCCCATTCTCGCCGCCGCCCGCCCCGGCCCTGCCGCCAGGTCAAGAGTGCCCAAGTGTCGGCGACGAATGCGCAAGGGTCGTTCCCCCGCGAGGCCCGAGCCCACATGATGAGTTCTGCGGCCTTCATGGTGACCCAGGGGAAGGCCGACCGGCGTGATCGTGAGCCCTTCCGCGCGCCGGTGCCCTCGGCACCTGACCCGAGGGTGGGCCCAGCCGGGGACGGCATTCGGGGGGAGGCCGTCCCAAGGCTGGGCCCTGGGTCATTCCGCGCTTCGCGGCGGGCCCGGCCGCGTGATCAGGTCTTCTCCAGGTACTCGGCGCGCTCGTCGCCGAGCAGGCGGCCGATCTCGGCGTCCAGCGCCTCATGGTCCTTCAGCTCCGGGTCGGCGGCGAAGAGCGCCGTGGCCTCCTCGCGGGCCTGGCGGATGGTCTCTTCGTCGCGCAGGAGCTGGAGCAGCTTGAGCGACGACTTGCGCCCCGACTGCGCGGCGCCGAGGACGTCGCCCTCACGGCGCTGTTCGAGGTCGACGCGGGACAGCTCGAAGCCGTCCAGGGTGGCCGCCACCGCGTCGAGCCGGGCGCGGGCGGGGGTGTCGGCCGGAGAGTCGGTGACGAGCAGGCACAGGCCCGGCAGGCCGCCGCGGCCCACCCGGCCGCGGAGCTGGTGGAGCTGGGAGACGCCGAACCTGTCCGCGTCCATGATCACCATGACCGACGAGTTCGGGACGTCGACGCCGACCTCGATCACGGTCGTGGCGACCAGGACGTCGATCTCGCCCCGGGTGAAGGCCCGCATCACGGCGTCCTTCTCCTCGGGAGCCAGCCGCCCGTGCAGCGCCTCGACGCGCAGCCCGGCGAGCGGGCCGGAGGACAGCATCGGGGCCACCTCCATGACCGCGAGCGGAGGCCGCCGGTCGTCGCCCGAGCCGCGCCCTTCGTCGGGCATCTCGCCGAACAGGTCCCCCTCGTCGCCCTCGGCGTCCCCGATGCGCGGGCACACGATGTAGGCCTGGCGGCCGAGCCCGACCTCCTCGCGGATGCGCGCCCACGTGCGGTCCAGGTAGTGGGGCTTGTCCGCCGCGGGCACGACGTGGGAGCTGATCGGCGCGCGGCCCGCCGGGAGCTGGTTCAGCGTCGAGACCTCGAGGTCGCCGAAGACCGTCATCGCGACCGTGCGCGGGATCGGCGTGGCCGTCATGACCAGCACGTGGGGACGCCCGTCCCCGGCCTTCTCGCGCAGGGCGTCGCGCTGCTCGACGCCGAAGCGGTGCTGCTCGTCCACGACGACGAGGCCGAGGTCGGCGAACTGGACGTGCTCCTGGAGCAGGGCGTGGGTGCCGACGACGATGCCGGCCGCGCCCGAGGCGGCGTCGAGCAGCGCCGCGCGCCGCGCCGCCGCGCCCATGGAGCCGGTGAGCAGCGTCACCGCCGTGCCGCCGAACATCCCGCCGGTGCCGAGGTCGCCGAGCATGCGGGTGATCGACCGGTGGTGCTGCTGGGCGAGGACCTCGGTGGGGGCGAGCAGCGCGGCCTGGCCGCCGGCGTCCACGACCTGGAGCATCGCGCGCAGGGCGACGACGGTCTTGCCCGCGCCGACCTCGCCCTGCAGCAGGCGGTGCATGGGATGGTCGCGGGCGAGCTCGGCCGCGATCTCGTCCCCGACCGCGACCTGCCCCTCGGTGAGCTGGAAGGGCAGGCGCGCGTCGAAGTCGGCGAGCAGCCCGTCGTCGCGGCGGGGGCGCGGGGCGGCGGGCCAGGCGGCCGCGGCCATGCGCCGCCGCGCCAGCACGGCCTGCAGGACGAACGCCTCGTCGAACTTCAGCCTGCGACGGGCGCGTGCGACGTCGTCCTTGTCGCGGGGACGGTGGACGGCCTCCAGCGCGTCGGCGAGGCCGGACAGCCGGTGGCGGGCGCGCACCTCGTCCGGCAGAGGGTCGGGCAGGGGGCCGAGCGTGTCGAGCACGACGCCGACCGCCCGGCGGATCACCCACGAGGTGACGCCGCCCGCGGCCGGGTAGATCGGGACCGGCGCGGCGGCGAACTCGGCCGCCGTCGCCTCGGTCTCTTCGAACGGCTCGAACTCGGGGTGGTTGAGCTGCCACTTGCCCGAGTCGCCGCGGCCGAAGCGGCCGACCTTGCCGGAGAACATGGCGCGGGTGCCCGGCTGGAGCCTGCCCTCGACGACGTGGGACACGCGGCCGAAGAACGACAGGTAGATCTTGTTGCGACGGCCGTCGGCGACCTCGACCTCCAGCCACGTGCCCGAGCGGTTGCGCATGGGCTTGCGCATGAGCCGGGTGACCTCGCCGACCACGGTGACGTGCTCGTCCACCTCCAGGGCGTCGAGCGTGGTCAGCTCGCCCCGCTCGGCGTAGCGCCGGGGGTAGTGGCGCAGCAGGTCGCCGACCGTGGAGATGTTGAGCGAGCTCTCCAGCGGCTTGGCGGTCTTCGGGTCCAGCGCCTTGATGAGCGGCTCGTCGAAACGCGTCACGTCAACCAGTTCTACCGCTCCACGCCGACAGGAACGTCCGGCGCCGCCCGCACCGGCCGCCCACGGCCATTCGCCCGCGGCGAACGGCATGTCAGGGCCCGCCGCGCACGCCCGGCCGTCCGCGTACGACGGCCCGTGCTCAACGGTCCACGCTGACGGCCCGTGCTCGGCGGACGGTCCCGGCGCGGTCCGCGACGGTCACTCGACGCCGATGAGGAGCGGGTAGCCGCCCTGGCCGCCCTCGTGGACGGTGACCTCGACGTCGGGGCGCGCGGCGGCGAGGTGTGCCGCCACGACGCGCGCCAGCTCCTCTCCGCCGCCCAGGCCCGTGATCAGAGTGACCAGCTCGCTGCCCGCCGAGAGCATGCGCGAGGTGATCTCGACGGCGACGTCCGGCAGCGCCGCACCGATCAGGGCGACGTCGCCGTCGATCACGCCGAGGACGTCCCCGGGGCGGCACACCCCGGCGCTGGTCATCGCCGCCCGGTCGGCCACCCAGACGTGCCCGTGCCGGGTGTGCCCGGCGGCGTCGGCCATCGCGACCACGTCGTCGTCGAAGCGGCGCAGCGGGTCGTGCACGGCCAGCGCCGCCACGCCCTGCACGGTCGCCCTGGTCGGCACGACGCTCACCGTGACGCCCTCCTCGCGGGCCGTCTCGGCGGCGGCCAGGGCCACCGCGTTGACGCCGGTGTCGTTGGGCAGCACCACGACCTCGGTGCCCGCGCGGCGGATCGCCTCCAGCACGGGCGCGGGCGGCGGGCTGGTCCCGGGATCGCGGCGCACCACGACGGCCCCGGCCTCCTGGAACAGCCGGGCGATGCCGTCCCCGGCCGCCACCGCGACCACTCCCCTGCCGTGCCCGGCGCGGTGGGCCCGCGCGGGGGCGTCGAGATAGACCACCTTGATCCGGTACGGCCGTCCGGCGCGGGTGCCCGCCTCGACGGCGGCCCCGGCGTCGTCCACGTGGACGTGCACGTTCCACAGGCCGTCCCCGCCGACCACCACCAGGGAGTCGCCGAGGCGGTCCAGTTCCCCCCGCAGCGCGGCCACCGCCGCGTCGTCGGCCTCCAGCAGGTACATCACCTCGTACGCCGGTCCCTCCACCGGGGACGGCCGCACCTCGGCGGCGGGCGCGGGCACCTCGTACCGGCCGGCGCCGGAGCCGGTGACCACGGCCGCCAGCGACTCCACGATCAGGGTGAGTCCCGCGGCCCCCGCGTCCACGACCCCGCTGCGCGCGAGCACGTCGAGCTGGCCGGTGGTGCGGCCCAGGGCGGCGCGGGCGGCCGACGCGGCCCCGCGCGCCACCTCGGCCAGCTCGTCCGAGGCCCCCTCGACGGCGTGCGCGACCGCGGCGAGCACGCTGAGCACCGTGCCCTCGACGGGCCTCGCCACGGCCTCCCTGGCCGTCTCAGCCGCTCTGACGAGCGCTCGCCGCAGGTCACGCCCCCCGCCCGCCGCGCCGCCCAGCACCTCCGCCATGCCGCGCAGCGCCTGGCTCACGATCACGCCCGAGTTCCCCCGCGCGCCCAGCAGCGCGCCGCGGGCCAGCGCGCGCCAGGTGCGCGCGCCGTCGGCCTCCGCGGGCAGCCCGTCCAGGGCCTCGGCGGCCGACAGCATCGTCAGATGAAGGTTCGTCCCGGTGTCACCGTCGGGCACGGGGAACACGTTCAACGCGTCGATCTCCCCCCGCGCCCTGCCCAACACCTCGGCACTCAGCCGCGACCACCGCCGGACGGCCTCCGGATCGAGAACAGGAAGCGCCTTGTGAGCGACGGGCGCCTCCTGGGCGGAAGAGGGCTCGTCTGCACGAGAGGCCCCCTCCGCGAACGGCGACTCCCGCGCGGGAGGCGACCCGGGCGCGAATGGGGATCTTCGCGCGGCAGGCCGCTCCTGAGCGGGGGCCGGCTCGCCGGTGGGCGGAGACGGGCTGCTGGGCGCGGGCTCCTGGGCCGGGGGGAGGCGCCGGGTGCGCGGGGGCTCGTTGGCGGGAGGGGGGTTCTCGGGGCGTTGTGGAGGCACTGTGGCTCCTCTCTCGCGCGATCGCCCCTCCGCGCCGTACGTGTCGTTCGTGCCGTCGGGTGGTTTGCGGGTCGTCGTTGACCCGTCGCCGCCGGTTCGGTGAGCGTGAGAACCGGTGCCGTACCGGGCCGTGGCGGGTCGCGCGTCTCCGGCCGTGCGCCGGTGAGCCGGCGCGCACCCCGTGCCCGCCGATCATGCGCTACGGTTGGTGATACGAGATTATCCCCGTTCGCCGGTTCTCCGGTTTCGCGTGCAGGCGGCGGCATCGGATACCCTCGTGTAGCTAGCCGGTTGTCCCGGCGTGCCCGACCACCGCTTCCAACCTCGGTTCGGGCCTATCGACTGATCTAAGGAGCGATGACCGTGGCTTCCGTCTGCGACGTTTGCGGCAAGGGGCCGATCTTCGGCAACAACATCTCGCACTCGCACCGCCGCACCCGCCGCCGCTGGAACCCCAACATCCAGCGCGTCCGCGCCATGGTGGGCAGCACGCCGAAGCGGCTCAACGTGTGCACCTCCTGCATCAAGGCCGGCAAGGTCACCCGCTGACCTGAGCCTCGCCCCGTCGGCCCGTCGCCTCCCTAGGCGGCGGGCCTTCGTCGTTTCGATGACGCTTCGGGCGGCGTGGCGCGAGATCGGCTGGGTAGCTTCTCCCTCGTGCTGAATCCGCCCATACGCCTGAGCGTGAACGCCTCCACAGGCCAGAAGGTCACCGTGTCGGTCATCGGGCTGCTCTTCCTCGGCGTCCTCGCCGGGATCGCCGGGGTGGCGGCCCTCGTCCTCGGCCGGTCGGACCCGGAGTTCCGCGTGCTGCCGGCGTTCGAGAGCGACGCGGGAGCGTTCCCCGCGCTGGCGGTCCGCGCGGTGTTCGCCGTGGCGGCCCTGCTGATGGTCGGCTTCCTCGTGACCATGGTGCTCGGCACGTACCGCCGGCAGGCGCTCCTCAGCGGCACCGTGCTGGAGGTGCGGGGACTGCTGGGCACGCGCAGGGCCGACCTCGCGACGTCCCGCGTGTGGATCGACTCCGAGCCCGAGTACGTCAGGAACCCGCACGGCGAGGGGACCATCCCCACGGGCCGCCGGGTGCCCCACCTGATGGCCGAGGACCCGTCCACCGGCCGCAGGGTGCGACTGCGCCTGCACAGCATGGCCCGCACGCTCCTGCCGCCGCACGAGCTGAACGCGCTGGCCGACGCGGTCGGCTCGGGGACCCGTCCGGAGCCCGACGCCACGCAGGCCACACGCACCGCCACCCTGCTACGCCGCCTCGCCGACGATCCCATCGCCCGCCTGCTGTGAGCAGGGGGCCCGGTTCGGGGCCGCGGGGCCCGCGTCCCGCCGTGAGGGGCCCGCGTCCCGCGGTGAGGGGCCGGCGTCCCGCGGTGAGGGGCCGGCGTCCCGCGGTGAGCGGGGCCCGCGTCAACGCCACCGCCAGGCGTGGTCCACCGGGCCGATGCCCGCGCCCAGCGGGAAACCGTGGGCGATCGCCCCGGTGACGTACTCCTTCGCCTTGCGCACGGCCTCAGGGACGTCCTCGCCGAGCGCGAGGTGGGAGGCGATGGCGGAGGCGAGCGTGCAGCCGGTGCCGTGGGTGTGCCGGTTGTCGTGCCGCTCGGCGCGGAAGCGGTACTCGCGGACGCCGTCGGTGAGCAGGTCCACCGGCGGGCCGGGCAGGTGGCCGCCCTTGATCAGCGCCCACGCGGGGCCGAGCGCCAGCACCGCCTCGGCGGCCGGGCGCAGGCCGTCCTCGTCCTCCACCTTCACCGAGGTGAGCTGCTCGACCTCCCAGAGGTTGGGGGTGACCACGGTCGCGACGGGCAGCAGGCGGCCCTTCACGACGTCCACCGCCTCGGGGGCGAGGAGCGAGTCGCCGTGCTTGGAGACGCCCACCGGGTCCACCACCACGGGCGCCTCCACACCGGACAGGACCTCGGCGATGACCTCGACCAGCGCCGGGGATGCCAGCATGCCGGTCTTGACGGCCTGGACGCCGATGTCGCCGAGCACCGAGGAGAGCTGGGCGCGCACGGCCTCGGGCGGCAGCTCCCAGTAGCCCTGGACGCCGAGTGAGTTCTGCGCGGTCACGGCGGCGATCACGCTCATGCCGTGCACGCCCAGCGCGAGCATGGTCTTCAGATCGGCCTGGATGCCCGCGCCTCCTCCGGAGTCGGACCCTGCGATCGTCAGCACACGGGGAGGTGTCATCCGTCCATCAAACCAGTCCCCCACGCCACCCCGGAGACGTGGGCGTCCCTGATCACCAGCCCGACCGGCCCACGCACGGGCGACCGAGCGTACGGCAGGCGGTGGTCGCTAGGCGGTCTTGCGGGGAGCGGTCGCGGCGGCGCGGGCGGTCTGCGCGTCGTCCATCCGGCACGCGCCCTCGGCGAGGCGGCAGGTGTCGGGGACGGTGGCGTCGCCGTCGGCGGTGAACGCGATGACGGCGTGCTCCCCCGCGCCGAGCCGGTCGGTCGAGGTGAGCACGAGGGTCTCGCCGTCCTGGTCCCAGACGGCCCCGTCCGCGCCGGTGACGGTTCCGCCGACCGGCAACCGCAGCGTCCAGCCGTCCAGCGCGGCACCGGTGTTGACCACGGACACACGGCCGGTGTAGCCGGTGGCGCTGACCTCGGACAGGCCGAAGTCCACCGACACCTGGCCGGGCGCGGCGCGGCGTCTGCTCTCGTCGAACGGGGTGTTCTGGGGCGACTGCGAGGGCTCCGCCGTCCTGGGCGAGTCCGACGGCGGCGCGGAGACCGGGGCGCCGGACGCCCTCGGGTTCTGCGGGGTGGCGTCCTCGGTCTGGGTCGGGACGGGACTGTTTCTCGGCGTGGCGCGCGTCTTCGTGGCCCTCGGGGTCGGCCTGCCGGTCGTGCGCTCGGGCGAGGGAGTGGTGATGGTGGGTTCGGGTGCCGGGACCTGCCGTTGCGCGGTGCGGCTCGGCGCCGGCGCCGCCGACCTGGACGGGGCGGACGAATCCGAGGGCTCGGACTCGGGGGTCTCCTCCTCGGCGCCGGTCGTCGCGGGATCGTCGGTGGGCTCGGGCTCGGGCTCGGCGACCGCGGCGCAGGTGGGGCCCGCGCATTTGGCGGGGGTGTTCATGGTCAGCTCGCTTGAGGACAGCTTCACGCCGATGACGGTCGCGGCGACCGCCATCGCGACCCCGACGGCCGAGACGATCGCGAGGGAGCGCGCCCGGCCGGCCAGGGCCCCGCCCCGCCGCGCGCCACGCCGTCCACGCCGCTCGTCGTCCCCTCGTCCACGGCGCCGTCCCTCGGAGGGGCCGGGACCGCCGCCCACCCGCAGGATCGTGCCCGTGTGGGGGAAGGAGTCCGTGCCGTCGCCGGAGCCTGTCCCCCCGTCCTCGGGCACCCCGGCCACCGCCCGTATCTGCCCGGTATGCGGCACCGCGTCGTCGTCACCCGACCGCTCCCCCGAGAGAGAGCCAACCGCCGCGAACTGCCCGGTGTGCGGGAAAGCTCCGTCCGCCGTGTCGGACCTCCCCGCTGCTCCGATCTGCCCGGTGTGAGGGAAGGCTTCGTCCGCCCCGTCGGACCGCCCCACCGCTCCGAACCGCCCCGTGTGGGGGAAGGCTTCGGCCGGGCCCTCGGACCGCCGCGAGGTGGGGAGGAACGGCTCGTCGGGTGAGCGGTCGTCGGGCGGGAACGCGCCCACCGCCGCGAACTGGCCGGTGTGAGGGAAGCTCTCGCCCGGGGCTCCCGGGGCGGACGCGCTCAGGGGTGGGCGTGGCTGGGCGAAGGGATCGGTGCCGGGCCCGGTCTCGGACGGGTACGGGGGCACGGCCGCCATCGGGCCGGTGTGCGCGAACGGGTCCGAGGGGTCCTCAGGCGCGCCGGGAAAGCCGTACGCCTGCCGCTCACCCGGCCGAGGCCAGACAGGCGTGTCCTCCCGAGGAGAACGCCGCGCGGCCTCAGGCTCCGCAGCCCCAGGACCACCGAAGACCGGAGCCTCGGACGCGGGAACACCTGCCCCAAAGGCCGCAGGCGCGGGACGACCAGACGCGGAAGCCCCAGACGTGAGACCACCGGGCCCGAAAGCCTCGGACCCGAGACCATCAGTCCTGAGTGCTTCGGACGCGGAAACACCAGGCGCGGAACCCCCTGGCGTGAACCCACCAGGCGTGAAAGCCGGGGGCACAGGGCCGCCAGACGCGGGGCCACCCGGGCCGGCACCGCCAGGTCCGAAAGTCGTGGGGGCGGGGCCGCCGGGCGTGGACGTCCCGAAGGTCGGCAAATCAGCGTCGAAAGGCGCAGGTGTCGAGCTGCCGCGCTCGAATGCCGCAGGGGAAGCCGACGCGGGGACCCTTGGCGTGAAAACCCCGGACGCAGGGGTGCCGGCCCCAGGCACACCGGGCGCGAACACACCAGGCGCGGGGGCATCGGGCACGAAAACCCCGGACGCAGGGGCACCCGACCCAGGCACACCGGGTGTGGGCGCGCCGGGCGAGGGGGCATCGGGCACGAGAACCCCGGACGCAGGGGTGCCGGACCCAGGCACACCGGGCGCGAACACACCAGGCGCGGGGGCATCGGACGCGAAAACCCCGGACGCAGGGGCACCGGGCACAGAAGCGCCAGGCGCGGCCATACCGGGTGCTCCCGTACCGGGCGCGGGCACTCCCGGTGCGGGAGCCGTGGAGGTCCCTGGAGTCGCCGAGGCAGGGGTGGGAGGGGGGAGGGGCGCGGTTTTGGCTTGGATGGGGGGGTCGTCGTGCCAGGGGGCGTCGTTGAGCCATTCCTGGGTGCCGCGCTCGTCGTCCCAGCCGGGATCGCCGTGGTCGTCCCAAGCGTCACCGCCGGATCCGCGGCGGGGCGTGTGGCGTCCTCGTCCCATGAAGCGTCCTTCTCGTAGAAAGCACAGCGCCCCACTTCATAACACCTTTAACACTTATTTGTCACAATTTTCACCAAGTTCGCGTGCCTCACCCTGGCCACAACCGGTCACCCGGGACCGCCCGCCGCGACCGCTACCCCCGGAAGTGGTCCCAGCCCCCGTACGTCTCCTCACGCCCTCTGACCTGCACGCCTTCGCCCTCCGTGACCCGGCCTACGACCCGCCACTCCCCCGGCGGCGCGACCTCCGAGGGGAACACGGCCGCGAGCGCGTGATCTTCACCACCGGTGAGCACCCACCGCAGCGGATCCTCCCCCAGCTCCGCCGCCGCGTCGGCGAGGGCGTCGTCCACGGGCAGCAGCGCCGGGTCGATCTCCACGCGGACGCCGCTCGCCGCGGCGATGTGGCCGACGTCCTGGAGCAGCCCGTCGCTGACGTCCAGCATCGCGGTCGCGCCGAGGGCGGCCGCGGCGGGCCCGCAGGAGTACGGCGGGCTCGGACGGCGGTGCGCCTCGGCCAGCGCCGGCCACTCCCCGGCGCGCCCCGCCTCGTACAGCGCCAGCCCCGCCGCCGCGTGCCCGATCCTGCCCGCCACGGCGAGCACCTGCCCGGGCCTGGCCCCCGCGCGGGTGACGGGCGGTCGTCCGCCGAGGTCGCCGAGGGCGGTCACCCCCAGCACGACCCGCTCGGAGCGGACGATGTCGCCCCCGGCCACGCCCGCGCCGACCGTCGCGCACTCGTCCCCGAACCCGTCGGTGAGCCCGTCCAGCCACGCGGTGGGCAGGTCTCCGGGCAGGCCGAGGCCGACGACGAGCGCGGTGGGAACCGCGCCCATGGCGGCGATGTCGGCGAGGTTCTGCGCCGCCGCCTTCCTGCCGATGTCGTACGGACTGGACCAATCGCGGCGGAAGTGCCTACCCTCGAGGAGGAGATCCGTCGTCACGGCGACCCGCCCATCGGGAGCACGCAATAGCGCGGCGTCATCGCCCGGACCGAGCAATACCGCCGGAGTTTGAGGCAAGCGTCCGACAATACGTGCAATGATCCCGAATTCACCAAGATCTGCGACTGTGATAGCACACCTCCAGGTGTGTTCCATGTACGGTGGCGATTCGGCACTGATCTACATGCGGCATTGACACGATGACAGCAGCGAGCTTCGCCCCCGCCGGGAGGACGTGATGGTGCAGGCTTACATCCTCATCCAGACAGAAGTAGGCAAGGCCGCCGAGGTCGCGGGCGCCATCAAGGTCATCCCAGGGGTGACCCAGGCCGAGGACGTCACCGGCCCGTACGATGTGATCGTCCGCGCCGAGGCCAACAACGTGGACGAACTCGGCAAGCTCGTCGTCGCGAAGATTCAGGCCGTCGAGGGAATCACGCGTACTCTGACGTGTCCGATCGTCCATATCTGAGCTGATCTCCCGGGGGTGACCGTGCCGACCGCGCTGACGGCGGGCAGGACCGCCGCCGTCCTGTCGGCGCTGACGCTGTTGTCGGCCGCGTGCGGCGGGGCCGTGCGGGTCGAGCCTCCGGCGCCCCAGGGGGACACGGCCACCGCCTGCGCGGCGATGGTGAAGCGCCTGCCCGGCACGCTCGACGGCGCCGAGCGCGTCCCCACCGAGCCCGCCTCGCCGTACGTCGCGGTGTGGGGGCAGGGGGAGATCGCGCTGCGCTGCGGCGTCCAGAGGCCCGCCGCGATGGATCCGATGCAGCAGGTCCCCGAGATCGACGGCGTGCCGTGGTTCGCCGACCCGGCCAGGCCGGCGCTGTTCACGGCCGTCAACCCGCGGGGCTACGTCGAGGTGACGATCTCGCGGGCGCACGACCCCTCGGGGGTGCTCATCGACCTCGCCCCCGCGATCAAGGCGGCCTTCCCTCCGGCGGGGACGACGTCCGGCTGACCTCGCCTCACCGCAGGCCCGCGGGCCGCTGGAGCGCGAGCTGGATCAGCCGGTCGACCAGCTCCGGGTACGACACGCCCGAGGCCGCCCAGAGCTGCGGGGCCACCGACATGGCCGTGAACCCGGGCATCGTGTTGATCTCGTTGACGATCAGCGCGCCGTCGGGCGTGTAGAAGAAGTCCACCCGGGCCAGCCCCTCGCAGCCGAGCGCCTCGAACGCCCGCACAGCCATGCCCCGCAGATCCTCCACGGCCTCGGCCGGGATGTCGGCGGGGACGGCGAGGGACATGTCCGAGCCGATGTACTTGGCCGAGAAGTCGAAGAACTCGTGGTTCTCGGTGACCAGCACCTCGCCCGGCAGGCTGGCGGCCGGCGGCTCGTCGCCCGGCGACTCCAGCACGGCGCACTCGATCTCCCGGCCCTCGATGGCCGCCTCCACCAGCACCTTCGGGTCGTGCGTGCGGGCGTGCTCGACCGCGGCCTCCAGCTCGCCGTAGTGCTCCACGCGCGTGATGCCCTGGCTGGAGCCCGCACGGGACGGCTTGACGAAGACGGGCCAGCCCAGGGCCTCGACGTCCTTCAGCACCCGGTCCCGGTCCAGGCGCCAGTCACGGTCGCGCACCACGACGTAGGGGCCCACGGGCAGGCCGGCGCCGGCCAGCAGCGCCTTCATGTACGCCTTGTCCATGCCGACCGCGCTGGCCAGCACTCCGGAGCCGACGTAGCGCACGCCCGCCATCTCCAGCAGCCCCTGGATGGTGCCGTCCTCGCCGTAGGCGCCGTGCAGCATGGGGAAGACGACGTCCACCGTGCCGAGCGTGCCGGGGATGCGCCCGGAGTCCAGCGTGACGAGCGGCCCGCCGCCGGAGGGCAGGGCGAGCGCGGTGCCGCCGCCGTCCACCGAGGGCAGCTCGCCGCCCTCGATCTCGAACCGTTGGTCCTCGGAGGCGAGCACCCACCGGCCGTCGGGCGCGATGCCGATGGGCACGACCTCGTATTTCGACCGGTCGATGGCGCCGAGCACGCTGCCCGCGCCCATGAGGGACACCGCGTGCTCGGAGTTGCGGCCTCCGAAGACGACCGCCACGCGCACGCGGGGCCGGGATTCATGCTGGTCGTTCATGATTTCCGAATCTATCGTGCGCCCTGGTCGTCACCGGTTGTCAGGTACGTGTCGTGGTGTTCGATCGCAGCGCGTCCAGGGCGTCCGTGACGTCCGCGATGAGATCCTCCGCGTCCTCCAGGCCGATGGAGAACCGCACGGCCCCCGCGTCGACGGCCGAGCCCGTCCGTCCCGCCTCGTCCGGCCTGCCGCGCGTGGCGGAGGCGACGTGGGCCACCTTGGTCTGCGTGCCGCCGACGGAGGGCGCGATGCGGGCGATGCGCAGCGTGTCGGCGAGCATCACGCCCGCCTCGTAGCCGCCGTGCGGGGTGACCGTCAGCGACGCGCCGAACCGGGTGCCCTCGGGGCCGGCGTCGAAGAGCTGGCGCGCGAGCTGGTGGCCGGGGTGGGCGGGCAGGCCGGGGTAGTCGACGCGGCGGACGGCCGGGTGCTTGGCGACGGCGGCGGCGAAGACCATGGCGGTCGCGCACATGCGGCGCACGCGCAGCGGCAGGGTCTCCAGGCTGCGGCGCAGCAGGAACGCCTCGTCCGGGGCGAGCGTGGACCCGGTGTCGATGCGGACCTCGCGCACCTGGGCGATGAGGTCGCGGCGGCCGACCACGGCCCCGCCGGTGCAGTCGTCGTGCCCGCCGAGGTACTTGGTCGCGGAGTGGACCACCAGGTCGGCGCCGTGCTCCAGCGGGCGGCACACCACGGGCGTGGCGAGCGTGGAGTCCACGACGAGCAGCGCGCCCGCGTCCCTGGCGATGCGGTACAGCCCGCGGATGTCGGCGACGGCCATCGTGGGGTCGGCGAGGGTCTCGGCGTAGATGATCCTGGTCGAGGGGCGCACGGCGTCGCGCACCCGGCGCAGGTCGGAGTAGTCCACGAAGTCGGCCGAGACGCCGAAGCGGGCCAGCGTGCCCGTCAGCAGCGCGTACGTGCCGCCGTACACCGGGGCGGGGGCGACGACGTGGGCGCCCGAGCGCAGGAAGGCCAGCAGGACGGCGGTCACCGCCGCCATGCCGGAGGCGAACGCCTGGCCGGAGACGTCCTCGGGGGCCGCCGCCCCCTCCAGCGTGGCGACGCCCGAGGCGAACGCCGCCACCGTGGGGTTGTCGATCCTGCTGTAGGCGAAGCCGGGCGCGCGCTCGCCGAGCACGTCGGCGCACTGGGCCGAGTTCTCGAAGCTCCACGAGGCGCTGCGCCACACGGGCAGGCCGATCGGGAGCTGGCGGGGAGCGGGCGCGAGGGGGAGGTGGGCCGCGCGGGAGTTCTCTCCGATCCTCCTGCGCATGCGTCGAGAAGAAGTCACACGCCGTACCGTTCCGGCTTGGGAGTCCGCGACATGAGCAGCATCGCGGCCTCGCTGGGGGTCATTCCGTCGTGGACGACGCCGACCACCACCTCCGTGATGGGCATCTCGACGTCGTGCTTCCGTGCCAGATCGAGAACCGACTCACAGGACTTGACCCCCTCCGTCGTCTGCCGGGTGGCGGCGATGGTCTCGGCGAGGGTCATGCCACGGCCGAGATTCTCCCCGAAGGTGCGGTTTCTCGACAATGGGGACGTACAGGTGGCGACGAGATCGCCCATGCCGGCCAGCCCGGCGAAGGTGTGCGGGTCGGCGCCGAGCGCCGCGCCGAGCCGCGCGATCTCGGCGAGGCCGCGGGTCATCAGCGTGGCCCTGACGTTGTCGCCGAGCCCCATGCCGGCCGCCACGCCCACCGCCAGGGCGATCACGTTCTTGACCGCGCCGCCGAGCTCGACCCCGACGACGTCGGTGTTGGTGTAGGCGCGGAACCACGGCAGGTGGCAGGCCTCCTGGAGGCGCTCGGCCACCTCGTCGTCCGCGGCGGCGACCACGGTCGCGGCCGGCTCGCGGCGCACCAGCTCGCCGACCAGGTTGGGCCCGGACACCACCGCGACCCGCTCGGCCGGGACCTCCGCGACCTCGAGGATCACCTCGCTCATGCGCTTGGACGTGCGCATCTCGATGCCCTTCATCAGGCTGACGAGCACGGCGTGGCCGGGGATGTGGGGGCGCCAGGCGGCGAGGTTGCCGCGCAGGGTCTGCGAGGGGACGGCGAGCACGACGAAGTCGGCGCCGTCCATGGCCTCGGCGGCGTCGGTGGTGGCGCGCAGCGACGGGGGCAGCGTGACGCCGGGCAGGTACTCGGGGTTCTCGTGCCCGCGCGTGATGGCCTCCACCACCTCGGCGCGCCGTCCCCAGAGCGTCGTGGAGGTGCCGGCCTCCGCGAGGATCATCGCGAAGGTGGTGCCCCACGAACCCGTTCCGAAAACGACGGCCTTGGTCATCTACTCACCGTACGCCCACGGTGACGGTGGTCGGTGGCGGCCATCACCCGGCGCGGCTCTCGGCCTCGCCGAAGGGGGTGTCGGGGGCCTTCTCGCCGCGCAGCTCCGACAGCAGCGCGACGACCTCGGCCATGATGTCCGCGGTCGCGTCCTTCAGCACCTGGCCGCGCATCGGCAGGCCCGCGTACTTGGACAGGTCCACCGGCGGACCCGCGAGGACGTGGAAGGTCTTGCGGGGGAACAGGCGGGGCCTCTTGCTGCCGTAGGGCAGGATGTCCTGCGCGCCCCAGTGCGCGACGGGGATGACGGGCACGCCCGTCGCCAGCGCCAGACGCGCCACGCCGGTCTTGAACGCCATCGGCCACAGGTCCGGGTCGCGCGTGATCGTGCCCTCGCCGTAGAAGATCACGCAGGAGCCGTCCTTGAGCGCCTCCTCGGCGTACTTCAGCGAGCGCGCCGCGTCGGTGCTGCCCCGCAGCACCGGGATCTGCCTGCACTTGCGGACGATGGAGCCGATGACCGGGATCTTGAACACGCCGGACTTGGCCAGGAAGACCGGCCAGCGACCGTTGTTGTAGGTGAAGTGCGAGAGCAGGAGAGGATCGGTCCAGGACAGATGGTTGGTCGCGATGATCACCCCGCCGGTGCGCGGCACGTGGGCGCGGCCCCGCCAGTCCCGCTTCGTGAAGAGGATCAGCACGAACTTGACGATCACCGTGACGAGGGCTTCCCAGAAGATGGGCGGGCGTCCGGGGCGACTCAATTGACTCCTCCAGTCATGCCTGTGCGCCATCAGTCTCCCGGTTGGCTCCACGAGATGTCGAGGCGGGATGCTAAGGCTATGCGTACGCCACATGGTGAGCACAGCGCGCGGGAGCGGCAACTCCACTGGACCCTTGTCGTGCCGGTGAAGACGCTGATCGCGGCCAAGACCCGCCTGGCCGCCGCCGCGGGGCCGCACCGCGCCGCGCTCGCCGTGGCCATCGCCAGCGACACGGTCTCGGCCGCGCTGGCCTGCCGGGACGTCGCCCGCGTGATCGTCGTGACCGGCGATCCCGTGCCCGCGAAGGCGCTGGCCGCGATCGGCGCGCACGTGGTGCCCGATCCCGAGGCCGGGCTGAACGCCGCGCTGCGCGCCGGGGGCGCCGAGGCCGTGCGGCTGGCGCCCGGCGGGCCGGTGGGAGCGCTGCAGGCGGACCTGCCGGCGCTGCGGCCGGCGGAGCTGGCAGTGGTGCTGGCGCACGCCGCCGAGTTCGACCAGGCGTTCGTGCCCGACGCCGTCGAGGTGGGCACGACGTTCTACGGCGTACGGCCCGGCGTGCCCTTCCGGCCGCGCTTCGGCGGCGAGTCGCGTGCCAAGCACCTCGGCGGCGGGGCCAAGGAGCTGACGCCGGACGGCATCCCGTCGGTGCGCAGGGACGTGGACACCCCGGCCGACCTGGAGCAGGCCCTGCTCCTCGGCGTGGGCCGGCACACCGCCGAGGTGGTGAGGACGATGAGAGGGTCCTCCACCTGGAGGACCCTCTCGTGAACGCGCGCCGCCGGGGTCAGTGACCGGCGGCGTCCCCCTCTCGAGCGTGCCTGGGCAGCAGGAACGCGACGAGGAACGTCAGCAGCAGCATGCCGTCGACCACCCACAGGATCGCCTTCATGGCCTGGCTGAAGCCTTCCTTGGCCGCCGTGGTCCCGGCCGTCTCCAGGGCCTTGCCCACGGCCTGGCCGGCCTGCGGCGAGGCGGCGGCGGCGCGGGCGTCGGCCTCCAGGCGGACGCAGGACGCGGGCGCCTCGGCCTGGTCCTTGGCCACCGCGCGGTCATGGCCGCAGGCGCGCAGCCCTTCGACCAGGCGGTCCTGGGCGGGGCCCGTCACCTGGACGGCGGCGAGGTCGGCGCGCAGCCGGGGCGTGACGTCGTCGCTCGCGGCGGCCACGTTCGTGCCGAGCATGCCGAAGAACAGGGTGCCGAGCAGCGCGACGCCGAAGGCGCTGCCGAGCTGCTGGACGGCCGTCAGGGAACCGGACGCCGAGCCGGTCTCGTGCGGCTCGACGCCGGCGAGCACGATGTCGAAGAACGGGGCCATGAGCAGGCCCATGCCGACGCCGGTCAGAAGCAGCGCGGGGGTGAGCTGCCAGGGGGTGACGCCCACGCCGGCGATGTTCAGCGTGACGATGATGCCGATGACGCCGAGGGCCATGAGCAGCGCGCCGCCCTGGAGCAGCTTGCGGCCGAACTTCTGCAGGGGCTGGGAGCAGATGAAGCCGATGACCAGGCCGATCGACCACGGCATCATCGACAGGCCCGCCTTCAGCGTCGAGTAGCCGAGCCCGATCTGCACGTACAGGTTGAAGACCAGCGAGAACCCGACCATGCCGGAGAAGAAGACGATGCCGGTGACCAGGCCGCCGGTGAAGGCGCGCTTGCGGAACAGGCTCGGCACGACCAGCGGGTCGCCGCCGTTCCTGCTCTTGCGGCCCTGGAACCAGCCGAACAGCGCGAAGACCACCACCGCCGCGCCGATCATGAGGAACGACCAGGCCGGCCAGTCGTGCTCACGGCCCTGGACCAGCGGGTAGATGATCAGGACACCGGCCAGCGAGGCCAGGAAGACGCCGGGGACGTCGAGCTTGAGCGGGTGCGGCGAGCGGGACTCGGGCAGGTAGCGCATGCCGGCCAGCACCGCGGCCAGGCCGAGCGGCAGGTTGATCAGAAAGATCATGCGCCAGCCGGTGCCGAAGAAGTCGGCGTCGACCAGCCAGCCGGCCAGGATGGGCCCCGCGACCGTGGACAGGCCCATGATCGGCCCGAACAGGCCGAACGCCTTCTGCATCTCCTTGGGCGGGAACATCTCTTTGATCATTCCGAGGCCCTGCGGGATCATCACGGCGCCGAACAGGCCCTGCACGACGCGTGCGGCGATCAACGTCTCGGGGCCCTGCGCGAGGCCGCACAGCAAGGAGCCGGCGGTGAAGCCGACGGCGCCGATGACGAACATCCTCTTGCGGCCGAAGATGTCGCCGAGGCGGCCTCCGGTGAGCAGCCCCACCGCCATGGACAGCGTGTAGGCGGCGCCGAGCCACTGGATCACGGCGGCGCTGCCGCCCAGTTCGGCGCGGATCGCCGGGGAGGCGATGTTGGTCACCATGGCGTCGAGGAGGTCCATGACCTCGGCGGCGAGGATGACGAAAAGCGCCGCCCACCGCCATCGGTAGGGGGTCGCCTCCGCGGGCGACGCATGTACTGAGGTGTCGATCGATGTCATTCCGGCTCCCATGCCGCGCGTCCGCCAGCGCGGACGAGAGAACAGTGTTCAGATGTATCGATCAGCGTTCTATCACTGAACGCCGTTCGTCGCAAAGTGCATTGTTCACGTTATATCGCATCTCGGCGTCAGACAAGATATATCGCGTACTTGAGCACTGTTCTAGACGGGCGAGCGGTGTTCTAGGGGACGGTTAGAATTTTTGAAACCCACGTGGACGAGCCCTAAGGGGGTCAGGCATGGTCGAGTCAGAGCGTGACGACGAGGCGATGCCGGCGTTCCCCTGGGATACGGCGCCGCGGAAGCGGACGGCCCCGCCCCGGGTCCCGCTCACGCGGCGGCGCATCATCGACGCCGCGTTCGCCGTGCTCGACCGCGAGGGATACGACCGGCTGAGCATGCGCCAGGTGGCCGGCGAGCTGGGCGTGGCCGTCTCGGCGCTCTACGCGCACGTGAAGAGCAAGGAAGACCTGCTGCAGCAGATGTACCTGCGGCTGTTCGAGGAGCTCCACCTGCCCGAGCCGGATCCCGAGCGGTGGCAGGAGCAGATCAAGGAGTACGCGCGCGAGGCCCGCACCCGCCTGCTCGCCCATCGCGACATGGCCAAGATCTCCATGTCGAGCCTGCCGTTCGGCCCCGAGATGCTCCCCGCCGTCGAAGCCCTGATCGCCCTCTTCCGCACCGCCGGGCTGCCCGTCCGGGTCGCGGCCGCGGCCGGGGACATGCTGTCCACGTTCATCGACGGCTTCGCCTACTCGGAGGCCATGTGGGAGGAACGCCGCCGCGGCACCGAGGCGCAGTCCTGGGAGGAGATGCGCGAGACGCTCCAAACCTACTTCGACGCCCTGCCCACTGATCGCTTCCCGCACCTGAGCGCGATCGGGAACCAGATGTTCACCGAGGACAACGACGCCCGCTTCGACCTCGGCCTGGACATCATCATCCGGGGCCTCGCCTCCTACGCGGAGCGCGACGCCTCCTGACCCGCCCCGCTCACAAGGCCAGGACGCGGCGGCGGGCGAGCAGCACCGGGAGGTGCGCCAGGCCGGTCGTCAGCGCCGCCGCCCAGAGCGCCGTCGTGACGCCGTACCTCTCCCCCACGAACCCGCCCGCGAGGCCGCCGAACGGCATGGCGCTCCACATGAGGAAGCGCATCCCGGCGTTCATGCGGCCCAGCAGGTGCTCGGGGCAGGTGGACTGGCGGTAGGTGAGCTGCGCGACGCTGAACACCCCTCCGGCGAGGCCGCCGAGCGCGAGCCCGAGCGGGAACAGCGCGATCCGCCACCCCGGGGCGGCGAGCGGCGCGATCGGCGCCACCAGCAGCGCCACGGCGGCCCCGCCCCACATCGCCCTGCCGGTGCCCCAGCGCGCCATGACACGGGACGCCGACAGGCCCCCCACGACACCTCCGACCGCGCCCGCGGCGACCACCAGGCCGTAGACGCCGGGGCCGAGGCCGAGCACGTCGATCAGGTACAGCGTCTGCGACGCCGCCCAAATGCCGTTGCTCAGCATGACGAGCGCCCCGCACACCGCCACCACGCGCAGCACGGGGTGTCCCGCGACGTAGCGGACGCCCTCGGTCAGTTCCCGGCGCAGCCCGGCGCGTTCCGTCCTGACAGGCGGCTCGCCGCGGACCGGGATGCCGCCCAGCAGCGCGGCCGACAGCGCGAAGCTGATCGCGTCGGCCAGCAGCGCCATCGGGGCGGTGATCACCTGGACGAGCCAGCCGCCGACCCCCGGCCCGGCGAGCGCCGCGGCCGACCTGATCGTCTCGATCGTGCCGTTGGCGCGGCCCAGCGCGTCCCTGGCGACGATGGACGGCAGGTAGCTCATGTGCGCGACGTCGAAGAACACCGTGCAGACCCCGCCCACCAGCGCGACCGCGTAGAGCTGGGGCATGCCGAGCGCCCCGGCCGCGGCGGCCACGGGGACGCTCAGCAGGACCACCGCCCGTACGAGGTCGGCGACGACCAGCACGCGCCTGCGCGGCAGCCTGTCCACCCACACCCCGGCGGGCAGCCCGATCACGAGGAAGGCGGCCATCTGCGCCGTGGCCAGCAGCCCGACCTGCAAGGGCCCGGCATGGAGCAGGAGGACGGCCACCAGGGGAAGCGCGACCACGCCGACCTGCGTTCCGACCTGACTGATCGCGTCGGCGCCCGCGAACAGCGCGTACGCCCGCGCCGGCGGCCGATGCGCGGGCCTGCCCGTCACCGTCACGAGCAGCCACCCTGCCCTCGCGCCGGGAACGGGGCAACCGATTTATGCCGCTGTACACTGACGCCCGTGCAGGCGACGGTGCGGAACTTCGATCAGGAAACCCGCTCGGGATCGGTGTTCCTCGACGACGGGACCGAGCTGCCCTTCGGCACGGCGGCGTTCGACGCCGGTCCGCTGCGCCTGCTCCGCTCGGGCCAGCGGGTGAACATCCGCGTCGAGCACGGCGCCATCACCGCGATCACCCTCTCCACCTTCCCCCTCCCCGGCTGAGCGCAGGGACGGCCGGAAAGGGAGCACCCGGAGAGATGATGTCTCCCCGGGTGTCCGCTGGTAGATCGTCAGGTGTTACTTCTTCTTGGCGGCCTTCTTGCCCGCGGCGTTGACCTGCTCCTTGAAGTCCGCGCCGGCCCGGAACTTCGGCCCCCAGCTTTCCGCGACCTTGATGGGCTCGCCGGTCGAAGGGTTCCTAGCCTGGCGGGCGGGCTTGTGGGCCATCTCGAACGCGCCGAAGCCGGTGATCGAGACCTTCTCCCCGTTCGCGACAGCGCGTTGGATCTCCTCGATTATCGCGTTCACGGCCTCGGTGGCCGTCTTCCTGTCGCCGACCCGTTCAACGATCGCGTCGACGAGTTCTCGCTTGTTCATCTCGGTTGTTCCCCCTGATTACCGCTGTCTGAGGGTGAGCACGGAGGCCGTTCGGTCCCCGGCCGGTCTCACCCGGTGTGGCCAAGCGCGGGGTTCCGGCACGCGCCCACCAGTCAACGGTCAGAAACCCCTTACCCGCTTGAAATTAAGCCACACAGCCTCGCGACTCAATCACATCCGGCGATGTTTCGGCTACTGGGCGTGTCGGATCCGCCGCCCAGATCGGCCAGGAAGGAGTCCAGACGGGCGGCGGCGAGATCGATGTCGCGCTTGGCGATCTCACAAATCGCCATGAACCTTCGCGCGAGCCGCTCCTTCTCGCCGGACGGCAGGCGCACGGCGGCGACGCGGCGGTGCGCCTCGCGCAACCGCCGCGCCAGCCTGTCCTCAGGGGTCTCGGCCCTCGGGGCCGGCAGGGGTGTCCCGGGGTCGCTCAGACGGTCGTCGGCAGCCATGGCTGCCGACCATTCTCGTACTCCGCGACGGCGTCCGCGTGCCGGAGGGTCAGCCCGATGTCGTCGAGTCCTTCGAGCAGGCGCCAGCGGGTGTACTCGTCGATCTCGAAACCGGCGCTCTCCGCGCCCCAGCGGACCTGGCGTTCGACCAGGTCGACGGTGACCTCGGTGGACGGGTCCGCCTCGACGGCCGCCTGGAGGGCCTCGACGGTCTCGGCGGGCAGGACGACCGGCAGCAGCCCCATCTTGGTGGCGTTGTTGCGGAAGATGTCGCCGAACCGCGCCGCGATCACGGCGCGGAAGCCGTACTGCTGGAGCGCCCAGACGGCGTGCTCGCGCGAGGAGCCGGTGCCGAAGTCGGGGCCGGAGACGAGGATCGAGACGCCCTCGTAGGCGGGCTGGTTCAGGACGAACGCGGGGTCCTCGCGCCAGGCGGAGAACAGGCCCTTCTCGAAGCCGGTGCGGCTGACCTGCTTGAGCCAGACGGCCGGGATGATCTGGTCGGTGTCCACGTTGCTGCGGCGCAGCGGCACGGCCCGGCCGGTGTGCGTGGTGAAGGCTTCCATCGGTCAGGCTCCTTACAGGCCGGCGGGCAGGTCGGCGGGCGCGGTGAGACGGCCGGTGACGGCGGTGGCGGCGGCGACCGCGGGCGACACGAGGTGGGTGCGCCCGCCCTTGCCCTGGCGGCCCTCGAAGTTGCGGTTGGAGGTCGAGGCGCTGCGCTCGCCGGGGGCGAGGGTGTCGGGGTTCATGCCGAGGCACATCGAGCAGCCGGCCTGGCGCCACTCGGCGCCCGCGGCCTGGAACACCTCGTGCAGGCCCTCGGCCTCGGCCTCCGCGCGCACCTGCATCGACCCGGGGACGATCAGCGTGCGGGTGGTGACCGTGCGGCCGCGCAGGACCTCGGCGGCGGCGCGCAGGTCCTCCAGGCGGCCGTTGGTGCACGAGCCGACGAAGACGGTGTCCACCTCGATCTCGCTCAGCGGCGTGCCCGGCTCCAGCGCCATGTACTCGAGGGCGCGGCGCGCGGCGGCGGGGTCGGAGGTCTCGTCGGGGACGGGGACGGCGGCGTTGAGCGGCGCCCCCTGGCCCGGGTTGGTGCCCCAGGTGACGAACGGCGACAGCGTCGTGGCGTCGATCTCGACGACGGTGTCGAACACGGCGTCGTCGTCGGTGCGCAGGGACTTCCAGTACTCGACGGCGGCGTCCCACGCCTCGCCGGAGGGGGCGTGCGGGCGGCCCTTGAGATAGGCGAAGGTGGTCTCGTCCGGGGCGATCATGCCGGCGCGCGCGCCCGCCTCGATCGACATGTTGCAGACCGTCATGCGGCCTTCCATGGACAGCTTGCGCACGGCCTCGCCGCGGTACTCGATGATGTGCCCCTGGCCGCCGCCGGTGCCGATCTTGGCGATGATCGCCAGGATCAGGTCCTTGGCGGTGACGCCGTACGGCAGCTCGCCCGAGACCTCGATGGCCATGGTCTTCGGCCGGTAGGCGGGCAGCGTCTGGGTGGCGAGGACGTGCTCGACCTCGGAGGTGCCGATGCCGAAGGCGATGCCGCCGAAGGCGCCGTGGGTGGAGGTGTGGGAGTCGCCGCAGACGATGGTCATGCCCGGCTGGGTGAGGCCGAACTGCGGGCCGATGATGTGGACGACGCCCTGACCGGCGTCGCCCATGGGGTGCAGCCGGACGCCGAACTCGGCGGCGTTCTTGCGCAGGGTCTCGACCTGGGCCTTGGAGACGGGGTCGGAGATGGGGCCGAGGACGGTCGGCACGTTGTGGTCCTCGGTGGCGATGGTGAGATCGGGGCGGCGCACCGCGCGGCCCGCCAGGCGCAGCCCGTCGAACGCCTGCGGGCTGGTCACCTCGTGGATGAGGTGCAGATCTATGTACAGCAGATCCGGCTCGCCGTCGGCACGCCGGACGACGTGCCGCTCCCATACTTTCTCGGCCAGTGTGCGACCCATCTGAACGCCTCCTTGCGTTTCATGGCCCCCGAGACGTCTCATAAGATAAGACGGAAATTTCGGGATATGGACAGCCTACCCGTCGTTCGCCGGGACGGCGGTTGCATCTCGGATAGCGAGACGGCAGTATCGGGGTATGGACAACTCTAGCGGAGTCGGCGTACTCGACAAGGCCGTGCTCGTGCTCAACGCCCTCGAAGCGGGCCCCGCGTCCCTCGCACAACTCGTCCAGGCCACCGGCCTGGCCCGCCCCACCGCCCACCGCCTCGCCGTCGCGCTGGAACACCACCGCATCGTCTCCCGTGACACCCAGGGCCGGTTCATCCTCGGCCCCCGGCTCTCCGAGCTGTCCGCGGCGGCCGGCGAGGACCGTCTGCTCGCCGTCGCCTCCCCCGTCCTCACCCAGCTGCGCGACCAGACCGGCGAGAGCGCGCAGCTCTACCGCAGGCAGGGCGACGAGCGCGTGTGCGTCGCCGCCGCCGAACGGGCCAGCGGGCTGCGCGACACGGTCCCGGTGGGCACGGCCCTGCCGATGACCGCGGGGTCCGCCGCCCAGATCCTGCTGGCGTGGGAGGAACCGGACCGCCTGCACCGCGGCCTGCGCGGCGCCAAGTTCACCGCCGCCACCCTCGCCAGCGTGCGGCGGCGCAGCTGGGCGCACAGCGTCGGCGAGCGCGAGCAGGGCGTCGCCAGCGTCTCGGCGCCCATCCGCGGCGCGGGAGGAAAGGTGATCGCCGCGGTCTCGGTCTCCGGCCCCATCGAGCGCCTCACCCGCACCCCCGGACGCATTCACGCCGCCCCCGTCGTGGCCGCCGCCGAGCGCATCACCGAGGCCATGCGCCGGGCCAACTGACCGCTGTTCGCGCAGGGCAGAGCCCCGTACGGGCCGGTCGGCGCGGCGCCCGCCGATTGGGCCCCGCAGCCGCGCCAACTGATTAGAGACGGCCGCCGCCAAGCACTAGCCTGGCGGAGTGACAGATCGCATCGAGGCAGCCGCATCGGAGCTGCGTCCCCTCCTTCAAGAGTTCATTCTCTGGGCGCAGGACAACGCACCCGACAGTGACGCCGACCTGGTCGGACCGGCTGCTCTGTGGCACCGCCTGATCGCTCGTGACGACGTCCACCTGTGGAAGCGCGGCGATCTCCGCCCGGTGCTGCTGGAACGCATGCCCCAGGTCGTGGAGGATCCCGACGCCGCGGCCGACGGCATGATCCCCGCCGTGCGCTCCTACCTCACCTTCCTTTCCGGGACCGGCCGCCTGGCCAAGGGCTCCGACGACCTCGACGAGCTGCTCGACGGCCTGGACGAGATCGAGGACGCCTTCGTCGAGGCCATGGAAGAGGTCATCGGCGAACGCGAATGGGACGAGGACGAGGACGACGAGGACCTCGAAGAGGAAGAGGTCGAGGGTCTCGGCGACTTCGAGCCCTTCGCCGACGATCTCGGCGATCTGCCCACCATCCGCCTGCGCCCCGACGCCGAGCTGGCCGAGGCCGCCCGCGCCGTGCCGCTCATCTCCAAGGCCCGCGATCTGGCCGTCTGGGTGGGCACCGCGCGCAAGGTCGGTGAAGAGACCCTGCTGAGCGACGAGGAGATCCGCGAGGCCCTCGCCGTCGTCGGCCTGCCCGAGCCCGACGAGCGCCCGCTCGCGCAGGCCGTGCCCGCCCTGTGGAACCTGTGGAACCTCGCGGTGGACCTGGAGTTCCTCACGCCCGACGGCGAGGACACGGTCGGCGTCGACGACGACACCGCGGCGTGGCCGTTCGACAACGACGAGGACGTCCTGGACGTCTGGATGCTCGGCCTCCACTCCATCGACTACGGCGACCCCGAGCTGGACGACGACGATCTCACGCTGGCGCTGTCCGGCCTCACCCGTGCCCTGCTCGTCCGGCTGCTGCTGGCGGGCGGCGAGCGCCCGCTCGGCGAGCTGGCCGACGAGCTGGCCGAGGCCGCGGCCGAGTTCGACGACCTCGGCGCCACCGCCTGGGCCGAGGCCGGCGAGCCGCTCGCCTCGGTCGTCGAGTGGCTGGCGGGGTACGGCATGGTCACCGCCGAGGACGACCGCGTGCGGCTCACCCCGCTCGGCGTCGAGGGCGTGGTCCACCTGCTGGACGACGACGACATCGAGGTGGACGCCCGTCCCGCGATCGACGCGATGACCGGCCTCGACCTGCTGTCCCTCAGCGCCGACCTGTCCGAGGAGGAGGCCGACGCCGAGTTCGCCGCCTGGATGGAGCTGCGCGAGCCCGCCACCGCCGCGGAGGAGCTGCTCGCCGCCGCCGCGGAGGACGAGGCGGACGCGCTGATCCGGGTCCAGGCCGCGAGCCTGGTCGGCTCGCTCGGGCCCGTCGCCGTCCCCGCCTGGCAGGAGGCGCTCAAGGAGCCCTCGCTGCGGCCCTACGCCGCCACGCACCTCGCCCAGCTCGGCGTGGTGGGCGCGCCCGAGCCGAGCCAGAGCGACACCCATTGGCTGATCCTCGACATGTGGACGATCTCGGCGGGCCTCGGCCGGCCGGAGTTCGTCAGCAGCCTCCACGACATCGGGCCCGCGCCCGTGCTGAGCAACCTGCTGGAGGTGATCTGGAAGGTGCCGCACCCGCACGTCGAGGAGCTGCTGGAGGCCGTCGGCGACGCCCACCCGGACCGCCAGGTCGCCAAGGCCGCCAAGCGCGCCCTGTTCAAGGCCCGCTCCCGCGCCGGCAAGCCCGGCCCGGAAGCCGAGGAGTAGCACCGCCGCGGACGAGACAGGCGCGGCCCGGAGCGCATTCCGGGCCGCGCCGCCCGCGCGGCGGCTTCCTCGCCCGGACATGAAACAACCCTCGGAAGGCGGACCTTCCGAGGGTTTTCCCGACTGTAGCCCCGACCGGATTCGAACCGGCGCTACCGCCTTGAGAGGGCGGCGTCCTAGGCCACTAGACGACGGAGCCGGGAGCTCGGCGCGGAGAACCGGGCGGCGGCGCAGTGTGGTAGTCCCGACCGGATTCGAACCGGCGTTACCGCCTTGAGAGGGCGGCGTCCTAGGCCACTAGACGACGGGACCTCACTGCGTGCCGGCCGGAGGACCGAACCGACTGAGGCGCCCCTGCGGACGCCTCGGCAACGGGCGTTACTCTACCGCACCCGCGAGAGCACGACCAAACCGGTTCCCCAGCCCGGCCTCACCCCAAACGGAGATCGACGGGTGTCACCGAAATTTCGCCCACGCGGGCCCGGACAGCGAAAACGCCCATGTCTTGGAGAAGACATGGGCGTTGACGAAATGCCTGCTGGGGTACCAGGACTCGAACCTAGACTAGCTGAACCAGAATCAGCCGGGCTGCCAATTACCCCATACCCCATTGCTCGCGGGCCCCTGGTGGAGCGGGCCTCGCTGGCGACTCCGAAAGAATAGCCCAGCTTGCGGGCCAAGACCAAAACGATTGCCGACCCGGCGGATTCCTCCTGGTGAGCCCCCGCTCACGGGCCCCGGGACCGTCCCCGCGCGGGCCGCGCCGGCCCGAGATCGGGGCTCCGAGGGCCCGGCAGGCCACGGCCGGCGGGCGCGCCGCGCGCCGGAGGGCGCGGGCGAGGACCGGATGCGGAGTTCCAGGGGGTGCGCCACCTGTGTAACTCTTCAGGGGAGAACTTTTGCCACGTGAGGGAGCAGGTGCGTTGACCGAAAACCCGTTCTTCGTCCAGAGTGCCCTGCCGTACCGGTTGCCACCCTTCGCCGAGATCCGCGAGGAACACTACGCGCCCGCCTTCGAACGCGGCATGGCCGAGCAGCTCGCGGAGGTCGAGGCGATCGCGGACGGCGCCGACGCTCCGACCTTCGAGAACACGGTGGAGGCGCTCGAACGGTCCGGGAGGCTGCTGAGCCGCGTCACCACCGTCTTCTTCAACCAGGCGTCCTCGGACACCACCCCGGGCATCCAGGCCATCCAGAAGGAGATCACGCCGAAGCTCACCCAGCACAGCGACGCCATCCACCTGAACACGCGCCTGTTCGCCCGGCTGAAGGCCGTCCCCGCCGAGGGACTGGACGCCGAGCGCGCCTGGCTGCTGGAGCGCTACGTCACGGACTTCGTCCGGGCGGGCGCGGAGCTCGGCCCCGAGGACCAGCAGCGGCTCAGGAGCCTCAACGAGGAGCTCTCCACGTTGTCGACCACGTTCGAGCAGAACCTGCTCGCCGACACCAACGCCTCGGCGGTGGTCGTGGACGACGCGGCGCGCCTGGACGGCCTGTCCGAGGACGCGATCAAGGCGGCGGCGGAGACCGCCAGGTCGCGGGGGCTGGACGGCAAGTACGTGATCACGCTGGGCCTGCCCACCGCCCAGCCGCCGCTGACCGAGCTGACCGACCGCGAGCTGCGCGAGCGCATCCACCGCGCGTCCGTCGAGCGGGGCGTGCGGGACAACCCCGACCTGGTGATCCGCATGGCCCGGCTGCGGGCCGAGCGGGCGCGGCTGCTCGGCTACGGCAACCACGCCGAGTACGTCGTGGCCGACCAGACGGCGCCGAGCACCCGCGCCGTCACCGAGACGCTGGCCAAGATGACGCCCGCCGCGGTGGCCAACGCCCACAGGGAGGCCGAGCAGCTCCGCGAGGAGGCCGGGTTCGACCTGGAGCCGTGGGACTGGTCGTTCTACGCCGAGAAGGTGCGCGAGGCCCGCTACGCGGTCGACAGCCGTGCGATGCGGCCGTACTTCGAGCTGGACCGGGTGCTGCGCGACGGCGTCTTCCACGCGGCGCACAAGCTGTACGGGCTGGACTTCACCGAGCGGACCGACCTGGTCGGCTACCACCCCGACGTCCGCGTCTTCGAGGTGTTCGACGAGGACGGCTCGCCGCTCGGCCTGTTCCTCGGCGACTTCTACGCCCGCGCCTCCAAGCGCGGCGGCGCGTGGATGAACAGCCTGGTCAAGCAGTCCGCCCTGGAGGGCACCCGGCCGGTCGTGGTGAACAACCTCAACATCACCAAGCCCCCGGCCGGGGAGCCCACGCTGATGACCTGGGACCAGGTCAACACGATGTTCCACGAGTTCGGGCACGCCCTGCACGGGCTGTTCTCCGACGTCGGCTTCCCGTACTTCTCCGGCACGGCGGTGCCCCGGGACTTCGTGGAGTACCCCTCGCAGGTCAACGAGATGTGGGCGGTGTGGCCCGAGGTCCTGGCGAACTACGCCCGCCACCACGAGACCGGCGAGCCCATGCCGCAGGACCTGGTGGACCGGATGCTGGAGGCGCAGAAGTTCAACCAGGGGTACGCGACCGTGGAGTACCTCGCGGCCACGCTGCTGGACTGGGCGTGGCACACCTTCGAGGAGGAGCCGGCCGACACGCTGGAGTTCGAGCGCCAGGCCCTGCGGAACGCCGGCGTGGACCTGCCGCTGGTGCCGCCGCGCTACCGCAGCACCTACTTCGCCCACATCTGGGCGGGCGGCTACAGCGCCGGCTACTACTCCTACATCTGGAGCGAGGTCCTGGACGCCGACACCGTCGAGTGGTTCAAGGAGAACGGCGGCCTCACCCGCGAGAACGGCGACACGTTCCGCCGCGAGCTGCTGTCGCGGGGCGGCAGCGTGGACCCGATGACGGGCTTTCGCGCCTTCCGCGGCCGTGACCCGCGCATCGAGCCGCTGCTGGAGCGCCGCGGCCTGCTCTGAGACGGCGAAGGCGGCCCGGAGGGCTCCGGGCCGCCCCTCGTACGCGGTGACTACGCCTCGGCGTCCAGGCGGGCCAGGGCGGCGCGCAGGCGGTCCAGGGTCCGCTCCCGGCCGAGGACCTCGATCGACTCGAACAGGGGAAGGCCCACCGTGCGCCCGGTGACGGCCACGCGGACCGGCGCCTGGGCCTTGCCCAGCTTGAGGCCCTGCTCCAGGCCGACCTCCTCCAGCGCGGTCTTCAGCGACTCGGGGTCGAACGAGACCGTCTCCAGCCGCGCCAGGTAGCCCGAGAGGATCTCGCGGGCGCCCGCCTTCATGGCCTTGGCCCAGCTCGCCGGGTCGAAGACGGGCTCGTCCAGGAACAGGAAGTCGACGTTGGCCGTGATCTCCGACAGGACCGAGATGCGGGTCTGGGCCAGCGCGGCGACCTTGGCGAAGGTCTCACGGCCCCAGCTCGGGTCCAGGAACGGCTCGCAGCGCCGGACGAACACCTCAAGCGGCAGCGCCCGGATGTACTCGCCGTTGAACGCGCGGAGCTTCTTCTCGTCGAAGAAGGCCGGCGACGGGTTGACGTCCGAGAGCTTGAACAGCGGCACCATCTCCGACCACGGCATGATCTCGCGGTCGTCGCCGGGGCCCCAGCCGAGCAGCATCAGGTAGTTGACCATGGCCTCGGCGAGGTAGCCCTCGTCGCGGTAGGACTCCAGCGCGACCTTGTCGCGGCGCTTGGACAGCTTCTGCCGCTTCTCGTTGACGATCACCGGGATGTGCGCCCAGACGGGCGGCGCGACGCCGAGGGCGTCCCAGAGGAGCTGCTGCTTGGGGGTGTTCGACAGGTGCTCCTCGGCCCGGACGACGTGCGTGATGCGCATCTCGATGTCGTCCACGACGTTGGCGAGCACGAACAGCGGCGAGCCGTCGCCGCGGGCGACGACGAAGTCCTCCATGGCCTTGTTGGGGAACTCCACCCGGCCCCTGACCAGGTCGTCGACCACGGTCACGCCCTCGTCGGGGGTGCGGAAGCGCACCGCGCCCTCGGTGAGCCCGCGGGTGCGGCAGAAGCCGTCGTAGCCCTGGTGCTCGGAGCCGGTGCGGGCCTTGACGTCGTCGCGGGTGCAGGTGCAGAAGTACGCCTTGCCGTCGGCGACGAGCTTGGCGACGGCCGCGCGGTGCTGCTCCTCGTAGGCGGACTGGAAGTAGGGGCCCTCGAAGTACGGGGACTCGCCGCCGATGCCGATCCAGGCGAGGGCGGAGATGATGCCCTCGGTCCACTCGGGCCGGTTGCGCGCGGCGTCGGTGTCCTCGACGCGCAGCACGAACCGGCCGCCCGACTGTTCGGCGAGGGCCCAGTTGAACAGCGCCGAGCGGGCGCCGCCGACGTGGAACATGCCGGTCGGGGAGGGCGCGAATCGCACCCGGAGCGTGGGCTCGGCCGAGCCCTGCAGATCAGTCACGCGGAACCACCCGGTTGGTGAGAGTGCCGATGCCCTCGATGCCCACGCTCACCTCGTCGCCGTCCTCCAGCGGGCCGACGCCCGCGGGGGTGCCGGTGAGGATGACGTCGCCGGGGATCAGCGTCATGACGTCGGTGATGTAGGCGATGAGCGTCGGGATGTCGTGGAGCAGCTCGGACGTGCGCCCGCTCTGCTTGAGCTCGCCGTTGACCGTGGTCGTGATGGCCAGGTCCGCGGGGTCGAGCTCGGTCTGGATCCATGGGCCGAGGGGGCAGAAGGTGTCGAACCCCTTGGCGCGGGTCCACTGCCCGTCCCTCCGCTGGAGGTCGCGGGCGGTCACGTCGTTCGCGCAGGTGTAACCGAAGATCACCTCGTGGGCGCGCTCGACGGGGACCTCGCGGCAGAGGCGGCCGATCACCACGGCCAGCTCGCCCTCGTAGTCGACGTGCTCGGTGAGCTTGTGCGGGTAGGCGATGGCCTCGCCGTGCCCGATCACCGAGGTGGAGGGCTTGCCGAAGATCAGCGGCTCGACCGGCGCCTCGCCGCCCATCTCGCGGATGTGCCCGGCGTAGTTCTTTCCGACCGCGATGACCTTGCTGGGCAGCATCGGCGTGACCAGACGCACCTCTTGGAGCGGGTACCGCTCGCCGGTGAACTGGATCGCCGCGAACGGATGCCCGTCGATCCTGGAGACGAACTCTTCGCCCTGGGCGCCTTCGACCACGCCGAACGCGACGCCCTCACCTGTGGAGAACCTTGCGATACGCACCCCACAAGGCTAGTGCCGCCGCGAAACCGGCACGCACACCGCCGCCGCGCGCCGCATCGGCCACCGGCCGGCGGACCGTCCTGGCGTGCCGTGACCCGGCGGGCCGAGGGGCGGGAGGGCCGGATCATAGGGTGGGCCTCAGTGGACGGCCCGCCTCGGCGTGCCGTCCCGGGAGATCCGTCTGACGAGGGAGTGGCCATGTCGGTTGTGAAGATCAACGTTCTGTCCGTGCCGGCCGAGATGCGCGCGGCCCTGGAGAGCAGGTTCGGCGACCGCGCCGGGATGGTCGAGTCGTCGGACGGGTTCGAGTGGTTCGAGCTGCTGCGGCCGGTCGAGGGCACCGACAGGTACCTCGTCTACACCCGCTGGCGCAGCGAGGAGGACTTCGAGGCCTGGCAGCGAAGCGAGGCCTTCCAGGCCGGCCACGCCCGAGCCGCCGCCGACGCCGCCGCCCAGGGCCACGGCCACGGACAGGGGCACGGACAGGGGCACGGGCACGGCGGTCCCGCGGCGACCGGGTCGGAGCTGTGGACGTTCGAGGTCGTCCAGTCCGCCGGCCGCAAGGACGCCTGAACACCACGACGCCCGCGGCGCCCGGCGGGGCCGGGCCACCGCCGCGGTCCCGGGCCGAAAGGCTCAGCCGAGCGCGGTGGTCCACGCGGCGCGCTCGGCGGCGGGCGCGACGAAGTCCAGCAGACGTTCGGCCTCGGCGAGCAGCTCCGCGGCCTCGGCGTCCCGCAGCGGCGCGAAGGGGCTGATCCTCAGCGAGCGGCCGTCCACCTCCCACGTGCCCCGGACGAAGCCGTCGAGCAGGAACGTGGGCAGCACCAGCGCCCGGCCGGCCATCACGGCCGGGCGGTGCTCGTCGGCGATGATCCGCGTCCGGTCGGCGTGGCCGATGAGGACGTTGTCGTAGGCGGGCAGGAAGCGCGGCGGCGCGGGGACCTCCGGGTCGGCGAGCACGGCGTCCGGGAGGTCGAACAGCTCGCCGCCCCGCTCGCCGCGCAGGACGCGCAGGCCGAGGCGGAGCCGTTCGACCACCTCGCGCAGGCGGGTGACGCCGGACCAGAGCTGGACGTCCTTCACCGTGGCCGGGCCGAACGCGGCCAGGTAGCGCAGGACCATCTCCTCGGGCGCCTCGGGGCGCGGCTCCTCCAGGGGACGGCCGATCCACCGCTCGGCGAGCGCGCACGGGACGGCCCCGCGCCCGGCCCAGCCGCCCCACAGGCCGCTGGGCGGCGGGTGGATCTGCGCGACGAGGCAGTGCGCGGTCCGGGTCAGCGCGGCGGTCCCGTACCCGGGGAACCGTTCGGCGAGCAGGCGGCCGAGCTCGGGCCGGCGCATCGTACGGTCGCCGAGCAGCTCCGCCGCCACCTCGGCGATCTTGGCGGCGCCGAGGCCGGCCACCTCGGCGCCGGTGCCCTGGAAGGCCATGCGGGTCAGCGCGGGCTGGATCAGCGGGCGCAGCCGCAGGTAGTCCTCCGCGGCGGCCAGGTGCTGGGTCATGCGGATCAAGGTGCCGCGCACCACGCTCCGGTCGTGCAGCAGGGCGGCGAGGTCGTCGTGACGGAAGCCCGCGATCCGCGTCCACAGGCCGATGTACGGCGCGTTGTGCTCCTGTCCCTGCACCGGGCCCAGGTGCCGGACGACGTCCAGGGCCGTGCCCGTGCTGCGGCGCAGCAGGTGCTGGCGCTCCAGCAGCGTCCGGTTCAGCGTGCGCAGGGAGACCGCGGATCTTTCGCTCATGACCGGCGCTTCCTCCTCAGGGGGTTGCTTCGACACGTCCGACGCTAGCGGCGATAGAGGACAGAATCCGTCCGGATCGCAGGAGGGATCACGTGCCCGCCGCGCCCGTGGACCGCAGGAAGCGGGTGCCCCATTCGCGGAGCCGGTCGGACAGTTCGGGCGGGTGGACGACCTCGAAGTCCGCCCCGGTGGCGCCGAGCGCGAACACCGGCCAGTCCATGCTGTCCACGCTCATCCGCAGACGGCAGCGCTCCGGGTCCAGGGGTTCGACCGTCGCCCACCAGCCGAGGCGCTTGCGGACCGTCTCAACGGGCGCGTGCACGATGATCTCGACGGAGTGCTGGGTGGTCAGCGTGTCGATGCCCGCGCGGACGAACGCGGCGGCGTCCTCGGCGGGCAGCTCGCGCGGGCGGAAGCGGTCCCGCGTGCCGCGCGGGTCGCTCAGCCGGTCGAGGCGGAAGCTGCGCCAGTCGTGCCGGGTGAGGTCGTAGGCCACGAGGTACCAGCGGCGGCCGAGCGGGACCAGCCGGTGCGGCTCGACGTGCCGTTCGCTCGCCTCGCCCGCCCGCGCGGTGTAGGTGAAGCGCAGGCGCTCCTCGTCCCGGCACGCCTGGGCCACGGTGGTGAGCGTCCCCGCGTCGACGGTCGGGCCCGCGCCCCATACGGTGGGCAGCGTGGCCGCGCGCAGGGCCTCGATGCGGTTGCGCAGGCGGGGCGGCATGACCTGCACGACCTTGGTCAGCGCGCGCACGGAGGACTCCTCGATGCCCGCGATCGCCCCCTGCGCGGCCAGGCGCAGGCCGACGGCCAGCGCCACGGCCTCCTCGTCGTCCACCAGCAGCGGGGGCAGCGCGGCGCCGGGGGCGAGCTGGTAGCCGCCGTCCACCCCGCGGTGGGCCTCGACGGGATAGCCGAGCTCACGCAGCCGGTCCACGTCGCGGCGCAGCGTGCGGACCGAGACGCCGAGCCGGTCGGCGAGCTCGGAGCCCGGCCAGTAGCGGTGGGTCTGGAGCAGGGACAGCAGCCGCAGCGTGCGCGAGCTCGTGTTGGCCATGCCCTCAAGCCTGCCGCACATTGCGGTCCGAATGTGACCGCTATCCCCCGGGCGTAGATGACCCGGTTTGTTAACAATGTGACTGTTGTGATGCGGGCCTCTTGACCGGTCTGGTGTGATTCGGCAAGCATGATCCGCCCCCCACCCCTGGTCACGGAAGGAAATCGGCGTGCGCCGCCGCATTCGAGCTGCCGGTACTCTCTTGACGCTCCTCCTGGCCGGCGCCGCCCTCTCGCAGGCCGCCCCGGCCGGCGCCGGAACCCTGGACACCCGCACGGCCCAGGCCAGGCGCACGGCGGAATGCCAGGGCGACTGGCTGCCCTCCACCCCGACCTCCACCCAGGTCATGTCGGGCGAGGTGCAGTTCCTCGACCTCCCGCCCGTGAAGATCGGCGAGAGGATCAACTGGAAGTGGAGCCCCTACAAGAACCGCTCCTGGGACATGGTCTTCGCCTCGCTGCGCTGGGTGGGCAGGCTGGTCGCCGACTACGAGACCTCCGGCGAGCAGGCCTACCTCGACCGCGCCACCGAGCTGATCAAGAGCTGGGTCGAGAGCAACCCGCGCGGCGGCCGGGGCGCCAGCGCCTACGCCTGGGACGAGCACCCCGTCGCGCTGCGCGCCCCCGTGCTGGTCTGCCTGAGCAAGCACGTCAAGGCGTCCTGGCTCACCGGCAGCCTCGTCGACCACGCCCGGGTGCTGGCCGACCCCGCCCTGTACCAGAAGGGCCACAACCACGGCCTGGACCAGGACATCGCCCTGCTGCGCATCGGCTGCCGCACCGGCCACAAGGAGTGGGCCGACCTCGCGGTGCGCCGCATGACCGGGTCGGTGAAGCTCGACATCGACTCCCAGGGCGCGCTCCAGGAGCAGGCGCCCCGGTACGGCATCTACGTCCACGAACGCCTCAAGGTGGGCATGGAGGCCATCAAGGACTGCGGCCGCCAGGTGCCCGCCGAGATCGAGAAGCGCTGGGACTCCCTTCAGGGCTACATCTCGCACGCCACCGAGCCCAGCGGGTTCATGACCCCGATCGGCGACGGCGGCGCGGACGTCAGGCCGTCGGGCTACGCGCGCCCGTCCAAGACCGTGCAGATCTTCAAGGCCGGGTACGTCTTCGGCCGCACGGCGTGGGACGACCCGGCGTCGGCCTACTACTCGATCCGCTTCGGCCCCGCCCTGAAGTTCCACGGCCACGAGGACCACATGGGCGTCACCTACTACGCGCAGGGCCGCGACGTGCTGGTGGAGGCCGGGTTCCACTCCTACGAGAACACGGCGTACCGCTACTGGACGATGTCCCCCGAGGCGCACAACGTGCCGGTGGTCGAGGGCAGGCCGTTCCGCGGGCGCACGCCGACCGCGCTGGTCCGCTCGTCCGTCGGCAAGGAGCGGCAGTCCTACACGCTGACCGACAAGGCCTACGGCGTGAGCCGCAAGAGGACCGTGCTGGTCAACCACGGCGACGACCTGCTGGCCGTGCTCGACACCGTCCCCGCGGGCACGCGGGCGCGCGGCTACTGGCACCTGGACCCCGCGCTGACCCCGGTGTCCACGGGCGGCGGGCGCGTGGTGGTGAAGGACAAGACGGGCTGGAAGGCCACGGTCGTGCAGCTCGCGATGCCGTCGTGCGCCCCGGTGTCCGGCCAGACGCTGGCGCGCGGCCGGACGAACCCCTACCAGGGCTGGATCTCCCCGTCCTACATGAAGCGGGTGCCCGCCACGGTGATCGTGTCCCCGCCCGCGACCTCGCTGCTCACCGTCGTCGTCCCCGGCGCCGGCGACCCCGAGGTCACCTGCTCGGGCACCCACGTCAAGGTCTCCACCTCCGGCGGCGCGGTCTCGTTCCGCGCCGCGGCCGGCAACCTGTCCTAGGAGCCACGGAGACGGTCACGCTGGTCGGCGCGCAGGCTGGTCAGCGTGACCGTGACCAGGACCACGACGATGACCCCGAGCGAGGCGAGGGTGGGGATCTCGGGGACCTGGGGCCAGACGCCGTGCGCCCAGTGCAGGACGAGCTTGATCCCGATGAAGGCGAGGATCAGGGCCAGCCCGTGGTTGAGGTGCCGGAGCCTGGTGAGGGCCCCCCGCAGCACGAAGTACAGCGCGCGCAGGCCGAGCAGGGCGAAGGCGTTGGTGGTGAAGACGATGAAGGGATCCTCGGTCACGCCGTAGACCGCCGGCACCGAGTCGACGGCGAAGACGATGTCCGTGGCGAACACGGCCACGACGGCGAGCGCCAGCGGGGTCAGCGCGTACCGGCCGCCCTCCCGCACGACGAGCCGCGACCCCCGGTAGTCGTCGGTGACCGGCATGACGCGGCGCAGCAGCCGGGTGGAGCGCATGGCGGAGACGTCCGTCTCCTGCTCATGGCCGCGCAGCGCGCTCCTGAAGACCTTCACGGCGGTCACGACGAGGATCGCGCCGAACAGCAGGAAGGCCCAGGTGCCGCTGCGCAGCGCCGCCGCGCCGAGCGCGATGAAGACGGCGCGCAGCAGCAGCGCGCCGACGATGCCGTACAGCAGCACGCGCTGGGCCAGCGCCGCCGGGACCGCGAAGGCCGCCAGCAGGAGCATGAACACGAACAGGTTGTCCACCGACAGGGACTTCTCCACCACGTAGCCGGTGAAGAACTCCACGGCCGCGGTGGATCCGAACCACGCCCACAGGAAGATGCCGAACGTCAGCGGCAGGGCCAGGTAGAAGACCGACCAGCCGACCGCCTCGCGCATCCGCACCTCGTGCGGGCGCCGGGTCACCAGGAAGTCGAGCAGGAGCAGCACCGCCAGGACCGCCACGGTGATCGCCCACATGCGGGGCGAGCCGACCGTTTCCGGACCGGCGGCGAACAGAGCCGTCGTACCGGGCATGGAACCTCCTCGAACGCCAAGTCGTTCGAGGTCTCCTTCACCCGGCGCACGCGGGCGGCCGCCCGGGGACCCTCTCGCAGGTCCGTACTGACCGGGATCGGCACTTGGGAAGTACTCCCCTCGTGTTGCCTCCACGTTAGATCACTCGGCCCGCGCCCTCTACCCCGGGACCGCCGCGGACCGGGCCGGCCGGCCCGATCCCCGGCATGCGCCGCCGCGCGTCAGAGGGTGTGGCCCGCCCTGAGCAGGCCGAACGTCACCGCCTGCTCCAGCGCCTGCCAGGACGCCTCGATGATGTTCTCGTCCACGCCGACCGTGGCCCACTCGCCCGCCGCGTCGCTGGAGGCGATGAGCACGCGCGTGACGGCGTCGGTGCCGTGGGTGCCCTCCAGGATGCGGACCTTGAAGTCGATCAGCTCGACCTCGGCCAGCTCGGGGTAGAGCTTCTCCAGCGCCAGCCGCACGGCGCGGTCCAGGGCGTTGACGGGGCCGTTGCCCTCGCCGGTCGCGACGATGCGCTCGCCCTTGGCGTGCAGCTTGACCGTGGCCTCGCTCACCACGTCGCCGCCTGGCCGCCGTTCGACGATCACGCGCCAGGACTCGACGCTGAAGTGCCGCCTGCGCTCGCCGGTGACCGTGTCGCGCAGCAGCAGCTCGAAGGAGGCGTCGGCGGCCTCGAAGGTGTGGCCCCGGGCCTCCAGCTCCTTGACCCGCTCGACCAGCTCGCGGGACTGCTGGCCGGTGAGGTCGTAGCCGAGCGCCTTGCCCTTCAGCTCGACCGACGCCCGGCCCGCCATGTCCGAGACGAGCATGCGCATGTCGTTGCCGACCTGGCCCGGGTCGATGTGCTGGTACAGGTTCGGGTCCACCTTGATCGCGCTGGCGTGCAGGCCGGCCTTGTGCGCGAACGCCGAGACGCCGACGTAGGGCTGGTGGGAGTTCGGGGTGACGTTGGTCACCTCGCTGATCGCGTGCGCGATGCGGGTCATCTCGGCGAGCGACTGCTCGGGCACCAGGTCGAACCCGCGCTTGAGCTGGAGGTTCGCCACGACCGTGAACAAGTTGGCGTTGCCGGAGCGCTCGCCGTACCCGTTGGCGCACCCCTGGACGTGGGTGGCGCCCGCCTTGACGGCGGCCAGCGAGTTGGCCACCGCGCAGCCGGTGTCGTCGTGGCAGTGGATGCCGACCCGGGCGCCCGTGCTCACCGCCTCGTGGACGACCTCGGCCAGCTCGTCGGGCAGCATGCCGCCGTTGGTGTCGCACAGGGCGACCACCGAGGCGCCCGCCTCGGCGGCGGTGCGCAGGACCTCCAGCGCGTACGCTGGGTTGGACTTGTATCCGTCGAAGAAGTGCTCGGCGTCGAGGAAGACTCGCTGTCCCTCCGCACGAAGGTGAGAGACCGTGTCGCGGATCATCGCGAGGTTCTCCTGGAGAGTCGTGCGGAGGGCCAGCTCCACGTGCCGGTCGTGACTCTTGGCGACAAGGGTCACGACCGGCGCGCCGGATTCGCGCAGCGCGGCCACCAATGGGTCGTCGGCGGCCTTCACTCCTGCCCGGCGGGTCGCGCCGAACGCGGCGAGCTGCGCGTGCTTCAGGCCGAGCTCTGTTCGAGCCCGCCGGAAGAATTCGGTGTCCTTGGGGTTGGCCCCGGGCCAGCCTCCCTCGATGAAGCCGACGCCGAGATCGTCGAGCTGACGGGCGATGGCGAGCTTGTCCGTGACGGTCAGGGACAGCCCCTCTTGTTGCGCGCCGTCGCGCAGCGTCGTGTCGTAGACGTGGAATCGGTCGTCGGCCATGATTTCGTCTCCTTCGCGGATGCGATCGTTCGCCGCGCGCGGACCCTGGGGCGGGGAGGTCTGGACCCAAACAAAAAGACCCCTCACGGACGTGAGAGGTCTGCGCGCCGGCGAAGTCCCTGTATGTCAGCCGGCGCGCCTGCCGATAATGAGCAGACCGTAGAACATGGTGCCTCGCAGTCTGCCACATCCCACCACCATGTGGCACATCGGTCTCACCATCTGGGAGCCGTGGCGGCCGGAAGGGGCTCCCCACCTGCCCGGACACACGAGAAGGACCCGGCCGCGGCCCGGCCGGGTCCTTCGGGACGAGGTCGTCAGCAGATCTTGTGGACCCAGCCGTGCGGGTCGGGGCGGGTGCCGTACTGGATGCCCATCAGCTCGTCGCGCAGGCGGAGGGTGACCGGGCCGGGAGCGCCGTCCCCGATGGTCCAGCCGCCCTCGACGCCCTTGACCGAGCCGACGGGGGTGATCACGGCGGCGGTGCCGCACGCGAAGACCTCGGTCAGCTCGCCGGAGGCGCAGGCCTCCCGCCACTCGTCGATGCTGATCTTGCGCTCCTCGGCGGCGAGCCCGAGGTCGGCGGCCAGGGTGAGCAGGGAGTCGCGGGTGATGCCGGCGAGCAGCGTGCCGGTGAGGTCGGGGGTGACCAGACGGTCGCCGAAGACGAAGAACAGGTTCATGCCGCCCATCTCTTCGACGTAGCGGTGCTCGAAGGCGTCCAGCCACACGACCTGGTCACAGCCGTTCTCGACGGCCTGCCGCTGGGCGACGAAGGCGGCGGCGTAGTTGCCCCCGCACTTGGCGAAGCCGGTGCCGCCGGGGGCCGCGCGGGTGTAGTCCTGCGAGAGCCACACCGAGACCGGCTTGACCCCGCCGGCGAAGTACGCGGCGGCGGGCGAGCCGATCACCATGAAGCGGTAGCTCTTCGAAGGATAGTTGACCCCGAGGCCGACCTGGGTGGCGATCATGAACGGACGCAGGTAGAGGCTGTGGCCCTCGGTGGACGGCACCCAGTCGCGGTCGGTCTGCACCAGGAGCTCCAGCGCCTCGACGAACGTCTCCTCGGGCACTTCCGGCATGGCCATGCGCCGGGCGGAGATGTTGAAGCGGGAGGCGTTGGCGTACGGGCGGAAGGCGACGATCGATCCGTTCTCCTGCCGGTAGGCCTTGAGGCCCTCGAACAGCTCCTGGGCGTAGTGGAACACCGAGGTCGCCGGATCGAGGGTGAGCGGCCCGTACGCCGTGAGCCGGCCGTCGTGCCACCCCTGGCCCTCGGTGTAGTCGATGCTGACCATGTGATCGGTGAAGGTCTGCCCGAACCCCGGCGCGGCCAGTACCCGCTCGCGCTCGGCCGGGGTACGAGCGGCGTGGGACTGCTGCACGTCGAAGCTGAGCTTGGGAGCGGTGGTCATGTCGAAGATCCTTCTCTTTTCTGTGGTCTCGCCTGCATCCATTGTGCGACTGACCGGGTAACGGGAAACTACTGCATCATTTGGACACACGGGAGTGTGTCCCCGGGGACTTCGACGCGGACGGTGGGGGTCGGGCGGCCCGAAGACGCGAAAACGCGCATGGCGGCCCGTCCGGGGGCCGCCATGCGCGTCGTTCGGCGTCGGGGGCGGCCCCTAGCCGGTTACTCGTGCGGTGATGTCGTCGCCGATCTCGCGGGTCGAGCGCTGCGCCCAGGCCGTCTGGCGTCCGATGAGGTCGTCGGCGACGGCCTGCTCGACGCGGGCGGCCTCCTCGGTCAGGCCGAGGTGGTCCAGGAGCATGGCGACGGAGAGGATGGTCGCGGTCGGGTCGGCCTTGCCCTGGCCCGCGATGTCGGGCGCGCTGCCGTGGACCGGCTCGAACATGCTGGGCGCCCAGGACTCCGAGCCCTTCGGCGACGGGTTGACGTTCCCGCTGGCGGCCAGGCCGATGCCGCCCGCGATGGCGGCGCCGAGGTCGGTGAGGATGTCGCCGAACAGGTTGTCGGTGACGACCACGTCGAAGCGCTGCGGCTGGGTGACGAAGAACATGGAGGCGGCGTCCATGTGGCAGTAGTCGGTCGTGACCTCGGGGTACTCGGCCGACACCCGCTCGACCACGCGCGACCACAGGTCGCCCGCGTAGGTGAGGACGTTGGTCTTGTGGACCAGGGTGAGCTTCTTGCGCGGCCTCGCCACCGCCTTGTCGAAGGCGTAGCGCACGACGCGCTCGACGCCGTAGGCGGTGTTGAGGCTCTCCTGCGTGGCGATCTCCTGGGCGGTGCCGCGCCGCATGATGCCGCCCGCGCCCGCGTACGGACCCTCGGTGCCCTCGCGGACGACGATCATGTCGATGTCCTCGGGGCGGGCCGCGGCGAGCGGGGTCTCGACCCCCGGGAAGAGCTTGACCGGGCGCAGGTTGACGTAGTGGTCGAGCTCGAAGCGGAGCTTGAGCAGCAGCTCGCGCTCGAGGACGCCGGGCGGCACGCTCGGGTCTCCGACCGCGCCGAGCAGGATCGCGTCGAACCCGCGCAGCTCGGCGAGGGTCTCGTCGGGCAGGGTCTCACCGGTGGCGTTGTAGCGCGCGGCGCCGAGGTCGTAGGTGGTGGTCTCCAGCTTGAGGCCGACCGCGTCCAGGACCTTCAGCCCCTCGGCGACGACTTCACGGCCGATGCCGTCCCCGGGGATGACAGCCAGACGGATGTTGAGAGAATCCCGCATGCAGGTACCTTACCGGGCGGTCTCGGAGGTCGAACACGGCGTCTCACGTAACGGACAGCCGGTCGGCGGGAAGGCGGTCACCCGAGCGGCGCCTGGGCGACGGCGCGCTCGAAGACGAGATCGCGGGCCCTGGTGAGGCCGACGGCCATCGCGCCGAGCAGCACGGCGTCGGTGCCGAGCGTCGAAGCCTTGATCATGGGGACGCGCAGGGCCACCAGGTCGCCCAGGAACTCGGTGACCGGCCCGATCAGCATGTCGCCCGCCTGGACGCCGATGCCGCCGCCGAGCACCACCAGCTCCGGGTCCAGCACGGCGATGATGCCGGCCAGGGCGTGCGCGATGTGGTCGGCCTCGGCGGCGACGACCTCGCGCGCTGCCTCGTCCCCGGCGCGCGCGGCGTCGAACACGTCCTTGGCGCTGCTCACCCCGCGCATGCCGAGACGGCCGGCGAGCGCCACGACGCCGTCGGCGGAGGCCACCGACTCCAGCATTCCCCTGCCCCGGTTCACCAGCGGATCGCCCTCGCCGACCGGGAGATAGGAGATCTCGCCGGCCGCCCCCTGGCACCCGCGGTACAGCTTGCCGTCGATCATGATGCCCATGCCGATGCCCGTGCCAATCCAGACCAGGGCGAAATGGGCGATGCCCTGGCCGAGGCCGTACGCCCCCTCGCCCACGGCGGCGAGGTCGACGTCGTTCTCCACGAGGTAGGGCGCGTCGCCGGCGACGCCCTCGAACAGGCCGATCGACCCCGGCCGGTCCCAGCCGGGCAGGTTCGGGGCGAGCTGCAGCGAGGAGGTGCCCTTGTCGTGGACGCCGGGGGTGCCGAAGACGGTGAGGGTGATGTCGGCGAGCGCGACGCCGGCCTCGTCGGCGAGGGTGTGCGCCAGCCCGGCCAGCCAGGCGACGAGCTCGCGGGGCGACTCGCCGCCCTTGCGGTGTTCGTCCTTGCGGGCGGCGATGTCGCCCACCAGGTCGGCGATGGCCACCCGGACGAACTCCCTGCCGATGTCGACGGCGAGGACGTACCCCGCCTGGGGCCGGATCTCGTACAGCAGGGCGGCGCGCCCGGCGTTACCGGTGCGCAGGCCGACCGGGCGCACCAGGCGCGCGCGTTCGAGGTCGGCCAGGGCCATGGAGATGGTCGGTTTGGACAGCCCCGTGGCCTGGGCCAGCTCGGGCCTGGAGACCTTGCCGCGTTTGAAGATCTCCGCGAAGACCGCGCGCTCGTTCATGACGCGTAGCACCGCTGTCGTGCTGGCCGTGCCGCCGATAGTCACCACGTCCCCCAGACTCGCACATCATCGGCCCAGGCAAGGTCGCGAACAAAGTCCGCGGCAGGCCCGCGGAGGGGCGCGTAAGGGATCCGGCGTGCGCAAGTACGCCTGATCGCCCGGAACGGACACGCCATCGTCCCTCGAGATCCCGCACTCCGCGAGAACCTCCGCGTGGTGGCCGCCCTCTCCCCTCACGGCGCGCGCTCGCCGTGACCGCGTGTGGCGGGGACTCAGGGACGTCCCAGGGCCGTCAGTAGGCGGCGGAGGCGCCGCCGTTGTCGCGGCGGTCCAGCGCGGTCTGGACGGCGCGCGGGGCCTCGTCCTCGTGGTGCTGCTGCTCTTCCGGGGCGTCCCAGGGATACATCTCGTACATTTTTCTCTCATTCGCTGAGAGCACGCGCGCCGGGCGCGTGCGATGGTCGGGAACGTTCGGATTCCGGTCGCGAATCCGGACCGGGGCTCCTTCCCGTCCGGGTCACGGATCAGGAGGGGGACTCACAGCCGACCAACGCCGCACACCGCGGCGGGTCGCCGGCCTGCCCTTGATCAGGCCCCGCCGCGGCAGGTAATGAGTACGAGAACCTGGCGCGTCATCGCCTTCCAGGCTACCTGGTGACGAGAGCGCTGTCTCGCAGGACGGCCGACCATCTTACTATGTGAGATGTCCGGGCATGACGAGGCCCGCCACCGGAGCGGCGGCGGGCCTGGTGCGCGGGTAGGTCAGTCGCCCAGGTCGACCGTGCGGCCGCCCTCGGCGCCGATCTCCTGCGCGATCTGGTCGGTGACCTCGGCGGAGATGGCCGTGTCGACGGTGAGCGCGATGAGCGCCTTGCCGCCCTTGGCGTCCCGCGAGACCTGCATCGAGGCGATGTTGACCGAGCGCTCGCCGAGAATCCTGCCGACGATGCCCACGATGCCGGGGCGGTCGGCGTAGGTGAAGAACGCCAGGTGGTCGGTCGGCTCGATCTCCATCTGGTAGCCGTTGACCTCGACGATCTTGGTGATCTGGCGCGGCCCGGACAGCGTGCCCGACACCGAGACCGTGCGGCCGTCGGCCAGCACGCCCCTGACGGTGAGCACGTTGCGCCAGTCGGGGCTCTCGTCGCTGGTGACCAGCTCGACCGTGACGCCGCGGTCCTTGGCCAGGAGCGGGGCGTTGACGTAGGTGACGGCGTCCTCGACGACGTCGGTGAACACGCCCTTGAGCGCGGCCAGCTCCAGCACCCGGACGTCCTGGGAGGCGATCTCGCCGCGGACCTCGACGTCCAGGCGGGTCGCGACCTCGCCGGCCAGCGCCGTGAAGACCCGGCCGAGCTTCTCGGCCAGCGGCAGGCCCGGCTTGACGTCCTCGGCGACGGCGCCGCCCTGGACGTTCACCGCGTCCGGCACGAACTCGCCGCCGAGGGCCAGCTTGACGCTGCGCGCGACCTGGGTGCCGGCCTTCTCCTGCGCCTCGTGCGTGGAGGCGCCGAGGTGCGGGGTCACCACGATGGCGTCCAGCTCGAACAGCGGGCTGTCGGTGACGGGCTCCTTGGAGAACACGTCGATGCCGGCGCCGGCGACCCGGCCCTCCTTGACCGCGGAGTACAGCGCGGCCTCGTCCACGATGCCGCCGCGGGCGACGTTGATGATGCGGACCGAGGGCTTGACCGTGTGCAGCTCGCGGTCGCCGATGAGACCGATGGTCTCCTTGGACTTGGGGAGGTGGACGGTGATGAAGTCCGCCTGCTTCAGCAGTTCCTCGAGGGACACCAGCCGCACGCCCATCTGCGCGGCCCGGGCGGGCTGCAGGTAGGGGTCGTAGGCGATCAGCTCGACGCCGAACGGCGCGAGGCGCTGGGCCACGAGCTGCCCGATCCGGCCGAGGCCGAGGACGCCGACGACCTTCCCGTCGAGCTCGACGCCGGTGTACTTGGAGCGCTTCCACTCCCCTCCCTTCAGCGCGGCGTGCCCCTGGGCCACGTTGCGGGCGCTGGCCAGGATCAGGGCGACGGTGTGCTCGGCGGCGCTGACGATGTTGGAGGTGGGCGCGTTCACGACCATGACGCCGGCCTTGGTGGCGGCCTCGACGTCGACGTTGTCCAGGCCGACCCCGGCGCGGGCGATGACCCTCAGCCGCGGCGCGTGGGACAGCGCCTCGGCGTCCACCTGGGTGGCACTGCGGACGATGAGGGCGTCCACTTCGGCGAGGGCGGGAAGGAACTGCGAGCGGTCGGCGCCGTCGGTGTGACGGACCTCGAAGTCCGCCCCGAGCACGGCGAGACCTGCTTCGGAGAGCTCCTCTGCGACCAACACGACGGGCTTGTTCACGGGTGGGTCCTTTGGGAAGTGCGGATGCACGGACAAGGTTCGAGTCTATCCGTGCTTGTGAAAGCTCTCACGAGCGTCCGCCATCCGAGACGCCGGACCGGGGTTATCAACCCGCCGGGCGGGGTACCCACCTGTTGGGCATTCCACCCCCATGCCGCCATCTTGGTATTGATCGCAACATTTCTTGACGATTAGGCTCATTAGCCGTGCCCTACTACCTATCGTGTGTCGTATGAGCATCGGGAACCCCTCTCTCGGAGAAGTGCTCGCACAGCACGGCAGCCCGCACCGGCTTCTGGCGGCGCTCGCCGAGTGGGGCATCCTGGTCGCCGTACGGCCTGACCGCTCCGTCGTCCTCGGCACGACGCAGGCGGGAGAGCGCGTCCTGCTCGGCTACACCGGCCCGGGCACCTACGCGCGGCACCGCGGCAACCACTCGCTGTCGGCCTGCGACGCCGACACCATCCTGGACATCCAGCGCGTCACGGGCGTGCGCGAGATCGTCATCGACGCCGCGGGGCCCGCCGCCGCCGCCGTCCCGATCGAGGATGTGCAGCGGTACCTCGCCTCCACCCGCGGCGGGCGGAACACCACCGCCGCGCCCGCGATGTCCAGCGCCACCCCGACGGCGTACGCCACCGGCGCCATGGCGACGGTCACCCAGCAGACGACGACGCAGGGCTCCTACGACCGCGACTCCTACAGCCGGGATTCCTACGGCCGGGACTCCTACGCCGGGAACGGCTTCGGCCGTGATTCCTACCGGGGCGAGGAGACGCTGACCGCCCCCGTGCCGAACGGCGCGCCCGAGGCCCCGTCCGCGCCGTGGATCCCCGCCCCCCGGCCCCACCTGTCGGGGCCGATGCAGCAGGTCGATCCCGGGTACAAGCGGTGCGAGCACCCGATCCTGCCGGCGCTGCGCTTCGCGATCGCCGATCTGCTCCGCGACTTCCCGCTGGTCCACCACGTGTGGATCTCCGAGGCCCGCACGGTGTCCGGCTCTTCGGGGATCATGCTGCACGTCAAGGTCCACACCAGGGCCGCCGAGGACATGGTCAGGGACCTGCACCGCATGGTCCGCGCCCGCCTGCCGCAGCTCGCCGCGAGCGAGGCGCCCGTCCTGATGGCCCGCGTCGCCGACGCCTACACCGAGCGCCGGATGATCGAGCTGGCCGCCCACGTCGTCTGCGCCGACGTCCGCGACCACTGACTTATCGGGTTGCCGCCGGCCCGCCCGGTCGGCTAGGAAGCTTGCGTGCTAAAAGGCAGCAAAGTCGGGCTCAGGGCTCGGCACGAGGACGACATCCCGATCCTGGAGGCCGAGCTCCACGACGACGTGGTCACCACCTCGCGGGCCCTGGGCCGGCCGTGGCGGCCGATCACGCCCGGCTCGAAGGACTCGCAGTTCGCGGTGGACGACAAGGAGCAGCGGGACATCGCCTTCTCCGTGGTGGAGCTGGACGGCGGCACGCTGGCCGGCGTCGCGTCGCTGTGGGGCGTCGACGACCACAACCGGTCCGCGCACGTCGGGCTGGGACTGCGGCCGTCGGCCCGCGGCAAGGGCTACGGCAGCGACGTGGTCGCGGTGCTGTGCCACTACGGTTTCGTCGTGCGGGGCCTGCGGCGGCTGCAGGTCGAGACGCTGTCGGACAACGCCGCGATGCTGCGCTCGGCCGAGCGCAACGGCTTCGTCCGCGAGGGCGTGCTGCGCTCCTCGGTCTGGGTGATGGGCGAGTTCCTGGACCAGGTGCTGCTGGGCCTCCTCGTCCAGGACTGGCAGCCGGCCCGGAAGTCCTGAAGCCAAGGGCCGGCCTTGCCCGCGCCGGAAATATGGATCTATTGCGGGGCGTGGGGTTCAGGGGCTGGCGGGGCCGGGGAGGGGTGGGCTGTAATGACGCAATGGTCCCTCCCCCTGAGGCGCCGGTGGCGGACGGCGTCTCGCGTGGCGTCCGGCTCGGCTACGGCGTCGGATCGTTCTGCACGGCCACCTTCACCACCGTCCCCGGCCTCCTGCTGCTGTTCTACCTGACGAACATCCTCGCGGTGCCCGCGTGGCTGGCCGGGTTGATCGTCTTCGCCCCCAAGGCGTGGGACCTGTTCGCCAACCCGCTGGTCGGCCAGTGGTCGGACCGCACGGTCTCCCGCTGGGGGCCGCGCCGCCCCTGGATGCTGGCCGGCGCGCTGATCCTCCCGGTGAGCTTCGCGCTCACCTTCGCCGGCCCGCCGCTGAAGGGCGTGCCCGCCGCCCTGTTCGTCGGGGTGTTCTTCCTGCTCGCGGCCACCGGGTACGCGCTGTACGAGGTGCCGTACAAGGCGATGCCCGCCGAGATGACCGAGGACTACCACGAGCGCACGTCCCTGCTGCAGTGGCGCATGATCTTCATCGCGCTCGCGGTGGCCCTGAGCGGCATCATCGCCCCCGAGATCGCCGCGCACTCCCTGGACGGCTACCGGGTGATGGGCATCGTCTGCGGCGCGGTCCTGCTGGCCGCCATGCTGGCGTCGTTCCTCGGGACGGCCAGGGCGCCGTTCACCGGAAGCGCGGAACCGGAGGCCGGTCTGCGCGCCCAGCTCGCCGCGGCCAGGGACAGCCGCCCGTTCCTGTGGCTGCTCGGCCTGTCGTGCGCGCAGACCCTGGCCGCCGGGGTCATGCTCGCGGCGGCCCCGTACTTCGCCGCCTACATCGCCGAGGACACCTCGGCCACCAGCACGTTGTTCGCGGCGCTCGTCGGCCCGATGCTCGTCACGATGCCGCTGTGGGTGTGGATCGCCCGCAGGATGGACAAGCGCGGCGCGATGCTGCTCTCGGGCGTGCTGTTCATGGGCGGGGCGCTGCTGACCGTGCTGACCCCGCTGCTCGGCATGGTGTACGCGCACGCCATGATCGTGATCGTCGGCGTGGGGTACGCCGGGCTCCAGCTCCTGCAGTTCTCCATGCTGGCCGACGTGATCGCCCACGACTCCGCCGTGAGCGGCAAGCGCAGGGGCGGCGTCTTCACCGGCCTGTGGACCGCCGCCGAGAACGTGGTCACCGCCCTCGGCGCCCTGGTGGTCGGCGCCGGGCTGGCGATGGGCGGGTTCGTCTCCTCCGACCCCGAGAACCCCGTCACCCAGCCCGGCGGCGCGGTGACCGCCGTCCTGCTCGTGCAGACCGTCGTCCCCGCGCTCATCACCTTCGCCGGCGTCCTGATGACGCTGAAGTACCGCCTGACCGCCGCCCACCTGGCCTCGGCGACCCCGCGGACGACCTGACGTCACTCCATGCGGCGCGCCAACGGGATCCGCGTCCGCGAGAGCAGCCCCGCGACGAGCGCGGCGACCGCGGGAAGCAGCACCACCAGCGCGACGATGGACGGCCACGGGATCACCACGACCGGCACGGGCAGCCGGGAGATGGAGCTGCGCGACAGCCAGACGTCGTATCCGGGGAACACGTTCATCTGCCAGGTCGTGGCGATGCCCGGCACGAGCCCGACCAGGGCCCCGAGGGTGACGCCCGTGGCCGCGACGAACCACGCCTGACCGGCCGTGACCAGGCGTCGCAGCCGGGGCGGCGCCCCCACCGCGCCGAGCGTGGCGACGTCGGGCCGCGCGTCGGCGGCGGCGAGCCCGGTCGCGGCGAAGGTGCCGCCGAGGACGAGGATGACGGCGGCCCCGATCAGCACCAGGAACGGGATCCAGTCGCGCCGCGGGCCCTGCTCCAGGGTGATGTAGGCGAGTGAGGTGACCGCTGCCACCTGGCGCGCGATCCGCGCCTCCTCCTCGGAGGTCACCTGGTGAACCGCGGGGTCGACGACCAGCTCCGCCGGGCGCGCGCCGAGTTTCAGCGTGGCGGCCAGGGAGAGCGGCAGCAGCGCGTCGGCGGGCGGCCTGCGCTCGGGGTTCACGGTCACCGCCGGAACCCGCACCTGCCGCGCGGAGGTGCGCCCCACGGCGTCGCTATCCGTGATGCTCAGCGTGGCCTTACCGTCCCGGGCGAGCGCGGCGAGCAGCACGGCCTTCCCGTCCGCCAGCGCGGCGGCCGACGCCGGGTCGTCCCGGCCCACCAGATACCGCAGGACGTCGGCGCCGCCGATCATGACGTCGCCGGTCGGGCGGTCGCACAGCCCCGGATCACCGCCTTGGCCGGCACAGGCGCCCGGAGGTTCGACCACGGCCACGTTCCTGGAGCGGCCCGCCTCGATGGAATGGCGGTAGACCAGCGCGGTCGGCACTCCGGGCAGCGCCTGTGCGACGGCGGCCCGCACGAGCGGCATCTCCGCGCCCGTGCCGCTCAGGCCCTGGACCACCAGGGATCCGCGTGTCCAGCTCGGACTGTACTGGCGGGCCTCGCGCTCCGCCTCGCTCGCGGAGATGATCGACACCGCGACCAGCCCCGCCGTCGCGGCCAGCACCGCCGCCACGGCCGGCGCCGTGCGGCCCCTGTTGCGCGCGGCGTCGCGTCCGGCGAGCTTGAACGGCAGCGGCAGGCATGCGGTGACGCGGGCGACGGCCCCGACCAGCATCGGCGTCATGGCCACCAGGCCGAGCATCGCGAGCAGGGATCCGCCGATGACGCCGAGGTAGGTCGTGGCCCAGACGCCGGGCGACTCGCGGGAGCCGGTGACCAAGAAGGCTCCCTGCCTGGTGCCACCGATGGTGAGCGCCAGGCCGAGCACCGTCATGACCACGCCGGCCAGCGGCCACCCCTTGCGGGCGGCCACGACGCCGCGCCGTCCGGCCAGGACGGCCACGACGTCGGCGCGCGCGGCCTGGCGCGCCGGCACCACGGCGGCCAGCAGCGCGCTGACCAGCCCGAGCGCGGCCACGGCCGCGACCAGGACCCACGGCACCTCGAACGGCCCTGAGGAGGGGGTGAGCGCGGTCCCCAGCCCCATCGCGAGCGTCGCCCAGGCCAGGCCCAGCCCGCCGAGCACGCCGAGCACCGCGGCGAGGCCGCCGAGCACGAGGCCGTCGGCGAGGACCACCCGGCGGAGCTGCGCCTCCGACGCGCCCTGGGCGGCGATCAGGGCGAGCTCCCGGCGGCGCCGCCGTATCCCGACCGCGAAGGCCGGCCCCGCCAGCAGGACGACCTCGAGCACGATCATCATCACGCTCATCCCGATCAGCAGCACCTGGAGGCCGGCCCGGGGCTCGGGCGCCGCGCCGGACTCCAGGGCCTCGGGGGAGGGGTTCATGACCAGCGCGCGCGAGACGACGACCGACCCCCGGGCATTGAACCGCTTCACGTCGTCCCAGGTCACGGGCCTCGGTGTGTCGACGAGCCACTCGGTCGCCGGCCCGCGGAGCGCCAGCCGGCCGCCGGGCAGGCCCACCACGAGGCCCTCGCGAACCGCTTGAGGCGCGGTGACGGTGCCGACCACCCGGTACGTACGCGTGTTCCCCAGCAGGGTGAGGGCCGATCCGACCGTGACTCCGTGGGCGGCGAAGTCGGGCGAGACCACCACCTCGTCCGTGGCGCCCGGCAGCCGGCCCTCGCCGACGACGAACATGCCCCGGGTGATCGGCTCACGCAGGTCGAGCTCGTTGACCGAGGCGTCCCCCATCCATCGGCCGCTCTGGTAGTACTCGGCCGAGCTGGTCCATGGGACGACCTCGCTGCCCGCGGGCAGCAGGCCCGCGATCTCCTCCGCCGTCCACGGCCGCGCGGGCACCGGCTCCTTCCCCGGCTCCCCGGAGGCGAGACTCGTGATGTAGGTGCCGCTGTAGTCCTGCTCGACACCCTCCTCGTTCGACCACGTGTTGGTCTGGATCAGCGCGTCGGCCGACCCGAGCCGAGCCGTCAGGCCCTCCTGGGGAGAGATGTCGAACGTGACGAGCAGGGTCAGCATCGCCGTGATCGCCAGGACGGGCAGGCCGATCATGGCCACCACCAGCGAGCTCCTGCCCTTGGCACGCCAGGCGCCCCGGCGCGAGATCCGCAGCGCGGCGCGCGCCCCGCTCATCTCGCCCCTCCGGAACGCGTACGGAGCTCGTCCGCGCCCTCGTCCGTGCGGTCGGCGACGGCGCCGTCCCTCAGGAAGATCACCTTGTCGGCCCAGGCGGCGTGGCGGGGCTCGTGGGTGACCAGCAGCACCGCCGCGCCCGCGTCGCACCGCGCCCTGAGCAGGGCGAGGATCTCCTCCCCCGCGGCCGTGTCGAGCGCGCCGGTCGGCTCGTCGGCGAGCAGCAGCCTGCGCTCCCCCACCAGGGCGCGCGCGATGGCCACCCGCTGCCGCTGCCCGCCGGACAGCTCGTCGGGGAACCGGCCGCCGGCCCCGGGGACCCCGACCTCGTCCAGGACCTCCCTGGCCTCCCGCCGTGCCTGGCGGGCCGCGACGCCGTCCAGCTCGCGCGGGAGCATGACGTTCTCCTCGGCCGTCAGCGACGGGATCAGGTTGAGGTCCTGGAAGACGTACCCGACGTGCCGGCGGCGCAGCCTGGCCAGCGCCTTGGCCGACAGCGTCCCGAGCTCGGCGCCCTCGACGGCGACCGTGCCCGAGGTGGGCCGGTCGAGCCCTCCGGCGATGTTCAGCAATGTCGACTTGCCCGACCCCGAAGGGCCCATGACGGCCACGAGCTCGCCCGCGGCCACTTCTAAGCTCACGCCGTCCAGGGCGCGAACCGCCTGTGGACCCTCCCCGTGCACGCGGGTCACCTCGGCGAGCCGCACCACACGCTCACTCATCATCACTCGTCTCCTGAGAAGTCCTGCCGTTGGACGTGGGGCGGCCCGATGTCCGCCCTGAGGACGGCGGCGGCTCGGCGAGCACGGCCTCGCAGTGGTCCAGCCAGCGCTGCTCCGCCTCCGCCTGGAAGATCATGGAGTCGAGCACGAGCCGCTGCGCCGCCCCGGACTGCGCCCGCTTGGCGCGGTTCAGCTCCTGGAGCGCGCGCATGGTCGCGGTGCGCTGTGCCCGGACCACCCGCCGCACGTCGACCTCCCGCGCGGTGACGGCCATGGCGAGCTTGATCACCAGCTCGTCCCGTGGCCGGTCGGCCTGCGCGATGGGGGTGCCGAACCATCGCCGCAGCTCGGCCCGGCCCTCCTCCGTGATGGCGTAGACGACACGCCCCTGCTCGTCCTGCTCCCCGGGCGCCACCAGCCCGTCCCGCTCCATGCGCGACAACGTCGTGTAGACCTGGCCGATGTTCAGTGGCCAGGTCGCCCCTGTGGACGCCTCGAACTCAGCCCGAAGCTGATACCCGTACCGCGGCCCCTGCGTCAGAAGAGCCAGCAGACCATGACGGACCGACATGAATACTGAGTATGCATACTCGGTATGCTCCGCACAACCCACATCCCGGTTCTGTCGGAGCCGGACTGACGGCCGCTCGCAACGGGCGGGAATGGGCTCGCCGTAATGGCCGAGATCCCGTATATTCTGGACACCCTGCCGTTGCCAGACCGATACTCGGGACATGAGTTCGACGCACCCGCCTGTGCGCGCCTCCGACGGGGATCGTGATCGCGCGATCGATCAACTGCGCGATCATGCCGCCGAGGGGAAGATCTCACACGACACGTTCCTCGGACGGGTCGACCAGGCGCTGCGGGCGCGCAGTCAGGTCGAGCTGACCGACCTCGTGTCCGACCTGCCGCCGCGCGGGAAGTGGCGGCGCAGGTTCACCGAGTCCGTCGCGGCGATCTCCGAGTTCACCAACCGGGTCGAGAGCGCCTGGAAGCGGCCCAGGCTCCCCCGGCTCGCGCTGCCCGGGGACAGCCGCGTGCGGTACGTGGTCGGGCGGGGGTCGGAGTGCGATCTGGTGCTGACCGACCTCACGGTCTCGCGCGTACACGCCGAGCTGCGGCGGGACACCGAGGACTGGATGCTGATCGACCTCGGGTCGCTCAACGGGACGCGCCTGAACGGCTGGCGGCTGGTCGGTCCCGCGCGGGTGCGCATCGGCGACGAGGTGTCGTTCGGCGAGTGCGCGTTCGTCCTGACGACGGCCACCTGAGACGCGGCCGGGACCACGCCGGGCAAGGCGTGTCGATGCCCTTCCGTCGCCGGCCACCGGGCCGTGATCGCCGGGGCAGCGGGCGGGACATACGGAGGTTCTCGTATCGCCCGCGCCGGCGATCTCGCCGATGATCCGTGCAACCCCCTACTCGGAGGCATGAGTGCGCAAGCGCAGACCATGGATCACCCTGTCGGTGGCGGCGGCCCTGGCCGCGACCCTCACGCAGGCCACGGGCGGGGCCACCGCCACGGCCGACGACCCGGCGCCGGGGGTCACGGACCTCGTCCAGGACCTGGACCGCCTGCTCGGCGATCCGCGCCTGGTCGTGGCCGGCTCCGGCCTCGTCGTCAGGAGCGCCGCGACCGGCGAGCAGTTGTACGCCAAGGACGCGGGCAAGGTGCTCGCCCCGGCGTCGAACACCAAGCTGCTGACCTCGGCCGCCGCCGTGGACACCCTCGGCCTCGACTACCGCTTCACCACGAGCGTGCTGAGCGCGGGCCGCCGGGCGGGGGCGACGCTGACGGGCGACCTGTACCTGAAGGGGACCGGCGACCCGACCATGCTCGCCTCGGACTACGACGCGCTCGCGGCCAAGGTCGCCTCCGCCGGGGTCAAGCTGGTCACCGGCAGGCTGGTGGCGGACGACACGTGGTTCGACGCCTCGCGCCTCGGCACCGACTGGGCGCAGGACGACGAGCCGTACTCCTACGCGGCGCAGATCTCGGCGCTCACCGCCGCGCCGGACACCGACTACGACGCCGGGTCGCTGATCGTCTCGGTGGCGCCGGGCGGTGCGCAGGGCTCGCCCGCCAAGGTGGGCACCACGCCGCAGACCGGCCACGTCACGATCGAGAACCACGCCACGACGGGTGCGAGGACCGACGTGACCGTGACCCGGGAGCACGGCACGAACAGGATCGTCGTCACCGGCACCGTCGCCGGCGCCTACGACGAGTGGATCGCCGTGGACGACCCCACCGGGTACGCCGCGTCGCTGTTCAGGACGGCGCTGACCCGGCACGGCGTCCGCGTGCTCGGCCGCACGTCACGGGGCGCGGCGCCGGGGACGGCCACGAGCGTCGCCGCGCGGACGTCCATGCCCCTGCGCGAGCTGCTGGTGCCGTTCATGAAGCTGAGCAACAACATGCACGCCGAGATCCTCACCAAGGCGATGGGCCGCAAGGTGTCCGGCGCGGGAAGCTGGAGCGCCGGGCTGGCCGTGACCCGGGCGTTCGCCGCCGCCAACGGGATCAAGGCGCTGAGCCTGCGCGACGGCTCCGGGCTGTCACGCGCGGACGGCGTCACGCCGGGCGAGCTGACGGCCTACCTGATCGCGCTGCGCGCCAAGCCGTGGTTCCCGGCCTGGTACGACGCGCTGCCCGTCGCGGGCGTCTCCGACCGCCTCACCGGCGGCACGCTGCGCAGTCGCATGGCCGGGACCCCCGCGGCCGGCAACGTCCACGCCAAGACCGGCTCGCTCACCGGGGTCAGCGGCCTGTCGGGCTACGTGACCGGCGTGGACGGCGAGCCGCTCGTCTTCTCCATCCTGACCAACAACTACCTGTCGGGGAGCCTCAAGGACTTCGAGGACGCGGTGGCCGTGCGGCTGGCGAGGTTCTCCCGGACGACGCCCGCGGACACGACCGGCGCGCACAGGAGCGCCAAGCCGGCGCCGGACGGCGACCTCGAATGCTCCTGGCGCAAGCCCGTCTCGTGCTGAACGAACGCCGAGGATGAGCGACGAGGCCGGCCCTCACCCCGAATAGGGGGGAACCGGCCTCGTCCTGAGAGTCACGCCCGGGAGAAGGTCACTTCTCCTTGAGCCAGCTCATCATCGGGCGGAGCTCCGCGCCGGTCTTCTCGATCGAGTGCTCGGAGAGCTCCTCGCGGTACTTGCGGAAGTTGCCCTGGCCGCCGTCGAACTCCTCGACCAGCTCGCGCGCGAACGCGCCGGACTGGATCTCGCCGAGGATGCGCTGCATCTCCTGCTTGGTGTCGCTGGTCACCACGCGCGGGCCACGGGTGTAGCCGCCGTACTCGGCGGTGTCGGACACCGACCAGTACATCTTGGAGATGCCGCCCTCGTACATGAGGTCGACGATCAGCTTCATCTCGTGCAGGCACTCGAAGTAGGCCACCTCGGGCTGGTAGCCCGCCTCGACCAGGGTCTCGAAGCCCGTCTTGATCAGCTCGGACACGCCGCCGCACAGCACGGCCTGCTCGCCGAACAGGTCGGTCTCGGTCTCCTCGGTGAAGGTGGTCTTCAGCGCGCCGGCGCGGGTGCCGCCGATGGCCTTGGCGTACGAGAGCACGAGCGGCCAGGCGTTGCCCGTGGCGTCGCGCTCGACGGCGACGAGCACCGGGACGCCGCGCCCGGCGGTGAACTGGCGGCGCACCAGGTGGCCGGGGCCCTTCGGCGCGACCATGGCGACGTCGACGCCCTCGGGCGCCTCGATCAGGCCGTAGCGGATGTTGAGGCCGTGGCCGAAGAACAGGGCGTCGCCCTCGACCAGGTTCGGCGCGACGTGCTCGGCGTACAGGTGACGCTGGATGTGGTCCGGCGCGAGGATCATGATGAGGTCGGCCTCCTCGGCGGCCTCCCCCGGCGTCACGACGCGCAGGCCGTCGTTCTCGGCCTTCTCGCGGCTCTTGGAGCCTTCCGGCAGGCCGACGCGGACGTCCACGCCGGAGTCGCGCAGCGACAGCGCGTGGGCGTGACCCTGGCTGCCGTATCCGAGGACGGCCACGTGCCGGCCCTGGATGATCGACAGGTCGGCGTCGTCGTCGTAGAAGATCTCAGTCACTAGCTTGTTGCCTTTCGTGGGTTCGTACGGCTCACGCGCTGCGGTCCAGGGCCCGCAGCGAGCGGTCGGTTATGGAACGGGCGCCGCGGCCGATGGCCACCATGCCCGACTGGACGAGCTCCTTGATGCCGAACGGCTCGAGCACCCGGATGAAGGCGTCGAGCTTGTCCGGCGTGCCGGTGACCTCGATGGTCACCGCGTCCGTGGCGACGTCCACACAGCGGGCGCGGAAGAGCTGGACGAGCTCCAGCACGTTGGACCGCGTCTCGGCGTCGGCCCTGACCTTGATCAGGGTCAGCTCGCGCTGCACGGACTGCGAAGAGTCCAACTCAACGATCTTGATGACGTTGACCAGCTTGTTGAGCTGCTTGGTGACCTGCTCCAGCGGGAGCTCGGCGACGTTGACGACGATGGTCATGCGGGACACGTCGTCGTGCTCGGTCGGGCCGACCGCGAGCGAGTCGATGTTGAACCCGCGCCTGCTGAACAGCGAGGCGACCCGGGCCAGCACGCCCGGCTTGTTCTCGACGAGAACCGACAGCGTGTGGCGGCTCATGCGTTCCCTCCCGCGAAACCTGTCAGGCGTCCGGACCGCGCGCGGGGCAGATGCCCGGTCACAGGTCCTCCTCGTTGTCCCACACGGGAGCCATGTCCCGCGCGATCTTGATCTCGTCGTTGCTGGTGCCCGCCGCGACCATGGGCCAGACCATGGCGTCCTTGTGGACGACGAAGTCGACGACCACCGGCACGTCGTTGATCTCCATGGCCTTGCGGATCGTCGCGTCGACGTCCTCGGGGCGCTCGCACCGCAGGCCGACACAACCGTACGCCTCCGCGAGCTTCACGAAGTCGGGAATCCGGCGCACCGCCTGCAGGTCGGTGTTGGAATAGCGCTCGTTGTAGAACAACGTCTGCCACTGCCGGACCATGCCGAGGTTGCCGTTGTTGATCACGGCGACCTTGATCGGCACGCCTTCCAGCGCGCAGGTGGCGAGCTCCTGGTTGGTCATCTGGAAGCAGCCGTCGCCGTCGATGGCCCACACCACGGCGTCCGGCCTGCCCATCTTGGCGCCCATGGCCGCGGGCACCGCGAAGCCCATCGTGCCCGCGCCGCCGGAGTTGATGAACGCCCCCGGCCGCTCGTAGGAGATGAACTGCGAGGCCCACATCTGGTGCTGGCCCACGCCGGCGAGGTAGAGGGCGTCCGGGCCGACGATCTCGCCGAGCCGCTTGATGACGTGCTGCGGGGCGAGCGAGCCGTCGGCGAAGTCGTCGTACCCGAGGGAGTAGGTCTCCTTGTAGCCGTTCAGGATGCTCCACCAGGCGGCGTAGTCGCCGCCGTGCCCCTCGGCCTGCTCGTGCTTGACGGCCCCGATCAGGTCGGTGAGGACCTCGCGGCAGTCGCCCACGATGGGGACGTCGGCGTGCCGGTTCTTGGAGATCTCGGCCGGGTCGATGTCGGCGTGGATCACCTTGGCGTGCGGGGCGAAGCTGTCCAGCCTGCCGGTCACGCGGTCGTCGAAGCGGGTGCCGAGGGCGATGATCAGGTCACTGCGCTGGAGCGCCCCGACGGCCGCGACCGTGCCGTGCATGCCCGGCATGCCCAGGTGCAGCGGGTGGCTGTCGGGGAAGGTGCCCCGGGCCATCAGCGTGGTGACCACCGGGATGCCGGTCAGCTCGGCGAGCTGGGTCAGCTCGGCCGCGGCGCCGGCCTTGTGGACGCCACCGCCGACGTACAGCACGGGCCGCCTGGCCTCGGCCATGAGGCGCGCGGCCTCCCTGATCTGCTTGGAGTGCGGCCGGGTGACCGGACGGTAGCCCGGCAGCCGCATGGTGGGCGGCCAGGAGAAGGGGCCCTTGGTCTGCAGGACGTCCTTGGGGATGTCGACCAGGACCGGCCCCGGCCGTCCCGTCGAGGCGATGTGGAACGCCTCGGCGACGATGCGCGGGATGTCGGCGACGTCGGTGACCAGGAAGTTGTGCTTGGTGATCGGCATGGTGATGCCGCAGATGTCGGCTTCCTGGAACGCGTCGGTGCCGATCAGCGGCGTGGCGACCTGCCCGGTGATGGCGACGATCGGCACCGAGTCCATGTAGGCGTCGGCGATGGCGGTGACCAGGTTCGTCGCGCCGGGCCCGCTGGTGGCCATGCAGACCCCGACACGGCCGGTGGCCTGGGCGTACCCCTCGGCCGCGTGGCCGGCGCCCTGCTCGTGCCGTACAAGGACGTGCCTGACCTTGGTGCTGTCGTAGAGCGGGTCGTAGGCGGGCAGGATGGTGCCGCCGGGAATTCCGAACACCGTGTCGACCCCGACGTGCTCCAGCGCCCGAACCAGGGCCTGCGCACCTGTCAATTCTTCGGTCATCGGCTCGTTTCCTCGCGTGGCTGAGCTGGGTGTGGCCATAAAAAATGCCCCGCCCCGCCGAGAGGCGGTGCTGGGGCTGCGCGCAGGCTGGGGACTCTCCGTCAGCGACCCGCGCGCCGGCGAAGTACTACGCCATCGAGCCGGACGAGCCCGGCGATCTGGTCCCCAGTGTTACGCATGCCGCAACGATAGCCCCTGACACAACCGACGTGTCAAATCCCCGGACAACAAGTCTCACGATATGGGATCTCGGACGGCGGGCGGCCCCGGCGCGGGACGCCACGCCGGGCCCCGCCCGTGCCCGTTCGCCGGGATGCCCGCCCGGAACGGTCAGGCGGTGTTCTGCAGCGGCGGGCAGTCCGTGCGCATGAGGGTGTCCACGCCCCGGGGCGCCATCGGCCGCGCCACCAGGTAGCCCTGGCCGCGCGAGCAGCCCATCTCGCGCAGGAGGTCGAGCTGCTCCGGCCGTTCGATGCCCTCGGCCACGACGGTCAGCCCGAGGTCGTGGCCGAGCCGGACGATGGTGCGGGTCAGCAGCGTGAGCGCCTCGTCGCGGCCCAGGCCGGACACGAACGACGGGTCGATCTTGATGATGTCGACGGGCAGCGTGCGCAGCAGGGCCAGGGAGGCGTAGCCGGTGCCGAAGTCGTCGATGGCCAGCCGCACGCCGAGCGCGCGCAGCGAGGTGAGCCGCTCGATGACCTCCTCGGCGTCCTCGACCAGCATCTCCTCGATCACTTCGAGGGTGAGGGCGCTCGCGGGCAGGCCGCTGTCGGCGAGCGCGGCCTCGACGGTCTCCACGAACCGGGGCGCGGTGATCTGGCGGCTGGACAGGTTGAGCGACAGGCCGATGTCCCAGGATGAGGCCCGCCAGGCCGCGACCTCGCGGCACGCCTCGCGCAGGATCCACTCGCCGAGCGGGACGATCAGCCCCGTGTCCTCGGCGGCGCCGAGGAACTGCTGCGGCGGCACGAACGCCCCGCCCGACCACCAGCGCACCAGGGCCTCCACGGCCGTGATCCGCGAGGTGGCGAGGTCCACCACCGGCTGGTACTCGACCGCGAACTGCTCGGCCAGCAGGGCGCGCTGAAGATCCGCGGCCAGCTCCAGGCGGCGCACGACGTCGGCGTGCATGTGCGCGGCGAAGACCTCGACCCGGCGGCCGCCGTGCTCCTTGGCGCGGGTCATCGCGACGTCGGCGTTGCGGATCAGGTCGCCGGCGGGCAGGCCGTCCTCGGCGAAGGCCACGCCGACGCTGGCCGTCAGCGCGATGTCGCGGTCGGCCACGCGGAACGGCTCGGTGGACACCGCGCGCAGCAACCGCTCCGCGAGGTCGATGGCCGACTGCGCGTCGGCCGACCCGGAACCGCCGGACTCGAGCAGGAGCGCGAACTCGTCGCCGCCCCACCGGGCCAGCGTGTCGTCGGTGCTGACGGCCGCGCGCAGCCGCCGGGCGGCCTGGCTGAGCAGGTAGTCGCCGCTGGCGTGCCCCACCGAGTCGTTGACGCCGGTGAAGCCGTCCAGGTCCATGAAGATCACGGCGGCGCGGGAGGCGCCCCTGCGGGCCAGCACCTCGCGGGTGCGCTCCTCGAAGTAGGCGCGGTTCGGCAGGCCGGTCACGCCGTCGTGGAAGGTCAGGTGGGTGACCTGGTTGCGCAGCGCGACCTGGTCGCTGACGTCGCGCGTGGAGATCAGGACCAGGTCCTCACCCTCGCGCGGGTGGCGGGTGGCGACGGACTCGGCGGGCCGCCAGGTGCCGTCGGCGGCGCGCACCCGGCAGGCGAGGCGGCAGGCGCCGGGACGGTCGCCGTCCTCGTCGGCGGCCATGCCGCGCAGCGCGGTCTGGATGGGCGGGACGTCCTCGGGGTGGACGTAGCCGTAGATGGGCTGGCCGAGCAGGTCCTGCGGGCGGTAGCCGTACATGGCCTCCACCCCGGCGCCCATCTCGCGGATCACGCCGTCGTGGTCCACGACCAGGACGACGTCCCCGGCGTGCTCGGCGAGCTGGACGAGCTGGCGCTCCCCCGACTCCAGCGTGCCCCGCATGCTGGCGGTGGAGATGTCCAGGACGAACACCTTGACCAGCAGCACCAGCACGACCGACCCCGCCACGACCGGCAGCGCGGGAGTCCACGGCCCCGGCCCGCCGGTCACCACCCGTACGGCGACGACGACGGTCGCGACGGCGACCAGGGCCAGCGGCGTGGCGTCCACCACGGCGGCGGGCCAGCCGCGACGGGGGCGGGCCCGGCCCGACCAGGGGGTGACCGCGAGCAGGAGGAACGCGACCGGGGCCAGCATGCCCGCGATGAGGGACGGCTGGCCGTCCGCGGCGGCCCGGCCTACCGAGGTCGCGAACTCCTGGACGGTGATCGCGGCGAGCACGCCGAGCGCGCCGAGGCCCATGCGCCGCTCGGGCGAGCGCGAGGCCAGCACGGCCGGGGCGACGGCGCAGGTCGCGAGCAGGCACACGACCGGCGAGGCCAGGGAGCCGGGCTCGTCGGTCCTGGCGTAGACGGGGGCGAGCAGCGTGACCCAGCAGATCATGAACAGCGACGCCGCGCCGACGTAGGCGCCCGCCGCGTAGTGGAGCAGCGACCGGCCGTAGGCGGTCCGGCGCGCGGTGCTCCCGCAGCCGAAGGCCAGGAGCAGGACGCCGACGAGTAACAGCACGTCGGCGAAGGTGAGCACGAAGGGCGTGCCCTCGGCGATGGGGCGCACCCCCTCGCCGGTGAGCCAGATGATCGACCCGAAGGCCAGGCGGCGCAGGGACGAGGCACGGCGGCGGCGCGAGCGGCGCGCGGCGCGCACGGAGCCGACCAGCAGCCCCGCGGCGGCCACGAGGCCCGCGACGACCCCCGCCACCGCGGTGACGACCACGGAGGACCCGTTGACCAGGAGGGCGGCCGCGAGCGCCACCGCACCGAGACCGGCCGCGGCGGTCAGCGGGACCCTCGGGTCACGTAGGCCGTTCAACGTCGTCGCCCATGCGGCTCATCCCTGTCACGTCGCCAGTGTCCCGCTCGACCGGTGGCGCGGGAGGCGACAACCGTCCGGTCGTCACCGTTCTGATAACCGCCGCGCCTTCCGAACGGTCGCGCGGTGAGATTCACCGTACGCAGCGGAGGTCACGAGGCAGCCACGGTCTGACTTTGCTTTCTTATCGTTCCGAGTCAGGAATGGATGTCAAGCGTGTCAGTAAGAGCCCGTGATGACGTTCTTCAGCGGTTCCCCGGACAGGTATCTCAGCATCTGAGACCTCAGGAGTTTACGCAGCCGCCGCTGCGAGGCGGCCGTGCTGCCGGCGACGTGCGGGGTGATGAACACGCCCGGCGCCGACCACAGCGGGTGGCCGGCGGGCAGCGGCTCGGGGTCGGTGACGTCCAGCGCGGCGCGCAGCCGGCCGGCGCGCAGCTCGGCGAGCAGCGCCCCGGTGTCCACGACCGGCCCCCTGGCGGCGTTGACCAGCAGCGCGCCGTCCTTCATCGACGCGAGGAAGCGGGCGTCCACGAGCCGGGCCGTGCCCGAGGTGGACGGCACGAGCAGCACCACCACGTCGGCCTCGGGCAGCAGGCGGGGAAGCTCGTCCTCGCCGTGCACGCCCTCGCGCGGCGTCCGCGCCACGCGCACGACGTCCACCTCGAAGCCGTCGAGGCGGCGCTCCAGCGCCTGGCCGATCGAGCCGTATCCCACGATCAGCACGGTGGCGTCGGCGAGCACGCCGGTGTGGCGGTAGGTCCACTCGCCGCGCTCCTGGGCGAGGGCGAAGGCGGGGAACTCGCGCAGTACCGCGATCATGGCGCCCACGGCCCACTCGGCGGTGCCGGCGTCGTGCACGCCGCGGGCGTTGCACAGGATCACGCCGTCCGGCAGATGCGGAACGTAGGCGTCCACACCGGCCGACACGGTCTGCAGCAGGCGCAGGCTCGTCATGCGCGCGAGCATCCCGGCCGTGGCGCGCGGCGGCATCAGCGGAGGAATCCAGACCTCCACCTCGTCCGCGCCCTTGGGCGGCTCGGGGCCGCCGTCGTAGACCTCGCACTCCACGCCCGGCAGATCGGCCAGGACGTCCACGACGTCCTGAGACGGAGCCCAAATCTTCATGACCGTCAACCCTAACCACCGCCCCGCCAGCCGGGAACCTCGCCGTCCGCGGGCGAGTATGGAGTTCACGGAGGAGGTCACATGTCCAATCGAACGTTCCGCCGCGGGGCCCGCCGGGGCGCGGCCGCCACGGTGCTCGCCGGGGCGCTGGCGGCCGCGCTCACGGCCGGGTGCGTCCCGGACGGCGCCGGGCGCGCCGACGCGGGCGACCCGCCCGCCACCCGGCCCGCGCCGCCCACCGTCACGCCCGAGAGCGGGCCCAGGACACCGAGGACCCTGGTCGCGGACCTGGCCGTGCCGTGGGCCGTCGCCTTCCTGCCCTCCGGCGACGCGCTGGTCACCGAGCGCGACTCGGCCCGGCTGCTGCGCGTCACCCCGGCCGGGCGGGTCGGCGAGGTGGGAGTGATCCGGAACGTGTCCCCCGCCGGGGAGGGCGGGCTGCTCGGTGTCGCCGTCTCGCCCAGGTTCGCCCAGGACCGGTCGGTCTTCGTGTACTTCACGGCCGCGAACGACAACCGCATCGTGCGCTACCGCTACGACCGGACGCTGTCGAACCCGGTGACGATCCTGAGCGGCATCCCCAAGGGCGCCATCCACAACGGCGGGCGCCTGGCGTTCGGCCCGGACGGCTACCTGTACGCCTCGACCGGCGAGTCGGGCGACCGTCCCCTCTCCCAGGACCTCGGCTCGCTGGGCGGCAAGATCCTTCGCATGACCACCGAGGGCAGGCCCGCGCCCGGCAACCCGTTCGGCAGCGTCGTCTGGACCTACGGCCACCGCAACGTGCAGGGCATGGCCTGGGACCCCTCGGGCCGCATGTACGCCACCGAGTTCGGCCAGAACACCTACGACGAGGTCAACCTCATCCAGAAGGGGCACAACTACGGCTGGCCCGAGGTCGAGGGCTTCGGCGGCGGACGCAAGTACACCGACCCGCTGCTCACCTGGCCGACCAGCGAGTCCTCACCGTCCGGGCTGGCCTACGCGCGCGGGTCCCTGTGGGCGGCGGCGCTGCGGGGACAGCGGCTCTGGCAGATCCCCCTGACCGCGGCGGGCCGGGTGGGCGAGCCGATCGCCCGCTTCAAGGGAGAGTACGGGCGGCTGCGCGCGGTGGCGACGTCCCCGGACAGGAACCTGTACGTGGGGACGAGCAACAAGGACGGACGGGGAAACCCGAGGCCGGGCGACGACCGCATCCTGGTCGTCCCGTTGAAGTAGGCCCCGAAGGGGCGGGTCAGGCGGGGTGCGCTGATGGGGGAGGGTGCTCTGAGGGGGAGCCGGGTGTTCTCGCCGGCGCGGGGCGGGGGCGGCGTCTCAGGAGCCGGGCTCACTTCTTGCCATTGCCGTTCCCGTTCCCGTTCCCGTTGCCGTTGCCGTTGCCGTTGCCGTTGCCGTTGCCGTTGCCGTTCGGCGTGAGGGTCTTGGTGGCTTTCGGCTTGGGCGTGGGATTGCCGACGTTCTTGGTGTTATTAGGGGTGGCTTTGGGGTTTTTGACTGGTTCGTTATTTTTGTCGTTATTGTTCTTCTTTAATCGTTTCTGTCCGGTCGGGGATGGTGACGGCGTCACCGTGGGTGTCGAGTCGTTCCCCGCCGGCGGGCGGCGCAGCTCCGGATCGGAGGTGGGCGAGCGGGCCGTCGTGCAGTTCACCCGCGCCTGCGGGTCATAGGTCAGGGTCTGCGGCTCGTCGCGCCGCACCACCGCGCCGTCCTTGGAGAACACGCGGGTCACCGTGACCGTGAACCCGGGCGCGCCCTCCGTGGGGACGCAGTCACCGCCGTCGTAGGTGAAGGTCTGCGGCTGGGTGATCGCGGTCTTCGCGGAGGTCTCGGCCTCGATCTTGTCGTAGACCTTGGTGCTCCAGAGGGTGACGGTGACCGACATGCCCGTGGCCTCGGCCGTCACGAGGATCCCGTACTGCGTGTCGTTGCGCCACCGCAGGTCGGGCTCGGGGTAGAAGACCGCCGCGTCCCGCCCGGGCGGATAGCGCGGGATGTGGATGACGTGCTGGGAATGCTCGACGTCCTCCAGGCCCGCGAGGTAGGTCGCGTTGTACATGGTGGTCGCGAGCTGCGAGATGCCGCCGCCCATGATCGTCACGAGCCGGTCGCCCTGCACGGCCTGGGCCGTCACGAACCCCCGGGACGACTGGGGACGCCCCACGACCTCGTTGAGCGAGAACGTCTCCCCCGGCTTGACCACCCGCCCGTCCACGAGCCTGGCCGCCCGCTGGATGTTGGTCACCCGCGCGGCGCAGCACCGGAAGGTCGTCGTGAACGTGGAGACCTTCTCCTTCACGCCGAGCCCGAGCGCCTGCTCGTCGGTGAGGGTGGGCGGCGTGAGGGCCAGCGACACCGGGATGACGCGGCGCCCGCCCTGGTCCATCAGCCGCGCCAGCGCCGTGTCGAACTTGGCCACGTCGACCCCCTTGCCCGTGCGGGCGGGGACGAGCCTCGGGGCGTCCTCCTCGATGACGAACCCGGCGGGCCGCGCGGCCTCGGCGACGCCCACGAGCCCGGCCTCCAGGTCACCGATCGCCCGGTGGGTGTCGAACCTGGGGCCCACGTCGCCCTGCTCGCCGGGGGCGAAGACGAGGTTCTCGGCGACGGCCGCCGGGGTCAGCGTCGCCCGCCTGCCGCCGTTGGTGAGGAGGATCGGCGCGGCCACCGCGCGCCGCGCGTCGTCCATGAAGGGAGCGAAGGCGTCCTCGCGGGCCTTGGGGAGGATGGTCGTGACCGTGAGCGCGGCCGAGGAGGGCGCGCTGGCGAACGCCGCCTTGACGGCCTCCTCCGCGCCCCGCCGGTCCAGCGCGAGGCCCTCGCGCGGCGGGATCAGGCGCGGGGTGACGCCGTCGTAGACGATGCGCCCCTCGCGGACGGGCCTGTCGATCACCTGCGCGACCTTGCGGATCTCCTGCGCGAGCTTGACCTGGTTGGACGTGACCCGCAGCGGCAGCTCCCGCTCGCCGGTGAAGGCCCGCCAGACGTCGGCGGGGCTCGGGAAGCCGGTCTCGGCGTCGGCCACGGTGGCCTGGGCGTCCACGGCGAGCCCGATCTCGCTGGGCGTGATCTTGCCGACGGGCCTGCCGCCGAGCAGCAGCGGGACGTCACGCTGGTCGTTGACGTCGAAGCGGGCGTGGACCAGGTCGAGCGCCTCGGTCTGCGTCATGCCGCCGATGGCGATGCCGGCGACGTGGGTGCCGGGCAGCACCTTCCCCCACATGTAGGTCGCGGGGATGCAGTAGCCGAACATGAACAGGATCGCGAGGCCGCCGACGAGGATGAACATGCGGCGCAGCCGGCTCCGGCGCCTGGGCGGGTCGGGGACCATGACGATCGACGGCTGGGCGGCCGGGTCGTCCATGCTCCAGCGCACGCGCGGGCTGCCGGTCATCGGCCAGGGCTCGGCGGGCGGCGCGGGCGGCGGCAGCGTCGGCGGTTTGCCGGACGAGGAGGACGGCGGCGTGGGCGCGAACGCCTCGGGCGACACGCCGGGAGGCAGCGGCGACACGCCGCGGGGCAGCTTCTTGCGGGTCGGCTGGGAGACGGGCTCCTTGTCGTCGCCGGACCGGCCCCGCCGGCCCCCGGACGAGGAACCGGACGGCGAAGAAGAGGCCGAGGAAGAAGAAGAGCCGGACGAAGGGTCGGATTTGTCCGGTCGCACCGCCGAGAACGGATCGGGCGGCGGGTCGATGGACGCTCCGGCGTTCCGCACGCCCTCGTCTCCTCCCGCTCCGTACCTGTTCCCCCGCCTCACCCTAAACCACGGGCACGCGCAAATTCTTCTACATCAACGGATGAATTCCGCCCCACGGACGGACGTTCGGAGAGTGAAACTCCTCCCCCGTGCGATGGGAGCACCACCGCCGGAAACGGCGGCGGGCCCCGCGACCGTGTCGCGGGGCCCGCTCGGACAGGTGTGCGGCGGCCGGGTTACGCCTCGACGCCCAGCTTCTCCAGGATCAGCTCCCGGGCGCGTCCGGCGTCGGCCTTGCCCCTGCTGGCCTTCATCACGCCGCCGACCAGGGCGCCGACCGCGGCGATCTTGCCGGACCGCACCTTGTCGGCCGCGTCGGCGTTCTGCGCGAGGACCTGGTCGATGATCGAGGACAGCTCGCCCTCGTCGCTGACGATGCGCAGGCCCCTGGCCTCGACGACCTCGTCGGGCGAGCCCTCGCCCGCGAGCACGCCCTCCAGCACCTGGCGGGCCAGCTTGTCGTTCAGCGCGCCGGAGGCGACCAGCTCGACGACCCGGGCGATCTGCGCGGGCGTGATCGGCAGGTCGGCCAGGGCCGTGCCGGACTCGTTGGCGCGGCGGGCCAGCTCGCCCATCCACCACTTGCGCGCGTCGGCGGCGGGCACCCCGGCCGACACCGTGGCCTCCACCAGGTCGATGGCGCCCGCGTTGTGCATGGCCGCCATGTCCAGGTCGGAGACGCCCCACTCGCCCTGCAGGCGCCGGCGCCGCGCGGACGGCAGCTCAGGCAGTTCCGCGCGCAGTTCCTCGACCCACTCGGGGGTCGGGGCGATCGGCAGCAGGTCGGGCTCGGGGAAGTAGCGGTAGTCCTGCGCCTCTTCCTTGGAGCGGCCGGAAGTGGTGGCGCCGGTGTCCTCGTGGAAGTGGCGGGTCTCCTGCACGATCTTGCCGCCCTCGGCGAGGACGGCGGCCTGACGCTCGATCTCGCCGCGTACGGACCGCTCGACGCTGCGCAGCGAGTTGACGTTCTTGGTCTCGGTGCGGGTGCCCCACTCGGAGGAGCCGCGCGGCATCAGCGACACGTTGACGTCGCAGCGCAGCGAGCCCTCCTCCATGCGCACGTCGGACACGCCCAGCGCCCGCATCAGCTCACGCAGCTCCGTGACGTACGCCCGGGCGACCTCGGGCGCGAGCCGGTCGGTTCCCGGGATCGGCTTGGTGACGATCTCGACCAGCGGGATGCCCGCCCGGTTGTAGTCGACGATGGAGTGGTCCGCGCCGTGGATGCGGCCGGTGGCGCCGCCGACGTGGGTCGACTTGCCGGTGTCCTCTTCGAGGTGCACCCGCTCGATCTCGACCCGGAACGGACGGCCGTCCACCTCGACGTCGAGGTAGCCGTTGACGCAGAGCGGCTCGTCGTACTGGCTGATCTGGTAGTTCTTCGGCATGTCCGGATAGAAGTAGTTCTTCCGGGCGAACCTGCACCATTCCGCGATCGTGCAGTTCAGCGCCAGCCCGATGCGAATCGTCGACTCGATGGCCTTGTCGTTGGCCACCGGCAACGCCCCCGGCAACGCCAGGCACACCGGACAGACATGCGTGTTCGGCGGCGCCCCGAACGTGGTCGGGCACCCACAGAACATCTTGGACGCCGTACCGAGCTCGACATGCGTCTCCAGCCCGAGCACCGGCTCGAACCGCTCCAGCGCCTCGTCGAACGGCATGGAGGTGTGGGTCGTGGTCACAGGGACGGAGCCTCCTTCAGCAGCGGGCCACCCCAGCGGGACTCGAAGGCCTTCTCTACGGCGGCGGCGACGCGGTAGCAGCGGTCGTCGCCGAGGACCGGGGCCATGATCTGGAGGCCTACCGGGAGGCCGTCCTCGTCGGCGAGGCCGCAGGGGACGGAGATGGCGGCGTTGCCGGCGAGGTTGGCCGGGATCGTGCAGAGGTCGGCCAGGTACATCGCCATGGGGTCGTCGGCGCGTTCGCCGATCGGGAAGGCGGTGGTCGGGGTGGTCGGCGAGATCAGCACGTCGACCTGGTGGAACGCGGCCTCGAAGTCGCGGGCGATCAGCGTGCGGACCTTCTGCGCCGAGCCGTAGTAGGCGTCGTAGTAGCCGCTGGACAGCGCGTAGGTGCCGAGCATGATGCGGCGCTTGACCTCGGGGCCGAACCCGGCGGCGCGGGTGAGGGCCATGACCTCCTCGGCGCTGCGCGAGCCGTCGTCGCCGGCGCGCAGGCCGTAGCGCATGCCGTCGAACCTGGCGAGGTTCGAGGAGCACTCCGAGGGGGCGATCAGGTAGTAGGCCGGGAGCGCGTAGCCGAAGTTCGGGCAGGAGATCTCGGCGACCTTGGCGCCCATCGACTCCAGCAGCTCGACGGCCTCGTGGAAGCGGGCCAGCACGCCCGGCTGGTAGCCCTCGCCCCCGAACTCCTTGACCACGCCGACGCGCAGCCCGGCGACGTCGCCGTGGCGCGCGGCCTCGACCACCGGCGGGACCTCGGCGTGGATGGACGTGGTGTCCATCACGTCGTGGCCGGAGAACGCCTCGTGCAGCAGGGCGGCGTCAAGGACGGTGCGGGCGAACGGGCCGGGGGTGTCCAGCGAGGACGCGAAGGCGATGAGCCCGTACCGCGAGGAGCCGCCGTAGGTGGGCTTCATGCCGACGATGCCGGTGACGGCGGCGGGCTGGCGGATCGAGCCGCCGGTGTCGGTGCCGGTGGACAGCGGGGCCTGGTAGGAGGCCACCGCGGCGCTGGAGCCGCCGGAGGACCCGCCGGGGATGCGGCCGAGGTCCCACGGGTTGCGGGTCGGGCCGTAGGCGGAGTTCTCGGTGGAGGAGCCCATCGCGAACTCGTCCAGGTTGGTCTTGCCGAGGATCACGAGGCCCGCCTCGCGCAGGCGCGCGGTCACGGTCGCGTCGTAGGGCGGGCGGTAGCCTTCGAGGATCTTGGAACCGGCCGTGGTCGGCATGTCCGTGGTGGTGAAGACGTCCTTGTGGGCGATGGGCACGCCGGCCAGCGGGCCGAGCTCCTCGCCGGCGGCGCGGCGGGCGTCGACCGCGCGGGCCTGGGCCAGCGCCGACTCGGCGGCGACGTGCAGGAAGGCGTGGACCTGCCCGTCGACCTCGGCGACGCGGTCCAGGTGGGCCTGGGTGACCTCGACGGCCGAGACCTCGCCCGAGGCCATGAGCGCGCCGAGCTCGGCGGCGGTCTTGCGGGTGAGACTCATGCCTCCTCCCCGAGGATGCGCGGGACGCGGAAGCGGTCGTCCTCGACGGCCGGGGCGGCCGCCAGCGCCTGCTCCGGGGTCAGGCTCGGCCGCGTCTCGTCGGGACGGTAGACGTTGGTGAGCGGCAGCGCGTGCGAGGACGGCGGGACGTCGTCGGTGGCGACCTCGGACACCCGCGCGACCGCGCCGATGATGGCGTCGAGCTGGGTGGCGTAGTGGTCGAGCTCGGCGTCGTTCAGCGCCAGCCGGGAGAGCCGGGCGAGGTGAGCGACCTCGTCGCGGGTTATGGCGGACATGAGTCGTTAACCCGTTTCATGGATGGCAATCGGACAGTGACATCATCCTAGGGCGCGTGACCGAACGTGGCCGAACCATTAACCTCCGTTCGGCCGGACTGGACCCTCCGCCGCGCCACGGGCGCCCGGCCAGGGGCTAGCAGGCCGTCACCTCGGCGGATCCGCGGCGGTCGTAGGAGTCGGGGGCCCCGCCCATGCGGGCCCGCAGCCACCCGGTCGCGTCCTCGGCGGGCATCGGCTCGGCGAACCGCCAGCCCTGGGCGGCGTCGCAGCCCATGTCGCGCAGGCGGCGCGCGACCTCCTCGGTCTCCACGCCCTCGGCCACCGACCGCAGGCCGAGCGAGCGGACCAGGTCGACGATCGAGCGGACGATGCGCTCGTCGTCCATCGACTTGCCGAGCTGCTGCACGAACGAGGCGTCGATCTTCACCTCGCACACCTGGAGGCGCTGGAGCCGGACCAGCGAGGAGTACCCGGTGCCGAAGTCGTCCAGGGACAAGGGGATGCCCAGCTCGACCAGGGCGTGGACCGAGTCGGAGGTGTACGCCTGGTCGGTCATCAGGATGCGCTCGGTCACCTCGAGCTGGATCGCCCGCGGCGGCAGGCCGAGGCGGTCCAGCCCGGCCTCCAGCGTGTCCGGCAGCGCGGAGTCGAGCAGGTCGCGGGCCGAGACGTTGATCGAGATCGGCACCTCCAGCCCGGCGTGCCACCAGTCGGCGGCCTGCTCCAGCGCGGCGTCGATCACGTGCTGGGTGATCTGGTGCATCAGGTAGGACTGCTCGGCCAGGGGGATGAAGTCGGACGGGGAGATCGGGCCGCGCTCCGGGTGCCACCACCGCAGCAGGGCCTCCACCCCCTCGACCATGCCGGAGGCGAGGTTCACCTTGGGCTGGTAGTGCAGGCGCAGGTCGCTGCCGCCGACGGCCCTGCGCAGGTCGCCGAGCAGGTTGAGCCGCTCGGGCGAGTTGCGGTCCTTCTCGGCGTTGTAGACCTCGACGCCGGTGCGGCCCTCCTTGGCGAAGTACATCGCGACGTCGGACCGCTGGAGGAGCAGCTCGAAGTCGGGCGCGTGGTCGGGGTAGAGCGCGATGCCGACCGAGGCGTCCATGTCGAAGGTCATGCCCTCCAGGCGCACCGGCTGGGTGAGCGCGGCGCGCAGCCGCGCGGCGACCTCGCGGGCGGCCATGGCGTCCCGGACGGTCGGCAGCAGGACGGCGAACTCGTCGCCGCCGAGCCGGGCCACCACGTCGCCCGGCCGCACGCTGTGGGTGAGGCGGTGGGCGACGATCTGCAGCAGCCGGTCCCCCACGGGGTGCCCGAGCGTGTCGTTGACCTCTTTGAAGCGATCCAGGTCGAGAAGCAGCAGGCCCACCCGCGTGTCGTCGCGGGCCTCCGCCAGGGCCTCCTCGGTGCGCAGGATCAGCAGCTTGCGGTTCGGCAGGGACGTCAGGCCGTCGTGCATGGCCTGGTGGTCGCGGCGCACCGACATCGAGGCGGTGAAGTACATGGTGGCCAGCGGCGCCACGAACAGCGGGACCAGCGCGGGCGAGCGGCTCATCACGACCACGACCAGCGGCGCGAGGCCGAGCAGCGCGGCGTAGACCACGCTCTGGTGTCCGATCGTGGTGCGCAGCACGCGGGCCAGCGAGCGGCGCTCGTGCAGCGCGACGGCCCCGCAGACGAGCACGCCGCGGACGGCGAAGTAGGCGAGGGCGGCGAGCGCGACCGCCGTCATGTCGACGCCCTCGGGCACCCAGGGGACGGCCGGGCGCGGATGGTGCCCGAACAGGCCGAGGACCACCCCGGCGGCGGTGGACGCCAGCGTGACCTGGGCCACGTTGAACGCCACGCGGTGCCAGGCCCTGCGGTGGGACAGGCCGCTCACCACCAGGGCGAGCCCGTGGATGAGCACGGCCACCGAGAGGCCGTAGTAGAGCAATATCGCGAACGTGAACATGGTCGAGGTGGCGGTGCCGCCGACCAGGCGCGAGGTGGAGACGACGAGCGGGCGGAGCTCCCCGAGCACGACCAGCACCACCAGCACCCAGAACAGCGAGGTGCGCGCCAGCGTGACGAGTTCCCAGACACCGAGCCGCACCTCGGCGACGCCCAGCGCCGCGAGCCCCGTGACCACGACTCCCGTGATGTAGGTCCAGAGCGGGGAGAACGGGCGCGGTGCGGTGTCGCGTGTGTCGGATGGGTCCGTCATAGGCAAGTAAACCCCCAAGAGGTCACTATGGGAGGGTACGGCCTTTGGGCCACTTCGCGAAACCGGTTGGGCACGTTGCGTCACCGAATATTTCGGGACCTCGTGTTCTGTCACCCTTCCGCCGGCTCCCCCAGCCGGTCCGGATCCCGTGAAATGCCCCCTGGAACCCTCCACAAGAGTCCACACGCGGTTTGACCCGCACTTGACCATTCTGATTCACCGGCGCCCGCGCCGCGCGGCTTCCGCGCAGGTGTCCAGGTTCGGTAGGGCCGCGCGAACCCTCCGACGACGGCGGGCCGGTCCCCGCACGGCCCCGGGGTCAGCGGGGGGCGGCGGTGTGGCGCAGGCCGTCCATGAGCAGGTCGAGCATGCGGGCCGCCTGGTCACGGCGCTCCCGCGCCGCCATGGAGAGCCCGGTCAGGCTCGCCAGGACGTCCTCGGGCAGCACGTCCTCACGGACGGTCCCCGCCGCGGCGCCGGCCCGGAGCAGACTCGTCACGGCGTCCGTCATGCGGGCGCGGCTCTCGGAGTAGGGGTCGCCGCCGGAGGCGATCACCGCGCGCAACGCGTCCGCCATCTCCCGCTTCTTGGTGGCGTAGTCCACGAAGAAGTCCATCCAGGCCCGCAACGCCCGGTCGGCCGGCATGGACTCCAGGAGCTCCGCCGCGGCCCCGCACAGGCGGGCCAGTTCCTCGCGGTACACGGCCTCCACCAGGGCCTCGCGCGTGGGGAAGTGCCGGTACAGCGTGCCGATGCCGACGCCCGCCTTCTTGGCGACCGCGTCGAGCGTCACCTCCGGCCCGTCCTCGGAGAACACGCGCGCGGCGACGTCGAGCAGGCGGTCGCGGTTGCGCCGGGCGTCCGCGCGCAGGGGTCGGGCGCCGCTGGGCTCCACGGTGTTCCTCCTGGTTCCTCCTGGCCTGACGGCCGATCTCGTGGCCGCCGGTCATGACCCGGACCGCCGGCGTCCGGACGGCATGCCCCGGCTTGCCATCCGGAGGATCCTCCGCTTAGAGTCGGCTCTATCGGAGGATCCTCCGGATAGCGTCATCGTACCGGGACCACCCGCGCCGATCGCCACCCTTCGACCTCGCCGGAGGTCCGGATCGGGCCCTCCACCGGCACCCATCGACCGCTCAGACGGGAAAGACCATGGCCGCACGCGTCACCACACCCTTCACCGCCTCGTCCACCGCCGCCGAGGTCGTGGCGGGCGTCGACCTCACCGGCCGACGCGCCGTCGTGACCGGCGGCGCCTCGGGGATCGGCGTCGAGACCGCCCGCGCGCTCGCCGGCGCGGGAGCCGAGGTCACGTTGGCCGTCCGCGACACCGCGGCGGGCGAGCGCACGGCCGAGGACATCACCGCCACCACCGGCGGCGAGCGGGTGCTCGTGGCGCGGCTCGACCTCACCGACCCCGCGTCCGTCGCCGCCTTCACGGCCGCGTGGGACGGCCCGCTGCACATCCTCGTCAACAACGCCGGCGTGATGGCCACCCCGGAGACCCGCACGCCGCAGGGCTGGGAGCTGCAGTTCGCCACCAACCACATCGGCCACTTCGCCCTCACCACCGGCCTCCACCGGGCGCTCGCCCGCGCCGGGGGCGCCCGCGTCGTCTCGGTCAGCTCCAGCGGCCACCTGCGCTCGCCGATCGTCTTCGACGACATCCACTTCCGCGACCGCGAATACGAGCCCTGGTCCGCGTACGGCCAGTCCAAGACGGCGAACGTCCTGCTGGCGGTCGAGGCCACCAGGCGCTGGGCCGACGACGGCGTCACCGCCAACGCGCTGATGCCCGGCGGCATCCGCACCCGCCTGCAGCGCCACGTCAGCGAGGAACAGCTGGAGCGCATGCGGGCCGCGTCCGGTCTGCGGCAGATCAACTGGCGGACCCCCGAGCAGGGCGCCGCCACCTCCGTGCTGCTCGCGGCCTCTCCCCTGCTCGACGGCGTCGGCGGGCGCTACTTCGAGGACTGCCAGGAGGCGGAGCCGCACCGGCCCGGCGGCGAGCGCAGGGGCGTCGCGGAGTACGCCCTCGACCCCGAGGCCGCCATCCGGCTGTGGGAGGTCACGACGGACATGCTGGACGCGTGACCTCCGGCCGTCAGCCGGCGCTCGCGGCGCTCTGTTCGGCGCTCTCCTCGGCGCTCTCCTCCGGGGCCGCCTCCGGGGCGTCCTCCGAGACCGGGACCACGGCGTCGGGGCCCTTGTCGAGCAGGACGCGGAAGTTCTCCTCGTCCAGGATGGGGACGCCGAGCTTGAGCGCCTTGTCGAACTTGGATCCGGCGTTCTCGCCGGCGACCAGGAAGTCGGTCTTCTTGGAGACCGAGCCGGTCACCTTGCCGCCGCGCGCCTGGACGGCCTCGCCCGCCTCGTCACGGGTGAAGCCCTCCAGGGTGCCGGTGACGACGAGCGTGAGGCCCGCGAGGATCTGCGAGCCCTGCCCGGTGGGCGGCTCGTCCTCCATGCGCACCCCCGCGGCCCGCCACCGGTCGACGATCTCACGGTGCCAGTCCTCGGCGTACCACTCGCGGATCGACGCGGCGATCGTCGGGCCGACCCCCTCGACGGCGGCCAGCTCCTCCTCCGACGCGCCGAAGACGCGGTCGAGGGACAGGAACGTCGTGGCCAGGGCCTGCGCCGCGGTGGGGCCGACGTGCCGGATCGACAGCGCGATGAGCACCCGGGCCAGCGGCTGCGACTTGGCCCGCTCCAGCTCCGCGAGCATGTGCTCGGCGTTCTTGCTGGGCTCGCCGTTCATGTTGGCGAAGAACGTGACGACCTTGGGCTCGCCGGTCTCCGGGTCGGTCTTCGGCAGGCCGGTGTCCTGGTCGCGGACCACGGACTTGATCGGCAGGAGCTGCTCCATGGTGAGGTCGAACAGGTCGGCCTCGGTGCGCACCGGGGGCTCCTGCGGCGGCAACGGAGCGGTCAGCGCCGTGGCGGCGACGTAGCCGAGCCCTTCGATGTCGAACGCCTTCCGCCCGGCCGCGAAGAAGATGCGCTCGCGGAGCTGGGCGGGGCAGGACCGGGCGTTCGGGCAGCGGATGTCGACGTCCGCCTCCTTCATGCGCCGCAGCTCGGTGCCGCACTCGGGGCAGTGGGTGGGCATGACGAACTCGCGCTCGCCGCCGTCCCGCAGCGCGGTGACCGGCCCGACGATCTCGGGGATGACGTCCCCGGCCTTGCGCAACACGACCGTGTCGCCGATGAGGACGCCCTTGCGCGCGACCTCCGAGGCGTTGTGCAGGGTGGCGCGCTCGACCGTGGACCCGGCCACGACCACGGGCTTCATCACGCCGTACGGCGTCACGCGCCCGGTGCGGCCGACGCCGACCTGGATGTCGAGCAGCTTGGTGTTGACCTCCTCCGGCGGGTACTTGAAGGCGATCGCCCACCGGGGGGCCCGCGAGGTGGAGCCGAGCTGGCGCTGCAGCTCGATGCGGTCGAGCTTCACCACCACGCCGTCGATCTCGTACTCGGTGTCGTGGCGGTGCTGCCGGTAGTTCTCGATGAACTCCTCGATCGCGGTCAGGGTGTCCACGACCTTGTAGAGGGGGCTGACCGGGAGCCCGAAGTCGCGCAGCCGCTCGTACACGCCGGACTGGGTGGCGGGGAGCGGAGCCGAGCCCTCCCACACGCCGACGCCGTGCGCGATCATCTTCAGGTCGCGCTGGGCGGTGATCCGGGGGTCCTTCTGGCGCAGGGACCCGGCCGCCGAGTTGCGCGGGTTGGCGAACGGCGGTTTGCCGGCGGCGACGAGCTGTTCGTTCAGCTTCACGAAGCCGTCGACGGTGAGGTAGATCTCGCCGCGGACCTCCAGCAGGTCCGGCACGTCGTCGCCGTGGAGGCGGTGCGGGATGTTGGCGATCGTGCGCACGTTGGCCGTGACGTCGTCGCCCACCCGGCCGTCGCCGCGCGTGGCGGCCCTGACCAGCCTGCCCTTCTCGTAGACCACGGCGATGGCCAGGCCGTCGATCTTCAGCTCGCACAGGTAGGGGGCCGGGTCGCGTTCGAGGAGTCGCTCGGCCCTGGCCTGCCAGGCCGCGAGGTCGGCGTCGTTGAACGCGTTGTCGAGGCTCTCCAGACGCCGCAGGTGGCGCACCGGGGTGAAGTCGGTGGAGATGGGCGCGCCGACCTTCTGCGTCGGCGAGTCCGGTGTCACGAGGGAGGGATGCGCCTCCTCCAGTTCCCGCAGCTCGCGCATCCAGGAGTCGTACTCGCCGTCGCTCACGGTGGGCGCGTCGAGCACGTAGTAGCGCCAGTTGGCCTCCTCGGCCAGCTCGGCCAGCTCGGCGTGGCGGTCCAGCGCGGACACCGGAACGCCCTCCACCTCGGCAGTCATGCCGTCTCCCCTCGTTCGTGCGGCCCAAGGAGAACGCTACGGGCAGCGGCGCGTGCTCGCGTCCGCGGATCGGCGCTCTACCTGGGCAATCGTTACCTCCACCATGCCATCCCGCACCGACATTTCCCCACGAAACGGACCCGTGCCGCAACAGGCGATCCCGGGCGCCGTCCACCCGGGATCGCCTGAAGAACCAGGGTGTCCGGCAAAGACCGGGACAACCACTATTTGCCGACTTATCAGGCTTTCGTGGTCAGCCGCCCTGGGACCACACGCCCTCCCAGTGCGAGCACTTCCCCGTGACGCGGGCCGAGGTGCCCCGGCACACCTTGGCGGACGAGGTCAGCATGTACCCGGCGTTGATCCGGAAGGACCGCGTCCTGGACTGCGAGCAGTTCTTGTACGTCGCGGTGCGCCACTTGCCGCGGTCGGTGAGCCACTTGATCTTCAGCCAGGTGCACGTGCGGGCGCCGCCGCCGTCGTACACGTCGCCGCTGATCCGCAGGCCGGACCGCGTCGTCCGGATCTCGCCCGACGCCCAGCCCTTGAAGTCCGTGGACGCCGTGGGCCCCCACTCCCACCTCTCGGCGGCCGTGGCCGTGCCGGCCGCGGCCCCCGAGGTCGACACAGAGGCCGGCACAGAGGCCGACGCGGAGGCCGCGGCGGGCAGGCCGAGGCCGAGGGCCGCGGCGGTGGTGAGGCCGAGCAGGACGCGAAGACCGCTGCGCATGACTTTCTCTCCCGGATTCCTGGGTCGTTCCACGACTCCCAGGAATAGGGCACGCCGCTTGCGAGGCACTTGAACCGCACTCGCGGGAGACGGCCGGCTCAGTCCCGTTCGTCCTCGGGGTCCTCGCGCAGCACGCGGGCGGCCTCGCGGCACCGGGCGAGCGCGGCCCTGGCGTACCCGGGCGAGGCGCCGGCCAGCCCGCACGACGGGGTGAGCACCACCTGGCGCGCCAGGCCGGCGGGCGCGAAGCCGAGCCTGCGCCACAGCTCGACGGCCGGCCTGGCCACCACGCCGATGTCGGGCAGCCGGGAATCCGTGCCGGGCACGACGCCGAGGAACAGCGCCGTCCCCCGGTCGATCGCCTCGCCGATCTTGTCCTCGTCCCTGCGCCGCAGCAGCCCCGCGTCCAGCGAGACGCCCCGCACCCCGGCCGAGCGCAGCACGTCGAACGGCACCTCGGGCGCGCAGCAGTGGACGACCGTGAACACCTCGGGCGGGAGCACCGCGCGCAGCCGCTCGGCCGCGATCGGCGGCTCCACGGCGGCCAGCCGCCCGAACCCCGAGGCCGTCGGCACCGTCCCGGCGAGCGCCCCCGGCAGGCCGGGCTCCTCCAGCTGGACCACCACCGTGGCGCCCGGCACGCGCGACCGCACGGCGGCGATGTGCGCGGCGAGCCCCTCGGCCAGCGACTCGGCCACGTCGCGGACCGCGCCCGGGTCCGCCAGCGTGCGGTCGCCGTAGCGCAGCTCGACGGTGCCCGCGAGCGTCCACGGCCCGCAGACCTGGATCTTCAGCGGGCCCTCGTACCCCTGGGCGACCTCCTCCAGGCCGTCGAGGTCGCGGGCGAGGTGTTCCCTGGCCCTGCGCAGGTCGCGGCCCGGCCTGTCGGTGAAACGCCACCCGGACGGCTGGACCTCCACCGGCAGGTCGACCAGCAGCGACGCCGTGCGCCCCACCATGTCGGCGCCGACGCCGCGGTCGGGAAGCTCGGGCAGGTACGGCAGATCGGGGACCTCGCCGAACACCGTCCGCAACGTCTCGACATGGTCGGCGCCCGGGTGGGAGCCCACCCCCGTCGCGCTGGCCTCGCCCCACGGAAACTCGCTCACAAGCCGCAAGCTTAGGGACTGCCGGGCGATCGGGTGACGCGCCCGCCGCGGGAGCCGTCCCGTGCTGTTCAGTCCTGTCCAAGCCGATTACAAGAGCGGCCCCATATTCCTTGGACCACCGGGCCGACCCCCGGGAACGCCGCCGGGGCGATCCGGCGGCCCGTGAAGGTTCGACGAAAGGAGGGGTGAGCGTGGACCAGAACGAGACGACCGGGCAGGTGCTCGGCGACGAGGAGCTGGAGCAGCTCAGCGGAGGTCAGAAGCCGGAGGTCTCGATGGGCCTCTACATCGACCCGCCGGGCATCTGCGTCTCGGTGTGAGTCCGGCGCGCCCGCCACGCCCGGCGGGCGCACGCTCCGCACCGAGACCGGCGGCCCGCCGTACCCGGCGGGCCGCCGATCCGTTCACACAAGGGCCCGGGACGGGGTCGCCGCCCCGGGCCCGCCCGTCGCGGTCCGCCGTACGGCGACCCGGGCCAGGGAACGCCAGGAAGGGGAGGACGGGTGTCCGGACGGGCCCGGCGCCGCCGCGTCCCGGTGGTGCGGCAGAACACCATGACGGACTGCGGGGCGGCCTGCCTGACGATGGTCCTGCGCCACCACGGGCTGCGCACGACGCTCCGCGAGGTCGGCGGCAGGGTCGGCCTGTCCCGCGACGGGACGACCGCACGCGCGCTGGTGGCCGCCGCCCGCGAGTACGGCCTCGCGCCGGTCGCCATGCGGATCGCCCCGGACGGGCTCGGCCGGCTGGCCCTGCCCGCCATCGCGCACTGGAGGTCCGGCCACTTCGTGGTCGTCGAGCGCCACGGGCGCCGGGGTGTCGAGGTCGCCGACCCGGCACGGGGCCGCCTGCGGCTCACCCACGAGGAGTTCGCCGCCGGCTTCACCGGCGTCGTCATCGTCCCCACGCCCGGCCCCGGCTTCCGTCCAGGACGGATCGACCCGCCCGTGCGGCCCTGGCGGCGGCGCATGCTCCTGGACGCGCTGCGCCGCTCGCGCGGCCTGGTCGCGCTGATCGTGCTCGCCTCGGTGCTGCTCCAGGCGCTCGGCCTGGTGCTGCCGCTCGGCTCGGGACTGATCGTCGACCGGGTGCTGCCGTCCGGTTCCGCGGACCCGCTGCCGTTGATCGGCGCCGGCGTGGCGGTGGCCGCGGGCGCCCAGCTCGCGCTGGGCCTCGCGCGCGTGCGCATGCTGGCGGCGCTCCAGACGCGCGCCGACCGCCACCTCACCACCGAGACCGTGCGTCACCTGTTCTCGCTGCCGTACCGGTTCTTCGCCCTGCGCGGCACCGGCGACCTGGTCGCCAGGGCCGAGGGCGTCACGGCGATCAGGGAGCTGGCCACCGGCCAGGTGCTCCCCGCGATGCTGGACGGCCCGCTCGCCGTCGTCTACATCGCCCTGGTCATGGCCGGGGACCGTGTGCTCGGCCTCTGCCTGCTCGGGATCGTCGCCGCGCACGCCCTGCTGCTGTTCGGCACGCGGCGGCGCACCGGCGCGCTGGCGCAGCGGCAGCTCGCCGCGCAGGCGGAGGCCCACGGCCGTCTGATCGAGTCGATCCGGGGCGTGGAGTCGCTGAAGGCGATGAGCGCCGAGCGGCGGGTGATCGACCGGTGGGCGGAGCTGTTCGCGGTCCAGCTCGACGCCGCCGCGCGCGGCACGCGGGCCGTCGGCGGCGTGGTGGCCGCGCAGACCTCGATCCACGTGATGACGCCCATGGTCCTGCTGTGGGCCGGAGCCTGGCGCGTGCTCGCCCACGACATGACGCTCGGCACGCTGCTCGCCCTGAACGCCGTCGCGCTGGCCGCGATCACGCCACTGAACTCGCTGATGAGCGCCGTGCAGCGCATGCAGGTCGCCGGCGCGGCGGTCCGCAGGCTGGCCGACATCCTGGACGCCGACCCGGAGCCTGGCGCCGGGGACGAGCCGCGCCTGCCCGAGCTCCGGGGCGCCGTCGAGCTGCGCGGGGTCGGCTTCCGGTACGACCCGCGCGGGGCGTGGACCGTGCGCGAGGTGTCGCTGCTGGCCGGGCCCGGCCAGAAGATCGCGCTGGTCGGGCGCTCGGGTTCCGGCAAGAGCACGCTGGCGCGGATCATGCTCGGCCTGTACGCGCCCGAGGAGGGCGAGGTCCGCTACGACGGCGTGGCCCCGCCCGCCGCGTGGACGCCCGCGCTACGGCGCCGGTTCGGCGTCGTCACCCAGGATCCCGCGCTGTTCTCCGGCACGATCCGCGACAACATCGCCCTCGGCGTCCCGGACGCGCCGCTGGAGCGGGTGGTCGCCGCCGCCCGGCTCGCCTGCGTGCACGACGAGATCGCCCGCATGCCGCTCGGCTACGACACGCCGCTGCCGGAGGGCCACGGCCTGTCCGGAGGACAGCGCCAGCGGATCGCGCTGGCCAGGGCTCTGCTGTCGGAGCCGCGCGTGCTCGTCCTCGACGAGGCGACGAGCCACCTGGACACCGCCACCGAGGCCGCGATCGAGGCGCGCCTGTCCGGCCTGCGCCAGACGAGGATCGTCATCGCGCACCGCCTGAGCACGGTCAGGGACGCCGACCTGATCCTCGTGCTGCGCGAGGGCCGGGTCGTCGAACGCGGCGGCCACGAGGAACTGCTGGCCCTCGGCGGCGAGTACGCGGCGCTCGTGGGCGGCCGGACCGCGCCCGGGGTCATGATGGGAACATGAAGCTCACGACACTGACCAAGCACGGCCACGCGTGCGTGCGCCTGGAGAAGGACGGCTCCACCCTCGTCATCGACCCCGGCGGCCTCACCGAGGAGTCGGCCGTCGAGGGCGCCGACGCCGTACTGATCACTCACGAGCACTTCGACCACCTGGAGGTCAAGCGCCTCGCCGCGCTCGCCTCCGGTGTCCAGATCTGGACCTGCGCGGCGGTGGCCGCGCAGTTGGAGGGGCTGAGCGTGAAGGTCAACGTCGTCGGCGAGGGCGACGCGTTCACCGCGGCGGGCTTCGAGATCGGCGTGGCCGGGCGGGAGCACGCCAAGGTCTGGCCGGAGATGCCCCTGGTGCAGAACGTCGGGTTCCTCATCGACGGCGAGGTCTTCCACCCCGGCGACGCGTTCACCGTCCCGGGCAGCCCGGTGGGCACGCTGCTCACCCCGACCGGCGGGCCGTGGATGAAGGCCGCCGAGATGCTCGACTACCTCAAGGCCGTGAACCCCACGCGGGCGTTCTCGATCCACGACGGCCTGTACAACGAGGTGGGGCTGTCGCTGGTGGACGGCCTGCTCGACCGCAGCGCGCAGGCCCAGGGCGGCGACTTCCGGCGCCTGAAGCCGGGCGAGAGCGTCGTCATCGGCGGCTGACCCGGCCCGCGCGACGGCTCAGGACGGGGACAGGGCTCGGAACACGACCCGGGACCCGGCCCGGGGCACGACTCTCAGGACGACGAGGTGATGGTGGCGGAGCCGAGGACGGTGTCCCCGCTGTAGAGGACGGCCGCCTGACCCGCCGCCACGCCGGTCGCCGGGGAGTCCAGCGCGATGTGCAGGACGCCGCCGGAGAGCTGGACGCGGCAGCCGTACACCTCGCCGTGCGCGCGGAGCTGGACCTGGCAGGCCAGCGGCTCGTGCGGCTCCCCCACCGGCCCGTTGAAGATCGGGCGCTCGGCCACGATCGCCCGCACGGCCAGCGACTCGCGCGGGCCCACGGTGACCGTGTTGGACACCGGCTCGATGGACAGCACGTACCTCGGGCGGCCGTCGGAGGTCGGGCGGTCCAGCCGCAGGCCCTTGCGCTGGCCGATCGTGTAGCCGTACGCGCCCTCGTGGGTGCCGAGGACCGCACCGGTCTCGTCCACGATCGGGCCGCGCTCGGCGCCGAGCCGCTCGGCCAGGAAGCCGCGGGTGTCGCCGTCGGCGATGAAGCAGATGTCGTGGCTGTCGGGCTTGTCGGCCACGGTCAGGCCGCGGGCGGCGGCCTCCTCACGCACCTGCGCCTTGGTGGAGCCGCCCAGCGGGAAGATCGCGTGGGAGAGCTGGTCGCGCGTCAGCACGCCGAGGACGTACGACTGGTCCTTGCCCGCGTCGACGCTCCGGCGCAGCACCCCGTCCTCCAGGCGGGCGTGGTGGCCGGTGGCGACCGCGTCGAAGCCGAGGGCCAGCGCCCGGTCGAGCACGGCCTCGAACTTGATCTTCTCGTTGCAGCGCAGACAGGGATTCGGGGTGCGGCCCGCGGCGTACTCGCTGACGAAGTCCTCGACGACGTCGCGGTGGAACCGCTCGGCCATGTCCCAGACGTAGAAGGGGATGCCGATGACGTCGGCGGCCCGGCGGGCGTCGCGGGAGTCCTCCAGCGTGCAGCAGCCGCGCGCGCCGGTGCGGTACGACTTGGGGTTCGACGAGAGCGCCAGGTGAACCCCGGTGACGTCGTACCCGGCCTCGGCGATCCGGGCCGCGGCCACCGCGGAGTCGACGCCGCCGGACATGGCGGCAAGCACACGAAGACTCATAACACTCCCGAGATTACCCTGCCCACGACCCCCCTCGGGTATCCGCGCACGGCCTCCGGCCGAAGACCGGCTCACTCCCCATGGGGCGCGGCGGCGGCGTCGTGGGCTGTCAGGGTGAGCACGGCGCTGAGCGCGGCGGCGCCGTCGAGGAGGGCTTGGGAGCGCGCCGCGATGCCGGCGTCTCTGGCGGCCAGCGCGGTGGCGACCTCGTCCAGCCGGCGGGCGCGGCGTAGCTCCGGCATCAGGGCCCGGAGCGGTGCGATGCGGTAACCGGCCCTGCGGAGCTGGTGAACGATCCGGGCGTCCCGCACCTGGGCCGGTGTGTAGCGTCGCGTCCCCCGGACGGGGTCGCGGTCCGGGACGACGAGGTCCTCCGCGTCCCAGTGCCGCAGCGTCGACGGGCGCACACCGAGCGCGGCGGCGAGTTCGGAGACGCTCATCGCGTCCGAGGCGCGCACGTCGTCGACCGGCTCGCCGGAGATCGCCTGGACGGCCTGCCTGGCCTGCCGGAGTTCCGTGCGTTCCGCGTCGAGCCGGGCGTGCGCCGCGTCGAGGAGGGCGAGCACCTCCGAGGCGGGGAACCCATGAGCGGTCCGGACGATCTTCTTGGCCTCGGCCGGACCCGCGCCCGCCGCCAGGGCGCGGTAGGCCAGCGCGGACCGCAGGTGTATCTCCCCGTAGACCCGGTAGCCCGCGCCGGTGCGCGCCGCCGGCGGCAGCACGCCGTCGCGCTCCAGATTGCGCACCTGTTGCACGGAGCACCCGGCACGCCGTGCGACATCGACGGTGCGCATGCCATGCGATTGGCGACCTGACACGGGAAAACTCCTCGATATCCACCACGAAGTCTCCACAAGCACTTCAATGCCACGCTAGAACACATGACCATGGAAGAGATCATCGGCCTCGTCGGCGGCCTGGACGGCGTCCTGACCCTCAGGCCGGGGCCCGGTGACGGCACGCCGGAGCTCGCCTGGGGCGACACGTTCTTCTACTACTCGCCCGACGGCGTCGTCCCGACGACGACCCAGCCCTTCGCGACGATCGTGACCAAGAACTACCCCGACGACGAGGCGTCGCGGCTGGACCGGCCGGGCGTCTTCCGCGTGAACGTCTCCGCCGGGAAAGAGGAGTTCGTCCGGTGGACCGGTCACGCGCCCCGGGAACCGGCCGCCGCGGACGCCGACCCCGCCGCCGCCGACACCGTGATCGCCCATCCCGTCTACGGCACGCTCGGCTGGCTGGCGGTGGTGAACCCGGGCCCGCGCACCGAGGCGGCGACCCGTGAGCTGCTGGGCACGGCCTATCGCCTCGCCCGCGCACGCCATGAGCGGCGCGCGGGCGTGCCGGACAGCTGATCGTCCTGTCGCCGCGCCTTCACAGGCCGGAAAGGCGAACGTGTCCACGTTGGCGTTCGCCGGTGACGGCTGGGAGGATCCATGCCCATGGAATTCTTCGGGCAGGAGAGCGACCAGGGCCGCCAGGGGGACGCCGCCGTCGTCGATTTCTGGGTCTGGTGGGCGCGGACGCGGCCGCAGGTCGACGCGCTGCTGGAGGCCGACGACGCTTCGGGGGCGGGCGAGCTGCTCGCCTCGGCGGTCGCGGCCGTCGATCCCGGGCTGGTCGCCGAGATCACGCCGGGCCGGGAGGCGCTGCGGTCGCTGGTGGTTTCCTGCGACGGCGATCCCGAGCTGCGCCCGCTCGCGCACCGCTGGGCGCGCGCGGCGCCGCCGCCGGACGCGCTGTGGGAGTTCCACCCGTCACGGCAGGCGTCCTCACACCCGGCCGATCTCGTGCTGGAGGTGGACGGGCGCGAGTTCGCCCTGGGCAAGCTGGTGCTGGGCCTGCGGGTGCCGCCCGGCGCGCCCCGCATGGACATCTCCGCTTATCACCCGATTTTTCCGGACTTGGGGGACGAGGACCGTGCCGCCGCGGCCTTCCTCGCGCTCGACCGGCTGATCGGCGAGGACGAGGTCGCCCGCTGGATCGGCGACGTCACCGCCGCCACGGCCCCGCCCATCGACGCCGTCCCGGCCATCTACCTGCCCACCATGGTCGCCGACCTGGCCGCCGAGCACCAGGGCGAGCAGTGGGCCCTGCTCACCGGGCAGACGGCCGGCGGAGCGCCCCTGGTCGCCGCCACGCGCTACCCCCTGCGCCCGGTGGACCACCCCCTCTTCGACCGGCACATCGCGATCACCCTGCCGTACGCCGAACGCGACGCGGACGGCCTGCCCGCCGGAGACGCGCCCGAGGCGCTGCGCGCCTTCGAGGAGCGGCTGACCACGCGGCTCGGCGACACCGCCCTGCTCGCCGTCCACATGAGCAGCGAGGGCAACCGGGTCCTGCACGTCTACGCCGACCCGTCCACCGACGCCGTCCAGCGCGCCGAGGACGTGGCCGAGACCTGGACCGAGGGCACCCCGACCGTCGAGTCCACCCCCGACCCCGGCTGGCTCGTCGTCTCCCCCTTCCTGACCTGACCGCCCCGCCGCGTCAGTCCTTGATCACCAGGCCCATCGAGCGTGCGGTGCCCGCGATGATCTTCTCGGCCTGGGCGAGGTCGGTGGTGTTCAGGTCGGGCATCTTCGTGCGGGCCACCTCGCGGAGCGCCTCGCGGGTGATCGACCCGGCGTCCTGATGGCCGGGGCGGGGGCTGCCCGCCTGGAGGCCCGCGGCGTGGCGCAGCAGCGAGGCCGTGGTGGGCATCTTGGTGACGAGGTCGAACGAGCGGTCCTCGTACACGGTGATCTCGGCGGGGACCACGAAGCCCCGCCGGCCCTCGGTCTCGGCGTTGTACCTGCGGCAGAAGTCCATCAGGTTGATGCCGAGCGGCCCCAGGTCCTTCCCGACCGTCGCGGGACTGGCCTCCCCCGCCCTGACCTGCAGTTTCACGACTCTGGTGACCTTGTTCTTCGCCATGTCGGAAACCGTAAAGTGTCCAGTTACTGGAGGCTCAACTGGAATAATCGGGCGTATGACCAGGCCGCCTGACACGTACACGATCGGCCAGCTCTCACGGCTGTCCGGCCTGCCCGTCAAGACCATCCGCTTCTACTCCGACGCCGGAGTCCTGCCGGAGCGCGACCGCACCCCCGCCGGCTACCGCCTGTACGGCGAGGCCGACGTCGCGCGCCTCGAACTCGTCCGCACGCTGCGCGAGATCGGCGTCGGCCTCGCCACGATCCGCTCCCTGGGCGAGCGCGATCTCCGCCAGGTGCTCGACCTGCACCTGCGCACCGTGGAGTCCCAGCTCAAGAGCCTCCAGCGCACCCGCGCCGTGCTACGGGCGACGCTGGAGCGCGGCGACCCCTCCGAGGAGGACCTGCGCAGGCTGAACACCCTGGGCCGCATCGGCGCCGCCGAGCGGGACGCGCTGCTGGACTCGTTCGTGGCCGAGGTCGGCGGCGGCGTCGGCGCGCGCGAGCAGTGGCTGACGTGCCTGCGCGAGGCGATGATGCCCGAACTGCCGCCCGAGCCGACCATCGAACAGCTCGACGCCTGGCTGGAACTGGTCGACCTGCTCTCCGACGACGACTACCGCACCGCGCTGCGCCGGCAGAGCGAGGATTACTGGGACCGGCGCGAAGGCGGCTTCGACGCGAAGGGGTGGCAGGAGACGAACGCCGCCGTCGTCGCGGTGGTGCGGGCCGCCATCGCCGAGGGCGTCGAGCCCGGCACACCCGAGGCGGCCCCCGTCCTCGACCGGGTGGTGGCCCTCCTCGCGCGGATGCACGGAGCCGAGGACGGCCCCGAACTACGCCGCACGCTGGCACGCGGCTACGAGGAACACGACCCCCGCGCCGAACACCAGTGGCGCCTGGTGGCCGTCATCAACGGCACCCCCTGGCCTCCACCCGAGACGATCGCCCACCACTGGATCGCCAGGGCCCTCGGCGTGACCGTTCCCCCCTCCTGACGGGCGGCCCGGGACGCTAGGACACCCCGGCCCGCCGGGCGCGTTCGACGGCGCCGGGGAGGACGGCGAGCAAGGCGTCGATGTCGGCGCGGGTGGAGGTGTGGCCGAGGGAGAAGCGGAGGGAGCCGCGGGCGCGGGTGGCGTCGGCGCCCATGGCGAGGAGGACATGGGAGGGCTGGGCGACGCCGGCGGAGCAGGCCGAGCCGGTGGAGCACTCCACGCCCTTGGCGTCGAGCAGCATCAGCAGCGCGTCGCCCTCGCAGCCGGGGAAGGAGAAGTGCGCGTTGCCGGGCAGGCGGTCCTCGGGGTGGCCGTTGAGGATCACGTCGGGGACGGCCGTCCTGACCCGGGCGATCAGCTCGTCGCGCAGGGCGGTCAGCCGCGCGGCGTGCTCCTCGCGGTGGTCCACGGCCGCGCGCACGGCGGCGGCGAAACCGGCGATGGCGGGGGCGTCGAGCGTGCCGGAGCGCACGTCGCGCTCCTGGCCGCCGCCGTGCAGCACGGGGACGGGGTCGGTCCCCCTGGCCAGCAGCAGCGCGCCCACGCCCATGGGGCCGCCCAGCTTGTGCCCGGACAGGGCCAGCGCCTGGGCGCCCGAGGCGGCGAAGGACACCGGGAGCTGCCCGACGGCCTGCACGGCGTCGGTGTGGAACGGGATGCCGTGCCCGGCGGCGATGGCGGCCAGTTCGGCGACCGGCTGGACGGTGCCGACCTCGTTGTTGGCCCACATGACGCTGACCAGCGCCACGCCGCCGGGGTCGCGTTCGACGGCCGCGCGCAGCGTGTCCGGATGGACGCGGCCGTGCTCGTCGACCTCCAGCGACTCGATCACGGCGTCCTGCCGTTCGCCGAGCCAGTGCGCGGGGTCGAGGGCGGCGTGGTGCTCGACGGCGCTGATCAGGATGCGATGGGCGCCGCGGGCGATGTGGCGGGCCCAGTAGAGGCCCTTGATGGCGAGGTTGTCGGCCTCGGTGCCGCCCGAGGTGAAGACGACCTCGCTGGGCCGCGCGCCGAGGGCGTCGGCGACGGTCTCGCGCGACTCTTCGACGACCCGGCGCGCGCGGCGTCCGGCGGCGTGGAGGGATGAGGCGTTTCCGACCCGCGCGAGTTGAGCGGTCATCGCCTCGATCGCTTCGGGGAGCATCGGCGTGGTCGCCGCGTGGTCTAGGTATGCCATGGCCCCTTCAGGGTACCCACGTTTGCCGACTGTACCGTCCGGACGGTACAGTAGCGGACGTGCGGAGAGACGAGCTTTTGAACGCGGCGGAGGAGCTGCTGGCCGAGCAGGGGGCCACGTGCCTCACGCTGTCGGCCGTGGCCGAGCGCGCCGGCGTCAGCAAAGGCGGTCTGCTCTACCACTTCAGCACGAAAGAGGCCCTGATCAAGGGCATGATCGAGCGGCTGATCGCCGACTTCGACGAGCTGGTGGCCGCCCAGGACGAGAGCTCCTACACCCGTGCCTACCTCGCGGCGACGCTCACGGCGGTCCGCAGCGGGCGGCTCCGGCGGTGGGCCGTCGTCACGGGCGCGGCGGGGGACCCCCAGTTATTGGCCCCGATGCGCGAGGCGATGGCCCGATGGCATCGCGAGGGCATGGAGTCCGAGTCCGACCCCGTCGCCGCCGGCATCGTCCGCCTCACCTGTGAGGGGCTGTGGGACGTCGTGACCCACGATCCCGCCTTCTACGCCGACGAGCAGTACGAGGAGCTGCACCGCAGGCTCCTGGCGATCCTCCCCGGTTCCTGACCTTCCCGACGTCCCGGACGCCGTGACCCGGCCGGAGCCCTTCCGGCCCGCCGCCGCGTGCCACCTCCCCCGGCACGCCGCCCCTTCCCCCTCGGCGTCCGCGTCACCTTCCCCCACTTCCCCCACTGCCACTCCAACTCCGAGCCGTCCAGCGGCCCGGCATCGGCATGCCCGGTTCCCCGGGTCTCGCCCCTCCCCCATGCCCGTACGCATCCCGCCGCCGCCGGGACGGCCCGGCGACCGATCGAACCACTGTTGAAAGGAACTTGTGATGACGCGCGACCTGAGGGTCGCCCGCAACCGGGCGCTCCTCACCTTCGTCCTGGCCGGCCTGATGTGCGGGACGTTCACCGTCCGCATCCCGGCGCTGTCCGACAAACTCGGCATGTCCGAGGCGTCGGTGGGCGTCGTGCTCCTCGCGTGGGGGGTCGGGGCGCTCGTGACGATGCAGGCGATGCGCGGCGTGATGGCACGGGCCGGCAGCCGCGCGGTCCTGCGCGTCGGGGCCCCGCTGACCGCGGCGTCCCTGGCGGGCGTCGCGTTCGCCCCCTCGGTGCCGTGGCTGATCGCCGCGGCGGCGGTGTTCGGCATGGCGTTCGGCGCGGTGGACATCGCCATGAACGCGCAGGGCTCGACGGTGGAGCGCGCGTTCGGGCGTCCGCTGATGAACGGCATGCACGCCGGGTGGTGCGTGGGGGCCATGGCGGCGGGAGCGCTCGGCACGGTGGCCATCACGACGGGCGTGTCCTTCTCCGCCAACCTCGTGGCCGTCGCCGTGGTCTCGGCGCCGATGGCGTTCCTGCTCAGCAGGGGCTACCTGCCCGACCCCGCCGCCCACACCCCGTCCGGCGAGCGCGCGCGGCGCAGGGTTCCCCCGGTCGTGTACCTGCTCGGCGTCATCGCGTTCTGCGCGTTCATGGTCGAGGGTGCCGTCGCCGACTGGAACGGGCTGTTCCTGCGGGACACGGTGGGCGCGCCGGAGGCGGTGGCCGCGCTGGGGTATCCGATCTTCGAGGCCGGCATGCTGGCCGCCCGCCTCGCGGGCGACCGGCTGCGCCTCCGCATCGGCACGCGCCGCCTGATCATCCTCTCCGGGCTCGGCACGGCCGTGGCGTTCGCACTGGTCATCGCCACGTCGTCCGCGCTGGTCGCCGTGCCGGGCATGCTGCTCATCGGCGTCGCCGTCGCCACCGTCTCGCCGATGGCGATCTCACTGGCGGGCTCCGCCACCGCCACGCCGGGCCCGGCGATCGCGCAGACCGGCGCCATGGGGTACGCCGGCCTGCTCCTCGGACCCGTGGTGATCGGCTTCCTGAGCCACGCCGCGACGCTGCGGACCGCGCTCGGCGTGGCGGTCGTGCTCGGCGTGCTGATCGCGGTGGCGGCCAGGTTCCTGCCCCGCGGTCCCGCCGTGGCCGAGATCACCCCGATCCCGGAGCGCCGCGCGGAACCCGTCAAGCTGGCCGCCTGACCCCGCTCGCTCCGACCGCTCCGACCGCCCGCGCGTCCGGGGCGGTCAGAGCGGCGCGAGCAGGTGGCCGTCGGCCCGGACGAGCTCGCCGGTCACCGCGCCGTTGGCCGCCGAGCAGAGGAAGACGACCACGGCGGCGACCTCCGCGGCCGTGGTCGTCCTCTTCGTCGCGGCGGCGGCCGCGGCCTTGGCGATGACCTCTTCTGGCATGTCATGCTCGTCGACGACGAACCCGGACATGACCACGTTCGTAAGGATTCCCGCGCCGGCCAGCTCGCGCGACATCGTCCGCGCCAGCCCGTGCAGGCCGGACTTCGGCGTGACGTACGACGAGCTGCCCGGCCGGCCGTCCTCCACCAGGCCGGTGGAGATGTGGACGATCCTGCCCCAGCCGTTGCGGCGCATCGGCCCGACGACGGTCCGGGACAGCACGTAGTGGCCGAGGAGGTTGGCCTCCAGCGAGGCCCGCATCATCGCGACCGGCGCGGTCTCGAACACCTCGCCGGGCGCGGGGAACCCGGGCCAGGCCACCGCGTTGTTCACCAGGACGTCCACCCCGCCGTAGGCCCCGACGACCTCGGCCGCCGCGGCCTCGACGGACGCCTGGTCGCCGAGGTCGATCCGCACGGTGCTCGCCCGCCCGCCGCGCTTCTCCACCAGCTCGGCGGTGCGCGCGGCCCCCGCCTCGTCGGAGTGGTAGCCGACGGCGACCGTCGCCCCCTCCGCGCCGAACCCCGCCGCGATCGCCCGCCCGATGTTCCGCGACCCCCCGGTGACCAGCACCGTCTTTCCCAACAGTCCCAGGTCCATGACCCCCACCTTTCGTTAGCCGACTAACAGAATTCCCTAGTCGGCTAACGATGTCAATCGCGCCACGACCGCAGCGCCCCCGCCGTCCCGGCGGGCATGCGAACGGCGCCGCACCCGTGACGTGATCGGGTGCGGCGCCGTTCGGAACCGCGTTGGATGGCGCCCTTCCCGCCCTTCCCGTTCCGGGCGGGCGGCGGCGGTTACTTGCGCTTCTGGACCTCTTCGGTGAGCTGGGGGACGATCTGGTGCAGGTCGCCCACGATGCCGTAGTCGGCCAGCTCGAAGATCGGGGCCTCGGGGTCCTTGTTGATCGCCACGATGGTCTTGGCGGTCTGCATGCCGGCCCGGTGCTGGATGGCGCCGGAGATGCCCGCGGCGATGTAGAGCTGCGGCGACACGGTCTTGCCCGTCTGCCCGACCTGGAACTGGTGCGGGTACCAGCCGGCGTCGGTCGCGGCGCGCGAGGCGCCGACGGCCGCGCCGAGCGCGTCGGCCAGCTTCTCGATGATCGCGAAGTTCTCCGCGGAGCCGACGCCGCGCCCGCCGGAGACGACGATCGCGGCCTCGGTCAGCTCGGGACGCGCGCCCTTGTCCTGGGCGACGCGCTCCACCACCCGGGCGGCCTTGGCGGCGTCCGACAGCTCGACCTCGACCTGCTCCTCGGCCCCGGCCCCCGCCGACGCCTCGGGCGCGGTGGAGTTCGGCCGCACGGCGACGATCGGCGTGCCCTTGACGACCTTGGACCTGACGTTGACGCCGCCGCCGAAGATGGACTGCTCGGCCACGAGAGCGTCGCTCAGGCCCACCGCGTCGGTGAGGACGCCGGAGTCGGTCTTGATCGCCAGGCGTCCCGCGACCTCCTTGCCCTCGGCGGTCGCGGCCACCAGGACCGCCGCCGGGGACGCGGAGGAGACGAGCCGGGCGAGCAGCTCGGCCTTCGGCGCGACGACGTGGTCGGCGATGTCCTGCGAGCCCGCCACGTAGATCTTGTCGGCGCCGTACTCGGCCAGCCGCGCCTTGGCGGCCTCGGAGTAGCCGGGACCGGCCCACACCGCCGACGGGCTGCCGAGCGTGCGGGCCAGCGTCAGCAGTTCGAGGGTGACCTTCTTGACCTCTCCGTCGACGTGCTCGACGAGAACCAGGATCTCAGCCATCGGGGCCCTCTCAGATGAACTTCTTCGACGCGAGGTACTCGGCGGCCTTGGCGCCGCCGTCCCCCTCGTCCTTGACGATGGTGCCGGCCGCGCGCGGGGGCGCGACGGCGAAGTCGGCCACCTCGCTCCAGGCGCCGGAGAGGCCGACCTGGGCGGCGTCGATCTCGGCGTCGGCGATGCCGAGCGTCTGCACCGGCTTCTTCTTGGCGGCCATGATGCCCTTGAAGGACGGGTAGCGCGGCTCGTTGATCTTCTCGACCACGGAGACGATGGCGGGCAGCGAGGCCTGCACGCGGTCGAAGCCGTAGTCGGTGAGGCGCTCGATGGTGATCGAGGAGCCGTCGATCTCGACCTTGCGGGCCAGCGTGAGCTGCGGGGCGCCGAGGCGCTCGGCCAGCATGGCGGCGAGCACGCCGGTGCGCGCGTCGGTGGACTCCGAGCCGAGGATGACCAGGTCGAAGCCGATCTTCTTCAGCGTCTGGGCCAGCGCGTAGGAGGTGGAGAGGGCGTCGGAGCCGTGCAGGGCGTCGTCGACGAGGTGGACGGCCTTGTCCGCGCCCATGGCCAGCGCCTTGCGGATCGTGTCGGTGGCCTTGTCCGGCCCCATGGTGAGCACGGTCACCTCGCCGCCGTGGGCTTCCTTGATCTTGAGTGCCTCTTCGACGGCGTATTCGCACAGCTCGTTGATGACGCCGTCCGCGGCGTCACGGTCGAGCGTGTTGTCCTTGGCGTTCAGCTTGCGCTCGGTCGCCGTGTCGGGGACCTGCTTCACGCAGACGACGATGTTCATGGCCGGTGGCCGACCTCCCGTTTCGCTGGCGCCACCGCATCGCTGGGATGGCGTCGATTCCCTCGGCACGTGCGCGCGGGGCACGCGCACGTCGTACGAACCGCCCCGGTGATCGGCACCGGAGGCTCCTTCAGCCTGTCATGGGCCCGGGAGCGCCACGACAGCGGGTGCCACAGGGCGAGTCGCCCCTGCACACAACTTTATTTTACATGTTACCCGCTAGTAACCTGACGGCGACCCCGGCGGTCGCGCGGCTCACCACGGAGCCCGGGACATCCCTTCCCGAGTCTACCGAACTTTATTCCAGAACATTGCTCGGAAGGGGTGCTCAGCTCGCGAACGCGATCGTCACGAGCACGACCATCACGGTGCCGAGCGCGAGCACCAGCGTGAACGGGCTGAACAGGGCCGTGAGCAGCGCGTACAGCCCGACGGTACCCGCCCCGGCCACCAGGTCGAACACCACGCGCGGCCTGGACCTGGCCACGACGCCGAACCCCGCGTCCACCAGCACCCCGACCCCGTACGCCGCGAGGACCAGCACCGACAGCTCCGAGACGTAGCCGTGCGCCGCCGCGGCCACCAGGCCGGACACCACGCCCGAGCCCACCACCCAGCGCTTCCTGACCTTCTCGCGCTGCCGCGCGTGCGCGGAGTCCACCGCGCCCGCGGCCCCGCGCCGGGCGGCGGGACGCCACTCCTCGGTCGGAGGCTCGCCGCCGGGCACGCTCCTGCGCGGCGGCGGCACCACGACCTGCGGGAGCGGGGCGCCGAGCCGGGCGCACAGGTCGCGGGCGGTGGGCCGCGCGGCGGGGTCGGGGCGCAGGCACTCCTCCAGCAGCGGGGCCAGCCAGGACGGCACGTCGGCCAGGTCCGGCTCGCCGTGCACGACGCGGTAGGCCACCGCGGGCGCGGGCCCGGTGCCGTACGGCTGGCGGCCCGAGGCGGCGTAGGCCATCGTGGCGCCGAAGGAGAACACGTCGGCCGCCGGACCCGTCTCGCGGCCCTCCAGCAGCTCGGGGGCCAGATAGCCGGGGGTGCCGAGCACCGCGCCCGACGCCGTCACCGAGGCCGAGTCGAGCGCGTACGCGATGCCGAAGTCGATGACGTGCGGCTCGCCGTCCGCGATGATCACGTTCGCGGGCTTGAGGTCGCGGTGCACCACCCCCGCCGCGTGGACGGCCGCCAGGGCCTCGGCGAGCCCCGCGGCGAGCCGCTGCAGATCGTCCCCTCTGACCGGCCCGCCCGCCGCCACGACCGCGCCGAGCGCGCGGCCCTGGACGTACCGGGTGACCAGGTAGGGCCGGGGGCCGGACATCGAGGCGTCCAGCACCTCGGCGATGTGCGGGCCGCGCACGAGCCGCATGGTCTCGACCTCGCGGCCGAGCCTGGCGAGCGCGACCTCGTCGGAGGCGACGTGCGGATGCAGGACCTTCACCGCCACCGTGTGCCCCTCGGGGTCGAGGGCCAGGTGGACCTCGCCGAACCCGCCCGCCCCGAGCCGGGACAGCAGACGGTACGGGCCGAGTTGCTCGGCCGCCGGCACGCTCATGCGACTCCTTCCGGCCCACCCCGCTCACATCGTGCCTTCGGCAGCCTCATTTCCACACTCACCCTGGAGGAAACGATGACCCTCCCGGGTCATTTCCCCCAGAACGCCAGAAAACCAAGGCCCAGGTCCTTCAAAAGGCTCTTGACCAAGCCCCCGATCAGCCCCGTCGCGCTGTGCTGGGCCGACGCGCTCAGCGACGCGATGGCCTGCGACGGCGGCCGCCAGGGCACCCACGACGGCACCGCGGAGACGGCCGTCACCACCGCGAAGAACGCCACGGTGCCCACGATGATCGTCGCCACCATGCCCGCCCCCGGGCTGCGGATCACCGCGGTCAGCGTGCGGGCCACCGCCTTGCGGGGCTTGCTCCCCCCGGGCAGCAGGAACAGCCCGGCGACGAACGCCGAGGCCCCCCAGGCCGCCGCGGAATCGGTGCTCATGTCGCCGAGGAAGCGCAGCCCGCCCCAGACGCAGACGCCGAGCATCGCCGCCAGCGGCGTGATCACGATCGTGGCCAGCGTCGCCTTCACCAGCGCCCACGGGGTGCCCAGCACGGCCAGCAGAGGATCGCTCGCGCTGCTCCCCCGCACCGAGCGGCGCTCGGCCAGGTCTCCCCACAGGTTCTCGCCGACGCGCAGGCACAGCACCACGACCACCATGAAGACGCCGACCAGCACGGGCAGCAGGCGCGCGCCGGTGACCGCGACCACCAGCAGCGCCGCGGCGAGCACAGGGTGTCCGGCGCGGTAGCGGGGACGGTCGGGCCTGGCCTCGCCCTCGGGGCCGCGACGCGGATCGGGCCGGTAGGGCTCGGGCTGGTACGGCCGGGGCGCGGTCGGCGGCGGCGCCGAGCCCCGGGTCGCGCCCGGCGCGGGCGGAGGCGGCGGGTAGGCGACCCGCTGGTCCGGGTACGGCGGCGGGCCGTACGGGGCGGGCGGGTAGGCCGGAGGCGGCGCGAACGCGGCCGGGGAGGCGGGCGGCGGCGCGGGGGGCGGCGAGGTGGCGGGCGGGGAGGAGGCGGACGCCGTCACCCGGCCGCGCCGGCGCTCGGGCTCGGCGTAGCGCACCGGCGGAAGCAGGTCGGAGAAGCTGTCGTCCTTGGCGAGCTTCTCCCGCGTGGTCCGCGGCCCCTCCTCCACGGCGGCCTCGTCCAGGACGCGCGTCCCGTCGCTCAGCACCCGGGTGCCGTCGCCGAGCACACGGGTGCCGTCGTCCAGGACACGGGTGCCGTCGCCGAGGACGGGAGCGCCCTCGTCCAGGGCGCGCGTGCGGTCGTCCGCGCCGGGAGCGGGCGGGGCCATGACGCCGCGCACCCGGCCCGCGCTCTGCCCGTTGCCGGGCGAGCCGCCGAGCTTGCGGGTGTCGCCGCCGCGCGCCGGGGTCTCCTGCAGCGCGGTCAGGGTCGGGTCCAGCGACCGGCTCATCGCCAGCAGGCGCCGGGCGTCGGGACGCGAGCCGGGCTCGACCGCGAGCGCCGCGCGCAGCCAGCCGCGCAGCCAGACCGGGGCCTGGTCGATGTTGGCCCGGCCCTCCATGATGTTGTAGCAGACCGACTCGAACGAGCCCGTGCCGTACGGCGGCTTGCCGGTCGCGCCGAAGAACACCGTGGCGGCCAGCGCGTGCACGTCCGCCGCCTGCGTGATCTCCTCGTCCCTGATGATCTCGGGGGCCAGGTAGCCCGGGGTGCCGACGAACATGCCGGTCTGGGTCAGCCGCGTCGCGTTGACCAGGTGGGCGATGCCGAAGTCGATCACCAGCGGGTCGCCGTCCACGAGCATGACGTTCGCGGGCTTGATGTCCCGGTGGATCACGTCCGCCGCGTGGATCGCGATCAGCGCCTCGCACAGCCCCCGCGCCAGCCGTACGACCCCCGCCGCCGGCAGGGGCCCGTCGGTCAGCACGGTCTCCTCCAGCGTGCGGCCCGGGGCGAACCTGGTCACGATGTAGGGAGTGCGCCCGACGAGCTCGGCGTCGAGCACCGCGGCCACGCGCGGGCTGCGCACCCGGCGCATGGTCTCGACCTCGCGGGTCAGACGGTCGCGGGCCTTGAGGTCGGCGGCCACGTGCGGGTGCAGCACCTTGACCGCGACCTGCCTGCCCTCCTCGTCCAGGCTCAGGTGGACGATGCCCATGCCGCCCTCGCCGAGCCGGCGCAGCAGCCGGTAAGGGCCGAGTCTTTCCATCGTCTCCCGCGCCGTTTCGCTCGTCATTCCCCCGTCATGCCTTCCCTCGAAGCTCGCCGAGCCTCTCCAGCAACTCGCTCATGTCCACTGGACTCCAGACTGCATCGCCGATCGGCCTGACGAGCGAGACGACGGCATACAGCGCCGCGCCGGCGGCCAGGACCCCGAGCACGCAGGTTACGGCGACCGCCGCGCCCTTGGAGGGCGAAGCGGAGGCGAACGTCCTGGTGAGCTGGCGGCCAGGACCCACCACGCCGGGCCCGGCGCAGACGACCGCGAGGCTGACCGCGACCCCCCAGCTCAGGACCGTCCCCATCGGGACGGACCTGGCCAGGAACGCCAGCACGAGCGCGACGGGCACCCCGAGGATCAGACCGTACGGCAGGAGCGCGACGGTGAGGCCGACGGATTTGACGAGCGCGCCCGGCCGTCCGAGCACGCGCAGCACGTCCCCCGCGGCCGCCTTGAGCGGGCGCGCGGCGTTCAGGCCGGGCTGGGCGATGTCGGCGGCGCGCAGCAGCACGGCGGCCACGACCACCAGCGCGGCGACGATCACGGGCGCCGCCACGGCTGCGCCGATGACGATGAGCAACGTGAACAGGCTCGCCACGCCGTACACCGGTCCGGAGGCCAGGGCCCCGGCGGCCAGATCCTGCGCGTCCGAGGGCAGGCGCACCGTGGGGGGGTACGCCGGGACCTGCTGCTGGCGGACGTGCGGCGTCTTCTCGAAGATGTCGGGCGACGCCTCGAACAGCGCCTGGTGGTAGGACCTCGGCGGCTGACCGGCGGCGTGCCGCCCCTGCGCCGGAGCGGCCCCGGTAGCCCGGTCGCGCGGCACGCCGTACCCCTGCTGCGCGCCGGTGCCCGGAGCGTGGGGGGACGCGGAACCGGAGGCGTGCGAGCCCGCGGAACCAGGGGCGTGCGGGGACGCGGAGCCGGGCGCCTGAGGGGAGGCGGTGCCGGGGGTGTGCCGGGGCGCCTGGCCGGGCGTGGCGCCCGGCGGGGAGCGGTGCCCGGCCGCGTCCACCTCGCCGGGCCGCACCCGGCGGGTGGGCACCTCGCCCTGGTCGTAGGAGCCGGGCCGGGCCTCGGTCCACGGGCGGGACGGCGCGGGCGGCGCAAAGCGCGTGGGCAGATCGCCCTCGGCGGCCCGTGCGGCGTCGACGCCCGGGCCCGGGCGTACGGTCGGCGCCTCGCGGGACAGCCCCACGTCGCGCAGTTCCTCGCCGGTGACCCGGACCGTCGGCCACGGGTCGCCGGGACCGGCCCCCTGGGGCACGTCGCCGAGCAGCGAGACGTACTCCCCCGCCTGCGTCCCCACGGCCTCCCTGGGCCCCCCGGGCCCGGACGCGGGAACGCCGGCGGCTCCGGTGGCCGGGCCGGGCAGGAGGGAATGTCCGGTGTCGGACAGCAGGGAGTGTCCGGTGCGCGGCGGCACGGCGGGGCCCTGGCCCGTGGGCGGGCCCGCGACCGGCGACCCGGTGAGCCCGGTGGCCGGCGAGCCCGCGACCGGGACGCCCGCGGGCCCCGTGAGCGGAGTCGCGCCCGACGGACCCGCGACAGGAGTCCCCGTCCCCAACGGACCGGCGACGGGAGTGCCCGCGGCCGGGTTGCTCGTGAGGGGGCCGCCCGCGGGGGACGGCCCCGTGCGCACCGGGCGGGTGCCCGGGGGCGGGCCCAGGTGGGGCTGGCCTTCCCCCATGTCCGGGACCGTCATGATGTCGTCGGGGACGTTCGCGCGGCCCCCGCGCGGGGGGACCAGCCGGACGAGCTGGGTGGCGAGCTGGGCCGCCGTGGGACGCTTGGCCGGGTCGCGGTGGAAGGCGGCGCGCAGCAGCGGGCGCAGCAGCGCGGGCGCGGCGTCGACGTTGGCCCGTCCCGCCGTGATGTTGTAGAAGATCATCTCCAGCGTGCCCTTGCCGAAGGGCGGCTGGCCCGTCGCCGCGTAGAGCACGGTGCCCGCCCAGGCGTGCACGTCCACCTCGGGCCCGGCCTCGTGACCCTCGATGATCTCCGGCGCGAGGTACCCGGGGGTGCCGATGAACATGCCGGTCTGGGTGAGCCGGGTGGCGTCGACGGCCTGCGCGATGCCGAAGTCGATGAGGACGGGTTCCCCGTCCAGCAGCAGGACGTTGCCCGGCTTGAGGTCGCGGTGGATGACCCCGGCCGCGTGCACGGCCGCCAGCGCCTCGGCCACGCCGTGCGCCACCCGCACCAGCGCGCCCACCGCGAGGGCGCCGTCACGTTTGACCGTGTCGTCCAGGGGCATTCCCGGCACGTACCGGGTCACGATGTAGGGACGGCTGCCGGTCACGTCGGCGTCGAGCACCTCGGCGATGTTGCGGCTGCGCACGCGCCGCATGGTCTCGACCTCGCGCGCGAGCCTGCGGCGCGCGACGTCGTCCTGGGTCACCTCGGCGCGCAGCACCTTGACGGCGACCTGCCGCCCCTGGGAGTCGAGTGCGAGGTGCACCACGCCCATGCCGCCCTCGCCGAGCCGCCGGAGCAGCCGGTAAGGGCCCAATCGGTCGTCATGTTTCATCTGATCTCCGGCGGTGCCCCGGTATTCATGTCCGGAGGAAAGCGCCTTGCTCCAATTGTCACATTTCGTGTACCGAGCGCAATGCCCAAGAGCATCGGCCGGCGATCGACGGCATGGCCCACCGCCCGAACCACGTGCCACCCCCGCGGACGCCCCACGTCACCGGCCGATCGGCGGCCCCACCCCTGACGGCGGCCACCGGTTCGCCCTCCCAGCCTCCGGTGGACATGCGAGTGCGCCACGGACGAACGCCCGTGGTCCTTGACGGCACGTAGCACCATACCGGCTTAAACCCCACACATAAGTGAACCATGAGGCCACATTCCCGGTAATACAACGGCCCAACCGGTGCCAACGGTTTCCCGGAACCGGAAAAAACTCGCCGCGATGTCCTTCTACCTGGCGAGGGACAGAACCTCCGCGGTCTTCAGCCGCGTCAGGGCCTCCCCCGCGAGCGCCAGCTTCGAGCCGCGGATCCCGCTGCCGATGACCACCAGCGGCCGCCGCGCGACCTCGGAGTCCACCAGCACGGGCCAGTCGTCGGGCAGCCCGAGCGGCGTGATGCCGCCGAACTCCATGCCCGACATCTCGACGGCGTCCTCCTGCGGGGCGAAGGAGGTCTTGCGCGCGTCCAGATGGCGGCGGATCACCCCGTTCACGTCGGCCCGCATGGTGGCCAGCACCATGACGGCCGCGTACCGGGTCTCGCCTCCCCGCTTGGCCGCCACGATCACGCAGTTCGCCGAGTCCTCCAGCGCCACCTCGTACCGCTCGCAGAAGGCCGCGGTGTCGGCCAGCTCGGGGTCGATCGGCGTCACCACGACGTCCTCGGTCAGGGCGTCCACGGCGCGGGCCACGGGCGCGGCGAGCAGGTCGCGCCGGTCCTTCGCCGGCACCCAGTCGAGCGTGCCCAGCCTCACGGGTCATGCCTCCTTCAGTACGCGGTGATGAAGCTCGGTCACCACCTTACGGGCGGACTCGAAGGCGCCCGCCTGCCACGCGATGAGCTGGGTGAGCCAGTCGCCGGCGAAGTAGACCCGCCCGGCCGGGCGCTGGAGCAGCGAGAAGCCGTTCCTCGACGGCCAGCTCACCCACGCGCCCTCGATGTGCGGCTGGCGCCGCCAGGCGATCGACACCGAGGCCAGAATCCCCTTGGCGTACGCCGGGCCGTGGACCTTCGCCCCCTGGGCCAGCGCCTGCCGCAGCCGCCGGGCGTGGGGCAGGTCGTCGTAGGTCTGGGCGTCGACGGCGGTGTTGTAGTAGCCGACGACCAGGCCCCGCTCGCCGTGGAACCCGTACGACGGGTACCAGATGTGCCCGATGTCCAGGTCGGTCTCGGTGGCGCCGCCGTAGATGCGGTCCTCGATCTCCCACCAGCGCCGGCGGTACTCCAGCCCCAGTTTGCCCGCCGACATCGGCACCGGCGTGGCCAGCGCGGCGACGACGTCGGCCCCGAGGTTGCCGGAGATCCTCGCCATGACGTGCGGGGGCAGGGTAGCGACGCAGTAGTCCGCCCGCAGGACGCCGGCGCCCTCGATCGTCACCTCCACGCCGTCCGGCCTGTTCATGATCCGCGTGACGCGGGCGCCGGTCCTGACGCGGCCCTCCCCGACGCGGGCCGCCAGCGCGCGCACGATCGCGTCCATGCCGCCGACCGGCTGGAACATCGGCATCGCCTGGTCGTAGCCCGCGTCCATGGTGAGCACCCGGCCGAGGCGCTCGCTGAGCAGCCGGGTCAGCGGGGGCGGCGTCCCGAGATCGGCGCCCGGCCGCACCCCCGGATCGACGCGGAACCCCCGGCGCTCGCCCCCGGTGTACTCGTGCTCGGGGCCGATGTCGCCGAAGTGGGAGAGGAAGTCCAGCAGGCCCTCTTTGTCGGCCTGGGTGAGCCGGGCGTCGAGCGCTCCGGCGTCGGTGGCCTTGGCCAGCAGCTCGGAGATGTATCCGTAGGCGTCGGCACGGGCCGTGCGGACGCGCACCGGCCGCCGCATCCCCTCGGTGAGGAGATAGGCGGAGGCGTTGGTGTTGACGAACACCTCCAGGGGCACGCCCAGCTCGCGGCAGTAGTCGAGCGTCACCATCCACTGCGCGATACGGGCCGGGCCCGCGTTGAAGTACGTCCCCGCGCCGAAGCCCACCCGCTGCGTCTCGCCCAGCGCGCCGGGCGCCGTCGGTGCCGCGGCGCTCGCCCCGCCCGCCGCGGGCCGTCCATCCAGACCGCTCACCGCCTGCTGGGCCGGGTTCGCGGCCAGTTCGCTCAGGGTGTCCCCGCCGCGCAGGGTGAGGCTGCGCCCGCCGATCCCGTCCCGCGCCTCCAGGACCGTGCAGTGGTATCCAGCCTTGCCGAGCTCGTACGCGCACGCCAGCCCCGCCACCCCCGCGCCCAGCACGAGCACCGTCGCCGGACGCCCGCCGCGCAGCGCGAAGTCCGACCGCTGCGGCGGCACGTACGGCGTCGGCGCGGACGCGCCGCCCGTCGCGGGCACCGGGGTCGTGGTCTCCGACGGCGCGAGGCCGAGCACGCCCATCGCCGCGTACATCGCGCCCGCGCCGCCCGCCGCGCCGATGCCGACGAGCAGGGCACGCCGCGTCAGACCGTCCGCGGCGCGGCGCGGTAACCCTTCGCTCTCCTCCATGGGGTCAGCCGTACCGCCCGCTGTCGCAGGCCACCCGGCCGGCGATCGTCGCGAACAGGCCGAGCAGCGCCATGATGTCGCGGAAGTCCTCGGTGGTGAACTCGGTGTGCCGGGGGCCGGCCTGCCGCGTGCCGGGGACCAGCGAACACCCGGCGGCGATGGCCGTCGAGTTCCATTCCACGCCGAGCGTGAACGGCGCGGGGACGACGTACGGGCGGAAGTCGCTCAGGCGGCTCAGCGCGCGGGCCGCGCCCTCGCGGATGAGGGTGTGCGCGGCGCTCGGCGTGAGCAGCTCGGCGGAGAACCGGTCGATGCCCTTCTTGACCGCGACGGTCTCGACGTCCCCGAGCAGCGCGCGGGCCTCCTCGCACACGGCCTCGTCGCCGGTCACCAGCGCCACCGGCACGCCGAGGAAGCCGGCGTACCCGGCCACCAGCGCGGTCTCGCCGCACACCTCGCCGTTGAGGTAGACGTTCAGGATCTCCTTGCCCATCCAGGTGTGGTTGAGCACGCCGTGCTGGACGCCCGCGCGGGCGTGGTACCCGGCGAAGATCGCGGCCTGGCAGTCACCGTCCAGGCCCTGGCCCATGCGCATCGGCTTTCCTGGACCGCGGATCAGGGACGCGCGCGGGTCGAGCAGGTCGATCCGGAGGTTCTTGGTGGAGCCGTGGGCGTCGTTGACGACCACCGACGTCGCGCCCGCCTCGCAGGCCCCGGCGATGACGGCGTTGGCGTCGGCGGTCATGAGCTCGCAGCCGCGCTCGTAGCCGCGGCCACCGGCGTGCATCTCCTCCGGGTCGGTGAGCCCGGTCACGCCCTCCATATCGACCGACACATAAACCTTCATCGCCGTCCCCAGTTTTCCACCCTTTCGATGTCGTCAGTGCCCATATAGCCGAAATCCCGGACCATGATCGCCTCGATGGTCTTCCGCCACGGTTCCGGCACCTCCTCGACGGCCGGAGGGTAGCACCGCTCCAGCCACGCCGTGGACTCCCGCGTCGCCTGAAGGTACTCGGCGGCCCTGGCGAACGGCGTGCCCTCGATCCCGGGGACGTGCGCGCAGCCGTACTCGATCATCTCCTGGCCGCCGTACGGCGGGGGCTGCTGCCACTTGCGCGCCACCGGACGGTCGGCGGTGATCGCGGTCCGCATCGGCCGCCGCTCGATCGCCGCCTGGATCAACTCCTTGTACAGGCACTTCCCGCACCGCCCGCACGGGCCGTTCATGTCGCCGCGCAGGCACCACCGCACCTGATCCTTGAGTTCCGAGTTCAGGGCGATCCGCATCGTCATCGCCTCGCTGATCCCCGCCACGGGCAACACGATCGGCAGCCCCGCGGCGGCGAACAACCGCCCCCACGGACCGTGCCCCGACCACATCGGGTTGTCGGGCGTGTAGCGGTGCACGTACCGGCCCCCGCCCAGCCACCGGGACCCGATCTCGTACCCGAGCGCGATCCCCCCGAGATCCATCGCGTCGGCCGACAGCAGCGCGCCGACCGTCACCGCGTGGTGCTCGGGATATCCGGGACGAGGACTCTTGAGCAGGAACTCCAGATCCGACTCCACGACGGTGACGTCCCGCCCCGTCTTGACCGCCAACCCGGCCAGCACATCGGACCGATAATGCGTCCAGCGATTCGGAATCCGGGGATGGCTCACCCGTCGAAAGTGAACAAGCGGCGCCTCCGGCAGCAACGCCGCCACCGCCACCGAATCCGCCCCACCGCTGTAGGAGATCGCCAGCCGGCTCCCCTGCCGGGCCCCAGGCGCGCCGACCGGTCCGACCTCGATCCCCCATCCGCCGTACAAAGCCTCGGCGAACCCCGCGGACACGGGCCGATCGAACTCGATCCTCCCCCGGGCCCAGGGCGCGACGACCGTCCACGCGGCGAGCGCGAGCAGATCAGGATGCACGGACCCGGGATCGGCCGACCGCGGCGTACGAACCCGGCAGGAGTCGGTCGCCAACTCGACCTCCTGCCCATCGGTCACGCTCCCGACGAGCCCTTCCCCGCCCCCCAGTCGCAACCGCAGCCGCCACTCCCCACCTTCAGCGGCCCACGCGACCCTCATGACGCCGCCTCACGCGTCCCCGCGCGGCGCGGGTCCATCCGTGGCCGGCCGGTCGCCCTCGCGGATCTCCTCGACGGCCTGCCAGAGCAGCACGTCGGCCTGCAGCAGATGATCGACGGCCGAGGCGGTCTCGGTGGCGAGCCGATGGGTCTCCACGACCTTGGCCCCGAGCACGGGATCGGCGGCCTTGACCGGCGCCGCCGCACTCTCCACGCGCTTGCGCAGCTGCCCGACCTCCCGGCGCAACTCGCCCAGCTCACGCTTGAGCGCCTGCACCTCCCACAGGGCGTCCTTGACGTCCTGCCGGTGATCGGCCCTGGTCACGTACCGCCCATCGAACCGCCGGAGCACAGCGCGCCACACCCCGGAAGGCACCAAAGCCCGCAACCCAAACCCCGCCATGACCGGCAACCCTAGCGCCAAACCATGATCTACCCGAACCACTCAAACCTCAGTCGGGCACGACTTCCCGGCCAGGCCCGCCTGCACTTGATACGACCGTCTCCCAGGTAAGCCCGGCACACCCCGCTCGTTCCCACCTTTCGCAAGTCATCCTCGGCAATGTGGGAACTTCAGCTCCGGGCCTCTTGCCGATCTTCCGGTCTCGGTTGCAGGCGGACCTCTTGGCGCGCCTGTATCTCGCGGCCGACCGGGAGTTCTCGATCAGCGAGTTCGCCGCGGCTCTCGCCCATCCCGTCAGCACGACGCAGCGTGAAGCCGATCGGCTGGTAGGGGCCGGACTGCTGCGGGAACGAAGGATCGGACGGACGCGACTGCTCCAGGCCAACACCGAGGCGGCCAGTTATCGACCCCTGACCCAGCTCCTCGCCGTCTCGTTCGGCGCCCCTGCCATCATCGGCGAGCAGTTCGCCGGCATCGCGGGCATTCGCGAACTGGTGATCTTCGGTTCCTGGGCGGCCAGATACCATGGCGAGCCCGGTCCCCAGCCTCGCGACGTCGACCTGCTCGTCATCGGCTGCCCTTCCCGGGGGGACGTGTACGACTCCGCCGAACGCGCCGAGCAGCGCATAGGACTTTCCGTCGATCCCGTGATACGCAGCGTGTCCGCGTGGGAGTCCGGCCAGGACGGGCTGGTCCGACAGATCAAGGGATCCCGCATGTTCGAGATCACACATTCTCCAAGAGGGGACGACTCCAGTGCGGTGGACCCTGGGTGAAGAAGTCATCCAGCGCCTCATCTCAGACCGCGAACTCCAGCGGGTGCCTTTAGCTCGCGACATGGCCGCTTCCACCCGCTGGTCTCCTCACACGCCGTCCAGAGGAGGGAGCATCCTCCGCGACCAGGAAAGGGCCGTCACGATCGTGGCGGCCCGCACGCTGGGGGTCGAAGGGGGCGGGAGCCCCCTGGGAAAGCAGCCCGAGCCGGAGGCGAGGACCTTTTCCTGGACGGTGGATACTCCGGTTCCTAGACGGTGGGGGCTCCGGTCAGCGGCCGGTGAAAGTGGGCTTGGTTTTTTCGGTGAAAGCCTTCAGGCCGGTGTGGGCGTCTTCGGTGGCGAAGAGGGCGGAGAAGTGGAGGCGTTCTATTTCGAGGCCGGTGTCGAGGTCGGTTTCGAGGCCGTGGTCGATGGCCTGCTTGGCGGCGCGGAGGGCCAGGGGCGGGGCGTCGGCGAAGCGCTCGGCCAGGGCGAGGGACGCGGTGTAGACGTCGGCGTCGGGGACGACCTTGTCGACCAGGCCGATGGCGAGGGACTCGGCGGCGTCGACGTGGCGGCCGGTGAAGACGAGGTCCTTGGCGCGGGCGGGGCCGATCAGGCGGGGCAGGCGCTGGGTGCCGCCGGCGCCGGGGATGATGCCGAGGGCGATCTCGGGCTGGCCGAGCTTGGCGCCCTCTCCGGCGACGCGGAAGTCGGCGCACAGGGCCAGCTCGCAGCCGCCGCCCAGGGCGTACCCCGTGACGGCCGCGATGACGGGCTTGCCGATCTTGGCGACGGCGGTGAAGCACGCCTGGAGGCCGCCGGAATGGGCGGACATCTCGGCGTACCCCATGTGGGCCATCTCCTTGATGTCCACACCGGCCGCGAACGACCGCTCCCCGCCGTAGATGACGACGGCGCGGATGCCGGGGTCGGCGTCCACCTGACGGGCGGCGTCGCCGAGCTCGGCCTGCATCTGGATGTTGATGGCGTTCATCTTCGGCCGGTCGAGCCGGATGGTCGCGATGCCGCCGGCGGACTCGACGCGTACGAACTCTCCCATGACGCCCTCCTCGGTGGTACGACCCCGCGCCCCGGCGGCACGGCACCACCACGATACGGGCGCGGCGATCGACGACGCCCCCGGGGGATGACCTTGGCCGTCCCCCGGGGGCGTCGTGGATGTGCGGCTTCCCTGCCCTCTCGCTCGAACGAAACGGGCAGGGCTCAGCGGAGGGTGCCGTTGGTCATGCCGACGGGCTCCTCGGGGGCGGTGACCAGGCCGAGTTCCGCCGGGGAGGACATCAGGACGTGGGCGGGCACCACGCGGACCGTATAGCCGAACGCGCCCGTGCGGTCCAGCGGGACGACGCCCGTGTAGGTGGCCTTGCCGTCGTCGCCCACCGAGTCGACCGACAGGGTGACGTAGGAGGGCTTGATCAGCTCGTCGTGCCCGCCGACCTTGCCGTACGCGGCCTGCACCGACACGTCGTCGGGCGGCAGCTCGCCGAGCGCGACGGTGGCGCGGACCTCCATGGCCGCGCCGAGCTGCGGGGTGGCCCCGATGCCGGAGGTCTCGACGTGCTCCACGCGGACGCCGGGCCAGGCGCGGCTGACGCGCAGCTTCCACGCCGCGAACTCGCGGGCCCGGACGTGGTCGGCCTTGGACAGCTCGCGGGCCGACGTGGCCGCCGGGGCGTACAGGTCCACCACGTAGTCGCGGAGCATGCGCCCGGCGAGGACCTTCGGGCCGAGGGAGCTGAAGGTGTGCTTGACCATCTCCAGCCAGCGGCGCGGGTACCCGTCGCCGGAGCGGTCGTAGAAGCGGGCGGCGACCTCGCGCTCGATCAGGTCGTAGAGCGCGGACGCCTCCAGCTCGTCACGGCGGTCGGCGTCCTCGACGCCGTCGGCGGTCGGGACCGCCCAGCCGTTGTCACCGTCGTACCACTCGTCCCACCAGCCGTCCTTGATGGACAGATTCAGCCCGCCGTTGAGCGCGGCCTTCATGCCGGAGGTGCCGCACGCCTCCAGCGGGCGCAGCGGGTTGTTCATCCACACGTCGCAGCCCTGCACCATGAGCCGTCCGAGGTTCATGTCGTAGTCGGGCAGGAAGACGATGCGGTGCCGGACGTCCTCGCGGTCGGCGAACCTGACGATCTGCTGGATCAGCTTCTTGCCGCCCTCGTCGGCCGGGTGGGCCTTGCCCGCGATGACGATCTGGACGGGCCGCTCCGGGTCGAGCAGCAGGTGCTTGAGCCGGTCGGGGTCCTTGAGCATGAGCGTGAGCCGCTTGTAGGACGGCACGCGGCGGGCGAAGCCGATGGTCAGCACGTCCGGCGACAGGGCCTCGTCGATCCAGCCCAGCTCGGCGCTGGAGGCGCCGCGCGCCCGCCACGAGGACCGCAGCCGCTCACGTGCCGCCCCGACCAGCCGGGCCCGCAGCCTGCCGCGGATGCCCCAGATGTCCTCGTCGGAGAGCTTCTGGACGCCCGCCCAGCCCTGGGCCTCATCGATCAGGGACGGCAGTTCCTCGCCCGCCAGTTCCATGACCTCGCGGGCCACCCAGGTGGGGGCGTGCACGCCGTTGGTGATCGAGCCGATCGGGACGTCGTCGAGGTCGAAGCCCGGCCACAGGCCCTGGAACATCTCGCGGCTGACCTCGCCGTGCAGCTCGGACACGCCGTTGACCCGCTGCGCGAGCCGCATGCCCATGACGGCCATGTTGAACAGGGAGCCCTCGCCGGCGGGCTCGGGCGTGCCCGGCTCGGCGCCGAGCGCGAGGATGCGCTCCACCGGGACCGTCGGCCAGGCGTTGGCGCCGCCGAACTGCCGCTCGATCATCTCGGTGGGGAAGCGGTCGATGCCCGCGGGGACCGGCGTGTGGGTGGTGAACACCGTGCCGGCGCGCACGGCCTCCAACGCCTCGTCGAAGGAGAGCCTGTGCTCGGTGAGCTCGCGGATGCGCTCCAGGCCGAGGAAGCCCGCGTGGCCCTCGTTGGTGTGGAAGACCTCGGGCTCGGGGTGCCCGGTGATCCGGCAGTAGGCGCGCAGGGCGCGCACGCCGCCGATGCCGAGCAGCAGCTCCTGCATGAGGCGGTGGTCGGTGCCCCCGCCGTACAGCCGGTCGGTGACGTCGCGGGCGGCGTTGTCGTTCTCGGCGACGTCGGAGTCGAGGAGGAGCAGCGGGACCCGGCCGACCTGGGCGACCCAGATCTGGGCGTGCAGCGTGCGGTCCCCGGGCAGCGGGATGGCGACGCGGGCGGGCGTGCCGTCGGCCTCCTTCAGGAGGGTCAGGGGCAGGCCGCCGGGGTCGAGGCTCGGGTAGTGCTCCTGCTGCCAGCCCTCGGGCGAGAGGGACTGGGTGAAGTAGCCGTGCCGGTAGAGGAGCCCGACGCCGAGGATGGGCACGCCGAGGTCGCTGGCGGCCTTCAGGTGGTCGCCGGCGAGGATGCCGAGGCCGCCGGAGTACTGCGGGAGCGCCGCCGCGATGCCGTACTCGGGCGAGAAGTAGCCGATGGCGGCGGGGGCGTCCGGCAGCGTCTGGTACCAGCGCGGGGCGGTCATGTACTCACGCAGATCGTCGGCGGCGTCGGCCAGCCTGCGGAGGAATCTGCGATCACGTGCAAGCTCGGCGAGCCTGTCGGCTTCCACCGCTCCCAGAAGGGCGACCGGGTCGTGCCCGACCCGTTCCCAGGTGGCTGGGTCCACCTCCGCGAATAGGTCCAAGGTCTCGGGATGCCAGGACCAGCGCAGGTTGTGGACCAGCTCGCCCAGGGCGGCCAGCTCTGCGGGAAGGACGGTACGGACGGTGAATCTGCGGATTGCTCTCACGGGGCCAGACCCTAGTTACTCAGCGCCACGACGCGCGACCGAAACGCTCTTTGCGTCTGCCAGATGTACTGCGATTCGCTCTCACCACTAGCCAACATGCTCAAACCTCACTAAAGCCGACGCGGCACAGTGATCTCAACTCGATCATGTACGACTGTCGCGCACACCGGCAACATGATGGAGAAAAGGCGCGCCGTGGGCCCGTAACTTCCCCGGGGCATGCTTGAGGATGGACTATGGGGGCAGTCCCATGTAAGAGCCTCACCGCAACCTCTCCGGACTCGGGATGACACGGTCACTCCCGGCCGGAGCCGACCATGCCCGCACATCCCAGGCCCCGTGCCGGGAACCTACCTGAAGCAAAGATCAATCCTTGCCCTCACAATTCCCGGTGACGCCCGGTGCGTCGCCGCTACCTTGAGACGCGATGATCGGACGAATCCCAATACAGGACATTCACCCAGTCGTCGATTGCGGGCGGTGGCCCGCGAAATCCGCGGCGGGCGAGACTTTCGAGATAAGCGCCACCGTGTTCCGCGAGGGACACGACGCGGTGGCGGCCGGCGTCGTGCTCTTCGACCCGGACGGCGCTCGAAGGCCGCTCCTGCTGATGCGGGAAGGCGCGCCGGGCACCGACCGGTGGTCGGTGGAGGTGACGCTGCCCACGGAGGGCACCTGGCAGTTCCGCGTGGAGGCCTGGAGCGACCCGGTCGCCACCTGGCTGCACGACGCGGGCATCAAGATCCCCCGAGGCATCGACGTCGATTTGATGTGCGAGGAGGGGGCCCGCATCTTCGAGCGGGCCGCGAAGGGCGTCCGGCAGGCGGGGTGCGAGGACTGCGCCCACCGCGCCGTGCTGCAGGAGGTGGCGGACCGCCTGCGCGACGACGAGCTCGACCCGCGGGCCCGTCTGTCGTACGCGCAGCTCCCGGACGTCGCGAGCGCCCTGGCCGCCCATCCCCTGCGCGACCTGGTCACGCGGGGGCCGCGGTACCGGATCCGGGTCGACCGCCGCCGCGCGCTGTTCGGCTCGTGGTACGAGCTGTTCCCTCGCTCCGAGGGCGCGGTGATCGCGGAGGACGTCCCCCCCAAGTCCGGAAATTTCCGGACGGCCGCCGAACGGCTGCCGGCCGTCGCCGCCATGGGCTTCGACGTCGTCTACCTGCCGCCCGTCCACCCCATCGGCGACGCCTACCGCAAGGGCCGCAACAACACCCTGCACCCCGAGCCGTACGACGTGGGCTCCCCGTGGGCGATCGGCGCCGCGGAGGGCGGCCACGACGCGATCCACCCCGACCTCGGCACCATGGAGGACTTCGACGCCTTCGTGAAGCGGGCCGGGGACCTCGGCCTGGAGGTCGCTCTCGACCTGGCGCTGCAGTGCTCCCCCGACCACCCGTGGGTCAAGGAGCACCCGGAGTGGTTCACGATCCGCGCCGACGGGTCGATCGCCTACGCCGAGAACCCTCCGAAGAAGTACCAGGACATCTACCCGCTGAACTTCGACAAGGACCCCGAGGGCATCTACGCCGAGGTCCTGCGGGTCGTGCGCCACTGGATGGACCACGGCGTGCGCATCTTCCGCGTCGACAACCCGCACACCAAGCCGGTGGAGTTCTGGGAGCGGCTGCTCGGCGAGATCTACACCACCGACCCCGACGTGGTTTTCCTGTCGGAGGCGTTCACCAGGCCGCCGATGCTGCGCGCCCTCGCCAAGATCGGTTTCCACCAGTCCTACACCTACTTCACGTGGCGGACCACCGCCGGGGAGCTGGAGAGCTACTTCTCCGAGCTGTCCCACGAGACGAGCCACTACCTGCGGCCGAACTTCTTCGTGAACACCCCGGATATCCTGCACGAATACCTCCAGACCGGAGGCGTGCCCGCCTTCAAGATCAGGGCCGTCCTCGCCGCCCTGGCGTCCCCCTCGTGGGGCATGTACGCGGGCTACGAGCTCGCCGAGGGCACCCCGGTGCGTCCGGGCAGCGAGGAGTACCTGAACAGCGAGAAGTACGAGCTGCGGCCTCGTGACTGGGCGGGCGCGGAACGCGACGGCCGCAGCCTCGCGCCGTTCATCACGACCCTCAATTTGTTCAGAAGAGCACACCCAGCGGTCCAGGAACTGCGTAACCTACGGTTCCACAGCGTCGACCACCCGGACATGATCTGCTTCTCCAAGCGGCTGCCCGGCGCCTACGACCCGTCCACACGACGGCACGGTCTGGGCGATGTGGTCCTGGTCGTCGTCAATCTGGATCCGCACAACACGCACGAGGCGACGGTCACCCTGGACATGCCGGGCCTCGGCCTCGATTGGGGTGCGGAGTTCATCGTGGACGACGAGCTCTCGGGCGAGTCGTACCAATGGCGGCATGCCAACTACGTGCGCCTCGATCCACATATCAACCCAGCCCACGTCCTCACACTGCGAGCGACGCCGGCCGGCCGGTCATAGACGCCCGGCCGCGTCGGCGTACGCGCGCATAAGCACAGCGGGGAGTCCACAGGTGAGCTTGACGCCTCAGCCGGTTCCTGACACTTTCACCCACGAAAAGCCGCGCGACCCGCGCTGGTACAAGCGCGCCGTCTTCTACGAGGTCCTCATCCGGGGCTTCGCGGACTCGAACGGCGACGGCACCGGAGACATCCGGGGCCTCATCAACAAGCTGGATTACCTCCAGTGGCTCGGCGTCGACTGCCTGTGGCTCCTGCCGCTCTACGAATCTCCCCTCAAAGACGGTGGATACGATATTTCCGACTTCATGAAGATCCTCCCGGATTTCGGAGACCTGGGAGACTTCATCAAGCTCGTCGACGAGGCGCACAAGCGGGGAATGCGGGTCATCGCCGACCTGGTCATGAACCACACCAGCGACCAGCACCCCTGGTTCCAGGCGTCCCGCCACGACCCCACCGGTCCGTTCGGCGATTTCTACGTCTGGTCCGACGAGAACGAGCAGTACAGCGACGCCCGCATCATCTTCATCGACACCGAGGCGTCCAACTGGACCTACGACCCGGTACGCGGCCAGTACTACTGGCACCGGTTCTTCCACCACCAGCCGGACCTGAACTACGAGAACCCGGCCGTCCAGGACGCCATGCTGGAGGTCCTGCGGTTCTGGCTCGACCTCGGCATCGACGGCTTCCGCCTCGACGCGGTCCCCTACCTGTTCGAGCAGGAGGGCACCAACTGCGAGAACCTGGCGCCGACGCACGCCTACCTCAAGCGGGTCAGGCGTGAGGTGGACCGTCTGTACCCCGACCGGGTCCTGCTCGCCGAGGCCAACCAGTGGCCCGCCGACGTCGTCGAGTACTTCGGCGACCCGGTCACCGGCGGCGACGAGTGCCACATGGCGTTCCACTTCCCGCTCATGCCGCGCATCTTCATGGCCGTGCGCCGCGAGACCCGCTACCCGATCTCCGAGATCATGGCCCAGACGCCCAAGATCCCCGAGAACTGCCAGTGGGGCATCTTCCTGCGCAACCACGACGAGCTCACCCTCGAGATGGTGACCGACGAAGAGCGCGACTACATGTACACCGAGTACGCCAAGGACCCGCGCATGCGGGCCAACGTCGGCATCCGCCGCCGCCTCGCCCCGCTGCTGGAGAACGACCGCAACCAGATCGAGCTGTTCACCGCCCTGCTGATGAGCCTGCCGGGCAGCCCGGTGCTCTACTACGGCGACGAGATCGGCATGGGCGACAACATCTGGCTCGGCGACCGCGACGGCGTCCGCACGCCCATGCAATGGACGCCCGACCGCAACGCCGGGTTCTCCGACTGCGACCCCGGCCGGCTCTACCTGCCGGTGATCATGGACCCGATCTACGGGTACCAGGCGCTGAACGTCGAGGCGCAGCAGAAGAACGCCGGGTCGTTGCTGCACTTCACGAAGAAGATGATCGAGATCCGCAAGCGGCACCCGGTGTTCGGGCTCGGCGAGTTCACGGAGCTCAACTCTTCCAACCCCAGTGTGCTGGCCTTCGTCCGCGAGCTCGGCGACGATCGAGTCCTGTGCGTCAACAACCTGTCCCGCTTCCCGCAGCCGGTGGAGCTGGACCTGCGGAGGTTCGAGGGGGTCACGCCGGTGGAGTGCACGGGCGGGGTTCCTTTCCCCCCAATCGGGGAACTTCCGTATCTTTTGACGCTTCCTGGGCATGGGTTCTATTGGTTCACCCTTCCGCCGACGAGCGCAGCAGCCGAGGAGACGTGACACATACTCTCGAAGAGCTCCTTGCCGGCTGGATCACCGGGCAGCGGTGGTTCGCCGGCAAGAGCCGCGCGATCTCGGGGCTGGCCGTGGAATCGGCCACTCCTTTGCCCCTCCGTGGTCTTGAAGAAACCCGCCAGAGCGATGTGGCGGGTTCCTCCAGGACCACGGGCGACCAGGTCTCCGTGCGCCACGTGGTGATCACCGTCACCCAGGGGGACGCCGTCGACCGCTACCAACTGCTCGTGGGGCTGCGCCCCGAGCTGCCCCAGCGGCTGCGCCACGTCGCGATCGGCGAGACCGAGGAGGGCTTCGCCTACGACGCCGTCCACGACGCCGACGTGACCGGGGTGCTGCTCGCGGCCATGGCCGGGGACGCCGACGTCGGCCCGCTGCGCTTCCGGCGCATGCCCGGCACCACGATCGACACCTCGCTGCGCAGCCTCGTCCTCGGCGGCGAGCAGTCCAACACCTCCCTGGTGTTCGGCGACGCCTACATCTGCAAGCTGTTCCGCAAGCTGATCCCCGGCGTCAACCCCGAGGTGGAGGTCGTCTCGGCCCTGGCGCGCCGGGGCTCGCACAACATCGCCCGCCCCTACGGCTGGGTCGAGACCGACGTCGACGGCCAGAACACCACGCTCGCCTTCGTCCAGGAGTTCCTGCCGACCGCCAGCGACGGCTGGGCGCTCGCCCTGACCAGCGTCCGCGACCTGTACGGCTCGCCGCCCGGCACACCGTGCTGCGACGCGGGCGGCGACTTCGCCGCCGAGTCGCACCGGCTCGGCATGGCCACCGCCCACCTGCACCGCCAGATGGCCGACGCCTTCCCCACGAGCACGATCGAGACGCCCGAAGTGAAGCGCATGGTCGAGGGGTTCAGGCGCCGCCTGGAGTCGGCGATCTCCGAGGTGCCCGAGCTGGCCGCGCACGCCGGGGTCGCGCACCGGGCGTTCGACCGGCTGGCCGACATCGGGCGGCCGATCACGGTCCAGCGGGTGCACGGCGACTACCACCTCGGCCAGGTCATGCGGACGCCGAGCGAATGGGTCGTCCTGGACTTCGAGGGCGAGCCCGGTCAGCCGCTGCGCGAGCGTCGCGCGCTGGACTCCCCGCTCAGGGACGTGGCCGGCATGCTGCGCTCGTTCGACTACGCCGCGCGCCACCTGCTGTTCGGCCGTCCCGACGCTGAGGCGCTGGAACCGTGCGCGGCCGAGTGGGCCGAGCGCAACCGGGCGGCGTTCATCGCGGGGTACTCGGCGGGCGGCGGCAGGATCCACGGCGACGACGCGGTCGTGCTGCGGGCGCTCGAGCTGAGCAAGGCCGCCTACGAGGTCGTGTACGAGGCGCGCAACCGCCCGACATGGCTGCCGATCCCGCTCGCCGCCTTCACGCAGGCCGCACGGTAGATTACCATCCGTAGTCGCGCGCATGCCTAGCGTGAGGCGGTGGGAGGATGCGGCGAAGGCGGGTCGCCGTCGTGGGGGCGGGGGCCGTCGCCTTGAGCCTGGTCCTGACGTCATGCCTGACGCAGGCGGCCGGGCCCCCGGTCGTGGACGCCCGGCGCCAGCCCGTGCGGTCGGAGTCCACCGCGGACGCCGGTCCCGCGGGCGCGGCGACGCGCCCGGCGCCCACGCGGTGGGAGGAGGCCAGGGCCACGGAGGTGCTGCTGGCCCAGCCCCGGCTCGGCGCCCTGGTCAGGCGGTCGTACGCCGCGGCGGCGGGCCGGCCGCTGACGTCGCCCGCCGAGCTGCGCGTGCACAGCCTGATCTTCCGCAGGCACGGGTGCGAGCTCCACCGCTGCCTGCAGCTTTTCGTGAGGTTTCCCGACGGCCGGTGGCTGGACGTGGGGCGGGTGATCGCCGACCTGACCACCGGCGAGCTGCGTGTCCTGAATTGGTGAGACATACCGCCCGAAACGCCTGGACCACACGTTTGCCATAGGCAAGGTGTGATAGCTCCGACATCGTGGGTTGGCAGGCCGTTCTGGGGCAGGGTTAAGAACTACGCAGAGGCAGTGACGAGCAAGGCGCCTGAGGAGCGGTGAGCGATTCGATGAACGCGGACCTGGACCTGAACCGACTGGCGGGCGGCGCACACCATGATCCGCACTCGATCCTGGGCGCGCACCCCTCTTCCGACGGCATGACGGTGCGGGCGTTGAAGCCCCTGGCCGAGAAGGTCGAGCTGGTGCTCGACGACGGCGGCCAGGAGACCGTCCACGAGATGCGCCACGAGGCGCACGGCGTGTTCACGGTCACGTTGCCCGGCGTGGACAAGATCCCGTCCTACCACCTGCGGGTGACCTACGAGGGCGGCGAGCCCCACGACGTGGGCGACCCGTACCACCACTGGCCCACGCTGGGCGAGATCGACCTGCACCTGATCGGCGAGGGCCGCCACGAGCGCCTGTGGGAGGTCCTCGGCGCCCGGGTCATGCGGCACGGCGACGAGGACGGCACCGCCTTCGCCGTCTGGGCCCCGAACGCGCGCGGGATGCGCGTCGAGGGCGACTTCAACCACTGGAACGGCTCGGGCCACCCGATGCGCTCGCTCGGCTCCTCCGGCGTGTGGGAGCTGTTCGTCCCCGGGATCGGCGCCGGTGAGCGCTACAAGTTCTCGGTGCTCGGCGCCGACTCGGTCTGGCGGTCCAAGGCCGACCCGATGGCCCGGCGCACCGAGGTCCCGCCCGCCACCGCCTCGATCGTCGAGGCGTCCGCCTACACCTGGAACGACGACGCGTGGATGCGCGATCGCCCGGACCGCGACCGGCTCGCCGAGCCCATGGCCGCCTACGAGGTCCACCTCGGCTCCTGGCGCCCCGGCCTGTCCTACACCGAGCTGGCCACCGAACTCGTCGAGTACGTCCAGGAGATGGGCTTCTCGCACGTGGAGTTCCTGCCCGTCGCCGAGCATCCCTTCGGCGGCTCCTGGGGCTACCAGATCAGCTCCTACTACGCCCCGACCGCGCGGTTCGGCACGCCGGACGAGTTCCGGCACCTGATCGACCGCCTGCACGCGGCCGGCATCGGCGTCCTGCTCGACTGGGTGCCCGCCCACTTCCCCAAGGACGAATGGTCGCTCGGCAGGTTCGACGGCACGCCCCTGTACGAGCACGCCGACCCCCGCCGCGGCACCCACCCCGAGTGGGGCACCTACATCTTCGACTACGGCCGCCGCGAGGTCCGCAACTTCCTGGTCGCCAACGCCGTCTACTGGCTGAAGGAGTTCCACGTCGACGGGCTGCGCGTGGACGCGGTCGCCTCGATGCTCTACCTGGACTACTCGCGCCGCGAGGGCGAGTGGACGCCGAACGTCCACGGCGGGCGCGAGAACCTGGACGCGGTGGAGTTCCTCAAGGAGATGAACGCGGTCGCCTACCGCGAGGCGCCCGGCATCGTCACGATCGCCGAGGAGTCCACCGCGTGGCCGGGGGTGTCGCGCCCGGTGTACCTGGGCGGGCTCGGGTTCGGCTTCAAGTGGAACATGGGCTGGATGCACGACACGCTGGCCTACCTCCAGCACGAGCCGGTCTTCCGGCAGTACCACCACCACCAGATGACGTTCTCGCTGATGTACGCCTACTCCGAGAACTTCGTGCTCCCCCTCTCCCACGACGAGGTCGTGCACGGCAAGGGGTCGCTGCTCGGCAAGATGCCCGGCGACGAGTGGCAGCGCTTCGCCAACCTGCGGGCCCTGCTGGCGTTCATGTGGGCGCACCCGGGCAAGAAGCTGCTGTTCATGGGCAGCGAGTTCGGCCAGGGCTCGGAGTGGTCGGAGGAGCGCGGGCTGGACTGGTGGGTGCTGGACTTCGAGCCCCACCAGGGCGTGCAGCGCCTGGTGCGCGACCTGAACCGCGTGTACGGCGAGACCCGGGCCATGTACTCCCAGGACCACACCCCCGACGGCTTCCAGTGGATCGACGCCGACGACGCCCCGGGGAACGTCTTCTCGTTCGTGCGCCACGGCGACGACGGCTCGATGGTGGCGTGCGTCGCCAACTTCTCCGGCCGCCCGCACGAGGACTACGTCCTCGGCCTGCCCGCCGGGGGCCGCTGGGAGGAGGTCGTCAACACCGACGCCTTCGACTACCACGGCAGCGGGGTCGGCAACCTCGGCGCCGTCGAGGCCGAGGCGGAGCCCTGGCACGGGCTGCCGTACTCGGCGCGGCTGCGGGTGCCGCCGCTCGGCGCGCTGTGGCTGCGCCACGAAGGCCCGGCCGCCCGGCCGCTCGCGGAGGAGGCCCGGCGGGCCGTCCGCACCAGCGGCCCCGGCGCCGTGCGGGACGCCGCCAGGCCGGACGAGGGCGTCAGCGAGGTCGGCGAGGAGCTTCGCGAGGAGCCCGGCGAAAGGGCATGAACCTCGCCCATCGGCCGCCCCGGCCCGCGCCGGGGCGGCATCCTGGTCCTCCCGGGGAAAAGCCTGCGCCTCTTTACCGGAAACGTCGCCTAGGGTGGCGCTATGGACGCGACTAAGGCGATCATCGAATCGGTCGACCGGTTCCGGCAGCGACGCACGGCCCCCTTGATCCTTGAGCTCGACCTGACCGAGGGTCTCACCGAGGGCCCCCCGTCCGACCCGCTGGGCGCCCTCCTGTCCATGCGCAAGACCCGTTTCGCCGACGTGCTGGAGGGCCTGCGCCGCGCGCGCAGGGATCCCCGGGTCAAGGGCCTCGTCGTCAAGATCGGCGGGCGTCCCATCGGGCTGGCCATGGTGCAGGAGCTGCGCACGGCGGTCGTCCAGCTCCGGGCCGCCGGCAAGATGACCGTGGCCTTCGGCGAGACGTTCGGCGAGTTCGGCGCGGGCACCGTGCCGTACTACCTGGCCAGCGCCTTCGAGAAGGTCTACCTGCAGCCCTCGGGCGACGTCGGGCTGACCGGCGTCAGCCTGGAGCAGCGCTTCGTGAAGAACGCGCTCGGCAAGCTCGGCGTCGACTACCAGATCGGCCAGCGGCACGAGTACAAGACCGCGGCCAACACCTTCACCCAGGACCACATGACCGAGGCGCACCGCGAGTCCGCCGAGCGGATCGCCGAGTCGGTCATCGAGCAGATCGTCGCCGGCGTCGCCGAGGGCCGCGGCCTCGCGCCCGAGCGCGTGCGCGAGCTGATCGACCAGGGGCCGTTCATCGGCGCCGAGGCCCTGGAGGCCGGCCTGGTCGACCGGCTCGCCTACCGCGACGAGGTCTACGACGAGATCCGCGAGGAGGGCGACCTCCTGCTGTACGTCTCGCGGTACGCCAAGGGACCGATCTCCGGCAAGCTGCCCCACCCCGGCGAGCGCGTCGTGGCGCTGATCCACGGCAACGGCGCTATCCGCCTCGGCCGCAGCGGGCGCAGCCCCCTCGGCGGCGGGGGCGCCATGGGCTCGGACACGATCAGCGCCGCCTTCCGCGCCGCCCGCAAGGACGACTCGGTCAAGGCCGTCGTCTTCCGCGTCGACAGCCCCGGCGGGTCGTACGTCGCCTCGGACGTCATCTGGCGCGAGGTCGTGCTGACCCGCAAGGCCGGCAAGCCGGTGATCATCTCGATGGGCGACCTGGCGGCGTCGGGCGGCTACTTCGTCTCGATGGCGGCCGACGTGATCGTGTCCCAGCCCGGCACGCTCACCGGCTCGATCGGCGTGTTCGGCGGCAAGCCGTCCCTGGCGGGGCTGCTCGGCCGGGTCGGCATCACCTCCGAGTCGGTCGACGTCGGCGCCAACTCGGGCATGTTCTCGCCGAGCCGCTCCTACTCCGAGGCGCAGTGGGCGCGGGTCAACACCTGGCTCGACCGCATCTACGACGACTTCGTGGGCAAGGTCGCCGAGGGCCGGGGCATCGACCGCGAGCGCGCCCACGACCTGGCGCGCGGCCGGGTGTGGACGGGCGCCGACGCCCGCGACAGCGGCCTGGTCGACCGGCTCGGCGGCCTGGAGGACGCCGTGGACCTGGCCAGGAGCCGGGCGGGCCTGCCCAAGAACGCCCCCGTGCGCACCTATCCTCGCGTCCACCCGCTGGAGCGCCTGCGCCCGGCCGAGTCCAGCGAGGACCGCGCCGCCGCGCTCGCGCGGGTCCGCCTGGAGGCGTGGGGCCCGCTGACGCGGCTGACCGCCGAGCTCGGACTGCCGGCCTACGGGCCGTTGATGCTCCCGGGGTGGTGGACCATCCGCTGACGGAGGGGTGAACCGCGGCCGGAGTGGCGGAAGGCCCCGGCCGGCCGGCGCCTACGCCATCCAGGCGGGCAGCAGCATGTCGCCCTCCGGCGCGGCGCACGCGCCGGGCACGTCGGGCGCGCCGTCCGTGGTGTAGGCGCGGGCGCCGGCGGGCGCGGCGGCGACCAGGGCGAGGCCGGAGCCGGTGGACAGCCGGCGGCGCACGCCCGCGGGCAGCACCACGGTGTCGCCGGGCGCGATCGTGAAGCTCTCGGCGCCGAGCTCGATGGCGCCCTCCCCGGACAGCACGGTCCACACCAGCTCGGCGTCGAACGCGTGCGCCGGCCCCGTCTGGCCGGCCTCCATCTCGACGCGCCACAGCGACAGGCCGGCGCCGCCCTGGGTGGGCGAGGCGTAGGTGGTCATGATGGCGTTGGGGGTCTCTGTCCTGCGGCTTTGCGCATGGCGGATGACGGGCACGGTGTTCTCCTCGTACAATAGACAACGCGGTTGTCTAGATAGTGAACGAGGTTGTCCATCGTGTCAAGCGACCCTCCCGGCTTCGAGCTGCCGCTGCGGCTCTTCCTGGGCTTTCGCACGCTGATCGACGAGCTGCACGCCGAGCTGGCCCGCCAGGGCCATCCCGACCTGCGGCCGATGCACGGGTTCGTCATGCAGGCCATCGGCACGCGCGGCACGACCGCCGCCGAACTCGGCCGCAGGCTCGGCGTCTCCAAGCAGGCCGCCGGCAAGACCGTCGACACGCTGGAGCGCCTCGGCTACGTCGAGCGCGCCTCCGACCCGGACGACGCCCGCCGCAAGATCGTCCGCCTCACCGCCCGCGGCGCCGACAGCCTGACCCGCTCGGCCCGCGTCTTCGACGCCCTGCGCGCCCGCTGGGCCGAGACCATCGGCGAGGACCGCCTGCGCGCCATGGAGGCCGACCTGCGCACGCTCACCCCGCACGACGTGTTCCGCCTGGACGTCCCCGGCTGGTTCGGCTACCAATGAGCCGGCCCGCGCCCTCGGCCGGGCGCGGGCCGTCATGGGTCAGGACGCGGCGACCGCGTGGCGGTGGGAGCCGGCGACCGAGCGGATCGTGACGTTGATGCGGTTCCAGGCGTTGATCTGGGCGATGGCGACCACGAGGGCGGCCAGGGACTTCTCGTCGAAGTTGTCGGCCGCGTCGTCCCACACCGCGTCGGGGACGCCCTCGCCGTCGGCCAGCCGCGTGACGGCCTCGGTCAGGGCGAGGGCCGCGCGCTCCTCCGAGGTGTAGTAGGGCGCCTCGCGCCATCCGGCGACGGTGAAGAGCCGTTCGTCGGTCTCGCCGGCGCGCTTGGCGGTGTGGTGGTGCATGTCCAGGCAGAACCCGCAGCCGTTGATCTGGCTGGCCCGGATCCGCACCAGTTCCAGCAGGCTGTCGGGAACGTCGCTGTGCCCGAGGTACGCCTCCACGGCCTGCATGGCGCGGTAGCCGTCGGCGGCGATCTTGGCGAAGTTGTTCATCCGTGGCTCCATGGCCGTCTCTCCTGTCATCGATGGTTCGAGCCGTACGGCGGGATCGCCGTACGGACGTCTTCGTGCGCCACAAGGGCTCTACCGGGGGACGGCCCCCGCCGCCCGCCGTCCGCGATCATTCGCCGGCACTCCGTGAGGTGGCGCATTCTAGATATCTCATATCCAGTTTTAGGCCCCACGTATCGCCCCTCCCCCGTGTCAACGTGATCTCAGCCGCGCCCGTACCAGCGCCGGACGGAGTCCTCCAGACGTGGCACGTGCCGCTCGGCCGCCACCTTGACCTCGGCGAGGGTCTGCGCCGCCAGCGCGCGGCGATAGGCCAGCTCCGCCTTGCGCATCGCGGTCGAGACCGCGCAGGGCGCGACGAAACTGCGCGCCGGCGACTCGGCGCCCGAGCCGCGCTGACGGATCTCGGTGCACTGGAACGCCTCGTCCGGCCCCTCGATCGCCGTGACCACGTCCAGCAACGTGATCTTGTCCAGCGGGCGCCCCAGGCGGAAGCCGCCGCGCGCCCCGGCCGTGGAGGTGAGGATCCCCGCGCGGACCAGCGCCTGCAACTGCTTGTTCAGGTAGGCGGGCGGCAGCTCGTAGCCCGCGGCGAGCCTGGCGGTCGAGACCGGCTGGTCGTCGCCGAGCCAGCCCAGCGTGAGGCAGCAGTGCACCGCCCACTCGACCCCTTCGCCCATCCGCATAACCTAGACACTACACCTCCAGATTGGCCGGGAGAAAGCCGGGGCCGGAGAACATCCGGCGGACGTCCGCGACACAGGTCCGACATCTCCGCGCCACCGGGCGTGCATCAGAACGTCATTGCCCGAAGATGTTCGGCCCCCGAGCCGTAAACCCATAATTGCGTGCGCCGAAGCAAATCCCCCCACACGAGGAGGGCTTCATGCGCCCGAGGCTCGCCGCCGCCGCACTGACCTTCGCACTGGCGGGAGCGATCTGCGCTCCCGCGTCCGCGTACGGCCTGCCGTCCGTGCCCCCGCACCTGGAGACGCCCCCGCTGTTCGACGACGAGGCGGGCGGCAACGCCAACGGCGACGACCCCGCCGTCTGGGTCCCCCCGGCGGGGCAGGGCAAGGCCGTGGTGATCGCGACGGCGAAGGACGCGGGGCTGTTCGTCTACGACCTCGCCGGCCGGGAGCTCCAGCACGTGCCCGCTTCCCCGGCGCCCGGTCCCGATCACGAGCGCGGCCGGTTCAACAACGTGGACGTCGCCTACGGCTTCGGCGGGCGCGATCTGGCGCTGGTGTCCGACCGCGGCGGCGACCGGCTCCGCATCTACGCGATCACGCGGGGACGGCTGACCGACGTCACCGACCCGGCGGCGCCGTTCATCTTCAACTCCACCCAGGAAGAGGTCGACGAGGCGGCGACCGCGTACGGCCTGGCCGCCTGGAAGGACGCCACGGGCACCTACGCGCTGGTCAGCCGCCGGCACCGGACCTCGCTCGGCCTGGTCAGGCTGGAGCCCCGCCCCGGCGGCACGGTCGGCTACCGCCTCGTCAGGACCCTGGACCTGCCCGCCTCCTTCACCCTCCCGGACGGGAGCGCCTGGGCCCCGTGCCTCGAGCCGGGCGAGGCCCCGCAGGTCGAGGGCATGGTCGTGGACCAGCAGGCCGACGTGCTGTACGCCGGGCAGGAGGACGTCGGCATCTGGCGGGTGCGCGCCGACCTCACCGGCGCCCCGGTGCTCGTGGACCGGGTGCGCGAGTACGGCGTGCCCGCGACGTACGACCCCGAGACCGAGGAATGCGCGCCCGGCGCCGACCCCGGGTACGGCGGCGGGCATCTGTCGACCGACGTCGAAGGGCTCACGATCTACTACCGGCGCGGCGGGCAGGGCTACCTGCTGGCCTCCAGCCAGGGCGACGACACCTTCGCCGTCTACCGGCGCGAAGGCTCCAACGCCTACGTCGGCGGGTTCCGGGTCGGCCCGCGGCCCGGCGTGGACGGCGCGGAGATCAGCGACGGCGCCGCCGTCGTCAACGTGCCGCTGGACGGCTTCCCGAACGGCCTGTTCGTCACCCACGACGGCGTCAACACCCCGGCCGTGCCCGACCGCGAGAACACCGACTTCAAGTACGTGAGGTGGGACGGGATCGCCGCCGCGCTCGGCCTGGCCGTGGACGCCCGCGGCTTCGACCCGCGCGGCTGACCCCGCCGGACGCCGCGCCGCCGGGCCCCCGTGCTCCGGCGGCGCGCGTTCCCGCGATCACTTGGCGAGCATGACGTACAGGCCGAGGACCAGGCCCGCGGCCACGACCAGGAAGCACAGGCCGGCGGCGACGCGGCCGGCGGCGCGGCCGTTCGCCAGGCCCACCAGGGCCAGCGAGTAGACGGCGACCAGGCCCGCGCCGGCGAGCAGCGCGGCCACGAGCACCTTCCACAGCGCGTCGAGGTCGATGTAGTCGTTCACGCGACGCCTCCCTTCACGGCCGGGGCCACGCCTCCGGCCCAGTCGTCGTTGACGTTCCCCGCGTGCACCGGGGCGCGGCGCGAGGCCAGGTAGAGGGCGCCGGACAGGATCAGCGTGACCGCGAAGACCACGGTGACCCCGGCCGCGCCGCCGATCAGGTTGGCGCCGCCCCAGGCCAGCGCGCCGACGAGCGCGGCGGCGGGCAGGGTGAGGAGCCAGGCGGTGACCATGCGGGTGGCCACACTCCAGCGCACCTCGGCCAGCCGCTTGCCGAGCCCGGAGCCGATGACCGAGCCGGTGCAGACGTGCGTGGTGGACAGCGGGAAACCGAAGTGCGAGGAGGCCAGGATGACGGCGGCCGACGAGCTCTCCGCCGCGAACCCCTGCGGGGTCTCGATCTCGGTCAGGCCCTTGCCCAGCGTGCGGATCACGCGCCAGCCGCCGATCCAGGTGCCGGCCGCGATGGCCGTGGCGCTGGAGGCGATCACCCACAGCGGAGTGCCCGCCTCCTTGCCGATCGCGCCCGCGGTGATCAGCGCCAGCGTGATGATGCCCATGGTCTTCTGGGCGTCGTTCGTGCCGTGCGCGAGCGACACCAGCGACGCCGAGCCGATCTGGCCGTACCGGTAGCCCCGGCTGCGCACGCCGTCCGCGACGTTCCTCGTCAGCGCGTACACCAGGTACGTGCCCACCGTGGCGACGAGGACGGCCGCGAGCGGCGCGAGCAGCGCGGGGATCAGCACCTTGGCGACGATCGCGGCGCCCTTGACCGCCGAGGCCCCCGCGGCGATCAGCGTGGCGCCGACGACCCCGCCGATCAGCGCGTGCGAGGAACTCGACGGGATGCCGAAGTACCAGGTGAGGAGGTTCCAGGCGAGCCCGCCGACCAGGCCGGCGAACACCACGGTGAGCGTGATGGCGCCGGTCTCGACGATGCCCGTCGCGATCGTCGCCGCGACCTTCAGGGACAGGAACGCGCCGGCGAAGTTCAGGATCGCCGACAGGGCGACGGCGATCTTGGGGCGGAGCGCGCCGGTCGCGATGGACGTGGCCATGGCGTTGGCCGTGTCGTGGAAACCGTTGGTGAAGTCGAAGGCCAGAGCCGTGATGACGACGACTGCGAGTAGCACGGTGTTCGCGTCCATACCGCGACCTATGACACGCCTGCTTCGATCTAATCCCCCGAACGCCGCCCGACTTGTGAAATTCATCGGCGCGTGGACACCGCGCCACTCCCTGGGAGGCCACCCGTCAAGTGACTTCCGGGCAGGTCAGCGGTCAAGTGATGGCGCGGTACCTGCCCCGCATGCGGACCAGAGGGGCGAGCGACGGCTCGACGTAATCGACGCCGAGCACCTGGGCCAGGAAGACGGTGTGGTCGCCCGCCGGGATGACGCGGGCCGTCTCCGCCTCCAGCGCGGCCACGCCGCCGTCCAGCACGAACGCCCCGGTGTGCCGTCCCCGGTGGTGCGGCGTGCCGGCGACCAGCAGGCGCGCGCTCGGGCGTCCCGGCGTGGCGAACCGGCTGGCCACCACGGCCTGGCCGCCGGAGAGCAGGCTGGCCGCCCAGCGGTCCTGGCGCAGCAGCACCTCGCACAGGTAGCCGGAGGCGGTCAGGCTGAGCAGCACCATGGGAGGGTCCGCGGAGAGGGAGCAGAAGGTGGTGACGGTGGTGCCGATGTCGTCACGGCCGTCCCGCACGGTGACCACGGCCACTCCCGCGGCGAGTTGCCGCATCGCCTCCGTGAACTCGTTCATGGCCCACTCCTACCACCGGCCGCCCCCGCCGTGAGACGGAGGACCCCTCGCGGAGGCGCTCCGCGAGGGGTCCGTCCACCGCCGGGATCAGGCGAGGCCGTTCTGGGTCAGCCAGTCCTTGGCGACGACCGGCGGGTCGTCCTTCTCGACGGCGACGCGCTTCATCAGGTCGACCAGCGCGTTGGTGTCGAGCTTGGCCGAGATGGCGTTCAGGGTCGTGCGGACGGTGTCGTTGGCGCCCGCCTTGTTGACGAGCGGGGTGACGTTCTGGGCGCTGAAGACGTTCTTCGGGTCCTGCAGCGGGACCAGACCGTTGATCAGGATCTTCGGGTCGGTCGTGAAGACGTTCCCCACCTGGACCGCGCCGCTCTTGATGGCGTCGGCCGTGGTCTCGCCGGTCGACTTCCACTCCTTGAACGTGATGCCGTACACGTCCTTGAACTGGGCCTCGCGGCGCTTCTTGAACTCCGGCGGGCCGCCGACCACGTAGTTCTTCGCCACCTTGGCGAGGTCCTCGATGGTGGTCAGGCCGTCCTTGGCGGCGGCCTCCTTGGTCACCGTCAGGGAGTCCTTGTCCTCGGCGGCCGAGGAGTCCAGGATCTCCAGCTCGGCGGGCAGCTTGGACTTCAGCTCGGCGTTGACGTCGTCCTTGCTCGCGGCGGTGCTCTTGGGGTCGATGAAGCCGAGCAGGCCGCCGTTGTACTCGGGCAGGACGGTCAGCGCGCCGGACTTGATCTGGTCGATGATCACCTCACGGCTGCCGATGTTGAACTTCTCCTCCACCTGGACGCCCTTGGCCTGCAGGGCCTGGGAGTAGATGGAGGCGAGCAGGACGTTCTCGGGGAAGTTGGCGGAGCCCACGACCACCTTGCCGGCGGACGCGGAACCGGAGGTCGTCGGCGCCACGCTGGCGCTCGTGCCGAGCGGATCCCCCCCATCGCCGCATGCTCCCAAAGTCAGCACCGCGGCCACCGTGACCGCCGCGGTGGCGAAGATTCGCCGCATCGTGCAATTCCCTTCTATTTCGGGGGGTAATGAGACTAGCGGACCGTGACCCGCCTGCTCACTCCCGGGGAGACGGCCACTCGCTGCAGCAGCGAGAAGGCGAGCTGCACGATCAGGGCGAGCCCGGCGACGAGCACCGCGCCCCCGATCGCGCTGGGGAAGTCCTTGGTGGCGAGCCCGTCGATGATGAAGCGGCCGAGCCCGCCGAGGCCGACGTAGGCGGCGACGGTGGCGGTGGCGACCACCTGGATCGCGGCCAGGCGCAGCCCGAGGAGTATCAGCGGCAGCGCGACCGGCACCGCCACCTTGACCAGCACCTGCCCGCCGCGCAGGCCCATGCCGTAGGCGGCGTCGCGCAGGTCCGCGTCCACGCCCCGCACGCCCTCGTAGGTGTTCACCAGGATCGGCGGGATCGCCAGGGCGACGAGCGGCACGAGCACCGGCCAGGTGGTGCCGACCCCGACCAGCAGCACGATGAGCACGACCAGGCCGAGGGTGGGCAGGGCGCGCGCGGCGTTGGCGGCGCCGACCACGAGCACGCCGCCGCGGCCGGTGTGCCCGGCCAGCAGCCCGAGCGGGATCGCGACGACCAGGGCGAGCACGAACGCCGCCACCGAGAACTCGACGTGCTCCAGCAGGCGCACGGGGATGCCGCTCGGACCCGACCAGTTCGCCGGGTCGCCGAAGAAGTCGGTCAGCCAGTTCACGTGCCCCTCCTCGCCCGGGCCCAGGGCGTCAGCAGGCGCTGCGCGAGGACGATGAGCCCGTCGGCGAGCACGGCCATCAGGATGATGAGCACGATGCCCACGATGATCGGCGTGTAGAACTGGCGCTGCCAGCCGTCGATGAACTGGTAGCCCAGCCCGCCGCGGCCGATCAGCGCGCCGACGCTGACGAGGCTGATGCTGGACACCATGGCCACCCGCACCCCGGCGAGCACCACGGGGACCGCGATGGGCAGCTCGACCAGCACCAGCCGCCGCATCGGCTTGAAGCCCATCGCCACCGCGGACTGCCGCACGCTGTCGGGGACGGCCGCGAGCCCGTCCACCACGCCCGGGATCAGCACGGCCAGCGAGTAGAACGTCAACGGGATGATCACGGTGGCGCGCTCGGCGAGCCCGGTGATCGGGAGCAGCACGATGAACACCACGAGCGACGGCAGCGAGTAGACGACGTTCATCAGCCCCACCGTCGGCTGGTAGAGCGCGCGCCAGCGGGCGCAGGCCAGGCCGACCGGCAGCGCGAGGACCAGCCCCAGCAGCACCGGGGTGACCGCCATGACCAGGTGGTCCAGGGCCTGCTGCTGGATGCTCGGCAGGTTGCGGCCGATCCAGTCCCACCGGATCAGCGGCTCGGCGTCACCCATCGCCCGGCACCGCCCTGGCGCGCGGCAGCGCCTCGTCCAGGACCTCCCGCGTGACGACGCCGGCGAAGCGGCCGTCCTCGTCGACCGCGATGGCCGCCCCGGACGGCGCGAGCAGGGCGGCGTCCAGCGCGGTGCGCAGCGAGTCCTTCTTCACGTCGAAGGAGCCGAACGGCAGGAGACCGTCGCCGCCGTCGGCGCGCCACCCGGCCGGGCGTCCGTCCTCGTCCAGCACGACCGACCAGCCGGGCACGTCCGGCTCGGCGCGCAGGGCGAGGACGGACGCCGGGACGAACGACAGGCGGCGGATGCCGCGGTCCTTGCCGAGGAAGCCCTCCACGAACGCGTCGGCCGGCTCGGCGAGCAGGGTCGCGGGGTCGGCGAGCTGCGCCAGGCGTCCGCCGACCCGCAGGACGGCCACGTGGTCGCCGAGCTTGACGGCCTCGTCGATGTCGTGGGTGACGAACACGATGGTCTTGCGCAGCTCGGCCTGCAGCCGCAGCAGCTCGTCCTGGAGGCTGGTGCGCACGACCGGGTCCACGGCGCTGAACGGCTCGTCCATGAGCAGCACGGGCGGGTCGGCGGCGAGCGCCCTGGCCACGCCGACACGCTGCTGCTGCCCGCCGGAGAGCTGGAAGGGGTAGCGACCGGCGAGCTTGGTGTCGAGGCCGACGCGCTCCAGCAGCTCCATCGCCCGGGCGCGGGCCTTCTTCTTGTCCCAGCCGAGCAGGTACGGCACGGTGGCGACGTTGTCGACGATCTTGCGGTGCGGGAAGAGGCCGGCCTGCTGGATCACGTAGCCGATGCCCCGGCGCAGCGTGGGCGGATCGATCGACCTGACGTCCCGGTCGTCGAGGAGGATGCGCCCCTCGGTCGCGTCGATCATGCGGTTGATCATGCGCAGGGAGGTGGTCTTGCCGCAGCCGGAGGGCCCGACGAAGACCGTGACGGCTCCGGTCGGGACCTGGAGGCTGAGATTGTCGACGGCGACCGTGCCGTCCCCGTAACGCTTGGTGACGCCTTCGAATGTGATCACGCACGACCTCGTGCTTCTCGGCCGGGCATGGCTAACCCGGAATCGTCGAGTCGGTTGCACACGGCTACCACCCGCTCGGCAGCCCCCACGGTAGGTGACGGCCGGACCGCGGGTCCACTTGATCTCCCCCGGGCACAGCCTACGATCATCTCCACCATCTATCCCAGGACACCCCTCATGGCCATTTGTCGGAACGGCCGAAAGAACCGCACTCTCCCCCGGAGGCGGCTCCGAACTGGCGATTTCGCGATATCTATCAAACTTGCATCGATCGGTGCGGCGGTCGTGACACGCTTGGCATGATTGGTTACAGGGCCTCCTGAGTCCCCCGCTCCTCTCTAACCTCCTCAGCCAGGCCAAACCCCCAAGCCCGCCAGAGAATTCCAGAGGAACCGGCCGTGACCCCTTCGCTCATCGATCGCCGCCCGAGGGCCGAGCTGATCGCCGAGCTCTACGACCGTCACGCCGCCGGGCTGTTCGCCTACATCCACGACCAGCTCGGTGACACCGCCTCCGCCGCCGAGGCGCTGGTGGCGGTACTCACGGGCGTCCCGGCCGTCGAGACCCCGCGCGCGGCGCTGTACGCGCTCGCCCGCCGCGAGATCTACCGGCGCGACGTCACCTACGCCTTCCCCACCGTCGACGCCGCCACCGACCCGGCGACCGCGCTCATCGAACGCGTCGTGCGCGAGGTCCGGCCCCACCAGCGCGAGGTGCTGCTGCTGTCCGCGGTCTGCGGACTCGACACGGCCGAGCTCGCCTGGGTGCTGGACGTCGCGGCCGACACCGCCGAACAGCTCGACATCAGCGCCCGGCACCGCTTCACCCGGTCGCTGGCCTCCGCCGTCGCCGCGGCCCGGTCGGGGACGCCGATGCCGGCCCCGGTGACCGAGGTGTACGAGGCGCTCACCGTCGCCCCCGCCGAGGACGCCCTGGCCCGGCTGCCCTGGCGCTCGCCGCCCACGGCGCTGCGCGCGCAGGTGCTGAACGGCGTCCCGGACGAGGCGGGCGCCGCGCCCGGCGCCCGGCGGGACGCCAGGAACCTGTGGCCGACCACGCCCCGGTGGCCGCTGCCGCTGGCCGAGCCCGACCCCGTCACCGCCACCGGCGTCTTCCCCGCCGCGGAGCTGTCGCCGCCGGAGCCGGGCGTGCGGTCCCGGCACGAGGCCACGACCGAGCCGATGCCGAAGGTGCGCGACGCCGCTCCCCCGGGCGCGCTCGCCGCACCGGTCCCGGCCCCCGCTCCGGCGTCCGCGATGCCGCTCGCCGCCCCGGTCCCGGTCGAGGCGCTGGACGACGACATTCCCCTGAAGTCCGAGCACGCCTCGCCCCCGGACTCGGCGTTCGGCAAGGCGCTGGCCACCGGGCAGTGGCCCACGTTGCGGCGCACGTTCAAGCCGCTGCCGCGCAGACGGCGGCCCGCCAAGGCGCCCGACAGGCTGGTCGCGGCCGAGCCGGCCGAGGAGTCCCCCGCCGCGCCGGTGGAGGCGACGGCGCCGGCCGAGGAATCGGCCGTGGAATCGATCGCGGCACCGGCCGTGGAGGCGGCCTCGGCGCCGGCGGCCGCGGGCCAGGGAACGTCCGAAACGGCCGAGATCCAGGCGGTCGTCCTGGCGGACGACACGGTCGGTGATCCGGTCAACGCCCCTGCGGCCGAGCCCGTGGCGAGCGACGCGGCGGCACAGGCGGACGTGACGCTGGACGCCCCGGAGCCCCCGGCCGCCGAGTCGATGGCGGAGGAGCCCGGGTCCGCGTCGGTGACGGCCGAGGCCGTCCTGCCCGCCGATCAGTCCGTCGTCACGCCGGACGCGGAGGGCAAGAGGCGGCGGTGCCGCCACAAGAAGGCCAAGCCGGTCAAGGTCCGCGAGCGCCACTACGACCTGCTGTGGGAACTGTTCGGCATCCTGCTCTGCATCGCCATCGGCCTGCTGGTGTTCTTCGCCGTCCCCACGATCGTGACGCCCTGAGGCCGGTCGCTCAGGAACTTCAGCGCGAGAGCTGGAAACGGACGGTGCCGGTGGCGTGGTCGCCGATGCCGACCGTGCCGCGCACCTCGACGGTGACCTCGCCGCCCTCGCGGGCCGCGACGGTGCCGTTGAAGGTGAGCGTGTCCCCGGCGTAGGCGGGCACGCCCAGGCGGACGTTGATGCTGCGGATCAGCGCCTCGGGTCCGACCCAGTCGGTGACGTAACGCTCGACCAGGCCCATCGTGGTCAGGATGTTCAGGACGACGTCCGTGTCGCCGTGGACGACGGCCCTGCCGGCCTCGTGCGGGACCGGTCCGTGCTCCATGGTCGCGAGCGCGGCTACGGTGGCGGGCGTGACGGCGACGCGCCGCGGGGGGAGCGTGGCGCCGCGGGCGAGGTCGTCGTCCGACAATGTGCGCATGACGGCTCCCATGGCGCCCGTCAGGGCGGAGTCGATTGGTTCGATCGGGCCGCGGACAACCCGCACCGGCATAGCGATACCCACCTTTTCCTGGTCGCATTCCTCATGTTCCCGGCAACACGCCGCACCTTCCGGTGATCGAGTTACGGCCACGACGAAAAGCGGCGCGATTTCGGATACCCGGGCGGCGCGTGGTTCACGAGGAGGCCGCGGGCCTCGCTCGCCACGGCGCACGTCCGCCCCCTCGATCACCTGGGGCGAGGCGGTCCGGGTGGACGCGGGTCCCGCCGCCGGAGCGGCATTTCCGGATTCGTAGGTGCGCCGTCGCGTACACCGTCCCAGAAAATCCGCACTTCTGGCCGCCCTCTGGTTCTCAGGGATACGACCGCCGCCCCCCGGGCGCGAATTCGTCCCCCGGGGACGAAACTTCATCACCTGGACCGGCATTCTCCGGCGGAAATCCTCCCCACCGGCGGCCACGGCCCGTTCCTTGTGCCGAGGAAAGAGAAGCCGATCAGCAGGCCCGTGAGATCTCCGCCTCCCGCGGAATAGAACACATTACAATCCGAGCCCGAAATGGTTTTCGGAAGGCACTTCCGCATATGGATCTGTCGCCCGGAGGACAAGGATGACCGGTATTCCGGCTAACCGGTCGGTAACAAAGCCCGCTTGGGTGATATCCGGTAACGTGTTCTCATGCGAACCCCGCATACCGCGGCCCCTCCCGGCGAGGGCACGCCTGCGGCGCACTCCTCCGTTCCCCCCGCCTCGAGCGTCCGCACGCGCGGCCAGCACCAGCGGCGCAAGCGCATCGTCCAGGCGGCGGCCGCGCTGGCGTCCCGCGGCGGGGTCGAGGCCATGCAGATGAGAACGGTCGCCGAGCGCGCGGGCGTCGCCCTCGGCACGCTGTACCGCTACTTCCCCTCCAAGATGGACCTGGTCGTCGCGGTCGTCAGCGAGGAGTTCGACCTCCTGGAGACGAGCATCGAGCGCCGGCCGCCGAGCGCCGCCACCCCGGCGGGGCGCGCGGTGGACGTCCTCATGCGGGCCACGCGCGGCCTCATGCGCGAGCCCGAGCTCGCCGACGCCCTGATCCGCTCTCTGATCATGGCCGAGGTCGAGGCGCCGTTCGGCGACCGCATGGCCGGTCTGCTGCTGCGCGTCTCGGCCAGAGGTCTCACGCTGGAGACGGCCACCGAGGAGCAGTACGCGCTCGCCGGGTCGCTGGCGGGCGTGTGGGTGCACGAGCTGCTCGAGATCCTGCGCGGGCGGCGCACCTACGAACAGCTCCAGCGCCGCATCGAGATCGCCGCCGGCCGCCTTTTCGCCGGCCTCTGAGACGCCGCCTCCGCGCACCTGGGGCTCCGGGTGCTTCCGTTCCGGCCCGCTGCGCCGGAAGACCCGCCACATAGACTCATAGACATCCGACGTCTGGTGCTCAGCGCGAGAACACAGGGGTGGTGAGTTCGTGGCGGTCACGGACGCCGCAATCGACAGGATCAAGGAAATGATCGTCTCGGGCGAGCTCGCCCCCGGAGCCCGGTTGCCGAAGGAGGCCGACCTCGCCGAACGCCTCGGCCTCTCGCGCAACTCGCTGCGCGAGGCGGTGCGCGCGCTCGCGCTCATCAACGTGCTCGACGTCCGCCAGGGCGACGGCACGTACGTGACCAGCCTGGAGCCCCGCCTCCTGCTGGACGCGCTGTCGTTCGTCGCCGACTTCCACCGCGACGAGACCGTCCTGGAGTTCTTCCAGGTTCGCCGCATCCTGGAGCCGTCGGCCACGGGCCTGGCGGCCGTCCACATGGACGACGCCGCGGTGCGGGAGCTGCGGGCCATCCTCGACGAGCTGCCCCAGGAGCCGAGCGCCGAGGACCTCGCGGCCAACGACCTGCGGTTCCATCGGCGCATCGCCGAAGGGTCGGGCAACGCCGTGCTGGCCGCGCTGCTGGAAAGCCTGTCCGGCCCCGCCACCCGCGCCCGCGTCTGGCACGGCCTCACCCAGGACGGCGCGGCGGCCAGGCTCAGGGAACAGCACACCGCGATCTACACGGCCATCGCGTCCCGGCAGCCCGACGTCGCCCGCGCCTGGGCCACGGTCCACGTCGCCGGCGTCGAGGAATGGCTACGCCGCCCCACCTGACACGCAGACCGCCCCCGTCGCCCGCGCCTCAGCCCGCGCGCTCAGGATGTCGAGGTAGCGCCGGTCGAGCGCGCCGATCCGCGCGCCTGGACGACCTGGTGGACGCACGCTGGGTGCGTACCCCCATATTTCACAACACCTAATTCCCTATTAGGCGCGTCCCCTTATCGTGCGGGACTCTGGAGCGAGCAACTCGGGGACAGGTAAAGCGGCCCTCAAAGCACCTAAACAGCGCATCCAGGAGCGACAAGGATGAAAGCCGCAGCACAACAACCCCTATAGCCATCCATTCAGGTCAACCGATCACAGCGTCGCGATCTCCTGTGGCAAGGTTAAGTCTTTGAAGGTTAGTGAAGACAAACCGTGCCCACAGGAGGTACAGTTTTGACTGTACAGCGAGGGACGTGCCCGGACTGCGGTCGCATCTACTATGAGTGGGGGCCCGCCAAGATGATCGAGGCAGCGCGAACTCGCGATGGAGAGTACAGAGCAGATGGCTTCATCGGAATGCTCGAGTCTTCGCGTAGCAAGAAAGACGCGACGCGGCTCGCGGATATTCTGATCCGTTTTGAGCGATACGCCCACACCGGCTCGCTTCCGGTGCCACGGGAACTCAACGATCTCCGTGATGGCATAAAGGAAATAAAGGCCGGGGACGTTCGCCTGCCGTTCTTCGACGTCGTCAGGTCCTCCGCTGCGGCCATCCGGCTCACCAGCGGCTTTCTGAAGAAGTCCTGGAAGACGCCGAGGAAGCACATCGACGAGGCCGTCTGGGTCAGGAAGGAGGACCTCGCGTCGTGAGAAACCTGTACGACCGATTCGCGGCCACTGTCAGGGGTGCGAGAGCCCTTGCCGCCGCGCGACTCCGCCACGAGGTCCTGGCGACGCTCCATCAGGCGCTTCAGTTGTGCGGTCTTTCTCAGAGCGAGGTCGCGGAAGAGCTCGGACTCCGGCGATCGGCGGTGAACCAGGTCTTTCGCGGAGACGGGAACGTGAGGATCAACACCCTCGCGGACTATCTGCACGCCATGGGCTTCGAGGCCGATGTCCGGCTGGTACGGGCGGGAGAACCGCGAAGCGCCACCGTCCAGCAGCGCGCGGTGCGCCCGGCCACCCGCGACTGGCGCGTCCGGGTTCCTCAGGCGACGGCATCGGGCGTGTTCCTGACCCGTGAGAGCGAAGGTCGGCCCATTTTCGTCGAATGGAACTCCACGCCCATCGGCACCACGAACGGCATCCGACTGGTGGCGGAGGTTCATCCCGTGGACCCGCGTGTCCCCTCTCCCGAGACCTACATATCGCTGGGCACGGCCCCGCTGGTCACGACATGACGACCGGCAAGGAACCGCCAGGAGCCGTCGACGCCCTCGTCGAACGCATAAGCGACCGGGTCGAACTCCAGGACATCACCCCCGTGGCCTTCTCGGCGGAGCGACTCAAGCCCGGTGACGGAGTCGAACTGAAGATGGCCCTGGCCTCCGCGGCCGCCACCGCCGACGGCTCGCTCTCGTACAAGTTCGACCTGACCGGAAGGGTTCTGGACGGCGACGACGAAAGCATCGTCACGTTCAGCGTTTCCATGGTGGTGACCTATGTTCCGCGCGACCCCGACCATGAGGCGTTGACCGAGGACACCTCCGCGCTCAAGGTCTTCGGCGAGCAGGTCGCCTGGGTCGAGGTCTATCCCTACCTGCGAGAGGCCGTCCAGGCGGTGTTGGGCCGTCTGCGCATCCACGCGTTCCAGCTGCCGATGCTACGGCCCGCGAGTGGCCTCGAAGCCGATGTGACGGGTTAGAGCGGAAGCCGTCGTTCCACGCCCGGCCCCTCGTGGTGCGGTGGGCGTCTAGAATCCCAGAACGCCGGTTTCGGGGGCGTTTGGGAGGGGTTGTGGACCTCAATTACTACAAGACGCTGATCGCGGTGGCGGATGACTGCCCGGTGAGCAGTGGGGTCGTTCCCGAGGGGCGGGGTGGGCGCAGGAGCGTCGCCGTCGTGCAGTACGAGATGCTGGCCGGCAGTCCGTATGTGTACACGCAGGAGGACGTGCTCTTCGAGTCCTGGCTCAGGCGACAGGACATGCCGGATATTTCGGAGGATCGTCGCCAGGCGCTGCGGGACGAGTTCTTCTCCCGGTCGCAGGCGTGTCTCAGGGCCTCGCCCCTGCCCAAGAAGTACGGGTGGGGGCTCGCGTTCGACGCCGAGGGCAGGGTCGCGCTGTGCCCGATGGAGTCGCGGGAGTACGGCGAGCTGCGCGACGACGCGGACACGACCGTGCTGAAGGCGCTGCGCTCGCGCCGCGCCTGACGGCAGGACGATCACGACCACGCGCGGGGCGCGACGTGGTAGGGATGGACACATGTCACCGCCGAGTCCCCTCCTGAGCGGCGACCCGCGGGAGCTCGGCAGGTACGCCATCGCCGGCCGGATCGGCAGAGGCGGCCAGGGCACCGTCTACCTCGGCACCTCCCCCGAGGGCGCCAGGGTCGCCGTCAAGCTGATGCACTCGCGCCTCGACGACGAGAAGGCGCGCCGCAGGTTCGCCGGCGAGGTCGAGGCGGTACGGCGGGTGGCGCCGTTCTGCACGGCGCAGGTCCTGGACGCCGACCTCGACGACGACCGTCCGTACATCGTCAGCGAGTACGTCGAGGGCGTCTCGCTGCAGGAGCACATCCGCGCCGAGGGGCCGAGGACCGGCGGCGCCCTGGACCGCATCGCGGTCGGCACGGCCACCGCGCTGGCGGCGATCCACGCGGCCGGGGTCGTCCACCGCGACTTCAAGCCGGGCAACGTGCTGCTCGGCGCGGACGGCCCCCGGGTCATCGACTTCGGCATCTCGCGCCTGATGGACATGACGGTGACGACGGGCCGGGTGCCGGTGGGCACGCCCGCGTACCTGTCGCCCGAGCAGCTCAAGGGCGAGCGCGCCGGCCCGGCGGCCGACCTGTTCGGCTGGGCCCTCACGGTCGCGTTCGCGGCCAGCGGGCGGCACGCCTACGCCGCCGACTCCTACGAGGCGATCCTCGGCCGCATCCTGTTCGGCGAGGCCGACCTGGACCCGCTGACCGGGCCGCTGCGGGAGGTCGTCGTCGCGTGCCTGGCGGAGAGCCCGGCGCGGCGCCCGACCGCGGAGGAGGTGCTGCGCCGTCTCATCGGCAGGGGCGCGGACGTCCTGGCGGCGGTGCCCGCGCCGGACGAGCGGGCCGACGCCGAGACGGCGCCGACCTCGCCCCTTCCCCGCCAGGACCTCCCCAGCGACGCGTCGACCTCGCCGCGTCCCCGTCAGGACGTCCACGCCGCCGCGTCGACCGCTCCGCTCCCCCGCCACGACGTCCACGCCGCCGTCCGGGAGGCGGAGCCCGGCCACGCCGGTGAGACGGGCGGGCGGGCCGGGCGGCGCGGGCCGTGGTGGCCGGGCGTCATCGCGGGCGGGACCGTGCTCGTGACCGTGGCGGCGGCCGGCGCGATGTGGTGGTCGAACGCGCGCGTGCCAGAGGCCGGCGTGTTCCCGTACACGGGCCGATGGGTGGGCGACGCCGAGTACCCGTCGGCGGGACGGGTGTTCCCCGTGGAGATGCGCCTGTCGGGGCCGTCCGCGCCGGGCCGCATGCTGTGGGGCGAGGACCTGCACTGCACCGGCCGGCTGACCAGGACCGGCCACGACGCCACGACGGTGACGTACCGCTTGGACCAGGTGCGCGGCGAGGAGTGCTATCCCGGCACGGTGGCGGTCAGCCCCTCGGCCGCGCGGCGGCTGACGTTCCGGGTCACGCGGGCGGGCGAGACCGCGCCCCGGTACTCGGGCACGGCCGCCCGCGCCTCCTGACCTCCGGGGTCAGAACTCGGCGTTGACGCAGGCCAGGCGGGGTCCCGCGGTGCCGGCGCGGCCGGCGTCGGTGTGGGTGTGCTCGGCGTGGATCACGACGGAGCGCGGGCGCCTGTCGGTGAACCTCCAGTCCGGCGCGGTACGCGCGGAGGCGTCGCCGTGGGCGTCGGTGGTGAAGTCGAGCCAGACCTCGTTGCCCGCGTTGGCGTAGGCGGGGTCGGTGGAGGGGGACTTGGGGTCCTGTTTGTGCTGGTAGTGCGGGCCGGCGTCCTCGCCCTTGGCGCCGCAGGGCTTCATGTGCACGTGGGCGCCGTAGGAGCGGTTCGGCTGCAGCCCGTGGAGGCGCAACTGGATGACGGAGTGCCCGTCCGCGCCGGGCAGGTAGGCGACGGCGACGGCCGCGCCGGGCGGGACGAGCTTGGCGTCGTAGGTGGTGGCGTGTTGTCCGGAGGTGTAGGGGCCGAACCGGCCGAGGGTGAGGATCGGGTCCTGTCCGGCGGGCCGCACCGGGTCGTGGCCGCTGTGCGCGCCGGGGGCCGCGGCGCCCGTTCCGAGTACCGCCAGGAGCAATGCGGCCGTCCCCGTCCATCCCGCACGTACCGCCTTCATGAGCGCGTCCTTTCCTCGCCGTCCGGCCGAGCCGCCGGGCTTTTTCGCCGATATACCCGGATATGACAGCCCATCGGGCCAATGTGGCGTTAAAAGTGCACAATGGAAATCCATTTCCCGGCTGTTCCCCATACCTGGCGAATCGGATAAATGCCGAAATATCGGTGCGCACCACCCCCGCCTGCCCTGATAGCATCCGGAACGTGACGACCCGGCCACGAACGGCTATGCGGCGGAGCCAGGCCATGTCGCCGGACGTGCGACTTGACGCGACAGGGGGGTCATAATAGAACACGTTCCAGAAATAGTCCGAGCAAGCGCTTGAGCGACGCCCTGGGTGGTCATATGGAAATCAACCTCGTCGACCAGGACCATTACGCGCGGCACGGCGCCCCGCACGATCAGCTCACGTGGCTGCGCGCGAACGATCCGATGTTCTGGCACGAGGGCGACGCCGTCCGCGGCTGGCCCGGCTTCTGGGCCGTCACCAAGCACGAGGACGTCGTCCACGTCTCACGCAACTCCGGCCTCTTCTCCTCCAGCCGCAGGCTCGCGCTGTTCAACGAGCTGCCGGAGCCGCAGCTGGAGCTCCAGCGCATGATGATGCTCAACCAGGACCCGCCCGAGCACACCCGCAGGCGTTCCCTGGTGAACCGCGGCTTCACGCCCCGGCAGATCAACGCCCTCGAAACCCACATCCGCGACATCTGCCACGACCTGCTGGACGAGGTCGCCGCCAAGGGCGCGATCGACTTCGTCAGCGACGTCGCCGCGCCCCTCCCCCTGTACGTCATCTGCGAGCTGCTCGGCGCTCCGCCCGAGGACCGGGACAAGCTCTTCGAGTGGTCCAACCGCATGGTGGGCTCCGAGGACCCGGAGTACGCCACCGAGCCCTCGGTCGGCGCCAACGCGGCCATGGAGGTCTACGCCTACGCCAACAGGCTCGCCGAGGAACGCCGCGCCCGCCCGCGCCCCGACATCGTCACCAAGCTGCTCCAGCCGGACGAGAACGGCGAGACGCTGAGCGAGAGCGAGTTCGACCTGTTCGTCCTGCTGCTCATCGTGGCGGGCAACGAGACCACGCGTAACGCGGCCTCGGGCGGCATGCTCGCCCTGTTCGAGCACCCCGAGCAGTGGGAGCGCCTGGTCGCCGACCGTTCCCTCGCCCGCACGGCCGCCGACGAGATCGTGCGATGGGTCTCCCCGGTGAACCTGTTCCGCCGCACCGCCACCCGCGACACGGTCCTGCGCGGCAAGAAGATCAAGGAAGGCGACAAGGTCGTCGTGTTCTACACCTCGGCCAACCGCGACGAGGACGTCTTCGCCGACCCGTGGACCTTCGACATCGCCCGCGACCCCAACCCGCACATCGGCTTCGGCGGCGGAGGCGCCCACTTCTGCCTGGGCAACCACCTCGCCAAGCTGGAGCTTCGCGTCCTGTTCGAGGCCATAGCGGAACGCATCCCCACCCTGCGCGGCACCGGCGAGGCCCGGCGCCTGCGCTCCAACTTCATCAACGGCATCAAGAGCCTGCCCGTGGAGGTCTGACCCCGCGGGTCACTGGTAGCCGCGGATCCTCTGGAACACCTCGGCCAGGGAGGCGGGGGCGGCGTCGAAGGCCAGCCCGCCGGTCAGCTCGGCCAGTCTCCGCATCTCGGCCCTGCGCGAGTCGCCGAAGACGACGGCGAACAGGGGCGGCGCGCCCTCAGGAAAGCGCCGGTACACGCGGGTGAACCCGGCGAGGTCGAGGCCGTCCGTGCGCCGCCCGTCGGTGAGCAGGACGACCGACTCGATGCGGGCAGGGTCCTCGGCGTGCTGGGCCCGGATGATCCGGTAGGCCGCGACGACGGCGTCGTACGCCGCGGTGCCGCCCCCGGCCCTGAGGTCGGCGATGTGGCGGCGGATCCGCGCGAGCACCGGCCCCGCCGCCCGCGCAGGGATGCGGAACGTCACCGGCCGCCCCGGGACCGTGGCGAAGGGGAGGAAGGTGACCTGCTCGCGGGTCTCGAAGCGGCTGAGACGCGCGGCCAGGTCGTCGTCCGCCCCGGTCAGGGCCGACAGGGCGCGTTTCAGCGCGGCGAGGCGCCGCCCCTCCATCGACCCGGACGTGTCCAGCACGTAGATCGTGCGCCCGGGGCGGCGCAGCCGGCCGCGGTAGGCGCCGACCAGCTCGTCCACGGTGGCGAGCGAGGCGGGAAAGGGCAGCTGGAACGGACGGTGCCCCGCGAGGTCCGGGGTCAGCGCCACGCCGCCGATGATCGGGCGGCGGTGTGTGACCCGCATGATCTCGTCCTGGACGCGTGGGGTGCGAAGGTAGCGGGTCAGGCGCTGGTAGGCGTCCTTGGCGGCCGGCGCGGAGGCCAGCAGGGAGAGCGGATAGGTGGCGGTGATCACGCCGTCCGACGGATATACCAGGACGAGCTGCTCGGGCGGCGCGGCCCGGTTGAACGCGATCAGCTCGGATTCGTAGGTGATCAGCCCGTCCGCGACCGGCCGCTGCCCGCCGCGGAGCTGCCGCAGGTAGGCGCCGGTGAGCCAGTCCGCCGAGTCCGCCTTGAGCACCTGCGCGTGGAACAGCCCGGACAGCTCCGCCGAGACCCGGGGGATGTCCTCGCGCCGCAGGGCCGAGCCGTGACCGGCGACGGCGGTGGCCACGGCGACCAGCGCCGACAGCCCGGCGTGGGTCTTGGCCGGGTCGGCCATGCCGAAGGTGAACCTCCCCTGGCTCGCGGCGCGGGCGATGTCGGCCCACGTCACCGGCGTCCGGTCCCAGCCGAGGCGGCGCGCCGCCTCCGCGCGCAGACCGAGGATCACCGGCGAGCCCATGATCTCGGCTGAGCCGTCGTAACGGGCGGCGGCGGAGGAGGACAGCCGCAGGTAGTTCTCCGAGGCGAACCATGTGGCGTCGTACACGCCGTCCGCCTTGCCGTCGAGCACCGTCTGCGTGCCGACCAGGCTCGGCACCTGGGTGAGCCGCACCGTGACCCCGGTGGCCGCGGCGGCCTCGCGCAGGATCGGCGCCATGTCCCCGAGGTTGCTGCCGCTCAGCACCTTGAGCGTGTACGGCGTGAGGCTCGGGGACGGCCGCGCGGCCGGGACGCCCGGGGAGGTGCAGGCGGCGAGCACCGCGACCAGAAGCACGGCGGGCCAGGCGCGCGCCAGGGCCCGCCGTGCCCCGGGGCTAGTCGGCGCGTTTCGCTTTGACGGCATCGACGAGTTCCTTCATGACGGACGCCTCGGGCAGGGGGACGGGGAACAGTTTCGCCGGGACCGTCAACCGGTGCGCTCGCATGTCCGTGGCGAAGTCGAACCGCGCGCAGCGGAAGCCGTAGACGTTCTCGGCCAGCCGCTGGACGGCGTCGGAGGTGAAGAGGCGGGCCGCGGCCGCCGTCGTGCCCTTGGCGTTGACCGGCACGAGGATGTTCTCGGACATGACGGCGGGCGTCAGGTACATCATGACGGCGTCGTCGGGCAGCCGCGGCGGCTTGGCCAGTCGCGCGCCGATGTAGTCGGACTCGTAAGCGAGCACCATGGGCGCACCATTAATGAGATTTGTCTGATATGCCGTGAAAACCCGGTCCGCCGACGGGAGCAGCTGCCCGAGTTCCCGGAACGCCGGAGCGATCTTGCCCGCGACCGACCCGGCCTGCTTTTCGTCGGCGACGACGTTACGGCGGTTGAGCGCGTACCCGGCCGACGCCAGGAACATTTTCCCCAAGTTCGCCTGCGCGGGATCGGGGACCGTGAGCAACACCCGGTTGGGATTGTCGTAGAAACGATTACCCGCGATCTTGTCCCATCTGACGCCGGCGCGCACGACGTCCAGGTATTTCTCGACGTCGAATCGCCACGCGCCGTCGGCGTCGGCGACCGCCACGCGCAGTTCTTCCAGCAATGGCAGCAAAGGGCGCCATGTGAGAACCACGAGCGGAGTGCTGTACACGGAGATCTGGGGGGCCTGGTAGCGGACGTCGTCCAGCAGCTTCCTCCTGACCTGCTGGGCGGTCGCGATCCCCGCCGGAAAAGCGATGTCGTAGGTCACGAGGTTCTGGCTGTCGGCGATCTCGCCGGAGCCGAAACCCTCGGTCATCTGGAGGTCGAGCCCGCCGTCCTCGAAGATCTTGGCGAGCGCGTCTCCCTGGAGGAACGCGCGGTTGCTCGCTCCGCCCGCGGCCACCATCTTGACCGGCGCCAGGCGGTGGACGACCGGCGCGGGACGCGAGGTGCGCAGCGCGCCCGCGATCAGCGCCACGTTCATGACCATGACGACGACGACGTACATCCACCGCCGTCGCGCCCGGCTCATTCCGGCCCTCCCAGAATCGGCTTTCCCGGCCTTTTCCGATTCCCCCGCCGAGCCGACCCGCGGCGAAGGCGCCGCCGGTCTCGCCCCGCCCTCTATCCCCACACTTCATAGTGGCATTACCGGGTACTCGCGCGCGCGAATTACCAGCACGAAAAGCGACCGATCCCGCCTTTTCCGGACCCCGCGCGCCTCGACCTGAAGCGCGAACCGGGACGCGCATGACATGATGCGCTCGTGTCAGACACCGGCGTGGCCGTCATCCAGGCGGTGGCATCCCTGTTGGCCGGAGCATTGAGCGGTCAGGGAATCTGGCAGCTCATCGACAAAATGAGCGCCGCACGTGCCGCGCGCGCCGACGCGCGCACCGCCGGCGGCAATATTCCGCTCGCCTGGCTTTCCCCGACGCTCGGCATGCTGACGTGGGGGCTCGCCGCGTTCACGGTCCTTCTCCGCCTGGCGAACGGACCCTCGGCGGAGGGATCCGTGGCGCAGTTGCGCACCGTCATCGAATGGTCGTGCTATCTGGCCATCCTCGCGGGTTCGCTGGTCATCAGCGTGGCCGCCCGGAAGAACCGGGACGACATCCCGCTCGGCGTCATCGGCGTGCTCGCCGCCTCCGGAGCGCTCTTCGCCGTGCTCACCGCCGGGTGACGCTGCTCCCCCGGCATCAGCCGGCCCCGGCGGGCGTACTCCCGGGGGCGTAGCCCGAACGCCGCTGTGCGGGGGACGACCGGGGGCGGGGGTCTCGGACACGATTCTCGGTGCCAACTATCCGAGGAGACCCCCATGCGCAAGGCCTACGTCGCCGTTGCCGGGCTCATGTTGCTCGCCGTGATCGCGCAGTTCTACTTCGCGGCCGTCGGCGCGTTCGACAGCGCGCACGACGACGACTCGTTCGCGCTGCACAGCATGACCGGCATGATGATCATCCCTGTCCTGTCCATCCTCGCCACGGTCGCCGCCGCCGTCGCCAAAGCGCCCGGGCGGATGATCGGGATGACGATCCTCCCGCTCGGTCTCGTCATCGTCCAGGTCCTGATCATCGTTCTGGGCGGGTTGTTCAACGACAGCGCCGACAACACCACCCCGGTGAGCCTCGCCATCCTGGGCCTGCACGCCCTCAACGGGATGGCCGTCATGGGCGTGTCGGGAACGGTGTTCGCGCAGGCGCGGAAGTTCGCGGCCGTGCCCGCGGCCACGTCCGCGACGGCCCCGGACGCCGCCGCCCCGGTGTCATGACGGTCGAGACGCTCATCGTCCTCGATCTGCTCGCCGGGGCGCTGGCCACGGCGGGCTGGCTCGGCGCGGGCGCGGCGGCGGCGGCACGGCGCGCGGGCGTGGCGCTCGCGCTCGCCGCCGTCGCGCTCGTGGCGACCCTCGCCCGGTGCGCGACGACGCTCGGGCTCGCGGGCGCCGGCTGGTGGTTCGCCCAGGAGAAGATCACCCTCACCCTGCCGCTCGCGGTCGCCGGCGCCCTCGCCGCCGCGTCGATCGCCGGCCCCCGCCTGCTCACGACCGCCCGGGGACGCCGGCCTTCGCCGGACCCGGACCCGGCCGTGCTCGTCCCCCTGTTCGGGGCCGGGTACGCCGCGGTGGCCGGGCCCGCGGTGACGTTGCTGGCCGGGTATCCGGCGGCGGCGAGCACCGTTCTCGTCACGCTCGCCCTGGTGGCGGGGGCCGTCCTCGTGACCTGGCGCGTGGTCGCCGGATCCCTGCCGGGTGCGCGCGCCGCGACGGCCACCTTGCTCGCCGCCGCCGTCGCCGGGACCGGCCTGGCCTTCGTGCCCGCGGAGACCACCGACACGGGCGGCGGCACGGCGTCGTCCCTCTCACACCACGGCACCACGTCCCTCTCCGGCGGCGGCGCCGCGTCCCGCTCGCACGAGATGGCGATGCCCGGCATGTCCCCTGTGTCGGCGGACGCGGTCGCCGAGGTCCCGGTCACCTCGCTGCGCGGGCCGTCCACGCCCGAACCCGGAGGGACGATCCGCCGGTACGACCTCACCGCGCGCACCGCCACGATCCGGCTCGCGTCCGGCAAGCAGGTCGAGGCGTGGACGTTCAACGGCCGCGTGCCCGGCCCGCCGATCACCGCCGTCCAGGGCGACCTCGTCGAGGTGCGGCTGCGCAACGACGACATCGCCTCCGGGGTGACCCTGCACTGGCACGGCTACGACGTGCCCTCGGGCGAGGACGGCGTCCCCGGCCTGACCCAGGAGGCGGTCCTGCCCGGCCAGGAGTTCGTCTACCGGTTCCGCGCGCTGCAGGCGGGCACGTACTGGTACCACACGCACGAGGTCTCCGACCTGGGCGTCCGCATGGGCCTGTACGGCACTCTGATCGTCTCGCCCCGACCGGCCGAGGACCCGACCGGCAAGACCGACACGACCGGCACGACCGCGTCCTCGCAGGTCGCCGCATCGGGGGAACTCGACCTGGTTCTTCCCGCCCACACGTTCGCGGGGACGACCGTGCTCGGCGACCAGGACCGGCCGATCGAACGCGCCGCCGCTTCGGGCGCTCCCGTACGGCTGCGGCTGATCAACACCGACAACACCCCTCGCCGTTTCGCGCTGACGGGCACGACGTACCAGGTGGCGGCCATCGACGGCAGGAACCTGAACCAGCCGGGCCCCCTGGACCGCGCGCTGCTGCGCCTGCCGGCGGGCGGGCGTTACGACCTCGTCTTCCCCATGCCGTCCACCCCGGTGGTCCTGCTCGTGGACGGCCGCCCGGGGCTCCGCCTCAGCCCGGGCGCGACGCCGGGCGCCGGCGTCCCCGTGGCGGACACCTCGGGCTGGCCCGAGTTCGACCCGCTGGCCTACGGCCGGCCCGCCGCGACCCCGTTCACCGCGTCCAGCCGGTTCGACAGGAACTTCGACCTCGTCCTGGACCGGGGGCTGGCCATCACCAACGGCCGCCCGGCCTACGCGCACACCGCGAACGGCCGCGCCTTCCCGTCCATCCCCACCGAGACGGTGCGCGAGGGCGACCTGGTCCGCCTGACCGTGGTGAACAGAAGCCGTGAGACGCACCCGTGGCACCTGCACGGGCACACGGTCCTGGTGCTGTCCCGCGACGGCCGCCGCCCGGCGGGCGCGCCCCTGTGGCTGGACACCTTCGACGTCCAGCCGGGCCAGGTCTGGGAGGTCGCCTTCCGCGCCGGCAACCCCGGCCTGTGGATGAACCATTGTCACAACCTCGGCCACGCCGATCTCGGCATGGCCCTGCACCTGGCCTACGACGGCGTGACGAGCCCCTTCCACGGCGCGCACGGCGGCTGACCCCGGTCGTTGACGCCGGGTCGCCGGGGGGCGCACGCTTGGGCGAGACCGACGAGGGTGGGGCATTGTGACGGATCTCGCGGCGAGGTGGCGCCTGCACCAGGGACCCGCCGGACGGCGCATGTCGCGATTACGCAGGTTCGGCACCGAGCGGTTCCGGTGGGACGACCTGCTGCGCGCCCCGCTCTCCGGCGCGGACGTGTACGTCCTGTACTTCCCCTCGCGCTTCGACCTGCCCGTCGACGTGAGCGCGACCGAGACGCTGCGCGTCTTCGGGGCGAACACCTCGGTGCGGACGAGCGTGGACTTCTGGGATCCGACCGACCCGAACTTCAGCGAGGCGCTGACGCTGTTCGGGCTGCGGCACCCTCCGGCGCTGGTCCTGGCGACCGGGCTGCGCGAGCGGGACGTCGGCGGCGACGGGCTGTCCGACTCGGTGTACTGCGTCGCCTTCGACGGCGAGGCGGTGCTGTCGGACCGGGCGAGCATGGCCGCCGCCGTCAACATCGCCCACGAGATCCTGGTCCGCTGCGACCGCGGGGAGATCGCGGGCTACGTGCGCGGGCGGAAGGTGTCCGCGTTGCTGAGGGTGATCGGCCGGGGCGCGGGCGTGGTGGTGGACGAGTTCCTGCGGGCTGGCTGCGGGAGATCGGCCGCACCGCGGAGGCGGCCACGTACCTCACCGGCGCCGAGCAGGACCTGAGCGCCTACCCCCGCGCGCGGCCACGAGCCGCAGTGGTCGGCGCTGCTGATGGAGCAGGGCATCAGGCTCCAGGGGCGCAGCGACTACGCGGGCGCCGACGTCCTGCTCGCCGAGGCCGAGGACCTGGCCAGGAGGAGCGGCGCCTCGCGGCTGTTCGTGCCCACGGTCCTGGCCAACCGGGCGGCCGGGTACTCCGCGACCGGACGGCACCGGCCGGCGCTGGACGCGCTCCTGGAGGCCCTGTGCCTGGACGAGGAGATGGACGACGTCCGGTCACAGGCAGGCGACCTCAACATGCTCGGCCTGACGTACCTGGACGTCGGCGACCTGGAGACGGCGCGCCCGTACCTGGAGAAGTCCTACCGGCTGGCGTCCGAGCATGGTCTTACCCGCTTCGCCGCCGAGGCCGCGACCAACCTCGCCATCGTCATGGAGCGCTCGGGCGACTACGAGCAGGCCGCCGAGGTGCTCGGCGAGGTCGGCCAGTTCTGGGCCGAGGCCGGGGACGAGTCCAACGCCGCGTGCGTGCTCACCGACCGCGGCCTGCTCGCCGCGCGCACCGGCGACCTGGACCGCGCGGCGGAGCTGCTGACCCGGGCCCGTGACCTGCACCGGGAGACCGGCCACTGGCTGCACATGGTGCAGGACCAGGTCAACCTGAGCAACCTGGAGTCCACGCGCGGGGACCTCGCGGCGGCGCTCGCCACCGCGAGGTCGGCGCTGGCCACGGCCACCGAGCAGGGGCTGATCCAGCTCATGTGGTACCTGGAGTTCCGTGTCGCGCAGCTCGGCGTGATCCTCGCCCACTCCGCCGCCGAGGCGGGCGGCGTGGGGGAGGCCGAGGCCATGGCCGCCTTCGATGACGCGCTCCAGGGCCTGCGCCGCGCCGCCGACATCATCGAGCTGCTCAGGACCAACATCGGCCGCCCCGAGGAACGCCAGTGGCTGTTCGCCGACAAGGAGGAGGTCTACGAGACCGCGATCCGGCTGTGCCTGGCGTCCGGGCGCGGCGCGGAGGCGTTCCGGTTCTGCGAGCGCGTCCGCGCCCGCGCCTTCCTGGACTCGCTGGGCGCGGAACGCCTGCGGCGGCTGGACGCGACGACCGCGAGCGGCGCCGCCCGGCAGGAGTACGTGGCCCGGCTGTTCGACCCCGCCACCTCCGCCGGGGAGCGGACGGCGCTGCTGTCGGAGCTGCGCGCCATGCGCGCGCGGACGGTGGCGGAGCAGCCCGCGACGGCCTCGATCACCGAGGCGGAGCTGCCGTCGGTGGAGGAGATCTGCGCCGCGATCCCCGAGGACGCCCGGCTCGTGTCGTACTTCGTCATGGGCGGCACGCTGCTGATCTTCACGCTCGGCAGGGACGGCGTCCTGGACGCGGGCCAGATCACCGCGCGCGAGCCGTTCGCCGGCATCGTCGGCCGCCTGCGCGGGGAGATCGACGACCTGGACGCCGGCCTGCCGTCGGGGTCGGTGCTGTTCGAGGCGCTGATCCGCCCGGTCGCGCCGCATCTCGTCGACGACGGCGAGCTGATCGTCGTCCCGCACCAGGCGTTGCACCAGGTGCCGTTCAGCGCGCTGTGGTACCACTCGCGCCGGCACGACAGACGCGTCCACCTGCGCGACGGCATCCGCACGGCGCTGCTGCCGTCCGCCAGTGCCCTCCCCTTCCTGGCCGGGACGCGGGAGCCGGAGCGGTACGGCGTCCCCCTCGTGCTCGGCGATCCGACCGGCGACCTGCCCGGCGCGGCCGAGGAGGCGCGGCGGGTGGCCGAGGTGATCGGCGTTCGGGAGCTGGTCGGCGCGGAGGCGAACCGGGCGGCGCTGCTCGGCCCGGAGCCCTCGCCGCCCGCCGCCTCCGGCCGGGAGCCGCTCGCCCCGCCCACTCCCCTGATCGTCCACGTCGCCGCCCACGGCACGCACGACCCCGACGACCCCCTGCTGTCGGGTCTTCATCTCGCCGACGGCGTCGTCACCGTCGAGGACCTGATCGAACGCGGCCCCGCGCCGCGCCTGCTCGTGCTGAGCGGCTGTTTCACCGGCGCGTCCACCCGCCGCCCCGGCGACGAGCTGACCGGGCTGGCCCACGCCGCCCTGCGCGGCCGCACCCGCGCGGTCGTCGCCACCCTGTGGGAGACCTCCGACGAGCCGAGCGTGCTGTTCTTCGAGCGCTTCTACGAGGCGCTCGGCGAGCGGGCGTCCGTCGGCCGGGCGCTCGAATGGGCGCGCGGCCAGGTGGCCGAGATCTATCCCGACGCGCTCGACTGGGCGCCGTACGTCCTGTTCGGCGACCCGCACGCGGACGTCGCCGACCACATCGGCGTGACGGTCTCGGAGGAGGACATGCTGGCCATGCGCGAACGGGGCGACCGGGGCGAGAGCCTGGCCGAGAGCGGCCGGTTCGCCGAGGCGCTGCGGATCCTCGGCGACGCCCGCGCCGACCAGGCCCGCCTGCTCGGCGGGGACCATCCCGAGACCCTGTTCACCATCGGCCGTCTGGCCTGCGCGCCGGCGATGTCGGGCCGTCTCGACGAGGCGGCCGGGTACTTCGCGCACGCGGCGTCCGCCGCGGCGCGCGTCCTCGGCCCGGAGGACCCGCTGACCGAGTCGCTCCGCGACAACCTCGCCCAGGCCCGCGAGCAGCTCGCGTGATCACGGGCTGACGGCCGATCCTGACTCGTCCCTCTTGCCAGGATTTTACCGTCTATATCAGTATTTGCCCGTGATGGAGCGCACGCCACCCCCCGATCAGGCCGCAGCGGCGGACGGCACGGACACCCCCTCAAGGGGATCCCTGGCCACCACCCAGGCCGAGGAGCAGGCGCCGTCCGCGTCCGGCGACTTAGCCGGCGACCCCGGACGGCCGGCCGGCCGCCGGTGGCCGCCGCGCTTCCTCACCGACGCCGCCGACCTCCGGGCGCTGCTCATCTGGCTGGTGTCCCACATCGGCTTCGTCATCTACACCTACCTGGCGGGCCCGGGCCGCACGACCGACCCGTTCCTCCAGCGGCTGACGCGCTGGGACGCGGAGAACTTCATCGCCATCGCCCAGTACGGCTACGACGGCCCGCCGGACATGACGGACGTCGAGAAGCTGCCCGCGTTCTTCCCCGGCATGGCCCTGCTGATCAAGATCCTGAGCCCGGTCGTCCACGACGGCCGCCTGGCCACCGTCCTGATCTCCCTGGTCGCGAGCGCGGTCGTCGCCGTCGCGCTGTCGCGGCTGGCCGAGTCCTACCGCGAGGGCGCAGGAAAGTTCGCCGTCGCGGCGCTGTTCCTCAGCCCGTTCGCCGCGTTCCTCTACGCGGGGTACTCCGAGTCGCTGTTCCTCGCGCTCGCCATCCCCGCCTGGGCGCTGGCCCGCAAGGGCAGGTGGGAGGACGCCGCGATCTGCGCGACCCTGGCGGTCACCGTGCGGATCTCCGGGCTGTTCCTCGCCTTCGGCATCCTGGTCATGTACCTGGTGGCGGCGAACGGCCGCAAGGCGCCGGGCGGCTGGCGCAAGGCTCCCTGGCTGCTGCTGCCCGGGGTGCCGGCGGTGGCCTACAGCCTCTACCAATGGCTGCGCACCGGCGACTGGCTGGCCTACAACACCGTCCAGGACCGGTACTGGGGACGGCACGCCGTCTGGCCGTGGGACGCGCTGCTCAACACCCTCGGCATGTCCGACGACGTGCCCACGCTCACGGTCTCCTACTACGAGGAGATCGCCGCGGCGGCCCTGCTGCTCCTCATCACCCTCTACCTGGCCGTGCGCCGCCGCTGGCCCGACCTGGCGTACATGACGCCCCAGGCGCTGTCGTTCCTCACGCTGTCGAGCTTCTACATGTCGGTGGGCCGCGCGTCGCTGACCTGGATCCCGCTGTGGATCGCGCTCGGCGTGGTCGGGGTGCGGCGGCCGTGGGTCTGGTACACGGCGATGGGCATCATGGTCCCGGTCATGGCGATCAACGTCGGCAACTTCACGACCGGCGCGTGGATCGGCTGACCGGGACGTACGCCGGGGCCGTTCACGGCCAGGAGGAGTCCTGCTCCGGGTCGCCGCCGTCCGACAGCAGGCGCAGGTCGGAGTCGACCATCATCGCGACGAGCTCCTCGAACGACACCGAGGGCTCCCAGCCGAGCTGCGCGCGCGCCTTCTTCGGGTCCGCGCACAGCAGGTCCACCTCGGCGGGCCGGTGCAGGCCCTGGTCGACGGCGACGTACCGCTCCCAGTCCAGGTCCGCCGCCGCGAACGCCGCGGCGACCAGCTCGCGCACCGAGTGGGTCCTGCCGGTGCCGACCACGTAGTCCTCGGGGGCGGGGGCCTGGAGCATCAGGCGCATGGCCTGGACGTAGTCGCCCGCGTATCCCCAGTCGCGGCGGGCCTCCAGGTTGCCGAGCCGCAGCTCCGAGGCGAGGCCCAGCTTGATCCGCGCGACGCCCAGCGAGACCTTGCGCGTGACGAACTCGGCGCCGCGCCGGGGCGACTCGTGGTTGAAGAGGATGCCGGAGACGGCGAACATGCCGTAGGACTCGCGGTAGTTCTGGGTGAGGAAGTGCCCGTACGCCTTGGCGACGCCGTACGGCGAGCGCGGGTGGAACGGGGTGCGCTCGTTCTGCGGCGTCTCGCGCACCTGGCCGAACATCTCCGAGGACGACGCCTGGTAGAAGCGGATCTGCCCGGATCCGGGGGTACGGGAGGAGGTGATGCCCGAGCAGACCCGGATCGCCTCCAGCATGCGCAGCACGCCCATGCCGGTGACCTCGGCGGTCAGCTCGGCCTGCTCCCAGGACATGGGGACGAACGAGATGGCGCCCAGGTTGTAGACCTCGTCCGGCCGGACGCGCTCGACCGCGGAGATGAGCGAGCCCTGGTCGAGCAGGTCGCCCCGGACCAGCTCGACGTTCTGCAACAGCCTGCGCACCCGCGCGACGCGGGGGTTGGCCTGCCCGCGCACGAGACCCCAGACGTCGTATCCCCGGTCCAGCAGGTGCTCGGCGAGGTAGGAGCCGTCCTGCCCGGTGATGCCGGTGATCAGCGCACGCCTGGCCAACGGGTCCTCCTTCTCCGGGCTATGCGGCTTGGCATGCTTCGCCCGAACTATGAGCTGTAAGACGCGAATGTACCTCGATGGCCCCCGGCAAGCGCCATGGGGCGTTCGTGATCGCCCAGACAATCTGAGTAGAACGCGTTCTACCGAGCGACGCTCGGTCCGGGTAAGTGCCCAGCTCGCGGGGTGCCGGGGTGGTTTGAGGCACAATTCCATATTAAGTGTGGGTCCGTTCCTGGATGGTAGGGTCGCGGATAAGATCGGCTCTCGTGGGCGGCTGCCGGGCACCGCTCTCGGAAGGGGTGTCCGTGCGGGTTCCAGGCGGCGAGGCGTCCGACGGCAGGCTGCGCGTGGCCCTGCTGTCGTACCGGAGCAAACCCACGTGCGGCGGCCAGGGCGTCTACCTGCGCCACCTCAGCCGCGAGCTCGTCGCCCTCGGGCACTACGTCGAGGTGTTCTCCGGACCGCCCTACCCCGAGCTGGACGAGGGCGTCGTCCTCACCCGGGTGCCCAGCCTGGACCTCTACCGCGACGAGGACCCGTTCCGCACCCCGCGGCTCGCCGAGTACCGCGACTGGATCGACGTGCTCGAAGTCGCCACGATGTGGACGGCCGGTTTCCCCGAGCCGCTGACCTTCAGCCTGCGCGCGCTGCGCGAGATGAAGAGGCGCGCCGGCGACTTCGACGTCGTCCAGGACAACCAGACGCTCGGCTACGGCCTGCTCGGCATCCAGAAGCTGTTCCCCGTGGTCGGGACCATCCACCACCCGATCAGCGTCGACCGGCGCATCGAGCTGGAAGCGGCGGCGCCGCTGCGCAAGAAGCTCTCGCTGCGCCGCTGGTACGGCTTCGTCCGCATGCAGTCCCTCGTCGCGCCGCGGCTCAAGCCCATCCTCACCGTCAGCGAGTCCAGCCTCGCCGACATCCACCGCGACTTCAACGTGCCGCAGAGCAGCATGCGGCTCATCCCGCTCGGCGTGGACACGCGCTACTTCCACCCGCGCCCGCACCTGCCCAAACGCCCCGGCTCGATCGTCGCCGTGGCGAGCGCCGACTCCCCGATGAAGGGCGTCGCCACGCTGCTGCGCGCCGTCGCCAAGCTCGCCACCGAGCGCGACGTGAACCTGACCGTGGTCAGCAGGCCGACCCCCGGCGGCCCCACCGAGAAGCTGGTCCAGGAGCTCGCGCTCGGCGAGCGGGTGCGCTTCGTGCACGGCATCTCCGACGACGAGCTCGGCGAGCTGATCGCCACCTCGGAGATCTCGGTCGTGCCGTCGCTGTACGAGGGGTTCTCGCTGCCGGCCGTCGAGCACATGGCCTGCGGCACCCCGCTGGTCGCCAGCCGCACGGGCGCGCTGCCCGAGGTCGTCGGGGACGCCGCCGTCCAGGTGGCGCCGGGCGACGCCGAGGAGCTGGCCGCCGTGCTGCGCCGGCTGCACGACTCCCCCGCCGAGCGCGAACGGGTCGGCAAGGCCGGATACGACCGGGTGATGGAGCGCTTCACCTGGCACGTCGTCGCCAAGCGCACGGTCGAGGCCTACCGCGAGGCGATCGCCGCCCACGCCGGCGGGCGGACCGAACGGTGAGGGCGCCCCGGGCGCCCGAGGGAAAGGGGACCGGCAGGTGCTGACCGTCGACTTCCGCAGGCTGCCCGTGGGACCGGGCCTTCGCGTGCTCGACCTCGGGTGCGGCGGCGGACGCCACGCCTTCGAGGTGCTGCGGCGCGGGGCCGACGTGGTGGCCTTCGACCAGGACGCCGACGAGCTGAAGAGCGTCGCGGCCATGTTCGCGGCCATGGAGACGGCGGGCGAGGCGCCGCCGGAGGCGACCGCCGACACCGTGACCGGCGACGCGCTCGCCATGCCGTTCCCCGACGCCTCCTTCGACCGGGTGATCGCGGCGGAGGTGCTGGAGCACATCCCCGACGACATGGCGGCGATGCGGGAGATCCACCGGGTGCTCAAGCCGGGCGGGGTCGCCGCCGTCACCGTGCCGAGCTTCCTGCCCGAGCGCGTCTGCTGGGCGCTGTCGGAGGCGTACCACACCGCGCCCGGCGGCCACGTGCGCGTCTACACGCTGGCCGAGCTGAAGGCCAAGCTGAAGGCCACCGGCCTGCGCGTCGGCCCGCACCACCACGCCCACGGCCTGCACACGCCGTACTGGTGGCTCAAGTGCGCGGTCGGCGTGGACGACGACGACCACCCGCTGGTCAAGGCCTACCACCGGTTGCTCGTCTGGGACATCATGAAGCGCCCGGCCCTGACCAGGATCGCGGAGTCCGCGCTCAACCCGCTGATCGGCAAGAGCGTGGTCGTCTACGTCCGGAAGCCCGCTTGACCACCGCGCCGGCCGTCCCCGGGATCGTCACGGCTGAGCAGGTCGTCGCGACCGCGCGCAGCATCGCGGCGGTCCAGGACGCCGACGGCGGGGTGCCGTGGCCCGAGGGGCACGTCGACGCGTGGAACCACGTCGAGTGCCTGATGGCCATGACCGTGGCCGGGCTGCGCGCCGAGGCCAGGAAGGGATACGACTGGCTGGCCCGCCACCAGCGTGCGGACGGCTCGTGGCCGGCGAAGATCACGGGCGGCGTGGCCGCGGAGGAGAACGGCGAGAGCAACCACGCGGCCTACCTCGCGGTCGGGGTGTGGCACGACCTGCTGGTGACCGGCGACGAGCGCTTCACCCGCGCCGTGTGGCCGGTCGTGGAGCGGGCGCTGGACTTCGTCGTCGACCTGCAGACCCCGCGCGGCGAGATCGTGTGGGAGCGCGCGGCGTCCGGGGCGCCCGCGGCGTACGCGCTGCTCACCGGCTGCTCCTCGATCTACCAGGGGCTGCGGTGCGGGGTACTGCTCGGCGAGCGGCTCGGCGACCCGCACCCGGACTGGGAGCTCGCCGCCGACCGGCTCGGGCACGTGCTGGCCGCGCACCCGGAGGCGTTCGCCGACAAGAGCCGGTTCTCGATGGACTGGTACTACCCGATCCTCGGCGGCGCGGTGCGCGGGCCGGCGGCGCGGGAGCGGCTGGAGCGGGAGTGGGAGACGTTCGTCGTGCCCGGCCTCGGAGTGCGGTGCGTCTCCGACCAGCCGTGGGTGACGGGCGCGGAGTCCTGCGAGCTGGCCCTGACCCTGGACGCGGCCGGGGACCGGGCGCGGGCGCTCGCCGTCTTCGCGGACATGCAGCACATGCGCCACCGGGACGGGTCGTACTGGACCGGCTGGCAGTTCGTGAACGAGGCGTGGTTCCCCCACGAGCAGTCGGCGTACACGGCCGCCGCGGTGGTGCTGGCGGCCGACGCCCTGTCGGACACGACGCCGGGCGCCGGGCTGTTCCGCCGAGCCGGGCGGTACGCCGTGTCCGTGGTGGACGCGGCGAGCTGTGGCTGCTCGCACGCGTCGAGCCGGACGTGAGGGCTCCCACGAGCCAATATACGTCTTGACTTATATAAGCCCGCGCCTGTAGAAAGTGTTCGTGCATGCGTTCGACGTGCTCGGCGACCCGGTTCGGCGCAGGATCCTCGAGCTGCTCGCCGACGGCGAGAAGACCTCCGGAGCCGTCTGCTCGGTCATCCAGGAGGAGTTCAAGATCTCCCAGCCGGCCGTCTCCCAGCATCTGAAGGTGCTGCGGGACAACGGCTTCGCGACCGTGCGCCCCGACGGCGTCCGCCGGCTGTACGCGGTCAACAGCGAGCCGCTGCGCGACATCGACGCCTGGCTCGACCGGTTCCGGCGCTTCTGGGCCCCGCGGCTCGACGCGCTGGGCACCGAACTCGCCCGCGGCAAACGCGAACGGCGGCTGCGGGACCAGAAAGACGAGACGAAGGAATGACCCATGGATGTCAACGGCCAGATCAACGCCGTCCAGCGCCGGCTCGGCACCCGCACGCTGGAGGCGGGCGAGGGGCGCGTCCTCACCATCGCCCAGACCTACGACGCCACCCCTGAGGACGTCTGGGACGCCCTCACCAACGCCGAGCGCATCCCCCGCTGGTTCATGCCCATCACCGGCGAGCTGCGCGTCGGAGGCCGCTACCAGCTCGAAGGCAACGCCGGGGGCACCGTCGAGCGGTGCGACCCGCCGAAGTTCTTCTCCGCCACCTGGGAGTACGGCGAGGGCATGTCCTGGATCGAGGTCCGGCTGACCCCTGACGGCGACCGGACGCGCTTCGAACTCCAGCACATCGCCCCCGTCACCGACTCCGACGAGTTCTGGGACACCTTCGGGCCCGGCGCCGTGGGCATCGGCTGGGACCTCGGCGTGCTCGGCCTGGCCCAGCACCTGGGCCCGGGCGGGGGCGTCAAGCCCGAGGAGGCCCCCGCCTGGCTCCTCTCCGACGAGGGCAAGAGCTTCGTCACCGAGAGCAGCCTGCGCTGGCGGGACGCCAGCATCGCCTTCGGCACCGACGAGGCCGCCGCCACCGCCGCCGCCGACCGTTCCACGGCCGCCTACACCGCCTCGCCCGAGGAGTCCCCGGAGTCCTGACGGCACGGACCCGCGAGAGGGGGCGTAAGCCGCCCGCCACCATGTGACCCCGCCGCGCGAACGGGCTCGGGTCACGGGGTGAGCAGGGCGTGCGCCCGCGGGTGGGGGAAGGCGGCGGCCTGGGCGTAGACGGCGGTGAACGCGCTCGGGCCCAGGAGGGCGCGGGCCGCCGCCATGGCGCGGGCCACATCCCGGTCGCCGGCCACGGTGGTGCCGCGCAGGGCGACCGCGGCGCCGAGCAGCCGGGCGGCGCGGGCCCCGTCGCCGTCCAGCAGCGCGGCCTCCGCCTCGGCGTCGGCGGCGTCGGCCAGGTCGGAGGCGAGGACGGACGTCCGCCCGCACTCCCGCGCCTCGTGGTACCACGACCGCGCCTCCTCCGGCCGGCCCTCCTCGCGCGCGACGCGGGCGAGCGCGGCCAGGACGCGGGCCCGGATGCCGTCCGTCGCGAAGGAGCCCCTCTCGGCCGCCCGCAGCGCCTCGCCGAGCCGGCGCCGGGCCTCGGGCAGGTCGCCCCGGTGACGTGCCAGCTCGCCGAGGCCCAGCAGGACCACGGCGGGCCCGCCCGCCTGTCCCGCCGTGCGCGCCAGGTCCTCGGCGAGGGCGAGGTCGGCCGCCGCCGCGGCCGGGTCGCCCTCGCGCAGCAGGCAGTCGGCCCGCCGGGCGAGCACGTCCACGCTCTCCTCCAGGGCGCCGAGCCGGTCGAACAGGCCGAGCGCCTCGGACCACAGGACGCGGGCGCGTGCCCCCTCACCCCGGCGGCCGGCGATCAGGGCGAGCCAGTCGAGGGCCTGGGCCGTACCCCAGCGCTCGCCGAGCCCGCGGAACCGGGCCAGGACGTCGGAGAGCACCCGCTCGCCCTCGGCGGGCTCGCCGTTGAGAACGGCGAGCAGCCCCTGGCTCAGCAGGGCCAGGGCCCACGTCCACGCGTCCTGGCCGAACACGCGCTCGGCGTCCTCGGGGTCCATCGTGTCCGAGGGCCCGGCGACCATGCCCCACAGGGCGGCGAGGAAGGGGTGGCGCAGCGGCCGGTCCAGGGTCCGCATGACCTCCACGGCCCGGTTCCAGTGGCCGGGCGAGGCCCGGGGGACGGCGTGGGTCACGCAGGCGACGTACTCCTCCTCCAGGCCGTCCGGAGGCCCGGTGAGCGTGCCGAGCAGGTCGGCGGCGGCCGCTCCCGCCTGGCCGCGCCGCCCGCTCAGCCACCAGTACGCCCCCAGCGCCGCGACCAGCCGCAGCGCGGTCCCGGTGTCCGCGCGGACGCTCCAGCGCAGGGCGGCCATCAGGTTGTCGTGGTCGCGGGACAGGCGGGCCAGCCACTCCAGCTGCTCCGCGCGGCGCAGGTGCGGGTCGGCGCGCTGCGCGAGCCCGAGGAAGTGCCCGGCGTGCCGGGCGCGCAGCGTGTCCTCTTCGCCGGATTCGGCGAGCTTCTCCGCGCAGAACAGCAGGATCGTGTCCAGCATTCGGTAGCGTCCGCCGTCCGCCTCGACGAGCGACTTGTCCACCAGACCGGCCAGCGTCTCGACCGGGTCGTCCCCGCCGCACACCGCCTCGACCGCCTCCAGGGACGCGCCGCCGGCGAACACGGCGAACCGGGCGGCCAGCGTGCGCTCCCGCAGGTCGAGCAGGTCCCAGCTCCACTCCACGACCGCGCGCAGCGTCCGGTGCCGGGCCGCCGCGGTGCGGTCGCCGCGCGACAGCAGCCGGAACCGGCCGTGCTCGGCCAGCCGGGTCGCGACGTCCTCGACGGTGAACGACCGCAGGCGCGCCGCCGCCAGCTCGATGCCGAGCGGCAGCCCGTCGAGCGCCGCGCACACCTCGGTGACCGCCGCCACGTTGCCGTCCGAGACCTCGAAACCGGGCCGCACGGCCGCGGCGCGGTCGGCGAAGAGCCGCACGGCCGGGTAGGCGAGCGCGCCGGACGCGGCGGTCCCCGGCGGCGGGGTGGCCAGCGGGGCGAGCGGGACCAGCGTCTCGCCGGTCAGGCCCAGCGGCTCGCGGCTGGTGGCGACCACGCGGAGCCGCGGGCACTCGGCGAGCAGCCTGCGGGCCAGCGCCGCGGCTGCGCCGACGACGTGCTCGCAGTTGTCGAACACGAGCACCATCTCGCGCTCGCCGAGCGCCGCCGCCAGGCGTTCGGCGGGTTCCGCCCCGGGACGCGGCTGGAGCCCGGACTCGCGCAGTCCCAGCGCGCCCAGCGCCGCCTGCACGGGGTCGTCACCGCCGCCCAGCGGGGCGAGGTCGACGAAGCAGGTCTCCCGCGCGTCGCGGCCGGCCGCCTCGACGGCGAGCCGGGTCTTGCCCGTGCCGCCGGGGCCGACGATCGTCACCAGGCGGGAGCCGCGCAGCGCGGCGAGCCGCTCCAGTTCCCGATCGCGGCCCACGAAGCTGGTGAGCTGGGCCGCGACGCCCGGCCGCCGCGGCGTGACGGGACGTTCGGCGCGCAGGACGTCCAGGTGGATCGCGGCCAGCTCGGGCGAGGGGTCGATGCCCAGCTCGTCGGCGAGCAGGCGCCGCGCCTCGTCGAACGCCTCCAGCGCCTCGGCGCGCCGCCCGGCCGCGTGCAGCGCGCGCATGAGCTGCCCGCGCGGCCGCTCCCGCAGGGGGTGCTCGGCCACCAGCCGCCTGATCTCGGCCACCGAGCCGCCGTGGGGAAGCGCCAGCTCGGCCTCGACGAGGTCCTCCGCGGCGGTGAGCCTCAGCTCGTCCAGGCCCGCGGCCCGCGCGTGGCCGTGCGGCAGGTCGGCCAGGGCGGGGCCCCGCCACAGCGCGAGCGCCTCGCGCAGCGCGCGGGCGGCGTCGGCGTGCCGGGCGGCGGCCAGCAGGTGGCGTCCCTCGCCGGCGAGACGCGCGAAGCGGTGCGCGTCCACGTCGCCGGGCTCGGCCGCGAGCCGGTACCCGGTGCCGTGGAACTCCACCAGCCCGGTGGGGAGGGCGCGGCGCAGCCGGGACACCTGGGCCTGGATCGCGTTGCCGGCCCCGGGCGGCGGGGCGTCGCCGTACTGGCCGTCGATCAGCCGCTCCGTCGTGACGACCCCGCCCGCCTCCAGCGCCAGCATCACGAGCAGGCCCCGGGGGCGCGGCCCCGCGACGGGCACGGCCGCGCCGTCGTCCGCCCGTACCTCCAGAGGCCCGAGGATGCCGAACCACATGGCGACGATTGTCCCTTATCCGCAGGTTCCGCGCTGTCAGCCGGTCGTCGGCGGGCTGTCAGCGGGCGCCGCGAGTGTTGGCGTCATGAAGAACACCACGGTACTCATCTCCGGCGCGAGCATCGCCGGGCCCGCGCTGGCGTACTGGCTGAGCCGGTACGGGTGCGCGGTCACCGTCGTCGAGAAGGCGCCCGCGCCGCGGCCCGGCGGCCAGGCCGTCGACTTCAAGGGCGCCGCCCAGCTCACGGTCCTGGAGCGCATGGGGATCCTGGACGAGGTGCGGCGGCGGCAGACCGGCGGCAAGGACCAGACCTTCGTGGACGCGGACGGCAGGGCGCTGGCCGTCATGCCGGGCGAGTTCTCCGGCGGCGAGCTGGAGATCCACCGCGGGGACCTGGCCGCGCTGCTGTACGAGCGGACGACGGGGACCTGCGAGTACGTGTTCGGCGACTCGATCGCCTCGCTGACCGACACCGAGGACGGCGTGCGCGTGACGTTCGAGAAGGGCGCGCCGCGCACCTTCGACATCGTCGCCGGGGCCGACGGCATCCACTCGGCCGTCCGCCGCCTGGCGTTCGGGCCGGAGTCGGAGTACGTGCGCCACCTCGGGTACTACTACGCGCTGGCCGCGGTCGACGTGCCCGGCGAGGCGGCGATGTACAACGAACCGGGGCGGATGGTGGCGATCGGCGGTCCGAAGGCGCCCGCGTTCTTCGTCTTCGCCGCCGGAGAGGTCCCGTTCGACCGGTTCGACGTCGACCTGCAGAAGCGGATGCTGCGCGACGCCTACGCGGGCGCGGGCTGGCGGACCGCGGAGATCGTCGCCGCCGCGTCCGCCTCCGGCGACTTCTACCTCGACTCGCTCAGCAGGACCGAGATCGACCACTACGCCAAGGGCCGGGTGGTGCTGCTCGGCGACGCCGCGTACGGCAACACGCTCGGCGGCTTCGGCAGCGGGCTGGCCGTCGTGGGCGCGTACGTGCTGGCCGGCGAGCTGGCGCTGGCCGGGGGCGACCACCGGGCGGCGTTCCGCGCGTACGAGGAGGGCTTCCGCGAGTACGCCTCGGTGTCGAGGAAGGGCAACGCGGGCGGCTTCCTGGCTCCGCCGACCCGGCGCAGGATCGCCATGCGCAACCGGATGTTCAAGCACAGGCTGCTCCTGCGGGCCCTGCTGAAGTCCACGGACATGTTCGCCACGAACATCGACCTCAAGGACTACCCCGCCCTCCTCGGCCGCTAGAGGAGGCGTCAGGGGGTGAGGACGCGTTCCAGGACGCGCAGGGAGCCTTCGGCGCGGGTCTCCTTGTAGTCGCCGGTGGCGAGGGCGCGCTGGAAGACGCGGTAGGGGGCCTGGCCGCCCTTGCCGGGGTCGGGGTAGATGTCGTGGAAGACCAGGGCGCCGCCGGGGATGACGTGGGGCGCCCAGCCCTCGTAGTCCTGGGTGACCGGCTCCTCGGAGTGGCCGCCGTCGATGAAGAGCATGGCGAGCGGGGTGCGCCAGTGGCGCGCGACCGTCTCCGAGCGCCCGACGACGGCGATGACCTGCTCCTCCAGGCCGGCCGACGCGATGGCCGTACGGAAGAACGGCAGGGAGTCCATCTTGCCGAAGCGGGGGTCCATGAGGGTGGGGTCGTGGTGGGCCCAGCCGGGCTGGATCTCCTCCGAGCCCCGGTGGTGGTCGACGGTGAAGACGACGGACCCCGTCTCGCGGGCCGCCGCCCCGAGGTAGATCGCCGACTTGCCGCAGTAGGTGCCGATCTCGCAGATCGGCCCCATCGGGCCGTAGGCGCACGCGGTCTCGAAGAGCGCCAGCCCTTCGTTCGCGGGCATGAAGCCCTTGGCCCGTTCGGCCGCGTAGCGCAGGTCCGGCGGGAAGGACATGTCAGTCATGATTTTTCCCTCGAATACGGCAACGCTGCTGCACCCTACCTACAACGTGCGAACACCCGGAACCGTGCCCCCGGCCTTGGCCGGAACAGCGCAGAACAACATTCCGAACGAGCCTTGCCCGCCCAGGTGGAACGTGTTCTACTTGGCCCGCTGGGCGAGCGTGCGCCCCCTCCCCCGCCGCTCCGGCCTAAGCTCGCGTCACGACCACACCGCGAGGAGGCCCGATGAAGATCAGGGTGGACTACGACGTCTGCGAGGCCAACGCCGTCTGCATGGGCCTGGCGCCCGACGTCTTCGAGGTCGACGAGGACGACAACCTGCACGTCCTGCTGCCCGAGCCGCCGCCGGAGGCGCTCGACCGCGTGCGCCACGCCATACGCTCCTGCCCCAAGGCCGCGCTCTCCCTCCACGACGAGTGAGCACCCGCCACCCCGGCCACCCCATTGGAGGTCTCCCGCATGCGAGCCGCCCTGCTGCACGCCGCCGGCGACGACAGGCTGGACATCCGCGATGACGTGACCCTGACCCCGGTGGGGCCGTCGGACGTCCGCGTGAAGATCAAGGCGACCGGCGTCTGCCACTCGGACCTGTCGGTGATGTCCGGCGTGCTGCCCATGCCGCTGCCGGTGATCCCGGGGCACGAGGGCGCGGGCGAGGTCCTGGAGACCGGCGACCAGGTCACCTCGGTCCGGCCGGGCGACCACGTCATCGTGAACTGGACCCCCGCCTGTGAGACGTGCGCGAGCTGCGTCGGAGGCCAGCCCTACCTGTGCACCACCTACCTCGTCCAGAGCTTCTCGCTGGCCAGGTTCCGCTTCGGCGGGGACACCCCGGCGTACGGGATGACCGGCTGCGGCACGTGGGCGGAGGAGATCGTGGTGCCCTGGCAGGGCGCGATCAAGGTGGACCCCGACGTGCCGTACGAGGTGGCGGCGCTGATCGGCTGCGGCGTCACGACCGGCGTCGGCGCGGTGGTCAACACCGCGAAGGTCAGGCCGGGCACGAGCGTGGCGGTGATCGGCTGCGGCGGCGTCGGGCTGGCGGTGATCCAGGGCGCGCGGATCTCCGGGGCGACGAGGATCCTCGCGGTGGACCCGCTGACCTCCAAGCACGAGCTGGCCATGAAGGTCGGCGCCACCGACGTCTGCACCCCCGACCGGCTCCCCGAGGCCCTGGCCGCGCTCACCGGCGGCCAGGGGTTCGACTACGGCTTCGAGGCCGTGGGCCGGTCGGCCTCGATCATGTCCGCCTGGCAGGCGACCCGGCGCGGCGGCGACGTGATCGTGGTCGGCGCCGGGGCCATGGACGACCTGGTGCCGCTGTCGGCGTTCAGCCTGCTGTTCGAGGGCAAGAACCTGCTCAGCTCGCTGTACGGCGGCAGCGACGTCCGGCGGGACTTCCCGTTCCTGGTGAACCTGTGGAAGGCCGGCAGGCTCGACCTGGAGAGCATGATCAGCTCGCGGATCGGGATCACCGACCTCAACGAGGCCGTGGCCGCGCTGCGGGGCGGCGAGGTGCTGCGCCAGGTCGTGCTCTTCGACTGAAGCCCTCCCCGGGCCGCGCGTGATCCGGCCCGGGGAGCCCCCGTGACGCCTCAGAGCATCTCTTTGAGCGACGCGCCCCACTGCTCGCCCAGCGTGGTCGGCTGGAGATACGGCTGCTCGGCCAGGATCGCGTCCCAGTTGTCGCGGATCGCCTCGGCGCTCGGGTCGTCGGCCCGCCAGCCCGGCCCCTCGGCCACGAACACGCGGGCCACCCGCCCCGCGCCCACGCTGAAGACCTCGCCGGAGGTCGGGCAGCTCTCGTGCGCGAGGAAGACGACCAGCGGGCTCACCTTCTCCGGGCCCAGCTTCCGCGCGTACTCGGCGGGGAACAGCGTCTCGGTCATCCGCGTCCAGGCCATCGGCGCGATGGCGTTGGCCTTGATCCCCGCGCGGGCGCCCTCGATGCCCAGCGTCTTGGTCAGGCCGACCAGGCCCATCTTGGCCGTGGCGTAGTTGGCCTGCCCGAAGTTGCCGAACAGCCCGGACGGCGAGGAGGTGTTGACGATGCGGCCGTACCCCTGCTCCTTCATGTGCGGGAAGGCGGCCCGGCTGACCAGGAACGAGCCGCGGGCGTGCACGGCGAGCACGGCGTCGAACTCCTCGACCGTCATCTTGCCGAAGGACTTGTCCCGCAGGATGCCCGCGTTGTTGACCACGACGTCCACCCGGCCGAAGACGTCCAGCGCGGTCCGGATCAGGGCGTCGGCGCCCTCGGGCGTGGAGACGTCGTCGGCGTTGGCCACCGCGCGCCCGCCGTCCTTGGCGATCAGCTCGACCACCTCGGCGGCCGGTCCCGTCGAGGCGCCGGTGCCGTCCAGCGCCCCGCCGAGGTCGTTGACGACGACGTTCGCGCCGCGCGCCGCGAGCATGAGCGCGTGCGAACGGCCGAGGCCGTGCCCGGCGCCCGTCACGACCGCGACCTTGCCGTCGAACCTCAGGTCTGCCATGCCGCCCACCCTTCGAGGAGCGCCTCACCAGCGCGTCAGGAGAACATCCCTCTGGTGAGCACACGATATCCGCCCTCTTCCGAGGCCCCGCTCCGCCCCGCACTTACGGCGACAGGGCGTCACGTAGCGGATAGTGATCAGACACATCGAATTCTGCTAGAGTTTCTCCCCCCGCAGGGCCTGGGTCAGCGTCGGCCCCACTTCCCATGGCCCCACCGTTCTCCCCGGCTGGAGGCCGCATGCCCGCACAGCCGCCCCTCCGCGTGATCCAGTGGGCCACCGGGGCCGTCGGCAGCTACGCGCTCCGAAGCGTCCTCACCCGGCCGGAGTTCCGGCTGGCCGGCGTGCTGGTGTACGACCCCGACAAGGTCGGGCTGGACGCGGGGCCGCTCGTGGGCCTGCCCGAGTGCGGGGTGCTGTGCGGCGACGACGTCGACGCGGTCCTCGCCCTCGACGCCGACTGCGTGCTGCACATGCCGCTGCCGGCGGCGTACTTCGGAGGCGACTACGCCGCCGACCTGGAGACGGTCTGCGCGATCCTCTCCTCGGGCAAGAACGTGATCACCACCACCGGCTTCATCTACCCGCAGGTCTACGGGCCCGCCGTGGTCGACCGCCTGGAGTCGGCGTGCCGGAAGGGCGGCGCCTCGGTGTACGGCACCGGCATCAACCCGGGGTTCATGAGCGACTTCCTCCCCTTGGCGCTGAGCGGCCTCTCGGCGCGCCTGGACCACATCTACGTCCGCGAGTCCTCCGACTTCCTCGGGCATCCTTCGCGGCAGATCGTCATGGACCTGATCGGCTTCGGCCGCGCCCCGAAAGACTACGCGGTGGCGGTGCGCCCGTTCCGCAACGTGCAGCGGGCGCTGTTCTCCGAGAGCGTCCAGCTCGTGGCGGGCGCGCTCGGCGTCAGGCTCGACGAGGTCGAGGAGACCGACGAGTACGAGCTGGCGGCCGAGCAGTTCGAGGTCACCGCGGGCGTGGTGCTGCCCGGCACGGTCTGCGCCTCCCGGTGGATCTTCTCCGGCCTGGTCAAGGGCCGGCCGTTCATGACGGTCGAGTGCGTCTACAAGGCCGACGCCGCCAAGGTGCGCCGCTGGCCGGAGCCGGGGTTCGCCCTCCACATCGAGGGCCGCCCGCAGATGCTGATCACGATCGACGAGGTCTCCCACGGGCTCGCCGGGGCGGCGGCGCACGCCGTCAACTCGATCGCGGCGGTCTGCGCGTCGCCGCCCGGCATCCGCACCGTCCTGGACCTCCCGCTCGCCACCGGCCGGGGCACGGCACGGCTGGCGTGACCGCCGGGACGGGCGGCCAGGGTCAGGAGTGCGGGGTGAACCGGCCGAACCTGCCCTGGTGGTAGATGAGGGGACGGCCGGGCGAGCCGATCTCGGTGCGGGTGACCAGGCCGACGACCAGGATGTGGTCGCCGATCTCGGCGGTGCTGTGCGGCTCGCAGACCAGGTGCGCCGAGACGCCGTCCAGCAGCGGCACCCCGCGCGGCCCCGGCCGCCAGCTCGTCGGCGCGGCGAACCTGTCGACGCCCTTGCGGGCGAAGCGGGACGCCAGCTCGGCCTGGTCGCTGGCCAGGACGTTCACCGCGAAGCTCTCGGCCTGCCGCAGCGAGGGCCATGTCGTGGAGGACTGGTCGACGTAGAAGGAGACGAGCGGCGGGTTGAGGCTGACGGAGGAGAACGAGGTCGCGGTGAGGCCGACCGGCACACCGCCGGTCCTCGCGGTCACGACGACGACCCCGGCCGCGTGGACGGCCAGCGCCTCGCGGAACCGCTGGTTGTCGACGGCCGCGCCGCGCGCCGCGTCGGGCAGGGTCTCGGTCATGCGCTCGCGCCCTCCTTCAGTGCTATCTGCGGCGCGATGCGGTCCGCCCACCGGCCCAGCACCTCCTCGGGCGCCGCGATGTCGGCTTCGAGCAGGGCCAGGCCGGGGGTCGGCACGGTGGCGCCCAGCTCGACCAGCAGCGGCCGCAGGTGGGTCTCGACGGCGAGGGAGTGCTTGGGGTCGCCCATGACGAGGATCGGCAGCGCGGTCACGCCGGCCAGGGCGTCGGGCTTGAGCCGGTCGAGGAAGACCTTCAGCAGGCCGGTGTAGGTGGCCTTGTAGGTGGGGCTCGCCACCACCAGCACCTTGGCGGCGGCGACCAGGTCCAGCGCCTCGCGGACCTCGGCCGGGGGTTGGGGATCGAGCAGCCGCGGGGCCAGGCCCGCCAGGTCGATCACCTCGCGCTTGCCGGAGTAGCCGAGCCGTCCGGCCACCAGCTCGGCCGCGTGCTCGGCGGCCGTCCGCGTCCGCGAGCCTTCTCGGGGGTTGCCCACTAATGTCACGAAACTCATCTGTCGCTCACCATTCATCGTCTCCCGGTCGCCGCGACGGCGCCCCGCCACGCGGGCCGGACGCCAGAGTGCAGAGATTGCCCTTGTCAGCGCGTCTCAGCGGCGACACTGGGCACCGGCGACGTGGCCGAGATCCACGTGGAGGCGCCGGGTCAGGGGCTTCTGGCTCATGCTCGAAAACTACGTAGACCGAACCGTAATGTCAATATTCCCTACTTGTATTCCATGGAATATCATGCGTCCCGGTACCACAGGTCCGGCTCACCGGGCACGCACCGCACCCGTCCCCGCGCCTCCAGGTACACCAGGTGGGCGAGCGTCTCGTTGGTCGCGGCCCTGCGCATGAACGACGGAATCGACTCCCACGGCCGCGACCAGGTCAGCCGGGTCGTGACGTCCCAGCACGCGACGCCGTCGGCGGCGGCCACCGCCGCCTCGATCTCGGCCAGCCGCCGCTCATGGTGGGCGATCACGTCGTCGACCCGCTCGGCCAGCTCCAGGAAGCGGTACTCGTGCGCGGGCAGCACCTCGTCCACCTCGAAGCGCCCGACGGCCGCCAGCGCGTCCAGGTAGTCGGCCAGCGGGTTCGGGGCCGACTGGGGGTGGACGGCGACGATGGGCGTGATGCGCGCGAGCACGTGGTCGCCGGAGAAGAGCACGCGGCGCGACGGCGACACGAAGCACAGGTGGCCGGGCGAGTGGCCGGGCGTCCACACCGGCCGCAGGTCCCAGCCGGGCAGGCCCAGGTCCGAGCCGTCCTCGATCAGCCGGTCGGGCCTGGCCATCGAGACGTGGTCGCGGATCGCCATGGACGCCTGGGACAGCTCGTCGGCGGTCAGCGGCGGCACGCCCGAGCGCGCCAGCATCGCGCGCTGCCGCGCGACCAGCGTCTCGATCTCCGGCTCGTCGTAGCGCTCGCGCAGCAGCCGGGCGTCGGCCGGGTGCAGGCCGATCCAGGCGCCCGAGTTCTCCCGCACCCTCCCGGCGAGCCCGTAGTGGTCGGGGTGGATGTGCGTCACCAGCACCGCGCGCACGTCGCCCATCGCGTACCCGGCGACGCCGAGCCCGTCGGACAGCGCCGCGTACGCCTCATCGGTGTTCCAGCCCGCGTCGATGATCGCGACGCCGTCCGGCAGCTCCAGGGCGTAGACCAGGACGTACCTGAGCGGGTTGATCGGGATCGGCACCGGGATGGACCACAGGCCCGGGCGCACCTGCTCGACGGCGGGCATGGCGCCGCCCTGCCACGCCTCCCTCTGCGCCGGGTTGGCCGGCGTCACCCTTCTCTTCGGCTGCTCGCGACGCTCCGGCTCCGTAACCTGATCCCGCATTCCGGCTCCTTGTCCCATGTGCCGCCATCCACACGATTGTGCACCGGGGACCGAATGTTGTTCTAAGAGGGGTGTTCCTGAGGCAGCCGGACGTACAGCAGGGCCGAGACGAGCATCAGCGCGGCGACCACGGCCCACCCGGCCCCGAGGCCGGTGCGGGAGACCAGCAGGCCGAGGCCGAGCGTGGCCGACATCCCGCCGAACTGGAGCTGCAGCGAGTCGACCGACATCAGCGTGGCGCGGCGCGAGGCGCCGACCCGCCGGTGCATCATCTCGTTGCGCACCAGCTCGGGCACCGCGCCCGCGGCGAACATCACCATGTACGCCCCGATCGTGACGGCGACGCCCGCGGCCCCCGACAGCGACACCGAGGCCGCCAGCGCGCCGATCGCGCCCGCCGTGAGCGCCGTCCCGCCGATCGCCGCGGCCACCGGCCCCCCGAGCAGCCGCACCACCCGGGGGGCGATCCCGGCCCCGACGGCGCTGGCGCCGAAGCCCGCCGCCGCCACCAGGCCGTAGACGAAGCTCGCCAACTCCGGGTCGCCGGTCAGGTCGCCGAGCCTGCCGGGGGTCAGCATCTCGACGGAGCTGAGCGCGACTCCCAGCGCGAAGGCCACCAGCAGCAGCCGCCGCAGCCCCCGGTCGGCAACGCCGAGCCGCACCCCCGCCCGCATGGTGCGCGGCACGTCCCGCAGCACCGACCGCAGCGAGGGACGCGGGTGCGGGGGCTCGGGCATCGCGACCACCACGACCACGAACAGCGCGACCGCCGCGGCCGAGGCCGCGACCATCGGCGCCGCGAGGCCCCAGGGCACGAGCAGCGGCAGCGTGCCGCCGCCCAGCGTGCCCACGCACAGCGACGCGCTGCTCATGGCGCTCCCCCTGGCCAGGCCGGGCTTGAGGTCGGCGTCCCGCCCCTCGGCCGCGTGCAGGGTGTCCACGTACCACGCCTGAGGCGGCCCGCTGGACAGGGCGCGGGCCACGCCCTTGAGCACCGAGGCCGCCAGGAACGCCGGGAAGGAGGCCGCGACGGCCAGCAGGCCCATGCCCGCCACCATGAACAGGGCGGCGACGGCGAGCACGGCCCGCCGTCCGAGCACGTCGGCCAGCCCGCCCGTGGGCAGCTCCAGGATCACGACGACCACCGAGTAGCAGGACATCACGACGCCGATCTGCGCCAGGCCGAGGCCGCGCGAGGACATCAGCAGGATCATCGAGGCCATCATGAGCCCGGGCGGGAGCCAGGTCAGCGCGCTGATCAGGCCGTACCTGCGTAAGGCGGCGCGGGGCGAGAGCACGGGGGCCGCCGCGGCGGCGAGGCCGGTCATCCGTTGTACCCCCGCGTCGGGAAGGCGGCCAGGTGGATCGACACGCGCTCGGCGCCCGGCTTGCCGGCGTCCTCCGCTTCTAGCTCGCGGATCAGCGCGTCCACCCGCTCATAAAGGCGGCCGAGCGTCTCGGGGGTCATCCGCACCATGTCGTCCGACATGCCCGCGGCCTCGACCCAGGCGGGTCCCCAGGACTCGCGGTCGCGCTCGAACCCCTCGCGGTCGCGGACGAACACCTCGAACTGGCGGTCGCGCATGAAGCCCGCGGCCTCGCGGCCCTCGGGGGTGCCGCCGAGTTCGAGCTCGTTCCAGGCGGTGTACCGGTGGACGGACCGCCAGCGGCGCTCGCGCGCGTCCCGCTGCTCGGGGTCCTCCTCGACGAAGCCGTACTTGGCGAGCTGCCGCAGGTGGTAGCTGGTCGAGCCGGAGCTCTCGCCGAACCGGGCCGCGAGCTCCGTGGCGGTCGCGGGCCCTTCGAGGCGCAGCGCGCCGAGCAGCCGCACGCGCAGCGGATGGGCCACCGCCTTCAGGGTCCGTGGGTCGCTGACGTGGTAAACGGACGGGTCGCTCATATTCCCAAAGATAGCTTTGCAAAGCTCTCTTTGCAAACATCTCTTTGCGGTCCTAGCGCTCTCCTTCCCCGGCTAATGTGGCGGCATGATCGAGGGCATCTGGGTGGACGAGGCCGTCACCGAGCTGCGCCCGGACTTCCGGGTGCTCGTCGTCGGCGCGTACGGGCTGCGCGGCGGCCCCTCCGACGACCGCTCCCGCGCCTGGCTCGCCGAGGCCGCGGCCGAGGCCGTCCCGCCGTCCCACGAGCACATCGCCGCCTGGCACGACGCCTACCGCGCGTTCGGCGCCAAGCCCCAGCGCACCCGCCCGTCGGTGGACGCCCTGGTGCGCCGGATGCCGCCCCCGGAGATCAACCTCGTCGTGGACGCCTACAACGCGGTCAGCGTCCGCCACGTCCTGCCCATCGGCGGCGAGGACCTGGCGCACTACGAGGGCACGGCGCGGCTGGTCCGCGCGAGCGGCGACGAGCCGTTCGACGCGATGGAGAAGGGCGAGGTCGTCGTCGACCACCCCGAGATCGGCGAGGTCGTCTGGCGGGACGACCGCGGGGTCACCTGCCGCAGGTGGAACTGGCGCCAGTGCGTGCGCACCCGCATCACCGAGGACACCACCGACGCCCTGTTCCTGCTGGAGCGCCTCGCGCCGATGCCGCTCGAAGCCCTGCGGGCGGCGGGGGACGAGCTGGTCGAACGGCTGCGCGAGATCACCCCGGAGGTCCGCGTCGAGTCACGGCTCGCCGGCGCGTGACGCCCCGCCCGGCATCCGTAAGCTGAGATGGCGATATCATGAAGTGAGACGGCGGCGCACGCGCGACCGGCCGCCGCCCCCTCGTCCCGCCCCGGCGGGCGAGGTCCTGTGCCGAGCAGGTGAGAGGCGCCTGCCCGCCGGGGTGAGCATGGCCTCACCCCCCGGACGGACTACCCGGGCGTGACCAGTTTGAACGGTCCTGGGAGGATCAGGCCGTGAGCCCCCCCGAGAGCGCACACGCCACCTATTTGGGCGAGTAGCCTTGGACAGGTTCCTCATTTCAACAACGCCGATCTGCGGAAGAGGGCGATTTCCGCCGTGTCGTCTGAGTCGTCACGGACAAACCCACTGGTCAACTTCGGCCAGAACGAGTGGCTTGTCGACGAGCTGTACCAGAAGTACCTTCAGGATCCCGAGTCCGTGGACCGGGCCTGGTGGAACTTCTTCGCTGACTACAACCCCGATTCCGGTACGAGCCGCGTACCGGCACCGGGCGGCCCCAACGGCGAGACGGCCGACGCCGCGGCGCCGACCGCCGCCGCCACGGTGGCTCCCGACAAGCCCGCACCGGCCAAGGCCGCCCCCAAGGCGCCCAAGGCGACGACTCCGGCTCCACCGCAGTCCGACAAGGCGGCCCCGCACGTCGAGGGCGAGGAGGTCCGCCTGCGCGGCGCCGCCGCCCGCACCGCGGCCAACATGGATCTCAGCCTCGCCGTCCCGACCGCCACCAGCGTGCGCGCGGTCCCGGCCAAGCTGCTGATCGACAACCGCATCGTCATCAACAACCACCTGTCGCGCGGCCGCGGCGGCAAGGTGTCGTTCACCCACATCATCGGCTACGCGATCGTCAAGGCGCTCGCGGCGATGCCGGACATGAACCACTCCTACACCGAGGTCGACGGCAAGCCGACCCTGGTCCGGCCGGCCCACGTCGGCCTGGGCCTGGCGATCGACGTGGCGAAGAGCGACGGCTCCCGCCAGCTCCTCGTGCCCTCGATCAAGAACGCCGAGACCCTCGACTTCCGCCAGTTCTGGATGGCGTACGAAGAGATCGTCCGCAAGGCCAGGGGCGGCAAGCTCGGCGTCGACGACTTCGCCGGCACCACGATCAGCCTGACCAACCCCGGCACGATCGGCACCGTCCACTCGGTCCCGCGCCTCATGCCCGGCCAGGGCACGATCATCGGCGTCGGCGCGATGGAGTACCCCGCCGAGTACCAGGGCGCCTCCCCCGAGACCCTGACGCGGCTCGCGGTCAGCAAGGTCATGACGCTGACCAGCACCTACGACCACCGCATCATCCAGGGCGCCCAGTCCGGCGAGTTCCTGCGCAAGATCCACCAGCTCCTCCTCGGCGAGGACGGCTTCTACGACGAGATCTTCCAGGCGCTGCGCATCCCCTACGAGCCGGTCCGCTGGGTCCCGGACATCTCCGCCAGCCACGACGACGACGTGGCCAAGTCGGCGCGCGTGATCGAGCTGATCCACGCCTACCGCGTGCGCGGCCACCTCATGGCCGACACCGACCCGCTGGAGTACAACCAGCGCAAGCACCCCGACCTGGACATCAAGTCCCACGGCCTCACCCTGTGGGACCTTGAGCGCGAGTTCGCCACCGGCGGCTTCGGCGGCAAGCCGCTGATGAAGCTGCGCGACATCCTCGGCGTCCTGCGCGACTCGTACTGCCGCACGGTCGGCATCGAGTACATGCACATCCAGAACCCCGAGGAGCGCGCCTGGATCCAGGCGCGGGTCGAGAAGCCGCACGCCAAGCCCACCCGCGAGGAGCAGCTCAACATCCTGCGGCGGCTCAACACCTCCGAGGCGTTCGAGACCTTCCTGCAGACCAAGTACGTCGGGCAGAAGCGCTTCTCGCTGGAGGGCGGCGAGTCGCTGATCCCGCTGCTCGACTCGGTCATCTCCTCCGCCGCCGAGGAGAGCCTGGACGAGGTCGTGATCGGCATGGCCCACCGCGGCCGCCTGAACGTCCTCGCCAACATCGTCGGCAAGTCCTACGCCCAGGTCTTCGGCGAGTTCGAGGGCAACCTCGACCCGCGCAGCGCCCACGGCTCCGGCGACGTGAAGTACCACCTCGGCGCGTCCGGCGACTTCACCGCCCCCGACGGCAACAAGATCGCCTGTTCGGTCGTGGCCAACCCCTCCCACCTGGAGGCGGTCGACCCCGTCCTCGAGGGCGTCGTCCGCGCCAAGCAGGACCTGCTGGAGCGCGGTGAGGAAGGCTTCACCGTCCTGCCCGTGCTGGTCCACGGCGACGCGGCCTTCGCCGGCCAGGGCGTCGTGGCCGAGACGCTGCACCTGTCGCAGCTGCGCGGCTACCGCACCGGCGGCACCGTCCACGTCGTGGTCAACAACCAGGTCGGGTTCACCACCTCGCCGGCGTCCTCGCGCTCCAGCGTCTACGCCACCGACGTCGCGCGCATGATCCAGGCGCCGATCTTCCACGTCAACGGCGACGACCCCGAGGCCGTGGTGCGCGTCGGCCGCCTGGCCTACGAGTACCGCCAGGCGTTCCGCAAGGACGTCGTCATCGACCTGGTCTGCTACCGCCGCCGCGGCCACAACGAGACCGACAACCCCAGCTTCACCCAGCCCCTGATGTACGACCTGATCGACGCCAAGCGGTCGATCCGCAAGCTCTACACCGAGGCGCTGATCGGCCGGGGCGACATCACGGTCGAGGAGGCCGAGCAGGCCCTGCGCGACTACCAGGAGCAGCTGGAGCGGGCCTTCACCGAGACCCGCGAGGCCGGCAAGCGGCCCCTGGAGCCGGGCGCGGTCGTCAAGCCCGCCCCGGGCGAGGTCGTGCCCTGGTCGCACGAGGAGACCCCGACGGGCATCTCCGAGGAAGTGATCAAGCGGGTCGTCGAGACCCAGCTCACGCTGCCCGACGGCTTCACGGTCCACCCGCGCCTGGCGCCGCTGCTGCAGCGCCGCGGCCAGATGGTCACCGAGGACTCCATCGACTGGGCCATGGGCGAGACCCTCGCGTTCGGCTCCCTGCTGATCGACGGACACCCCGTCCGCCTGGTCGGGCAGGACTCGCGCCGCGGCACCTTCGGCCAGCGGCACGCCGTCCTGGTCGACCGCGTCACCGGCGAGGAGCACACCCCGCTGAAGACGTTCAACGAGGGCACCACGAAGTTCTACGTCTACGACTCCCTGCTCTCGGAGTTCGCGGCGATGGGCTTCGAGTACGGCTACAGCGTCGTGCGCCCGGACGCCCTGGTGGCCTGGGAGGCGCAGTTCGGCGACTTCGCCAACGGCGCCCAGTCGATCATCGACGAGTTCATCTCGTCGGGCGAGCAGAAGTGGGGCCAGCGCTCCTCGGTCGTGCTGCTGCTGCCGCACGGCTACGAGGGCCAGGGCCCGGACCACTCCTCGGCCCGCATCGAGCGGTTCCTGCAGATCTGCGCGCTGGACAACATGACGGTCGCGCAGCCGAGCACCCCGGCGAACTACTTCCACCTGCTCCGCTGGCAGGTCCTGTCCAACCGCCACCGCCCGCTGGTCGTCTTCACGCCGAAGTCCCTGCTGCGGCTCAAGGCGGCGGCCTCGGCGGCGGACGAGTTCACCTCGGGGGCGTTCCGGGCGGTCATCGGCGACTCCACGGTCGACCCCTCGGCGGTGCGCCGGGTGGTCCTGTGCTCGGGCCGGGTGTACTACGACCTGGCGGCGGCCCGCGACAAGCAGGGGCGCACGGACGTGGCCGTCGTCCGCCTGGAGCGGCTCTACCCGTTCCCGGCGGAGGAGCTCCAGGCCGAGCTGTCGCGCTACGGCCAGGACGCCGAGCTCATCTGGGCGCAGGACGAGCCGGTCAACATGGGTCCGTGGCCGTACCTCACGCTCAAGATCACCGAGGACCCGGGCCTGCTCGGGGGCCGCGGCCTGCGGCGGGTCTCCCGTTCGGCGAACTCCTCGCCCGCGGTGGGCTCGCACGCGGCGCACGACGCCGAGCTGGAGCACATCGTCGCCGAGAGCCTGGGCTGACGATCGGGCCCCGGGCGACCGGGGCCGGTCTCCCGTGTTCTGTCAGAGGAAGTCCCCCGCAGACGGCACTGTGGGGGACTTCCCCGTTTATCCGGAAATTTCCGGTTATGTCCTGGAGTTGCGATGTACTTCACCGACAGGGGCATCGAGGAGCTCGTCGAGCGGCGCGGCGCCGAGGAGGTCGGCATGCTCTGGCTGGCCGAGCGGCTGCGCGAGTTCGTCGACCTGAACCCCGAGTTCGAGACGCCCGTCGAGCGCCTGGCGACCTGGCTCGCCCGGCTGGACGACGACGAGGAGGACTGAGGCCACCCACCCCGGGGACGCGATACGCGATACATCTTGACTTTCGACCTACGAGATATATCGTGTCTTGTACAGAGCCATTCGGGACCATCGACCAGCGGGGCGGCCATGTCCACGTGGACCATCGACAAGCCTGAGAAACTGACCTTCGACGCGGTGAGCGCGCTCAGCGTGCGCATCGTCGCCGGGCGGCTCGCCGTCCTCGCCAGCGACGGCCCGCCCACCCTGGAGGTCGGCGACATCGACACGCCGCCGTTACTGGTGGAGCAGGACGAGACCGGCCGCCTGACCGTGACGTACAAGGACCTCACCTGGGACGGCATCCTCGGCTGGCTGCGCGCCGGCCGTCCCAGCACCACGGTCACGCTCACGGTGCCGAAGGACTGCCCGGTGCAGGCGGGCGTGATCTCCGCCTCCGCGCTGGTGACCGGGCTGGAGAACCGCACCAGCGTGAAGAGCGTCTCCGGCGAGATCGTCCTCGACGGGGTGAGCGGCGACATCGACGCCGAGACCGTCTCCGGGGCCGTCGAGAGCCGCGGCATGTCCGGGGACCTGTCGTTCACCAGCGTCGCCGGCGAGCTGGTCGTCGCCGCGGGCACCCCGCACCGCCTGCGGGCCAAGACGGTGTCCGGCCGCATCACCGCGGACCTGGAACTGCCGCCCACCGGCCACGTCACGCTGAACAGCGTGTCCGGCGCCATCGTCGTCCGCCTGCCCCAGGAGGTCGAGACCGACGTGACGCTGCGCTCCACCTCGGGCCGCCTGAGCAGCGCGTTCCCAGGGCTGACCACCACGGGGCGCCTGGGGATGAAATCGATGAGCGGCCGGCTCGGCGGGGGAATGGCGTCGGTGTCGGCCAACACGGTGTCCGCCGATGTGACCCTTCTGAGGAGAGACAAGTGAGTCCGGTTTTCGCCCACGGACGCCTGCGCCTGTACCTGCTGAAGCTGCTGGAGGAGAGCCCCAGGCACGGGTACGAGGTGATCCGTCTCCTGCAGGACCGCTTCCTCGGCGTCTACTCCCCCTCCCCCGGCACGATCTACCCCCGGCTCGCCCGCCTCGAAGAGGAGGGGCTCGTCACCCACGAGGTCGTCGAGGGCAAGAAGGTCTTCACGATCACCGACAAGGGCCGCGCCGAGCTGGAGGCGCGCATGGACGAGCTCGCCGACCTCGAACAGGAGATCTCCGAGTCCATCCGCGACATCGCCCGCGAGGTCAAGGAGGACGTGCGCGACACCGTGCGGTCCCTGCGCGACGAACTGACCCAGATGGCCAGGGAGGTGCGGCAGCAGGGCACCCGGGAGGACGAGCGCCGGTCCAAGGACGACCTGCGCGCGGCCCGCGAGGAGTACCGGCACGCCTGGCGCGAGCAGAAGCAGGCCTGGCAGGAGCACAAGCAGGAGTTCGAGCGCCAGAAGCGCGCCTGGAAGGAAGAGTCACAGCGCTGGAAGCAGGACTGGCTGCGCGGCGCGTGGCGGGGCACCTGGGGCGGGCACGGCTCGCCCGACCGCGACGCCGAGCTCGGGCGCATGCTCGCCGACTTCGTCGAGGAGATCCGCGGCGCGGCCGCGGCGGCGTCGGTGACCGAGGAGGCTTTGGCCACGGCCCAGGACGCCCTCTACGAGGCCGCCGGCCGGATCCGCGCCGCGCTCCGATGATGCTCCTCTACGGGTTCCGCCCGCCCCTGCTGCGCCCGGGTCCGCCCGAGCCACTTCCCGTGCCGTCCCGGCCGCCCGCGCGGCGCACCCGGGCCAGGCGCGCCACGTCCCCCGCCGCCCCGTCCTGCGCCGCGACGCCCACCGTGCGGGACGGTATCCATGTCACCGTCCATTCGGTGTCGAAACGGTGAAGAGCAGGACCTCGCCCCCGGGACCCCGCTACGGTGGGTGACCGGTGACGGTTCGTCGGGCATCACCCGCGTGAACAAGAACCCGATCCCACAAGTCGGTCCCCGCCGTACGGCGACCGGTTGTTCATATGCGGCCCCGCGCGGCGCGCCAGGTTCTGCCTGACGTGCCGCCCGGGGCCATTCGCATGGCGGGAGGCCATGGACGTACCGGACGCCGTCAGGCCCCGGCCGTCCCGGTGAAGACGATCTTCCCGAAGAGCTCGCCCTCCTCCATCGCCGCGAAGCCCTCCTCCGCCCGCGTCAGCGGCAGCACGCGGTCCACGATCGGGCGCACGCCGGTCTGCTCCAGGAACGTGGCGAGCCGTCCGAGCTGGTCCCGCGTCCCCATGGTGGAGCCGACCACCGAGAGCTGGAGGAAGAAGACCCGGTTGAGGTCGGCCGGGGGCACCGCGCCGCTCGTCGCGCCCGAGACGACGACCCGCCCGCCGGGGCGCAGCGACTTCAGCGAGTGGTCCCAGGTGGCCTGGCCGACGGTCTCCATCACGGCGTCCACACGCTCGGGCAGCCGCGCCCCCGTCGGGAACGCCTGGTCGGCGCCGAGCTCCACGGCCCGCGCCCGCTTCTCCTCCGAGCGGCTCGTGACCCAGACCCGGTAGCCGCCGGCCCGGCCGAGCGCGATGAGCGCGGTGGCCACGCCGCCGCCCGCGCCCTGCACCAGCACGGTGGATCCCGGCTGCAGTCCCGCCTTGTCGAACAGCATCCGGTAGGCGGTCAGCCACGCCGTGGGCAGGCAGGCCGCCTCCTCGAACGACAGCGCCGCCGGCTTGGGCACGAGGTTGCGGCGCGGCACCGCCACCTTGTCCGCGAAGGTGCCGTCGTGGATCTCGGAGAGCAGCGACCGCTTAGGGTCCAGCGTCTCGTCCCCGTTGACCGGCGTGCCGATCACCGCGTGGACGATGACCTCGTTGCCCTCCTCGTCCACCCCGGCGGCGTCGCAGCCGAGCACGATGGGCAGGCGGTCCTGGCGGATGCCGACGCCCTTGAGCGTCCAGACGTCGTGGTGGTTGAGCGCCGCGGCCCTGACGGCGACCGTGGTCCACCCGTCGGGGACCTCGGGCTCGGGACGCTCGCCGAGGGTGAGCCCGGCGAGAGGGTTGTCAGGGTCGGTGGCTGTGCACGTTACGGCGAACATGCCGGAACCCTATCCCCGCGCCTTCCGGCGGCCGCCCACACCCCCGAGGCGGGGCCGTGCCGAGCGAATCCATACAGATCACCGTGAATTCAAGAATACCGACATAGCCCATATACACCCTCAATCCCCCTTGATCATCAACGTCGGCGGCGGTTACCGGAACAACGCCGCGACGGCCGCCAAAGAATGACACAGCGGTGCCCGACACGCCGCCCCAGAAAATATTTCCCGGGCGCCCGCCGATCCGCGCGCCGCGCCGGATCCGATCTTCGTACATGCGGTTTTCCCGGCCCGACAGGGCTTCCCGCCCGCGCCGCCACCCGCAGGCCCGCCCGATTTATCGCCATAAATGATTGCGTAGCGACCTTCTAATTTTTGCAATTAAGTCGCCGCTCACGCGAATCTCCCGCATGTCGGACAACGGTATCGAGGTCGACCATGAGTAGGGTCGGTCATGCAGGTGCGCCAGCATCGAGGTGCTCCTTTACTTTGAACTGCAAAAAGAAAAGGACCGCTTTATGAAAGACGTCGGTCACTCACGGTCTCTCCAACGTAATGTCGGTCGTTCATGGCTGACCGCAGCTCTCACGGGCGCTCTCGCGGTCGGCGTGCTCGCCGCCACTCCCGGCAGCGCGTACGCGATCCAGGCGCCGCAAGGCGCCAAGGCAGCGTCCCTGCTTCCGTCCGCTCCCGTGAAGACGGGCTTCGTCGTCACCGTTCGCCGGCAGATCGCCACCAGCGCCACGCTGACGTCGTCGCAGAACCCGTCCAAGAAGGGCCACTCGGTCACCTTCACCGCCACGGTCCGGGCGACCGGCACCCACATCATTCCCACCGGCACGGTCATCTTCCGCAACGGCTCGCGCGAGCTCGGAAGCGGCCAGCTCGAGGCCACGGGTCAGGCGACCCTGTCGACCTCCAGCCTGGACGACGGCAGCCACAACATCACCGCCTTCTACCAGGGCAACGCCTCCTTCGACCCCAGCACCTCGCCGGTGCTGGTGCAGCGCGTCGAAGAGGAGAAGAAGGACGACGGCAAGAAGGACCACGAGAAGAAGGACCACGAGAAGAAGGAGGACGGCAAGAAGAAGGAGGAGGACAAGGACGACGACCAGTCCACGGATGACGAGGACGACGACGACGAGGGCTTCCGCGACCGTCACCACGACGACTTCGACCACATCTGCCATCGGTTCCATCACCGCAACCACGACAACGACGGCCTCGACGGGTCGTCCCGGCACCACAGGCGGCTGCACGAGCTCCGCAGGCTGTGCGACAAGTGGCACAGGCGGGACGACAACGTGATCCTGATCGACAAGGGCATCCGCCGCTTCATCGAGGGCTACTCCGACCAGGGCGGCGGCCACCACTCGCACTGGGACAGCCGTCACCACCGCTGGGTGCCCGAGCACCGCGAGCACTACAAGCCGCAGAAGCACTACCACAAGAAGCAGTACCACAAGCCGGTCCACCACTTCGCCGTGACCGGTTGATCCACCTGCACCGGGCGCCGGGGCCCGCCCACTCCACGGGCGGGCCCCCAGCCCCCGCGCCACGCCACGGGCCACTCCGGAAACCGCCGCCGAACCTCAACAGGAGCCAGCCTTCCCGGGAGTCCCCATGTCCGTTCGCCGTCGATCCGCGCGCTCCATCTTCACGATCATCGCCGTCGCCGCCGCGGCCCTGCTCGGCCTCATCCTGCTCGTGTTCCTCACCAACAGGAAGGTCGACCGCGAGGTCACCGCGGCGCCGCCCGCCCCGCCCGCCGCCCCGGTCAAGCTCACGGCCGCCCAGCGCGCCGCGCTCCCCCGCTCGACGACCTGGACGAAGATCCCCAAAGCCCAGCCCGACCCGCGCCCCGACGCCGCCGGGGACGGCCTCCTCGTCCACCCGACGACGTCCAAGATCGTGTACGCCGAGCCCGGCGGCGCGGCGATCGGCCTGCTGCCCCCCACCCAGCTGGACGACCCCACCTGGCTGCCGGTGATCGAGTCACGCCCCGAATGGGTCCGCGTGCTGCTCCCCAGCCGCCCCAACGGCTCCACCGGCTGGATCCACACCGGTGACGGCAAGACGAAGCAGACCCGCAGCCCCTACCAGGTGCACATCAACCTCACCACCCGCCGCCTGACCCTCCTGAAGGACGGCCAGGAGAACGGCTCCTGGACCGTCGGCATCGGCACCGAGGACACCCCCACCCCCGTCGGCCGCACCTTCCTCCTCGCCACCCTCTCCCCCTCGGACGTCGACTACAGCCCCGTGATCCTCCCCCTCGGCATGCACTCGGAGAAACTCCAAACCTACGACGGCGGCCCCGGCACCATAGGCATCCACGGCTGGCCCGACAAATCCGTCTTCGGCAAGGCGATAAGCCACGGCTGCATCCGAGTCCCCCCCGCCGGCCTGACAGCCCTCAGCAAGATCCCCATAGGCACCATGATCGTCATAACCAAATAACCGACCCCACCAGCCCCACCCCCGCGACGCCCACCACCGCACCGGCGCAGGCGGGCAGAGCGGGGCAGACATGACCCCACCGATGAGGGTCTGGCCTCAAACCCGACGCGGCGAGTTGTCAGATGCGGAGACGTGCCCACCGATAAGAGAGTTCAGCGTCGCGCCGACGCAGCGGGTCATCGGGCACGGGACACAGCCTCCGCTGAGGAGAGGGCTCGTCCCGGCGCCGACGCGGCGGGTCGCGGGACGGCGAATCCGGCGCCTATCACGGCGGCCGACCGGCAGCCTGGACGAGGGAAGAGAATACTGAGACCGGCAACGACCACGTGAGCGGACTCAAGGAGAAGCAGCGGCACGGCGGTAGACGCCAGGGGTCACACCGAAATACCGAGTGAACCACCGGGTCAGATGACTCTGATCGGTGAACCCCGTCTCAACGGCCACCTCCGCGAGCGGCCTCCCCTGCACCAGCAACCGCCGCGCCTCCCGCAACCGAACCTGCCGCTGATAGTCACTCGGCGCCATCCCATAAGCAGCCCGAAACGACCGATACACCGCGAACCGACTACGCCCCACCGCCGCGGCCAGGTCACCCGCGGAGACATCCTGCTCCTGCGAGTAATGCACCAGTTCTCGAACAACCCGCGCCGCCCCGGCATCAGCCTCCCCGCGGAACCCATCTTCCACGCGACATCTCTGGACCCGCGCGCGCCGCGCCATCCCCGCCACCACGCCGTCCAGCAACTCATCCCGCCGCAACGCCGACACGTCCCCGCCCACCAACGCCTGATGCAACAGCCGCAGCCTCCGCGCCATCCCCGGCACCGCCATCACCGGCTCGGTGAACAACGGCAACCCGACCCGCCGCCCCGCGGCCTCCCCCAAAACGTTGGCCACCAGCTCAGGCCCGATATGCACCATCCGATAGGTGAACCCGGCCTCATCCGTCGCATGCCCGTCATGCGGATCGTCCGATTGAACACCATCACCATGCCGGCCGCACTCGTATACGCCGCCCCCCGGCACGTGAAACTCTGCGCCCCCTCCTCGGTGACCCCGAACGAGTACGTCTCATGACTGTGCCGGTGATAAACATGCCGCTCAAAATGCGCATGCATCACCTCCACCGCCCGATCCCCCGCCCGCCAGTACCGAGCCCAGTCCCCCATCACCCCATTGTGCTCACGCCGCACGGCCAACCCGAACGAGCAGACAACAGGGATAAGACCGACTCGGGCGCGCAGGAAACAGGACGCGGACGAGTCCCCCGAGCAAGCTCACGAAGGAGGGCGCCCGAGGATGCACCGCCCCGCGCACCTCCGTACAAGACCGTCCCCCGCCCGCGGCGACACGCTGCCCTCATGCGTTTCGACACCAAGATCGCCATCATCGTCCGAGAGGACCTGGCAACCTGGCAGAAGCTGAACGTGACGGCCTTCCTGGCCAGCGCCATAGCCGCAGCCACCGAAGACATCATCGGCGAGCCCTACAAGGACGCCGACGACAACACCTACCTCCCTATGTTCCGCCAGCCCGTCCTCATCTACTCCGCCACCCCCGAAGCCTTGACCCGCACCCACGCCCAAGCCCTAACCCGAAAGATCCCCACAGCCCTCTACATAGAAGCCATGTTCAAGACAGCCCACGACACCGCCAACCGCGCCACCGTCCAAGCCTCCGATCCTCACAACCTGCTTCTGGTAGGCGTGGCCTTCCGTGGCCCCCGAAATCTGATAGACAAGAATTTAAAATGGCTTCCACTACATTACTGAAGTACCCAGTCACCAGACTGTGCCACAGAAGCAGTTGCCCTCCAATCGCCTGCCGGGCGGTCGGCCGCCTGCACCGGCGCAGTCAAACTTGCCAACCAGATCCGCTGTGACATAGACGCCAACCTCTTAGCGTTGCTAACGCAATGAGCTGAGGCGTTTCCAACAGATGAGCGCGCAGCCGAGCTTGAGGAAGAAACTCCTGCGCCTCGCTCCTGCTGGACTATGCCCTGGACATAGCGGCGGCTTCCTTGAAAAAAAGGGATATATTACCCGCCGGAGGCCAACGGACAACTATCGGAACCATTAAGGTCATTGCATCTACTCTACCTCCCCCGCCAGCCATTCACTAACGCTCCTTGGCTCTAGATCGCCAACACGATCCGCCCCTGCCGCATACAGCAAAGATCTCAGTGCTCCGACAGGCACAGGAAATCCATCGACTTCTATCCAAAATTCAACTACACTCGAGCCCTTAATGGAAAACCCCCACCATCGCCATGGCCGAACTCCGGGTTCGGTATCAAACCAAGGCATCCATTCATCCAGTCCCCATACCTCACCTTCGACATCTCGAGTGTCATGCACTTCATTCTCGGGCCCGGACGGTGCAGAAGCGGCCCGAAGCCAGGCCGGCATCTCACCGCCATGGGACTCATTTATGGATTCCACGCGCAACGCGATGCTACATACAGCATTCAGTGCTTCTATCGTGCGATCCGCTACGACCTCTGCTGAAATATCTGCGGATTCTACCCTCAAGCAAGCCAGAAGTGGGTTCCGAACGATATCGGCCTTACCCGGCCCTCTCGTGATTCTCAAAATCTCCCTATCAAGCCCTGCTATCAACAATATCCTCCCGACCCATCTGTGACGCTGGACTCAAAATCATCCAGCCATCCGGCAGGGATTCCATAAGCGGCTTCGTCTCGACGTGCATGCACGTGCTGAGGAAGGCCTCGATTCTCCTTCTTTCTCGCATCACGCTCCCGCACCGCCGAACCGACTACGTTATCATAGAAGTCGCGGGATACACTGAACTTCTTAATCACCGCTCCCGAACGGCTATTCCGTAGATAATTTCGGGCGTCTTCTTCGTTGTTGAAGAAGACGTGCAGCATACCCCTATCCTTGTCAATTTGAACGCTACCATCGGCCCCGATATTTATGCGTCCGCCATCTCTTTCTTCCACGCGATATACATCAACTTCATCTCCAGGTCCAGCGTTATGGACCAGAACCGCTTGGTCGCCTGCTAAAACATGGTAGGTGTGCAGGCCGTCCACAGTGAGGTTGTGGACGCGCTGATGGATGACGAAGATCCTGACGGCGGTGACCTGGACCCAGGTGCCGGCGCTGGTTCGGAGCCACATGCCGGGCTTGAGTTCGCCGGCGGTCAGCCACTTGCGGAGTTGTGGCAGCCAGAAGGGGTGGCCGTCGGTGGCAGTCAGAGTGTCCGTGGCGGTGCCGCGGTCGCCGTCGATGTCGATGGTGACACGCACCAGGCGCTTGGTGCCGTCACCGGTGATAAGTGTGACGACCGGCTTGGCCTCGGTCACGCCGCGCTGAGGGTCGGTGGCCAGGACCTGGTCCCCGACCTTAACCGTCTCGATGGGCTTCGCGGTGCCGTCCGCCATGAGGACGGGCGTGCCGGCGACGAAACTGTTGGGTCCGCAGTTGCTTCCGTTCATTCCCGGGGGGATCGACGGCGGCAGATCGGGGGCCGCGTCGTGCACGATGTCGTTGACCAGGTCGGACGGGGTGTCACGGCGTGGTTCCACGACGTCGTTGGGAATGTCGTCGGGCGTGTCCCGCCGGTCCCGTGAGCCGTTGGGGGAGGTGACGGGTGTCACGCTCTCGCGGCAGGCCGCCGTCTTGCACAGGTCGGGAAGGTTCTTCGGGTCGTACGTCTCTTCTTTGGTCTTACGCGGCGGCTGGCCGCCGCCGTACTCGTGGTTGGCGTTGCCCCGACACTGCGGCTTAGAGGCGTTGCCGCGCTTGGAGCAGAACTCTCCGAGCTTCCTTGTATCTTCTTCAGCCTTCTTGTTGTTCTTCGTGCACTTGGTGCTAGGGCACTTACCTGCAGGGGGCTTCTTCGCCGGCGGGTTCTTGACGGTGTTGGGGTTGGACTTGGACCCGTTGCCGCCCCCCTTGTTCCCCTTGCCGCCTCTGCCCTTCCCCTTGTCCTTGTCCCTCTTGGGGGGTTTCGTGGTGTCACGCGTGGAAGGCTTGCGGCCATCCCGCATCTGCTTTTTCTCATCGGTAATGGCATCAGCGTCGTCTTTTGTGTGCCGTCTGCTGGACTGGCCACCACCGCCACTCTTACCATTCTGCCCCTTCTTGTTAAACTTCTTCGTACGATGCTTACCACCCTTTTTGCTGCTACCTCCACCACTTCCTCCGGCACCACATCCGCCTCCTCCTCCCCACATTTTGGCAAAGCGGCACTCATTCTCGCGATAGACTTTGTTCACCTCCTCAATAACTTCGCACTCCACTTTAGAACGTTGGCAGGGCGGGGGAATATTCTGTCTTGTGTATGGCTTGTCGCGCTTTTTGTGCCCACTGGGATCGTCGCCACCCAGGGGGTCGCCTTCCACGTATGTGTAGCGGTTCATGCGGATAGACGAGTCCGGGGAAAGGTTCCAGTCGTCGCGGGAGGCGAAGCCGCCGGTTCCTGGCTGGTACCAGCGGGCATGCATATTGACCTTGCCGGTGTCAGGGTCGGTCCACTCCCCTTGGTATCCCAGGGAGCGAGCGGTCCCGGTGCGCTGAGTGACCTCGCCGAAGGGACTATAGGCGGTCGAGTCGACCAGGGCGGTGCCGGAGAAGGTGGCGACCACATCACCGTGCAGGTCGGCCATGACGCCCAGTGATTGGCCGCCTTCCTGCAGGCTGAGCAGGTTGCCGAACGGGTCGCGGCCGTATTTGGCCTGGACGGCGCCAACGGCGTCGGTGACCGCGACCATGTCATTGCTAAGGCCCGAGTAGACGAACCGCTGCTCGGTTCCGCCCTTCGTCCTGGAGGTGAGTCGGCCAAGCGCGTCGTAGCCGTAGCTAGTGTCCCCATCGTTGACGAGCCGGTCGAAGGCGTCGAAGACGAGGGTTCGGGTGACACCGCCAGTGGTCTCGCTGGTCACCGTGCCTCGGGGGCTGTAGGCGTAGGTGGTGCCGTCGCCGGTGATGAGACGGTTGCGCTCGTCGTAGGTGAAGGTCTTGTTGCCGGCGTTTGTGCGGTTACCGGCCTTGTCCCAGGTGTAGGTGGTCGTGGCACCGCCAGGTGCGGTCCAGCTCGTCAGCCGTCCGGCCTGGTCGTATCCGTAGGTGTTGACGCCCGCGCCGGCGGTGCCTTCGGTTGTCTTGGAGACCAGACGGTCGTCCTTGTCCCATCCGTAGGCGACCTTGGCGAGCTGTGTGCCGGTCCCGTTCTTCAACACATGGCTCTTGAGACGGTCGAGCGCGTCGTAGGTGAACTCCTGCGCCGTGGTCGGCGTGGCGGAGACCAGGGATGTGAGGCGGCCGGCGTCGTCGTAACCGTAGGTGAAGCCACGACCGGACACCGGGTCCGCCGCGGTTTTCAAGCGGCTCGCGTCGTCCCAGGTGAAGTTGGCGGTGCCGGAGGTGTCGGCGCGCTGGGTGGGGTTTCCCAGTGCGTCGTACGAGAACGCGGCGACCTGCCCTGTTGGCTTGGAGACCTTGGTCAGGAGGTCGCGATCGTTGTACTCCAGGCTGTAGTCGCCGATCGCGGTCAGGCGTCCGGCCAGGTCGTAGCCGTAGGTACGGTCCGGCGTGGCGACCGGCGCGCCGGATCCGCTCTCCCGTACCACCCTCCCCAAGGCGTCGTACTCAACGTCGTTCCTCACTCCACCGGGCTGGCGAACCGAGACGGTGTTGCCCGCCGCGTCGTAGACGTTCGTCCAGGTACGGTCCGCGGCATCAGGATGGGCGCTGGTGGCCGGTTCGGTGACCGCCTCGATCAATCCCAGGCTGTTGTAGGTGGTATGGACGGTGTTCCCGCGGCCGTCAGTGGAGCGGGTCATCGCCCCGGTAGCGTCGTAGCCGAACGTCGTGGTGATCGACTCACCGGCCGACACGGGTTCGATCAGCTTGGTCAGGAGGCCGGTAGGGTCGTACTCCCTGCTGGTCACGAATCCCTCGGGGGAGGTCTCGGTGACCAGGTTGCCCACCGGGTCGTGATCGAAGCCGAAGGTGCGCAACAGCGTCCCGGTACCGTCGAGATCCTTGGCCGCGACCTGTCGCCCGGCGAGGTCGTACTCAGCCGTGGTGACGTTTCCGAGGGGATCTTTAACCTGCACCGTCCGCCCGGCCAGGTCGTAGGTGAACGTCGAGAATTTCCCCAGAGGATCGGTCACCTTCGTGACCTCACCTGCCGCGTTCACATCGAAATAGGTGCTCTTATTACCCGGCAGGACCTCCCGGGTTGGATTGTCATCGTCGTCGTACTCATACTTGGTGACGTAGGCCGCCGTGGTCGGCATTCTCTCGACCTCTGTTGACGTGATCGCCCGGCCGAGGTCGTCATATGTCATCTCGACCCGGGCACCGGTGGGCTCCACTACGGCCAGCACCTCACCGGCCAGGTCATACTCGTAGACCGTTTTGCCGACCTGTGCACCAGCGGCGGACGGCGGGTCGGTCACGCGCACCTGTCGCCCCAGCGCGTCATATTCGCTTGTCCAGACCGAGCCACGCTGGTCGGTGAACCCCGTCAGCCGTCCGGCGGCATCGTAACCGTAGGTGACCTGCGGTGTGATCGAGGCGCCGCCCGGAGGCGTGTAGGGAGTATCCGAGACCGAGCTCAGGCGTCCCACCTTGTCGTAAGCCGCCGTTGCCGCGCGGCCTTCGGCGTCGACCACATGCGTCTGCCGTCCGGCGCTGTCGTACCCGTACTTGGCCGTCGGCCGTGAGGTCGTGGCCGTTCCGGCCTTCTCGACGATGACCGGCGGAGCCTTCTCCTCGGTGAGCCGCCCGGCGACGTCGTAGGTGAAATCACTGGTGAAGTCGGCCGGGGTCGCTCCGGCCACGTTGCCGCGCGGGTCGGTGACCGCCGTGACTAGGCCACGGTCGTCCACGGTCCAGGTGGTCGTCAGATCTTGGGTGCCGTTCTCGACGGTACGCTGGATGACGTCGTCGGAGGCGTTGTAGGTGAAATCCACCCTCTCCGACCGTGTAGTACCCGCGCCCGTCGAGAGAACTTTGGTGACGTTGGCGTTGGCGTCGTAGCTGTACACCGACTTGCGGTTGAGCCCTGCCGGATCGAAGGTCTCCGACGTGACACGCCCGGCCGCGTCGTACACCCAGTCGATTCTGGCCTTGCCGCCTCCTCTGACCTGCCGGGTCAGATAGCCTGCCGCGTCGTACTCGTCGGACTCCAGCACCACATCCCTGGGCGTGGTCGCACCGTTGAGGCGTACATCGTCTCCCACGAGGGTGGACAGCCGGTCGTCGCCGTAGTAAGTGAAGCTGAGCTTACGTCCCATCACGTCGGTGTAAGTCGCCAGTCGCCCTTCAGGGTCATAGGCATACGACTCCAGCACCACATCCTGCGGCGCCTGCGGCGACACCGGACTGCCCGTCCAGTTCTTGATCGTGCGCGACGCCATCTCCCCGCGTTCGGTGTAGGCGTAGTTGAAGACCGTGCCCAATTCATCGGTGACACTGGTCCGCGCTCCGGTGTGGTCCCACGCATACCGCACCACGTTGCCTTCGGGACCGGTCGCGGTCTCCACACGCCCATAAGCGTCGTAGGTGTAGCTGATCTTTCGCTCTGGATCGCCACCGGTCAGATCGACCACGGAGTCGGTCAGCGCGTTACCGTCGGCGTCGTAGGTGTAACGAGCCTGAGGGGTGTGTACGACGTCGGTCACGGTGTTCCGTGCGGCGGCACCGGTGCGGGACGTCAACCTACCCAATCCGTCATATGCGAACGTCGTGGTGACTCCGGCCGGGAATGCCGTGGAAACCTCCGTCGATGTCACGACGCGTCCGAGCGAGTCGTAGGAGTACCGATCGATCAATCCCGATGGAAGCGTTCGTTCCGCCCGGTCACCGGCCGCCGTGTACTTGTAGGAGGTCTCGTTGCTCTTGGCGTCCTTCTCCCACTTCAGCAGGCCTGCCGGGGTTGTACCGCCCCCCGCCGCCGGCTCTGTACCGTCGGTATAGGCGTAAGTCAGCGAGCGGCCGTTGGGAAAGTCCGGGGTGGCAGGGCCGGTCTCCTTGGTCAGGTCGCCGTAGGTGTTGTACTCCCATTTCGTGGCGTAGGTGTCGTCGGTGGCCGATGAGGACCTGGCATCGCGATGGGCCAGTAACTGGTCGTTGCGCGGGTCGAACACGTCGCTCGTGTTGACGTAGTAAGCGAAGTGCTCCGTCTGACAAGACCCGGAGGTACGACAGGTCTTCTGCCCGATCAGGTTTCCACGTTCGTCGTGGAACATCTCGGTGCTATTGCTGTTCCTGTCGATGACGCTGCTGAGGTATCCACCCGTGTCATACAGGTAGTAAGTGTCTTCGTCTCTCTGGTCCGCAGACCTGACGAGCCGATACCCACGCCAGGCGTCATGGTCGTAGGTCAGCGTCCCGTTGTGCGGGTCGGTCACCGTCACGCGGGAAATACCTGTGTCGGCGTTGTAGGCAGGCGCGCCGAGCTGCCACGTACCGCCGTGCTGATCGGTGTGCGTCTTCAAACGATCGGTCGCGGACTCGTAGACGTTCTCGGCCCAGACCCGGCCCGACGGCAGGGTGATCCGCGTCAGCTTGTGCGGAACCTCGATCCTGGCCTGGTAGTGAGCCTGGACCTCGGTCGGTGTGAGTGGTTTGTCATACAGAGCCACCTCGTCCAGGCTTCCTCGGAAGGGAAAGGAGAATGCCCAACTCGAGCTACTGGGAGTGCTGGGCCATGCTCCGGTGATGACCATTCCATTGCCGACACTGGCCAGTTCCCGCCAGAACGTCTGCCCGCCGGAAGGCAGCGTGCCCGCCAATACCCCGTCCAGGTAGAGCTTGGTGGAGTTCATCGTCGAGGTCACCACCACGTGCCGCCACTGCCCGTTGTTCACCGGCACCGAGGTCGTGATGGGTGACCTGACGACATCCTCTGTCTCGGGGTCGATGGTGAGCTCCACCTGGGCGCGCAGTTTGCCATCAATGCCGACATAAAGGATGGGCTCCTCAGTGATGTACGTGGCTGACAGCAGCACGCCAGACTGCGTGGTCTTGAACCATGCCTCGAATGAAAGATCGTCTCCCAATCGGGGCAGCGCATTGGCGGGCAGTTGCAGATGACCGCCGTTGAGGGAGGCCGATGTGTCAGCAGTGCCCGCGAGAGCGCCGGCCCCACCGAGGGTCACGCCGTCGTACTGGGCGTTTCCTGCACCCCAACCGAGGTCGGCGGCCCATGTGCCACTGCTCTCCCCCAGGCGCCAGTAACCATAGGGGTCTGAATCCAAGACCGTGCTGCGGTATTGGGACCCGGTGCCGTACGCGTAGGAGACACAATTGGGCTGTTGGACGGGTGAGCAGACAGCGGTGAGCTTGTTCCCTTCATAGGTATAGGTCCAGGTCAGCGCTGTTCCGTTCACCGGGTCGGTCGATACCGACGCGACGTGGGTGCCGTTCCAGGCGAAGTGCAAGGACCGCCCGCCCATTCCAGTCGCCGCCAGCAACTTGCCGTCTGCGCCGTAGGAAAGGGTTTGTACGCGGTTGCGGCTATCGGTGACCCTGGTAAGCCGTCCTTGCGCGTCGAAGAGATAGGAGGTCGACGACTTGTCCATCAGCCGCCATCCGCCGCCGGGCACCGCGGCAAGGGTGGCGTGGATTCCGGCCGGCGGCTGGAAGGTGCCGTCCCCCTTGGCGGCGAACCTGACCTGCCGCCCATCGGGGTAGGTGACCAGAAGAGTGCTGATGTCCGCGGCGGTCTCCAGGGACGCCTTCATATCCCACCGGGTGGACCACCCGGCCCCAAATATGCCGTCATTTCGTGGATCCATGCTGTTGTAGGACCGCACGACCGACAAGGGAGGTCCCGCTGTCGGGACGGAGGCGTCGGTGAACGTAGTGGTGTAGTTACCCGCGAGCTGATGGAACTCCTGGCCGTTCACGCCGTGCGCGGAGAGCTGCGAGGTGAGTACCGGCTGCCGGATTCCCACGACAAAGGTCTGCGTTTTCGCTGTGGTGGAATCGTCGAACCTGTCCTTCGCGGTCACCCGCCACCAGTACTGCTTTCCCCAAGCCAGGAACCCGCTCGGCACCCGCCACCTATTGGCCTCCTCCGGCAGATAGCCGGAAGAGACACATCCAGGATCGGCCATGACCGCGTTCCGGCACACCGTGAACGAGTAGTCAATGGCATAGGTCCCGTTGTTACTACGCGCGTACGCCATCAGGAGTGGAGTCAGACTGTCGACCGTGATCTGATCTTCGGGTGCGGCGTCAACGATCGTAGGCGGACGCATCGGGTCCGAGCAGTTGCCCCAGAATTCCCAGTAGGTAGAGGATGTCGACGGGGTGTTACCTGATGGGACGGCACGAGTGGCACGCCATTTCTTGTCTTGGTATACCACTACCGTGTACTGCGTATACGATCTTGAAGAGCTGTAGTTCGCGTAGCCGTCGCAGGATGAGGCAAGGGCCATTCGCTGCGACCTTTCCGCACGAGCCACACCCGATCCCATGCTGGTTCGGGAAAACTCGCCGGCCGACTTACCCGGCTTCGACACCGTCGTCGAGCGATATCTACGATCGTCCCGCGGCAAGGCACCCTTGGGAACCGGTTTTACACCGATCGGTCCTGTGGACCTCAAGTCTTCGGGGTCGCTCTCACGTGGTTGTGTCGCGGACGTGTCCACCGTGTGCGTCAGGCCTGCCGCCGATCCGGACATCTGCCGTGGCGTCTCCAGCACGACCTGAGCAGCCTCGGCAGACCCGGCCGAAACCGGGGTGACATCCAGCGATAACAATCCCGGAATCGCGCCGACCAAAAGCAGGCCAAACCCTATCGGATGCCAACGTCTACGTGCCCGCGCAAAGAAGCGTCGCATATTCCGTCGACCTCCGAATGACGTCCGCCGCAACCTTGAACGTATGCAAGTCACGCGGCGACTGCCCTATACACGGGAGCAGATGACGCCGCTTGAGCTCGCAGAACAAATCGACTGGAACGTAACTCGGTCTAATCAGACGATCAAGTATGATAAAGATCACAATAATAATCTTATTTCACACATTGACAGCATCAGTCATAGCTGTAGTGCCGCATGGTGAACACGCGGCGTAAGCATGCATTCGAGTCGAACCGAACCAGGACAATGCAAGACGGGCCCGATATCGGTATCGGGCCCACCACGCTGCGCGCTGTTCGCGGCGGCTTAGAAGTCGAAGACGGCCCCGGTGGTCGCTCTCAGTTCGCAGGGGTTGCCGAAGGTGCGTTCGACGGTGTGGTGATGGTTGTCCCACACGCCTACGGCGGAGATGGTGATGGGGTCGTACTGCTTGGTGCAGGCGGTGTCGCGGGAGGCGTGGAGTTCGGAGATATCGCCGTGGACCTTGTCCAGGAGGCGGCAGGCGTCGGAGGCGTGGGGGTGGGTGCCGCCGGCGGGGCCGCACTGGAGGAGAGCGACGCGGTCGAAGGGGGAGACCGACTCGCCGCGGGCGATCGTGAGGAGGTACACGCGGCTGATGCCCTTCGCCTGGGGGCGCCAGGCGACGGCGTGGGCGGCCGGGCCGCCGGGGAGCGGCCTCGGGATCGACGGGGCCGAGGCCACGGCGGCGGACGCCAATGTCACGACGGTGGATGCCGAGGCCACGGTGGCGGGCGCCAATGTCACGGCGGCGGGCGAAGGGGACGCGTGGACGGGGAGTGAGGGCAGGAGGGTGACGGTCGCGGAGAGCGCCGCGGCCGTGAGGAGGGTTCGGCGGGTCGGAGTCGCAGACGGACGATGCATGGAAATCCCCTATCTAGCAGGACGTCGAGCGCTCGCCGCCCCTCTCACCTGTGCCTTCTTTGATCAAGCGCCCGAACCCCGCTAGTTGAGCAAGATTCGACGTACCAGATATCTCTCCGGTTCCCTCGGTTTCATAACAAGCAGATAACAGACCGCCACATTTGTCCGGTTTGGCCACTTGCGCCAAGATCGCCGGAGTACGGTCGTTGGGTCTCTTTACGTACGCATGGGTCCTTCCCGGGCATCCCATGACATAGAAGGAGCTCAATGAACACCCGAGCAAAGCGCCTGATTCTCCCTCTCGGTGGTGCTCTCATCGCCACCGGCATGATCGGCGCCACCCTCACCACCTCCGCCAGCGCGCAGACCAAACCGGCCCCGGTGAAGTCGGGCAAGCTGGCGAACAACGGGACCGACGCGAAGGCCATCGCGGGGTCCTGGACGCCCAGCAAGCTGAAGGCGGCGAAGAGCTACCTCGAGGACTCCTCGCTCTCCGGCAAGATGAAGGCGAGCACGCGCAAGGCCTCCGCCGACGGCAAGGCCGGCTCGATCGCTCCGCAGGGCGCCGGCGGCAAGACCGCGGGCAAGTCGAAGAACGTGAACCTCCCCACGAACGTGGGCAAGGTGTTCTTCCAGGTCGACGGCAAGCCGTACTGGTGCTCCGGCACCTCGATCCAGTCGAAGTACCACAACCTCGTCGCGACCGCCGGTCACTGTGTCTACGACACCGACAAGAACAAGTACGTCGACAACTTCGTCTTCATCCCGGGTTACTACCAGGGCAAGGCGCCGTGGGGCGTCTACGTGGGCGCGAAGGTCAACCTCCACACCGACTTCTCGGTGTACGAGGACTACGACTACGACTACGCCTTCGTCAACGTCTTCAACGGCGTCAAGCAGACCGGTGAGAAGATCGTCGACAAGACCACCTACGACGCCTACAAGGGTCCGAAGTGGGCGAACGACGTCGAGATCACCAAGGACGAGTACCAGAAGAAGTACGACGAGAAGGGCGGTGAGACCGCGGACGCGTGGTCGAAGAGCACCGGCTCCGAAGTCGTCCTTCCGTGGGGCACCAAGGGTGGCAAGAAGGTACTCAAGGAAGTCACCAAGGACGAGTACGACAAGGCCCCCGCGGCGAACGCCAAGGTCAACTACGCCAAGGCCCCGCGCAAGACCTCCACGGAGATCGTGGACGAGGTCACGTACAACAACTACAAGGGCCCCGGGTACAAGAAGATCGTCGACTCGGCGTACACCATCACCCACTACTTCGTGAAGTACTGGGTGAAGCAGACGACGACCGTCAAGTACTACAAGACCGTCTTCCACATCAGGACGTTCCAGGACGCGGGCCGCCTCGGCGACAACGTCGGCGGCCAGGGCTTCAGCTGGAACCGGAGCACGAAGTCGAAGTTCTTCAGCTTCGGCTACCCGACCTCCGCGCACCTGGACGGGGACAAGGTCTACACCGGCGAGACCATGAAGTGGTGCTACGGCCAGGCGGGCCCCGCCCCGGCCGTCGCGAAGTACAAGGCGGAAGAGCAGCTGGCCATCAAGTGCGCCTTCACGCCCGGTGCCACCGGCGGTCCTTGGCTGATCCAGTACTCGAACGCCAAGCGGACCGGCTACGTCAACGGCGTCGTGAGCCTGACTCTCGACACCGACGGCAACAAGCGGTACGACCGCATCACGACGCCGTACTTCAACAGCGACACCTACGGTGTCTACAAGTACTCGGCGAACCTGTGGACCGGGAAGCTTACGACGAGCTGACGTGATCCACGGCATGGTAGGAGGCCCGGGCCCGCACCCGGCCTCCTACCGGCCCCCGCCACCGCGATCGACGAGACGTCCGATAACGAAGTGAACCCAGGTCGGCCAAGTCAGGTGCTGAAATGTGGTTGATCTGGAAAAATCGCCCTTCACTATTGTCTTCACACTTCTGACCCCCGGAAGGTATGAAATGCCACCCCGAGCGAAGCGGATCGCGCTCACGCTCTGCGGCGCGCTCGCGTCCGCGTGTGTGGTCCTGTCCGCCGGCGCGGGACCTGCCGGGGCGTCGGCCACACGCCAGGCCGCGGCACCCGAGGGCATCACGTCCGTTCCCCTCGCGCAGAGCGACGCGGACATGCAGAAGGTCGTGGACTGGTGGACACCCGACCGCCTGAAGCACGCCAACAGCTACGCGCTACGGACGGCGGCCTCGAAGACGGGCGGCGGCACGAGCGGTTCCGCGCCCGCCATGTCACCGGCCGCCGCCGGCGCCACCGACAACATCAAGACACCGCTCGGCAAGACGTCGGCTCTGACGGGCTCCACTCCCCCGAAGACCGTGGCGCGGCTCACCAACTCCAAGAACGTGAACCTCCCACCGACCGTGGGGAAGGTGTTCTTCCGCAACGGTGACGCGGAGTACTGGTGCTCGGCCTCGTCGGTGCACGCCAAGTACGGCAACATCGTCGCCACGGCGGGCCACTGCGCCTACGACGTCAAGAACGGCAAGCCGGTCCAGTACTGGATCTTCATCCCCTCCTACACGGGCAACGGGGCGACGCCGTACGGGGTCTACGTCGGTCACACCCTGCACCTCAACGAGAAGTACACGGTCACCGGAGACTTCGACTACGACTACGCGTTCGTGACCGTCCACGACGGCTACCGGTGGGAACCTGACCTGGACGCGAACCGGCAGCCCAAGAAGGACGCCAAGGGGCAGCCGGTCTACAAGCGGGTGAGCACCGGACGGCTGGAGGAGCGCGTCGGCGGGCAGGGGTTCGCGTGGAACCGGGGATACACGGTCGCGGCGTACGCGTTCGGGTATCCGGCCGGGCCGCACCCGGACGGCACCCGTCCCTACACGGGCAGAACGATGGAGTCGTGTGCGACGAAGGCGACGAGCAAGATCGCCTCGCCGAAGTGGGAGCTGAACAACGGTGTCCTTCTCAAGGGATGCGCGTTCACGGCGGGAGCCAGCGGAGGCCCGTGGCTCATCGCCTACAGCCCCACACGCCGGATCGGCTATCTCAACGGCGTGAACAGCTTGACGTGGGACCTGGACGGCGACGGCCGGAACGACGGCATCTCCTCCCCGCTGTTCAACACGGCGACGTACCTCGTGTACTCCTACGCCGCCCGGGAGAAGACGGGCTGACGACTCCGCGACGCGCGACGAAGACCACAGAGGGCCCGGCAGGTGATGCCAGGCCCTCTTTCGTGTCGCCCCGCGTCCGCGCGGCGACCGACGGTCGAGCAATTTGGGACATACGACGGCTTCGCCCTGATTCGGGAGACATCTCCGATAGATGAGCTTTGGCGCGTTCCTAGTTGCTTGCCCACCCCTGAATGAAGGCTTGACGAGACGTAGACCCTCATGTGAGGCCGTTAGACGTAGCGGAAGGGCGGATCGGCTCCCTCAAAGCAGTGTGATGTCCGTCACATCGCTCCCGATACCGTGAGCGACTGTCCGATTACGCATTTTTCATCACACAAGTACTTCACGCCCCGCGATCAGGGCGAACGGTGAGTCCGACTCATATCGGACCGGTCCAGAACGGCGGCCGCAGAAGGTCACAGAACAGTCACGGGCCCTCGAAGATCCAAAAGACCCCTGATTTGGGATGTCATGACCAAGATCTTCTCTGTATCTTTCCGGCTATCCCTTTACTGACGCATGGGACGCAAGAAGCGTTCCACGACAGCCCAAGGAGTTCCCTCGTGAACACCCGCGTGAAGCGTCTCGCCCTCCCCCTGGGTGGAGCGATCGCCGCCACCAGCATGATCGGCGCCACCCTGGTCACCTCGGCCAACGCCGCCGCCGCTCCGGCCAAGAAGACGGTTTCCCTGGCGTCCGCCAGCGAGGCCCGCAACATCGCCGGCTACTGGACCGCCAACAGCGGTGCCAACCTGAAGGCCGCCGCGCAGTACACCGACAACGCTCAGGTGTCCGGCAAGGTCAAGCTCGGTGGTGGCGACGCCGCCCCCGACGGCAAGGCCGGCGTGGTCCCGCCGATCGGCCAGGAGAAGGTCACCCCGACCAAGGTCAAGAACATCAACCTGCCGAAGACCATCGGCAAGGTGTTCTTCACCGTGGGTGACAAGGAGTACTGGTGCTCCGCGTCCTCCATCCAGAGCAAGTACCACAACCTGGTCGCGACCGCCGGGCACTGCGTGTTCGACGAGGGCATCCAGAACGGCGCTCTGGACAACTGGGTGTTCATCCCGGGCTACTACCAGGGCAAGGCTCCGTGGGGCATCTACGTCGGCAAGGCCGCGTACACGCACTACGACCTCGCCGTGTACGAGGACTTCGACAGCGACTACGCCTTCGTGACCGTCTACAACGGCATCGCGGTCGGCGGCCGGACGGCTGTCTCCAAGGAGACCTACGACGCCTGGAACGGCTACAAGTTCATCGACGAGACCGAGATCTCGGCGCAGGACTACCAGAAGCTCGTCGACGAGTTCGGTGAGAAGGCTCCGGTCAAGACCGTGCCCACCGGCTCCGAGAAGATCGTGCCGTGGAGCACCAAGAAGAGCGACAAGGTCGAGGTGCGCTTCAAGGAAGTCACCAAGGACGAGTACGACAAGGCTCCGGACCACGGCGAGAACTTCTCCAAGGCCAAGTGGAAGAGCTTCCCCTGGGTCAAGGCCGAGGTCGTCACCAAGGAGCAGTACGACGCCTACAGCGGTCCGGGCTACAAGAAGATCGTTGACAGCGCCTACACGATCCAGCACTACTTCCTGAAGTACAAGGCCGAGGTCACCTCGGGCACCAAGTACATCAAGCTGACCTACGTCGTCGAGTCCTACAAGGACGCGGGTCGCCTGGGCGACAACGTCGGTGGCCAGGGCTTCACCTGGAACCAGAAGGTCGGCCAGCCGGTCTACATCTTCGGCTACCCGGCGGCTCCGCACCCCGACGGCGACAAGGCCTTCACGGGCTACACGCCGAAGTGGTGCTACGGCAAGACCTTCGCGGCGGCCCCCGCCGCGGCGTTCAAGGCCGAGGCCCAGATCGGTCTGAAGTGCTCCATGACCGCCGGCTCCTCCGGTGGCCCCTGGATCCTGAAGTACAGCAGCACCAAGCGTCTCGGCTACATCAACGGTGTCACCAGCCTCATCGGTGACGCGGACGCCAACGGCCGCATCGACTTCAGCACCTCGCCGTACTTCGACAGCGAGACCTACGCGATCTACAAGTCGGCCGCCAACCTGTGGTCCGGCTCGATCGTCGCCAAGGACGGCTCCCTGGTCACCAAGGCCTGAGCCAACCTGAACGACGTCCTAGGTCGCTAGGACACCAGCTCCACCCGCAGGACCCGGCACTCGTGCCGGGTCCTGTCGGCGTTTACGGGGACATCGGGCGGCCGGCTTCTGCGCGCGGGCCGCCGCGGGGAGCTCGGGGACGGACCGAAGCGAGCGCGGGCCGCGCCGGACACGTTACCGCCCGTGAGATCGGACGGATTTAGACGCAGCAGACGCCGTTTCGGCTCCATCGGGCCAGTGTGATCTGCGTCACATAGCAGGTGAACACCGGGCGTACTCCACCACGTGAGTCACATATGGCTCACCGCTGAGTCAACCCCACTGATCTGCGACGAGTCAGACGCTTGGCACTCGGCGGACAGAGCACGACAGGCTCACCAAATGGTTACGGGAAGATCACGCCGGGGCGAGGGTGAAAAATCCGTCGAATGCCGCACACAGCCCAAGATCAACTCTGTATCTTCCTAGCTATCCCTTTACTGACGCATGGGACGCCGATTGCGTTCCACGACAGCCCAAGGAGTTTCCTTGAACACCCGAGTCAAGCGTCTCGCCCTGCCCCTGGGTGGTGCCATCGCCGCCACCAGCATGATCGGCGCCACTCTGGTCACCTCGGCCAACGCCGCCGCCGCGCCGGCGAAGAAGACGGTCTCCCTGGCGTCCGCAAGTGAGGCCAAGAAGATCAGCAACTACTGGACCGCCAACGGCGGGGCGAACCTGAAGGCCGCCACCCAGTACACCGAGGACAGCCAGGTTTCGGGCAAGGTCAAGCTCGGTGGTGGCGACGCCGCCCCCGACGGCAAGGCTGGCGTGGTCCCCCCGATCGGCCAGGAGAAGGTCACCCCGACCAAGGTCAAGAACGTCAACCTGCCGAAGACCATCGGCAAGGTGTTCTTCACCGTGGGTGACAAGGAGTACTGGTGCTCCGCGTCCTCCATCCAGAGCAAGTACCACAACCTGGTCTCCACCGCCGGGCACTGCGTGTTCGACGAGGGCATCCAGAACGGCGCTCTGGACAACTGGGTGTTCATCCCGGGCTACTACCAGGGCAAGGCTCCCTGGGGCATCTACGTCGGCAAGGCCGCGTACACCCACTACGACTTCGCGGTCTACGAGGACTTCGACAGCGACTACGCCTTCGTGACCGTCTACAACGGCATCGCCGTTGGTGGCGAGAAGGAAGTCACCAAGAAGACCTACGACGCCTGGAACGGCGAGAAGTACTCCCACGACGTGGAGATCACGGAGAAGGAGTACAACAAGCTCAAGGACGAGTACGGCCCCGACGCTCCGGTCTTCGTCAAGGACGCCGGGACCGAGAAGGTCGTGCCTTGGGACAGCAAGGACGGCCAGATCGCCGAGAAGGAAGTCACCAAGGACGAGTACGCGGCGGCTCCCGACGCGGACAAGCCCGTGAACTTCCACAAGTCGCCGAAGCCTCCGAAGGAGGAGATCGTCGACGAGGAGACCTACAACAAGTACAGCGGTCCTGGCTACAAGCAGATCAAGGACCACGCGTACACCATCACGCACTACTACGTTGAGTACAAGGTTCAGAAGACCCCGTCGCTGAAGTACTACAAGACGATCTACGTCATCCGGTACTTCAAGGACGCCGGTCGCCTGGGCGACAACGTCGGCGGCCAGGGCTTCACCTGGAACCAGAAGATCGGCCAGCCGGTCTACATCTTCGGTTACCCGGCGGCTCCGCACCCCGACGGCGACCAGGCCTTCACCGGCTACACGCCGAAGTGGTGCTACGGCAAGACCTTCGCCGCCAAGCCGGCCGCCGCGTTCAAGGCCGAGGCTCAGATCGGTCTGAAGTGCTCCATGACCGCCGGCTCCTCCGGTGGCCCGTGGCTGCTGAAGTACAGCAGCACCAAGCGTCTCGGTTACGTCAACGGTGTCACCAGCCTCATCGGTGACGCGGACGCCAACGGCCGCATCGACTTCAGCACCTCGCCGTACTTCGACAGCGAGACCTACGCGATCTACAAGTCGGCCGCCAACCTGTGGTCCGGCTCGATCGTCGCCAAGGACGGCTCCCTGGTCACCAAGGCCTGAGCCAACCTGAACGACGTCCTGGATCGCTAGGACACCAGCTCCACCCACAGGGCCCGGCATTCGTTGCCGGGTCCTGTGGCGTTTGACGGCGAGGCTTCAACGGCCCTTGAAGTGATTTAGCTCACATCAGGTCGATGATGATCCGTTCCGGCCGCTCGCATATTCGGGGTTTTGGACCGTTTCCACCAGTACGAGTGTGACGGCCACGGAATTCTTCAGCGCCTGTGGCGCGGCGGCGACCGGCCCGGATGAGCGTCTCGCCGACGTGGCTTCTGACCCATTACTCATGGTCAGACCTATAGGTTCGTACTGCCCCTTATGGGACTAGTGAGGCAGGAGTTAACTCCTGCGGCAGGACAAGGAGTCTCAGTGAACACCCGAGTCAAGCGCTTCGTGCTTCCCCTTGGTGGCGCGGTGATCGCCACCGGCATGATCGCGGCAACCCTCACCACCTCCGCGACGGCCGCCACCACGGCCGCCGCTCCCGCTTCCGACGGCCTGGCCACGAGCAAGGCGCAGGCCCTGAAGACCGTGAAGGCGTGGACCGCCGGCAACGGCAAGCGCCTCAAGGCCGCCGCCAAGTTCACCGACGACGCGGCCGTGCAGGGCAAGATCAAGCTGGGCGGCGGCGACGCGGCCCCCGACGGCAAGACCGGGATCGTCCCCCCGATCGGCGGCGAGAAGATCACGCCGACCAGGGTCAAGAACGTCAACCTGCCGCGCACCATCGGCAAGGTGTTCTTCCGCCTGGACGGCAAGGACTACTGGTGCTCCGCCTCCTCGATCCAGGGCAAGTACCGCAACCTGGTCGCCACCGCCGGGCACTGCGTCTACGACGTGGACGGCAACCGTGACACCCTCGACGAGTGGGTGTTCATCCCCGGCTACTACCAGGGCAAGGCTCCCTGGGGCATCTACGTCGGCAAGTCGGCCTACACGCACTACGACTTCGCCAACTACGAGGACTTCGACAGCGACTACGCCTTCGTCACCGTCTACAACGGTGTGACGGCGGCGAGCTGGAACTCCCCCAAGTGGGTGGACGCCGGACGCCTCGGTGACAACGTCGGCGGCCAGGGCTTCAGCTGGAACCAGAAGATCGGCCAGCTCGTGTACGCCTTCGGTTACCCGGCGGGCCCGCACCCCGACGGCGACAAGCCCTACACCGGCCTCACGCCGAAGTACTGCTACGGCAAGACCGTGGCCGCGGGCGCGGCGAGCGCGTTCAAGGCCGAGGCGCAGATCGCCATCAAGTGCTCGATGACCGCGGGCGCGTCGGGCGGCCCCTGGATCGCCCAGTACAGCAGCACCAAGCGTCTCGGTTACGTCAACGGCGTGACCAGCCTGGTCGGCGACTCCGACGGCAACCAGCGCTACGACTTCGCGACCTCGCCGTACTTCGACAGCGAGACCTACTCGATCTACAGCCTGGCCAGCAACCTGTGGTCCGGGTCGATCACCAAGTGACCCCCGCGACCGGGGCGCGCCACTCATGAGGTGAGCACTCCGGACGACGCTCTCAGGGCCCGGCTCCGGCCGGGCCCTTTCGCGTGGGGCGAGACCACGCCGACGCGGACCGAAACGGCCGGATCATGGTTACAGATCTCACATCTCAACCTCACCCAGAGGTGAGGTTTCCCTGACATCGAGCACCCATTACTGCCCACTTGTCCGCTTATGTCGGTTTTCATATATGGCCCTGGTAAAGAACCCGCATAGGCTCGAAGTCATCCCTTTGGGACCCATGGGTCATAAGTGATGAGCCATGGAAGATAAGGAGTTATATGACAATCCGAGCCAAGCACCTCATCCTCCCCCTGGGCGCCGCCGTCACCGCCACCGGTCTGATCGGCGCCGCTCTCACCTCGTCCGCCGAGGCCACGGCCAAGCCTCAGCCGACGAACGTCTCCCTCGCCTCCAGCAAGGGCAAGGCGAGCGACATCGCCAAGTTCTGGACCGCGAACGGCGGCAGGCAGCTCAAGGCCGCCTCCCGCTACTCCAACGACACCGCGGTCAAGGGCAAGGTCAAGTTCGGCGGCAGCGACGCGGCCCCCGACGGCAAGACCGGCAGCATCCCGCCGATCGGGCAGGAGAAGGTCAAGCCCACCAAGGTGAAGAACGTCAACCTGCCGCGCACGATCGGCAAGGTGTTCTTCCGGGTCAACGGCAAGCCGTACTGGTGCTCGGCCTCCTCGGTCCAGAGCAAGTACCACAACCTGGTCGCGACGGCCGGTCACTGCGTCTACAACACCGACCTCAACCGCGAGACCCTGGACCGCTGGGTGTTCATCCCCGGCTACTACCAGGGCAAGGCCCCGTGGGGCGTGTACGTCGGCAAGTCCGCTTACACCCACTACGACCTCGCGGTGTACGAGGACTACGACAGCGACTACGCCTTCGTCACCGTCTACAACGGCATCGACGCGCGGACCTGGAAGGACGCCGGCCGTCTCGGCGACAACGTCGGCGGCCAGGGCTTCGCCTGGAACCAGAAGATCGGCCGTCCGGTCTACGTCTTCGGCTACCCGGCGGGCCCGCACCCCGACGGCGACAAGCCCTACACGGGCGTCACGCCCAAGTGGTGCTACGGCAAGACCAAGCCCGCGGGCGTCGCGGCCGCCTACAAGGCCGAGGCGCAGATCGCCGTCAAGTGCTCCATGACGGCGGGCGCGGCCGGCGCTCCGTGGATCGACGGCTACAGCAGCACCAAGCGGCTCGGCTACATCAACGGCGTGACGAGCCTGCTCGGCGACTCCGACGGCAACGGCCGGTACGACTTCAGCAGCTCGCCGTACTTCGACAGCGAGACCTACGCGGTGTACCGCAAGGCCGCCAACATGTGGTCCGGCTCGATCCGCTGACCTCACCCGGCGAAACGCGGGGCTCGGCCGACGGCCGGGCCCCGCTCGGCGTTTCCCTGACCTCACGCGGCGGGGGCGGGTCACCCGGTGCCCGCCCGAGGCCCGTGGCGAGAGTTGTCCTATATATATGGCTTTGGCGCGAGCTTTGCCGGTGAGGATCTCGCCGGCGAAGCCGTGGTCGCCCGCGCCGGGAAGCGCCTACCTGCGGGCGACGCCGTCCAGCCGGGCCTGGTGGGCCACGGCCGAGGCGACCGCGGGGGCGACGCGCTGGTCGAACGGGCTCGGGATGATGTAGTCGGCCGAGAGGTCCTCGCCGACGACATCGGCGAGCGCGTCGGCCGCGGCGACCTTCATGGCCTCGGTGATGGCCGAGGCCCGGACGTCGAGGGCGCCGCGGAACACGCCGGGGAAGGCGAGCACGTTGTTGATCTGGTTGGGGAAGTCGGAGCGGCCGGTCGCCACCACGCGCGCGTGCCGCCTCGCGACCTCGGGGAGGACCTCGGGCGTGGGGTTGGACAGGGCGAACACGATCGCGTCGGTCGCCATGGAGGCCACGGCGCCCTCGGGGAGGGTGGAGCCGGACAGGCCGACGAAGACGTCCGCCCCGGCCAGGGCCTCCTCGGTGGAGCCGGTGAAGCCGCCCCGGTTGGTGACCTCGGCGAGCGCCCGCTTGGAGGGGTTCAGCCCCTCGCGGCCCTGGTAGATCATGCCCTTGGAGTCGGACACGGCGATGTCGCCGATACCGGCGTTGAGCAGCATCCTGGTCACCGCGACGCCGGAGGCGCCGGCGCCGGCCACCACCGCGCGCAGGTCGCCGAGGGACCGGCCTGTGACGCGGGCGGCGTTGCGCAGGGCGGCCGTCACGACGATGGCCGTGCCGTGCTGGTCGTCGTGGAAGACGGGGATCGAGAGCCGCTCGCGCAACCGGTCCTCGACCTCGAAGCAGCGGGGCGCGCTGATGTCCTCCAGGTTGATGCCGCCGAAGGAGGGCGCGAGCCGCGCGACGGTCTCCACCAGGGCGTCCACGTCGGTGCAGTCGAGGCAGATCGGCACGGCGTCGACGCCGGCGAACTCCTTGAACAGCAGCGCCTTGCCCTCCATGACCGGCATGGCGGCGGCCGGCCCGATGTCGCCGAGGCCCAGCACGGCCGTGCCGTCGGAGACGACCGCCACGGTGCCGCCGACCCAGGTGTAGTCGTTGACCAGGTCGGGCTGCTCGGCGATGGCGGTGCACACCTGGGCCACGCCCGGCGTGTAGGCGAGCGAGAGGTCGTCCGCGTCACGGACGGGAATGGTGGAACGGACCTCGATCTTCCCGCCGCGGTGCACGGCGAAGATCGGATCGACGTCGAGGGATTCGAGAGAAGCGGAGAACGGCGTGACGGCCACAGCGACCCCTGTGTGTAAAGGACGGATTCCTTCGGTGAACGCCGCGGGCAGGCGAAGGCCCAGGCTTCGGTAGCCGCCCGGATGCCGTCGCCGTTGACGGTCGTCTCGTGAGGGGGTACGGGGGTCACCCGTTGCTCGATTGTGCCATACGGAACGCCGCCCGCCGGTGTCGGCTGCGCCACAGAACAGCGCGCGGTCGCCCGTCGGCACCGGATTCCAACCAGCTATATAGCTGGGTCATTCCCCTCTAACTGCACATACCCGGGCGGAAGCCCGCATTACCCCCAGCGGTACCCGTCACCTCGTAATGCCATCCGCATACGGCCGGCACTCCGTCCCCACACCTCATTCCGAACGGTGTTCTAGCACTGGCCGAGCCCGTTGTCCGCCACCGCGCCCCCCGGCCGTGCGATACTCGATGTAATACCCGGCATCATTACTCGTCTCTTACAACGGGTGGCACTCCACGTGGACCTGACGTCATACGCCGAGCTGGCCGTCCTGCTCGTCAACAGCGAAGAGCCCTTGGACTCCCTCGACGGCGCCCGGCGGTTCCTGGTCGAGGCCGGCCGCGCCGCGCACGCGGGGCGCCTCACCCGCGAGGACCTGCGCGTGCTGCGCGAACTGCGCGCCGAGCTGGCCGCCGTCTTCGCCGCCGCGGCCGTCCGCGACGAGGAGGGGGTCGTCGAGCGGCTCAACTCCCTGCTGGTCCGCAGGCCCGTCCACCCGCAGATCTCCCGCCACGACGGGCAGCGCTGGCACCTGCACCTGACCGAGGGCGGGCGGCTCGGCGACGAGTACGCCACCGGCGCGGTCATGGGCCTGACCGCCCTGGTCACCGAGCTGGGCGTGGACAGGCTCGGGCTGTGCCAGGCCGCGCCCTGCCGCCGGGTGTACCTCGACACCTCCTCCAACCGGTCGCGCCGCTACTGCTCCGAGCGCTGCGCCAGCCGCGCCAACGTGGCCGCCTACCGCGCGCGCCGCCGGGAGCTCAGCGGCCGTCCCGCCTGAGCGCGTCGCCGCCGGCCACGCCGCCGACACGCCCGGCCGGCCAGTAGCGGAACACCACCCGGCCGAGCACGAGCGCGGCGGGCACGGCGCCGAAATCCCAGCTGTCCTTGCGGCCAGGGGCCCGCTGGTTGTCGCTCTCCAGCCACCAACCGCCGGGCTCGCGCCACGCCGCACGCTTGACGATCATGGTCCCGGGGTCGCCGGGAAGCCGGGCCAGGACCACGTCCCCCGGACGCACGGGCGCGCCGCGGCGCACCACCACCCAGTCGCCGGGCCGCAGCGCGGGGGACATCGACTCCCCCTCGACCCGTACCCGCATGATCCGAACCATGACCGGCGTCGCCTCCATCCCCTGCCGCCCGGGCGAATCAACGAGAGTAAGTTGGGCACTGGACAGTGCTGCCCGATATCAGCATCAAGGAAGGAAACCGATGCTCGCACGACTGTTGCGGCCCGGCCATGTCGCGTCCGCGCACTGCGACCTGCCCTGCGGTGTCTACGACCCCGCCCAGGCGCGGATCGAGGCGGAGTCCGTGAAGGCGATCATGCAGAAGTACGCCGACAACGACGACCCCGTGTTCCGCGCGCGCGCTCTGACGATCAAGGAGGAGCGCGCCGAGCTGGTCAAGCACCACCTGTGGGTTCTCTGGACCGACTACTTCAAGCCCCCGCACGTGGAGAAGTACCCCCAGCTGCACCAGCTCTTCTGGGACGCCACCAAGCTCGCCGGCGCGGCGGGCGCCAAGGGCACCGTCGATGTGAGCAAGGCCGAGGACCTTCTCGGAAAGATCGACGAGATCTCGAAGATCTTCTGGGAGACCAAGGCGGCCTGAGCGCCTTTTTGCCCGATTCTGGCCTCGCGTGCTCGCTTGAACGCGCGAGGCCAGCGCCTTTCGGCGCGGTACCCTCTCCGGCAGGCTTCGGGTCAGATGAAAACGTAAGAAAAGGACAGCGGGACGTCAGGGAAACGGGCCGCAATTCCACAAGATCACGACTATCGGCGCGTCCCAGTCCTCCAGCAGGGGACACGGGGCGGTAAGTTGCTAATCAGCAGCTCTGTGCGAGGAGGAACGTGACCGACGAGACAGCGACGCGTGCGGACGGCATCCCCGGCGGCCTTGCGGGAATCCGTGACGCGGTGAGCGTGCGACTGCCCGCCGCCAGCGCCTATCTGTCCGTGCTGCGCACGGCGACGGCCGGGCTCGCGGCGCGGCTCGACTTCACGCTGGACGAGATCGAGGATCTTCGTATCGCGGTCGACGAGGCGTGCGCCATGTTGCTGGGCCATGCCGTCCCCGGCACCGACCTGATCGCCGAGTTCGAGCTCACCGGCCAGGAGATGATCGTCAGGGTCGAGGTGAGCACGGTCGGTCAGGCCGAGCCGAAACGCGATGACTTCGCCTGGATGGTGCTCACCGCGCTCGCCGACGACGTGGACGCCGAGACCGACACCCCCGACCGCATGGGCATCGTGCTGCACAAGCGCCGAGGCTCTGCGAGGCTGACGTGACGGAGAAGACCCGCGCCATGGCCGGCAGTGAGAGCACCGTCCCCGACAGGGTGCGGGCGCGAGGCCTGTTCGGCGAGCTCGCGGAGCTTCCCGCCGACGATCCCCGCCGCCAGCGCATCCGCGACGAACTGGTCGAGCTCCACCTCCCGCTGGTGGAGTACCTGGCGCGTCGCTTCCGCAACCGCGGCGAGTGGCTGGACGATCTCACGCAGGTCGCCACCATCGGCCTCATCAAGTCGATCGACCGGTTCGACCTCGCCCGCGGCGTCGAGTTCTCGACCTACGCCACGCCCACCATCGTCGGCGAGATCAAGCGGCATTTCCGCGACAAGGGCTGGGCGGTGCGGGTGCCGCGCCGCCTGCAGGAGCTGAAGCTGTCGCTCACCAAGGCGATAAGCGAGCTGTCCCAGCGCCAGGGCCGCGCTCCGACCGTCGCCGAGCTGGCCGCCCACCTGCAGATGAGCGAGGAGGAGGTGCTGGAGGGCCTGGAGTCCGCCAACGCCTACTCCACGGTCTCGCTCGACGCCCCCGACTCCGGGGACGACGACGCGCCCGCCGTCTCCGACTCCCTGGGCATCGTGGACGAGTCCCTGGAGGGCGTCGAGTACCGGGAGTCGCTCAAGCCGCTGCTCGAACGGCTGCCGCCGCGCGAGAAGCGCATTCTCCTGCTGCGGTTCTTCGGGAACATGACCCAGTCGCAGATCGCCACCGAGCTCGGCATCTCCCAGATGCACGTCTCGCGGCTGCTCGCCCGCACGCTGGCCCAGCTCCGCGAGGGCCTCACCGCCGAGGACTGAGGCACCGCGCCGCGGGTCAGTCCTTGATCATTGCGCGGGTCGTCGGCGGCGCCAGCAGCGTCACCAGGCCCGCGACGGCGAAGAGGATCAGCAGCGCGCCGGGAACGTACTGCTCCGACTGCACCAGCGACACGGCCACCGGCAGCGCGAAGATCTGCGTGACCACGCCGGGCGCCCGGCTCCACCGGGCCGCCCGCAGCACGCCCCACGCGACCCACAGCAGCGCCGCGCCGACGACCACCCCGAAGGCCGACACGACGATCGAGCTGGAGACGTCGGCGGGGGCGCCGATGATCGTCTCCACCCCGGCGTACCCGCCGAGACCGATGGCGGTCAGGCCCTCGACCGCGAGGACGGCGGCGGCGGCCGGGAGCGTCACCGGACGGTTCACCATATCGGGTCACCCTACTTGACCCCGCTCGCGGTCGCGTGACCGGCTTGACCGGCGTCGCCGCCGCGTGACCGGTGGATACGCTGGGCCGCATGCGGGCACTCCTCCTGACCAACCCCAAGGCGACCTCCACCAACCGCAGGACACGCGACGTCCTCGTCCGCGCGCTCGGGGCGGAGGTCGACCTGACGGTGGAGCAGACCGGCTACCGCGGGCACGCCGCGGTCCTGGCCGCGACCGCGCGCGAGAAGGGGTTCGACGTCGTGGCCGTCCTCGGCGGCGACGGCACCATCAACGAGGCCGTGAACGGCATGGCCGGCGGCGACGGCCCGCCCCCGGCGCTGATCGTGATCCCCGGGGGCAGCGCCAACGTGTTCGCCCGCGCCCTCGGCCTGCCGAACGATCCGGTGGAGGCGACGGGCGCGGTGCTGGAGGCCATCCGGGAGGACCGCCGCCGCACCGTCAGCCTGGGCCAGGCGTTCTGGGAGGACCGGGCCGACGGCCCCGCCGGCAGGTACTTCACCTTCTGCGCGGGGATGGGGTACGACGCGGAGGTCGTGCGGGCGGTCGAGGGCCTGCGCGGCGCCGGGTACAAGGCCTCCCCCGGCCGCTACGTGCACACCGCGCTGCGGCACTACCTCATGACCGACCGCCACCACCCGGCGCTGCGGCTGGAGCTGCCGCACCGCCCGCCGGTCGACGGCGTCTTCATGGCGATCATCTCCAACACCGCGCCGTGGACGTGGCTCGGCGACCGTCCGGTCAATCCGACGCCGTGGGCGGGGTTCGACACGGGGCTGGACCTGCTGGGGATGCGGCGCATGGGCACGGCCGCGATGCTGCGGCTGGTCGGGCAGATAGTCGGCGAGCGGGTGGGGCTGCCCCGCGGCGGGTATCTCGTGCACGTACACGACGAGGAGGAGTTCACGATCACGGCCGCGCGGCCGACGGCGTTCCAGCTCGACGGCGACTATCTCGGCGAGTGTGAGCGGGTGCGGTTCCGCTCCGTGCCATCGGCGTTACAAGTTCTGGTCTAATACGTCACATGCCGTCATAGTGTGATGCATCCGACAGCCATAACCGGCAAAACCTTCTCCCAAACCTCTTGCGTGACCTGGGCGTGCCTGAAAAGCTCAACACGACGTCGGAACGTAGGACGTTTGAGGATCGACCCAGTGTCCTCGAAGGTCTGCGGCGATGACACAGGACTCTCCGGACCTTAACAACCCCAGGGCCCGGGCAAAAGTTCGCTCTTGTTAGTGAAAGAGTTCACAAACATCCGTCATCCGGACGGAGCCGCAGGCTCCACCTACGAAGGAGTGGAACGCATGGACTGGCGCCACCGCGCTGCCTGCCGTGACGTGGACCCCGAGCTGTTCTTCCCGATCGGCAACACCGGGCCGGCACTCATGCAGATAGAAGAGGCCAAGCAGGTGTGCCGCTCCTGCCCGGTCGTCGACGCCTGCCTGAAGTGGGCCATCGAGTCCGGTCAGGACGCCGGCGTGTGGGGCGGTCTCAGCGAGGACGAACGCCGCGCGCTCAAGCGCCGCACCGCCCGCGCCCGCGCCCGCGCGGCCGTCTGACCCTACCGAACAGACCATCCCCCGAAGAACAGGCGCCACCACGCCGTCCGCACCGCCCCAGCGTCGTGGCCGTACGGAGAACGCCCGGCGTCGCCCCGCGCGACGGCCGGGCGTCGCAGTACCCGGGCCGGCGAATGATCGGATCGATCCGGCCCATCCGGGCATGGCGCCGGTCACGAGGCCGGCTGCACCGGGATCGTCAGCGAGACCTCGGTACCCCCGCCCTGGCGTGGCCTGACCGCCAGGCGGCCCGACAGCTCCCCCACCACCAGCGTGCGGACGATCTGCAGCCCGAGGCTCGTGGACGCCTCCAGGTCGAACCCCTCGGGGAGCCCCTGACCGTCGTCGGCGACGATCAGGTCCAGCCGTTCCTCCGTGCGCGACACCATCACCATGATGCTGCCGCTGCCGTAGGCGAAACCGTGCTGGACGGCGTTCTGCAGCAACTCGGTCAGCACCATCGCCATCGGGGTGGCGATGGTCGCGGGCAGCATGCCGAAGCCGCCCACCCGGCGCGGCATCACGTTGGCGGCCGAGACCTCGCCGGTCATCGCGATGACGCGGTCGGCGATGTCGTCGAAGTCGACGATCTCTTCAGGAGTATGGGAAAGGGTCTCGTGGACGATCGCGATCGAGCCGACGCGGCGCACGGCCTCCTCCAGGGCCTCCCGCCCCTCGGGCACCTGGAGCCGCCGCGCCTGGAGCCTCAGCAGCGCGGCCACCGTCTGCAGGTTGTTCTTCACCCGATGGTGGATCTCGCGGATGGTGGCGTCCTTGGTCAGCAGCTCGCGCTCGCGGCGGCGCAGCTCGGTGACGTCCCGGATCAGCACCAGGGCGCCGATGCGACCGCCGCCCACGATCAGCGGGATCGCCCGGAGCTGCACGACGTTGGCCCCGGCCTCCACCTCGGTCTCCCGGGGCGCGCGGCCGCTCGCCACCAGCATGAGGTCCTCGTTGATGGGCTCGTCGGAGTAGCACAGCGCCGCCGTGGTCTTGCCCAACTCGGAGCCCACCAGGTCGGCGTTGAGGCCGAGCCTGCGGTAGGCCGACAGCGCGTTCGGCGAGGCGTAGGTGACCCGCCCGGCCCGGTCCAGCCGCAGCAGCCCGTCGCCCACGCGGGGCGAGCGGACGAGGATGGGCCCGTCCTCGGGGAAGGGGAACCGCCCCTCGGCGACCATCTGCGCCAGGTCGGAGGCGCTCTGCAGGTAGGTGAGCTCCAGCCGGGACGGCGTGCGCGCCGAGGACAGGTTGGTGGAACGCTGGATCACCGCCACGAAATGGTCGTCGCGCCGCACCGGGATGGTCTCCTCGCGGACCGGGACGCCGCTGGACCAGTCCGGGTCGCCCTCGCGGCAGATGCGGCGCTCGCGCCAGGCCGTGTCGATCAGGGGGCGCTCGCCCGCGGCGACGATGGAGCCGACCACGTCGTCGTGGTAGACGGTCGGACCGGTGGTGGGCCGCATCTGCGCGACGGCGACCCAGGCGGACTCGTCGCGCAGGGGGATCCACAGCACCAGGTCGGCGAAGGACAGGTCGGCGAGGAGCTGCCAGTCGGAGACCAGCGACTGCATCCATTCGAGGTCGGCGGGATCGAGGGTCGTGTGGCGCGCCACCAAATCGCTGAGAGTCGGCACCTGAGCATCATGCGTGCTCACCCCCGCCCAAGGCGAATCGACCACCCACGCCCTGGGAAGATTCCTCAGATGGAGGACAATGTGGTGCCCGCCGGACCTGTGACGCGTCCGGGGGACGTGCCCGCCGGTGACGGGACGTACGAGACCATGAGAACCGACCCCCTGGAGCGACTCCGCACGGCCGCCGCCGCACGCGAGGCGGCCGGGCTGCGGCGCGCCCTGCGCCCCCGCACCCCGGCCCACGACGGGCTCATCGACGTGGCCTCCAACGACTACCTGGGCCTGTCCCGCGACCCGCGGCTGATCGAGGCCGCCGTGGCCGCCGTCCAGGAGTGGGGCGCGGGCTCGACCGGGTCACGGCTGGTCACCGGCTCGACGAGGCTGCACGCCGAGCTGGAGGAACGGCTCGCCGCCTTCGCCGGCGCCCCGCGCGCCCTGGTGTTCTCCTCCGGCTACCTGGCCAACCTGGCCGCGGTGGCGACGCTCGGCGCGGGCGGGCTGGTGGTCAGCGACGAGGGCAACCACGCGTCGATCATCGACGCCTGCCGCCTGTCGCGCGCCCGGGTCGCGGTCACCCCGCACAACGACCCGGCGGCCGTCGAGAAGGCGCTGGCCGCGCGCCAGGAGGAGCACGCCGTCGTGGTGACCGACGCCGTGTTCTCCGTGGACGGCGACCTCGCGCCCATCGCCGAGCTGTACGAGGCCGCCGCCCGGCACGGCGCGCTGCTGATCGTGGACGAGGCGCATTCCCTGGGCGTGATCGGGGACGGCGGACGCGGCGCCGTACACGCCGCGGGGCTCGCCGGCGCGCCGGATATTGTGAGAACGGTCACATTGTCCAAGTCCCTTGGCGCACAGGGGGGAGCCGTGCTAGGCGCCCCGGAGATAGTGGACACGCTGGTGGACACCGGACGGGCGTTCATCTTCGACACCGGCCTCGCCCCGGCGTCCGTTGCGTCGGCACTGGCGGCGCTTGATATCGTGAGCGGCCATCCTGACCTGCCGGGACGGGCGCGCGACATCGCGGTCGCGCTGGCGCGCGCCGTCCGGGAGCGAGGCCTGCCCACCCTGGAGCCGGCGGCGGCGGTCGTCCCGGTCGTGCTCGGCCCTCCGGACGCCGCGCTCGCCGCCGCCGCGGTGTTCGCGGAGCACGGAGTGCGCGCGGGGTGCTTCCGCCCGCCTTCCGTGCCCTCCGGCCGGTCTTGTCTGAGGTTGACCGCACGGGCCAACCTGAGTTCGGATGATCTCGCGGTGATCGGACGCGCGCTCACCGCGGTGGCCGAGATGAAGGTGAGCGTGTGACGGAAGATTCTCCCCGGGTTCCGAAATACTACGACGTCAAGAAGAACCTGCTGGAACTCACCAAATCTCTGCCCGCCGGCGCGGCCCTGCCGCCCGAGCGTGCTCTCGCCGTGCGCTTCGAGACCTCGCGCACGACCGTGCGGCAGGCCCTCACCGAGCTGGTCATCGAGGGCCGCCTGCTGCGCATCCAGGGCAAGGGCACCTTCGTCGCCCAGCCCAAGGTGGCGCAGGTGCTGCAACTGACGTCGTACACGGGAGATCTGCGGACGGTCGGCCTCGAACCGGACACCAAGATCCTCGACATCAACTACATCACGGCCGACGAGACGCTGGCGCGCCGCCTGGGCATCAACCCCGGCGGGCGCGTGCTGCGCATCCACCGCCTGCGGCTGGCCAACGGCGAGCCGATGTCGATCGACACCACCCACCTGTCGGCACGGCGCTTCTCGCGGCTGCGCCGGGAGCTCGAAGTGCACTCCTCTCTCTACGAGACCCTGCACAACGCCTACAACGTGCAGCTCACCGACGCCGAGGAGATCATAGAGACCGTTCTGGCGACGCCGTACGACGCCCAGATCCTCGGCGTGGACGTCGGCCTGCCGATGCTGCTGCTCACCCGGCACGCCTTCGACGCCGAGGGCCACCCGGTGGAGTGGGCGCAGTCGCTGTACCGCGGCGACCGGTACAAGTTCGTGACGCGCCTGCGCAGGCCCCCCGAGTCCGGGCCCGCGGCGCGGTGAGGCCCTAGGGTGGTGCCGGTGAGCGTCCTGGTGGTCACCGGCACCGGCACCGGCGTGGGCAAGACCGTCGTGACCGCGGCCCTCGCCGCGCTGGCCTTGGCGCGCGACGTGCCCGTCGCGGTGGTCAAACCCGCCCAGACCGGCGTCGCACCCGGGGAGCCCGGCGATCTGGACGAGATCATCCGCCTGTCCGGCGTCACCACGACGTTCGAGTTCGCCCGCTATCCCGACCCGCTGTCCCCGGCCGCCGCGGCCCGCGTGTCCGGGCTCGCGCCGGTGTCCCTGGCCGAGGCCGCCGACCGCGTGGACGAGCTCGCGCGGACGCACCGGCTGGTGCTGGTCGAGGGCGCGGGCGGCCTGCTGGTCCGCTTCGACGAGGACGGCGCCACCATCGCCGACCTGGCCCGCCGGCTGCGCGCCCCCGTCCTGGTCGTGGCCGCCGCCGGTCTCGGCACCCTGAACCACACGGCGCTGACGCTGGAGGCGCTCGCCGGCCGCGGCCTGGACCTGGCGGGCGTGGTCATCGGCGCGTGGCCGAGCGAGCCGGACCTTGCGGAACGCTGCAACGTCTGCGACCTGGAGACGCTGGCCGCCCGTCCGCTCGCCGGCGCGCTCCCCGAGGGCGCGGGCGCGCTGGACCGCGACGCCTTCGCCCGCGTGGCCCATCGGGGACTGGGGTCCCTGCTCGGCGGCGGGTTCGACCCTTCTCGCTTCCGGGCAACCCTTAGTCTGTGAATCAACCGACAAGGGAGCCACACGCCCGATGAGTATGGACATTCTGGAGATCGCCCGGGTTCAGGTACTCGAAGAAGGTCGCGGGCTCTCCGCCGACCAGGCCTTGCGATGCCTGGAACTGCCGGACGACCGCCTTTCCGAGCTGCTCGCGCTGGCCCACGAGGTGCGCATGAAGTGGTGCGGCCCGGAGGTCGAGGTGGAAGGGATCATCTCGCTCAAGACCGGCGGCTGCCCGGAGGACTGCCACTTCTGCTCCCAGTCGGGACAGTTCACCTCCCCCGTCCGCTCGGTGTGGCTGGACATCCCCTCCCTGGTGAAGTCGGCCGTCGAGACGGCCGCGACCGGCGCCACCGAGTTCTGCATCGTCGCCGCCGTGCGCGGGCCGGACCAGCGGCTGATGGACCAGGTCCGCGAGGGCGTCAAGGCCATCCGCGAGGCCGTCGAGATCAACGTCGCCTGCTCGCTCGGCATGCTCACCCAGACCCAGGTGGACGAGCTCGCCGAGATGGGCGTGCACCGCTACAACCACAACCTGGAGACCGCGCGCTCCCACTTCGGGCACGTCGTGACCACCCACACCTGGGAGGAGCGCTGGCAGACGTGCGAGATGGTCCGCGCGGCCGGCATGGAGCTGTGCTGCGGCGGCATCATCGGCATGGGCGAGACCCGCGAGCAGCGGGCCGAGTTCGCCGGCCAGCTCGGCGAGCTGGGACCCGACGAGGTCCCGCTGAACTTCCTCAACCCCCGCCCGGGCACGCCGTTCGAGTCCTACCCCCTGGTCGAGGGCCGCGAGGCGCTGAAGACGATCGCCACGTTCCGGCTCGCGCTGCCGCGCACGATCCTGCGGTACTCGGGCGGGCGCGAGCTCACCCTCGGCGACATGGGCACCCGCGAGGGCATGCTCGGCGGCATCAACGCGATCATCATCGGCAACTACCTCACCACGCTCGGCCGGAGCGCCGACAGCGACCTGGCGCTCCTGGACGAGCTCAAGATGCCGATCAAGGCCCTGTCGCAGGCTCTGTGACCCTAGAGTCAGCCTCTGAGCAGGTAGGACGCCCGCTCAAGGATTGACAGGGGACGGAGAAGGTAAGTTCACGACATGGAGTCTGCAAAGCACGCCGGCGACGTCGCGGTCGCCGTCTCACGAGCATATGGCGCCGAGGTCATGTTCACCCTGTCGGGCGGCCACGTCTTCCCGTTGTACGACGGGGCCGTCCACGAGGACATGCGGATCGTCGACGTGCGGCACGAGCAGAGCGCCGTGTTCGCCGCCGAGGCGACGGCCCGCCTGACGCGGCGGCCGGGGCTCGCGGTGCTGACCGCGGGTCCCGGCATCACCAACGGCGTCAGCGGCGTGGCGACCGCCCACTTCAACGGCTCCCCGGTCGTGGTCATGGGCGGCCGCGCCCCGCAGTCGCGGTGGGGGTCGGGCGCGCTCCAGGAGATGGACCACCCGCCGCTGTTCGAGACGATCACCAAGCTGGCCTTCACGGCGGGCGGCGCGGACTCGGTCGGCCAGGACGTCGAGATGGCCTTCCGCACGGCGATCGCCCCGCACCGCGGCCCGGTGTTCCTCGACTTCTACATGGACCACCTGTTCTCGCCCTCGCCCGCGCACGAGGCCGAGACGCTGACTCCTTCCCCGCTCGAACCCGACGCCGGCGCGCTGTCGGAGATCGCGCGGCTGCTCGCCGCGGCCGAGCGCCCGGTGCTCGTGCTGGGCTCCGACGTCTGGATGGACCGGGCCGAGGAGGCCGCCCGCGACTTCGCCGAGGCCTACCGCCTGCCGGTGATCCCCAACGGCCAGGGGCGCGGCATCCTGCCCGCCGGGCACGAGCTGCTGGTCACCCGGGCGCGCGGCACGGCGTTCTCGCAGGCCGACCTGGTCATCGTGGCGGGCGCCCCACTCGACTTCCGGCTCGGCTACGGCTTCTTCGGCGGCAGGGACGGCGCGCCGCTCGCCAAGGTCGTCCACCTCGCCGACGCCCCCTCCCAGCTCGCCGGCCACATCGGCACGGCCGCCGCCACAGCCGGGGACCTGTCCTTGGTGTTCTGGGGCCTGCAGTCGGCCTGCGGCGAGGCCGGGGTGTCGCCGAAGTCGTACGCGCCCTGGCTGACCCGGCTCGGTGAGGCGGCGGCCGAGGCCGTCGCGGGCGACACCGCGCTGCTGGAGTCCGGCGCCGACCCGATCCACCCGATGCGCATCTACGGCGAGCTGAACCGCCTGCTCGCCGACGACGCCGTGGTGATCGGCGACGGCGGCGACTTCGTGTCCTACGCCGGCAAGTACGTCGAGCCCCGCAGGCCCGGCTGCTGGCTGGACCCCGGCCCCTACGGCTGCCTCGGCACCGGGCTCGGCTACGCCATCGCCGCCCGCATCGCGCGCCCGTCCTCGCAGGTCGTGCTGCTGCTCGGCGACGGCGCCGCCGGCTTCTCGCTCATGGACGTCGACACGCTGGTGCGCCACCGCCTGCCGGTGGTGATGATCTGCGGCAACAACGGCATCTGGGGCCTGGAGAAGCACCCCATGCAGATGTTGTACGGCTACGACGTCGCCGCCGAGCTGCAGCCGCAGTGCCGATACGACCAGGTCGTGACGGCGCTCGGCGGCGGCGGCGAGCTGGTCACCTCACCGGACGAGATCGGGCCCGCGCTGCGCCGCGCGTTCGACTCCGGCGTGCCGTACCTGGTGAACATCGCCACCGACCCGGCCATCGCCTACCCCCGCAACACCACCGGCATCTGACCCCGGGGAACGCCCGCGTACGGGCCTGAGATCGTTCAGGCCCGTACGATCTCAGGCCGGAAGGCAGGAAGCCCGGTGACGGGGCCCGCGGCCGTCTGGAGGGGCTCAGGGAGCGGTCGGCGAGGGGGACGGCGTCGGCGTCGGGGACGGGCTGGGCTCGCCCCCGCAGTCGATGCCCTGCGCGACCACGATCGTGACGGGCTTGTTCACCGGCCACGAGGCGCCCGCTCTCGGCAACTGGTCGAGCACGCGCGTGCATCCCTCGTCGCTGGGGTCGCCGTAGATGTCCACGCTGACCTTGAAGCCGGCCGCCTGCAGCTTGGTCTTGGCCAGGGCCTCGGTCAGGTTGATCACCCCGGGCACGTCCTTCTTGGGCGCCGGCTTGCTCGGCGAGGCGCTCGGCGACGGGGAGCGGGTCTTGGTGGGGGACGGCGACGGCTCCGACGTGCTGGGCGACTCGCTGGGCTCGGAGGTCTTCGGCGGGGTCACCGGCTGCGAGTGCGTAGGGCTCGGCGAGGGCTTGGGCGTGCGCGACACCTTGGTCGGCGGCGAGGAGGCGTCCGCGACCGTGGGGGACGTCAAGGGGTTGACGCCCGCGGCCGCGTTCTGGCTCACGAGCTGGTTGAACGCCACGGCGCCCAGCCCGCCGAGCAGGGCGCCCGCGGCGACGACGCCGACGATCAGCCCGGGCCTGGCGCCGCGCCCGGCGGCGGCCCGGCGCCCGCGCGTGCCCCGCCGCCCCGGTGGGGGCGCGGGCGCGGCGCTGGTGGCCGGCGCGGCGGCGGGGGACGCGGCGGTCGGCATGATGTACGGCGGGGGCGTGCCCCCGGCGGGGACGCCCAGGTGGGCGCCGGTCTCCGGCGTGGCCAGGTAGGGGCCCGGCGCGCCGTGGACCCCGGCGGGCCCGGCCTGCGGGGCGGCGCCGCCGGGAAAGGCGATCATGCCGGTCAGCCCGGACACCGCGGCCGAGCTGCCGGTGTCCTGCAACAGCGCCTGCCGGGCCGCCATGCTCATCTCGGCCGCGCTGTGCCACCGGCGCTCGGGGTCCTTGGCGAGGGCGCGTTCCACCACGTGCCGGACGGAGGGGGGCACGTCGGACGGCAGCGGCGGCGGCTCCTCGCGGATGTGCTTGAGCGCGATCGTCACCGGGCTGTCCCCGTCGAAGGGACGTTGCCCGGCCAGGCACTCGTAGGCCACCACGCCGAGCGCGTACAGGTCCACGGCGGGCGTGACCGGCCGGCCCTCGGCCTGCTCGGGGGCGCAGTAGGCGGCGGTGCCGAGCACCATGCCGGCGTCGGTCAGCCGGTGGCCGGCGTCGGCGCGGGCGATGCCGAAGTCGGTGAGCACGAGGGTGCCGTCCGGGCGGACCAGCAGGTTGCCCGGCTTGACGTCGCGGTGGACGATCCCCTTGTCGTGGACGGCCTGCAGGGCCGAGGCGGCCTGGGCGATGAGCTCCATGGCGGGCTCGGCGCCGATGCGGACCAGCCGGGTGAGCAGGCGGTCGAGGGGCTCGCCGTCGACGAACCGCATCACCAGGTAGGCGGTGGGACCGGCTCCGGGGACGTCGCTCACGCCGTAGTCGTAGACGTCCACCACGCCCGGGTGGTTGATCGTCGCCATCGCGCGGGCCTCCCCCTGGAAGCGCGCGGCGAAGCCCGGGTCGTCCATGCGTCCTGGTAACAGCACCTTGACCGCGACGGTGCGCGCGAGGACCGTGTCCTCCCCGCGCCAGACCTCGCCCATGCCGCCGGCGCCGATGCGGACGTCCAGACGATAACGTCCCGCCAGCGTGGTCCCTTGGGCCACCATGTCTCCCCCGCTAACCCCAATCCATGTAACCCGACGCCACCCCGGAGTTCTCCAACAAAGCGGACTTGTGTCGCGCCGAGGTCACGGAAGTATCACAAAGCTCTGATTTCACTGTGCTCGCGCCAGGGTGTCAGTCGGTCGTCACGCCGTGTTCGACGCAACGGGCGGACCAGCCTCGCGGGGTCACCTGCACCACGAGCCTGCGGCGACAGGCCGCGCAGTAGCGAGGTGGCTCCATGAGCCGCGCGGTGCGGCACGCGGAGTGGTCGCCGTCGTCGCCGAGGCGTCCGCAGTGGTCGCAGTAGGGGCTCACGCGAGAAGCGTATTGCATCGTTCTCCGTCAAGGCCGTCATCCGGTCAAGGTGGTGCCAGAAGGCGTGAAGGCACACCCGGCCTCCCAGACCCCCGCAAGGGGCCGTCCGCCTAGGCTGGCGCCCATGACGATCGATCGCGGGCTGCGCGCCGAGCTGGTGTTCATGGTCGAGCGGAGCGACACCGCCATGAGGGTGGGAAGCGGTGACGTGCCGGTGCTCGGCACGCCGCGGCTGCTGGCCTTCGCCGAGGCCGCGACCGTGCGGGCCGTCCAGGACCACCTCGCCCCCGGGCAGACGTCGGTCGGCACGAAGGTGACGCTGGAGCACCGGGCGGCCAGCCCGGTGGGCGCGCACGTCGAGGTGGTGGCGGAGCTCGCCGAGGTGGACGGCAGGCGCCTGGTCTTCGAGGTCACCGCCCGGGACGGGAGGCGGACGGTCGCCACGGCCACCATCGAGCGGGTGGTGGTCGACCGTGAGCGCTTCCTGTCCGGCCTGTCCGGCTGAGCCGCCCGGCCCGGGGCGGCCCGGCGCTCACGACGGGTCGATGACGGCGATGAGGTCGCCCTCCTGGATCACGTCGCCCTCGGAGACCTTGAGGCCGGTGACGACGCCGGAGTCCTCGGCCAGGACCGGGATCTCCATCTTCATCGACTCCAGGATGACGAGCGTGTCCCCCTCGTTCACGGCGTCCCCCTCGGCCACGACGACCTTCCAGACGTTCGCCACCATCTCCGCACGTACTTCCGCCACCACAAACTCCCCTTTTTCAATGATCTTCATATGGCCCCGGCCGCGTCCCTCGCCGCGGCGCGGTCGGCCTCGGCGTCACGCGCGCATGCGGGCGACGAGGCCGGTGTCGTAGTCGCCCGCGGCGAACTCGGCGTTGTCCAGGAGCTCCGCGCAGAACGCGAGGTTGCTCTTGGGACCTTCGACGCGGAAGGCGGCCACGGCCGCGCGGGCCCGGTCCAGGGCCTCGGCCCGGTCGGCGCCGTGGACGCACAGCTTCGCCATCAAAGGATCGTAGAAGGGTGTGACCGTATTTCCGGCGACATATCCGGAATCGAGGCGGATGCCGGGGCCGACCGGCTCCTCCCACACGTCGATCTTCCCGGGCCCGGGCAGGAACCGCCGGGAATCCTCGGCGTAGACCCGCAGCTCGAGGGCGTGCCCGCGCGGCTCGACGACCCCGCCGGCCGTGGCGGGCTCGCCCGCGGCGACGAGAAGCTGCTGCTCGACCAGGTCGATGCCGGTGACCAGCTCGGTGACCGGGTGCTCGACCTGGAGCCGGGTGTTCATCTCCAGGAACACGAAGTCCTGCCGGTCGGCGTCGACCAGGCACTCGACCGTGCCCGCGCCCCGGTAACCGACGGCCTCCCCGGCGCGCACGGCGGCGGCGAGCATGCGGGCGCGCAGCTCGGGCGTGACGCCGGGCGAGGGCGCCTCCTCGGCGACCTTCTGGTGGCGGCGCTGCACCGAGCAGTCGCGCTCGCCGAGGGCCAGCACGGTGCCGTCGGCGAGGCCGAGGATCTGCACCTCGACGTGGCGGGCCCGCTCGACGAAGCGCTCCAGCAGGATGGCCGCCCCGCCGCCGAAGCGCTCGGCGGCACGCGCGGCGGTGTCGAAGGCCCGGACCAGCCCCGCGTCGTCGCGGGCCACGCCCATGCCGATGCCGCCACCGCCCCCGGCGGTCTTCACCATGACCGGATAGCCGATCAGGGCCGCCGCGGCCAGGGCCCCGTCCCGGTCGGTCACCGGCTCGCGCGTGCCCGCCGCCACCGGCACACCGGCGCGCTCCATGAGGTTCCGCGCGTTGATCTTGTCGCCCATGCGCGCGATCGCGTCCGGGGAAGGGCCGATCCACACCAGCCCCGCCTCGCCGACCGCGCGGGCGAAGGCGGCGTTCTCCGCCAGGAAGCCGTACCCCGGGTGGACGGCCCGCGCGCCGGTCGCGCGGCAGGCTTCGAGCACCCTGGCGATGTCGAGGTAGCTCTGGGCGGGCGCGGCGGGGCCGAGCGCATAGGCGTCGTCGGCCTCGGCGACGAAGGGCAGGTCGGCGTCGGCGTCGGAGTGCACGGCGATGGCGCGCAGGCCCATGGCCTTGACGGTGCGGATGATCCGCCGTGCGATCTCCCCGCGGTTGGCCACAAGAACGCTGTCGAACATCGGCCGCACTCCCTTCGATGGATCACCACCCTATGGCCGGATCGTTCTCCCGGCCCCTCGCGCGAAACCACCGATCCCCCGTGTCCCATCTGTGGGAACCCTACAATCACGGCGGGCCGACACCCCGCGTCCGCGGACCCGCCGGGCACGGTAAAAGCCCTGCAAGGAAGGGGTGCGAGCGGCGGGGAGCCAGGTCACACGCGGGCCCGCCGCCTGTGAGAAAGCGGAAACCCGGGGCGTCAGAGACGGTTGGCGGGAGCCGGCCGGTCCACGATCTTGGCCAGCGACTCCACCACCGCGGGATCGTACTCGTCCCCGCCGTCGAGCCGCAGCCGCTCCAGGGCCGCCGCCGCGCGGTCGCGGTCGGTGGAGCCGCCCACCAGGTCGTCGTAGGCGTTGGCCGCCTTGATGATGCGGCTGGCCAGCGGCGGGGTGTCCGGGCCGTCGAACGGGTCCATCTGGTGGCGGACGATGTCGGCCACCCGGTCCAGCACGCCGGTCTTCCTGATGACCTCGGCCCCCAGCTCGGCGATGCTGCGCGCGGTCTTGGCGTCGGTGAGGACGGTCGCGCCGCCGGGGATGGGGTCGCGCAGCGAGAGCTGGCCGATGTCGTGCATCAGCGCGGCGTACTCCAGCTCCAGCAGCTCGGGTTCGGCCATGCCGAGCTCACGGCCGATGGCGACCGCCAGGCGGCTGACCCGGCGCGAGTGGCCCGGCTCCACGTACCCGCCGACCTCGGTGACCCGGGCGAGCGCGCGGACGGTCTGCAGGTAGGTGGCGCGGATCCCGGCGTACTTGCGGAAGGCGACCTGGGTGACCAGCAGCGGCGCGGCGAAGACGACGAGCGCGGCGAGGTTCATGCTGTGGGAGGCCAGGGCCAGCAGGGTGCCGGACGCGGCGACCGCGGCGCCGAGCGGCGCGGCCATGCGCAGCTCGTCGCGGATGGCGACGCGGAAGGCCGTGCGGACCTGCGCGGCCCGCAGCAGCGCGGCGATGACGACGTCGGCCGCCAGCATGCCCACGATGAGCATGGCCATGACGCCGAGCACGGCCCACCACGTGCCCTGGCCGTTGCCGGTGGTGGCGTACAGCGTCGAGGCCAGCGGGCGGTAGGCGAAGGCGAGCAGGGCGCCCGACAGCAGGCGGCGCGCGATGGCGTCGGGCTGGGGCGGCCTGCCGACGGCGAGGTGGGGCAGCGCGCCGAGCACCATGCCCGCCGACATGACCGCGACGACCTGCAGCGCCGAGTGGCGGGCGGGCTGGCCGCCGACGTCCAGCAGCAAGGTGTACCCGAGCGCGGCGGCGGCGCCGATGGGGGCGACCTCGCGGTTGCCCGGCATGGTGAGCCGGGCCAGCTCGCCCGCCGCGACCAGCACGCCGAACGCCACGGCGACCTGGGGGTCGACCAGGCCGACGGCGGCGGTGTAGGCGATGCCGGCCAGGGTGACCAGGCCCGCGGCGCAGATCAGCAGCAGGCCGCCTGAGTCGAGCCCGTGGAGGGGCCGTGATGCCGTCGTCACCGCTCGGACACCACTTCGATGGGCGTGGTCGGGTCGTCGTGGTCCTTGACGACGGTCACGACGACCTCGTCGGCCTTGGGCGCCGCGACCTTGCCCGGAGGATCCCACCCCTGACGGTCCAGGGAGCGGATGAACGCGCTGACCATGACGGGGTCGAACTGGGTGCCCGCCTGTTTGCGCAGCTCGGCCACCGCCTCCTCGATGGACTTGGCCTTGCGGTAGGCGCGGTCGGAGGTCATCGAGTCGAAGGCGTCGGCCACCGCGATGATGCGGGCGAACTCGGGGATCTCGGCCCCGGCCAGCCCCATGGGGTAACCTCGGCCGTCCTGGCGCTCGTGGTGGTGCATGATGCCGGCGAACGCCTCGTCCAGGAAGTCGATGCCCCGGACGATCTCCAGGCCGCGCATCGGGTGCAACTGGATGGCGGCCAGCTCCTCCTCGGTGAGACGGCCCTCCTTCTGCAGGACCTTGGTGGGCACGCCGAGCTTGCCGACGTCGTGCAGCATGCCCGCGTAGCCGATGGCCCGCATGCGCTCGGGCCGCATGCCGATCTCCTGGGCGATCATGGTGGAGGCCGCCGACACCCGCGTGCAGTGGCCGCGCGTGTAATAGTCCTTGGTCTCGACGGCCTGGCACAGGGCGGCGATGGTGGCGTCATAGGAGCGCTGCTGGGCCAGGTACTGCCCGAAGGCCCACCGGGCGATGAACAGCGGCAGCAGCACCAGCACCGCGGAGATCGACTGGACCGTGGCCCACAGCCCGGCGATCAGCAGGCCGAACGTGGCGTAGCCCAGGTAGGAGATGAAGAACTGCAGCAGGCCGCGCAGCGGCACCTCTTCGGTGCGCAGCTGCCCGGCCAGCGAGAGCATGACGGCGAACAGCACGAAGTTGAGCGGGACGAACACCGCCGCCGCGCCCATGAACGGGCCGAGCAGGTCGGTGAAACGGTTGTCGCCCACGACCGGACGGTGGCCGCCCAGCGCCTCGAACACCCACCCGGCCGCGTAGCCGCACAGGGCGAACTGCGCGCCGTTGAACAGCCGCTTGTGGATCGGCAGGCCCGGCCGGACGCTCAGCACCGCCGTCGCGCCGACCAGCGCCGCGCCCGCCCCGCCCACCAGCACCACCGCGGCGAGCGCGGCCGAGAAGCTGACCGACATGGCCGCCTGCTGGACGTTCAGCAGCGTGGGCACCGACTCGCAGACCAGGAAGAGCAACGCGAGCACCAGCAACGTGGGCCACTCGTGCTCGCCCAGCGGCTCGGAGACGACCAGGCCCCGCACGATCAGCCCGGCGGCGACCGCCACCACGGCGGCCAGATAGATTTTCGCCGGCCACGGAAGCTCACGCACCGCGGCCGCCCAGGGCCGTCACGGGCACGCGCTCAGATCCAGGAGATGCCTGTGGGGGCTTGCGCCGCGCCTCCCGAGACGACCACGAGCGCGGCCAGGACCACCACGGCCAGGGCGCCCGCGCAGCAGCCGATCGTCATGGCCGCCACCATGCGTGTGGCCATTGCCTTCACCATGTGCCGCCTCCCCATCGAGTCCGGCTTCAGGCTACAGAACGCGTGCGGACCCGTAGGGGAAGTCGAAGAATCGCATCCAAAGCGTAATCAAACCACTACCCGTAGCTAACGTGATCTAGCCCACTCGACGGTGGTCTTGAGCCCGGCGAGAAGGTCGGTGCGCGGACGCCAGCCGAGGCCGGCGAGCGCGGGCGCGGGGTCGACGGCCATGGCGGGAAGGTCGCCGAGCCGGGCGGGCGCGAAGCCGGGCGCGTCGGGCGCTCCGGCCGCGGCGGCGACGAGCGTGTGCAGTTCCCGGTCGGTCGTCCGCACGCCCGTGCCGAGGTTGAACCGATGGCCGTCGCCCTCGGGACCGCAGGCGCGCGCGAAGCCGTCCACGACGTCCTCGACGAAGATGTAGTCGCGGGTCTGCGTGCCGTCGCCGTAGACCACGGTCGGGGCGCCGCGCAGCAGGGCGTCGGTGAAGATCGAGACGACCCCCGCCTCGCCCTGCGGCGACTGCCGGGGGCCGTAGACGTTGGACAGCACGAGCGTGGTGCCCTGCAGGCCGTGCAGGGCGCGGTACATGGAAAGGTAGACCTCGCCGGCCAGCTTGGAGGCCGCGTACGGCGACCTCGGGTCCGGCCGGGCGTCCCCCGGCACCGGGATCACGTCCGGGCGGCCGTAGACGGCCACCGAGGAGGTGTGCACGACCTTCCGCGCCCCGGCCAGGCGGGCGGCCTCGAGCACGTTGACCGTGCCCTCGACGTTGATCCGGGCGTCGTGCGCGGGATCGGCGACGCTGGCGCGCACGCTGATCTGGGCGGCGAGGTGGCAGACCACCTCGGGGCGCCATCGTGTCACCATCTCGCCCAGCCCGGCGTCCCTGACGTCGAGCTCGGCCAGCGTGAACCTCGGGCTGGCGCCGGCGGCGGCGAGGTTGGCGTGGTCTCCGGAGGAGAAATCGTCCACGACGGCCACCTCGTGCCCGTCGGCCAGCAGCCGGTCCACGAGGGTGGAGCCGATGAACCCGGCACCGCCGGTCACGAGTACGCGCACCCCGGAATCCTAGGCGATCGGCGCGCGGGCCAGGCGGAGCCCCCTACTCGGCCAGTTCGGCCCGGACCGCCTCGATGCGCTGGAGCACCTTCGAGCGCAGCTCCTCGGGCACCGGGTCGCACCCGCAGTGCTTGGCGATCAACTGCTTGACGACCTTCTCCAGGCCGTACTCTTCGAGGCAAGGGCCGCACTCGTCCAGGTGCTGGCTGATGTCCGACCGCCTGCGCTCGTCCAGCTCGCCGTCCAGGAACGTGTACACACGGTCCAGGACCTCTTTGCAGTCGGTGTCGTGCGGATTGCCACAGCTCATGCCCGACACCCCTCAAGGGCGCCAGCGCCCAGCCCATGGCCGTCCCGCACGGCCCCTCCGCCCATCTCGCCGTACCCTCTGTCCCCGCGCTCCATTACGACGGGTCCTCCGATCGCACAAGCCCGCGTCCGCGTGCGTAGTCCTCTAGTTGCGTCCGCAGCTGGCGCCGCCCGCGGTGCAGACGGGACATGACCGTCCCGATGGGAGTGCCCATGATGTCGGCGATCTCCTTGTACGGGAACCCCTCGACATCGGCGAGGTACACCGCGATACGGAAATCTTCGGGGAGCGCGGCCAGCGCGTCCTTGACGTCGCTGTCCGGGAGGTGCTCGAGCGCCTCCACCTCGGCCGACTTCAGGCCGCCCGAGGTGTGGGACTCGGCGCGCGCGAGCTGCCAGTCCTCGATCTCCTCGGTGCCGGACTGCTTGGGTTCCCGCTGCTTCTTGCGGTAGGTGTTGATGAAGGTGTTGGTGAGGATGCGGTAGAGCCAGGCCTTGAGGTTCGTTCCCTCCTGGAACTGGTGGAACGAGCCGAAGGCCTTGGCGAAGGTGTCCTGAAGCAGGTCCTCCGCGTCCGCGGGATTCCTGGTCATCCGGAGCGCGGCCGAGTACAGCTGGTCGAGGTACGGCATGGCGTCACGCTCGAACCGCTGGCTGCGTTGCTCCAGAGTCTCCTCCGCTGTCTTGGAGACCGGACCCACCCCCTTATACGCACCGTACGGAGCCGAGAATACCGGCTCGCCTACGGCCGACCGCTCAGCGACCTCGGCCACCAGCATGGGACGGAACCTCCTCGCGTGTTTACGCCCGTCTGCAACACGCGAGGCATAGCATCTGTTCCCGGTAAGTAGAAGGTGACGATCGACCCGGTACGGGGAAAAAGATACGTACCGGCCGATTGCCAGCCCCGGTGCCCCGACGGTCCAGGAGCCACGCGTGCTGCCCATCCCAGCCAGCGAGCTGAACGGCTCAGGCGCACTCGGTCCGTACTGGACCTTTTACCACGCCGTGGTCGCGGAACAGCTGAGGCGATGGCTGCCGCGGCGGCCGTGCCTCATCCTGGACCTGTCCGGCGGGCGGGGCCGCTGGCCCGTGCAGGCGGCGGGCGCCGGGCACCGCGTCATCGAGGTGGTGGACTTCCGCCGCTCCCCCGACCCCTGGCTGCGCGACGCCTCCAACAGGATCCGCAGGGTCAGGGCCGACGACCTCGGCTTCCTTCCCGACGCCTCCGTCGACGCGGTGATCGCCGAGGAGCGCGCGCTGTCGCTGGAGCTGATGGCCGAGTCCACGATCGAGGACGTCGCCCGCGTGCTCAAGCCCGGCGGGCGGGTGCTCACGTGCGTGGACTCGCTCGTGCTCGGCATGGCGATCATGGCGGAGCAGAACTACTGGGCGCACCTGTGCCAGACCGGGACCGGCGAGGTGATGCTGGTCCCGTGGCCGGACGGCAGCATCACCCGCTGCTTCTCCAGCGCGCAGCTTCGCGAGCTGCTCGCCGACGCGGGCCTGGAGGTCGAGTGGGTGCGTCCCCGCACGGTGCTGTCCCCGTCCACCGTCGACCACGTTCTCGCCGCCGACGGCCGCGCGCTGAGCTGGCTGGTGCGGACCGAGCTCGAGGCGCACCCGGACGACGACGACACCGTGGGGATCCATCTGGTGGCGAGCGCCCGCAGGCCCGGCTGAGCGCCGCCCCGCCCGGCCCTCAGCGGCGCCGCTCGCGCCGCGACTGGCACTGCACGCACCGCGCGGCCTCCGGGCGCGCGGCCAGGCGGCCCTCGGGGACGGGCTTGCCGCAGTCCACGCACCGGCCGTAGTCGCCGGCGTCGAGCCGCCTCAGCGCGTCCACCACGGCCGTGCGCTGGCGCGTCGCCACGTCGATCATCGCCTGCCTGCGGTCGGCGTCGGTGAGGGCGGAGCCGGCGTCCGCCGCCGACCTGTCGCCTACGGTCACGGGGTCACCCCGCAGTACCCTGATGGACCGGTCGAGTTCGGTGAGCATGCTCTGCAACTGGGTCCGAGCGGTCGCGATGTCCACGAATCCGCACCTCCGGGAAGGAAAACGGGCACGGCCGTAGGCGGGATCCCCCGGAACTCCCGCCTGGCTCTGGGATCCTGTGGGCGGTGACCCTCCGTCGGCGAGTCATCGCTTCCTGAGCGGATGCCCATTCGGCCGGGTTCTTACACCGGTGTTACCCAGCCTTTTCACGCGGGCGGCATTTCTCTTAGAACAGAGAGGCCTCCTCGGATCCGTCGCGTTCGATGAGGTGCGCCCCGTTGTTCCTGACGCTGTTCACCTCGCTCGACACCGGATAGGCGACCAGGCCGCTCGGCGGCGCGGAGGCCAGCATCTCGAGCACCTCCCCGGTGTCGGTGCGCGCCGGGTCCAGCCACTCGTCCCACCGGTCCTCGTGGATCACGACGGGCATGCGGTCGTGGATGCGCCCGAGGTGGTCCTCCGCGGCCGTGGTGATCACGGTGCAGGTCACGAGCCACTTCAGCGGGTCGTCGTCGGCGCGCGTGCGGTCCTTCCAGAACTCGTACAGGCCCGCCATCGCCATCACCCCGCCGTCGGCCGGGTGGATGAAATAGGGCTGCTTGGTCTTCTTGTCGGCCCGGTACCACTCGTAGTAGCCGTCGGCGGGCAGCAGGCAGCGGCGCTGCGCGAACGCCTTGCGGTACGAGGGCTTCTCGGTGAGCGTCTCGACCCGGGCGTTGATCAGGCGGGATCCGATGGAGGGGTCCTTGGCCCAGCCCGGCACCAGGCCCCACTTGAGCACCCGGAGCTGACGCACGGCCTCCTGGCCCGCGTCCGGCTTCTCACCGTCGGCGACCTGCGGCCGGGTGAGCACCGCGTACACCTTCTTGGTGGGGGCGACGTTATAGTCCGCGGTCAGCTCCTGCGACGTGCCGTCCAGGTCGACCTTGAACTCCTCCAGCAAATCCTGACGCTTGCGCGCCGACGCGTATCTGCCACACATGCCCATAGACTGCCCCACCACCGCGCGTCACGCGCCCCCCGGCCACGAAACCGCACCCCCTATCCTCGGCCGTCCCTCCCGCCCGGGACGTGCCCGCGGGGCCGCGCGTCAGCCCGTGCGGCAGGGGGCTCCCGGTAGGCTCGGAGCTATGTCAGCTCCCCTGTGGCCCGCGCCCGCGGCGTCCGGCCCGGTCCGCGCGGCCGTCCGGCTGCCCGGGTCCAAATCGGTGACCAACCGCGCCCTGCTGCTCGCCGCGCTGGCCGCCGGTCCCGGCACCGTGCGCCGCGCGCTGCGCAGCCGCGACGCCGATCTCATGGTCGCCGCCCTGCGGTCCCTCGGCGCCCGGCTGACCTCCTCGAACGACACCGCCTCCGGCGCCGACTGGCACGTGGAGCCCGGCCCGGTGCGCGGCGGCGCGTCGATCGACGTGGGGCTCGCCGGCACGGTGATGCGCTTCGTCCCGCCCGTCGCCGCGCTGGCCGACGGCGAGGTGTCCTTCGACGGCGACCCGCACGCCCGCACCCGGCCCATGGGCCCGATCCTGGCCGCGCTGCGCGCGCTCGGCGCCCGGGTGGACGGCGACGCGCTGCCGTTCACGCTGCGCGGGCCGATCACCGGCGGCGAGGTCACGCTGGACGCCTCGGCGTCCTCCCAGCTCATCTCCGGCCTGCTGCTGGCCGGGCCCCGCTACCCCAAGGGCGTGACCGTCCGCCACGCCGGGCCGCCCGTGCCGTCCATGCCCCACATCGAGATGACCGTCCAGATGCTGCGCGCCGCGGGCGCCGAGGTGGACGACTCCGAGCGCGACGTCTGGAGGGTCGAGCCGGGCCCGATCTCCGCGCGCGACGTGGTCGTGGAGCCGGACCTGTCCAACGCGGCGCCGTTCCTCGCGGCGGCCCTGGTCACCGGCGGCGAGGTCACGATCCCCGACTGGCCCGAGCGCACGACGCAGGGCGGCGACGCGCTGCGCGAGCTGCTGGCCCGCATGGGCGGGACGGTCGCGCGCGTGCCCGAGGGGCTGAAGGTGTCGGGCGGCGGCGGGCTGGAGGGCATCGACGCCGACCTGCACGACGTCGGCGAGCTGACGCCGGCCATCGCCGCGCTGGCCGCGCTCGCGGGCTCCCCCAGCAGGCTGCGCGGCGTCGCGCACCTGCGCGGGCACGAGACCGACCGGCTGGCGGCGCTGGCCACGGAGATCAACGGGCTCGGCGGCGAGGTCACCGAGACCGAGGACGGCCTGGCCATCACCCCGCGCCCGCTGCGCGCCGGGGTGTTCCACAGCTACGCCGACCACCGCATGGCCACGGCCGGCGCGGTGATCGGCCTGGCCGTCCCCGGCGTCCAGGTCGAGGACATCGCGACCACCGCCAAGACCCTTCCCGAGTTCGCCCGCATGTGGGCGCGGATGCTGGGGGAGGGCCACTGAGAAGACGCGAGTACGACGAGGAGGACGTGCGGGTCAGGCCCGGCAAGGGGTCGCGGCCGAGGACCCGCATACGTCCCGCGCACGAGGACGCCGTGGAGGGCTTCGTCGTGGCGGTCGACCGCGGCCGCTACACGTGCCTCGTCGAAGGTGAGGGGCGCGGCAAGCGGCGCGAGCGCCCCCGCGAGGTGACGGCGATGCGGGCGCGCGAGCTCGGCCGCAAGGGCATCGTGGTCGTGGGCGACCGCGTCGCCCTGGTCGGCGACACCTCCGGCACGACCGACACGCTGGCGCGCATCGTCAGGGTCGAGCCCCGCACCTCGATGCTGCGCCGCAGCGCCGACGACACCGACGAGGTCGAGCGTCCCATCGTCGCCAACGCCGACCAGCTCGTCATCGTCACCGCGCTCGCCGACCCGCCGCCCCGGCCGCGCATGATCGACCGGCTTCTCGTCGCCGCCTTCGACGCCGAGATCGAGCCCCTGCTCTGCCTGACCAAGGCCGACCTCGCCGCGCCCGAAGAGCTCGTCGCGCGGTACGAGCCCCTCGGAGTGCCGTACGTCGTCGTGCGCAAGGGCGGCGACCTGGAGGAGCTGCACACCAAGCTCGCCGGGCGCCTCAACGTGCTCGTCGGCCATTCGGGAGTGGGCAAGTCGACCCTGGTCAACGCCCTGGTGCCCGACGCCGGACGCGCGGTGTCGCACGTCAACGCCATCACCGGGCGCGGACGCCACACCTCCAGCTCCGCCGTCGCGCTGGAGCTGCCCTCGGGCGGGTGGATCATCGACACGCCGGGCGTGCGCAGCTTCGGCCTGGGCCACGTCGTGATCGACAACGTGCTGGCGGCCTTCCCCGCCCTGGCCGAGGGCGCCGTCAACTGCCCCAAGGGCTGCAACCACCGGGGCGAGGAGTGCGCGCTGGACGCCTGGGTGGAAGAGGGGCACGCCGACGCGGCGAGCCTCGCGTCCCTGCGCCGCCTGCTCGCCAGCCGGGACGGCGCGCCCGACGACGACTGAACCCCGGGAACCGGGCACGCCCGGTGAAAGCGGCCGCGGCACGGTACCGTTTCCGGTGTGACGGGCTATACCGACGACCTGCGTCTGGCGCACATGCTGGCCGACAGCGCCGACGATCTCACCATGCGCCGGTTCAAGGCCGTCGACCTGCGGGTCGACACCAAGCCGGACCTGACCCCGGTGAGCGACGCCGACCAGGCGGTCGAGGAGGCCATCCGCGGCACACTGCGCCGCGCCCGTCCGCGCGACGCCGTCATCGGCGAGGAGAAGGGCAGGACCAGCGGGTACGGCTCGCGCTGCTGGGTGGTCGACCCCATCGACGGCACCAAGAACTACGTGCGCGGCGTGCCGGTGTGGGCCACGCTGATCGCGCTGATGGAGGACGACAAGGTGGTCGTCGGCGTGGTGTCGGCCCCCGCGCTGGGACGCCGCTGGTGGGCGGCCCGCGACGGCGGCGCCTGGACGGGCCGGAGCCTCACCAAGGCCACCAGGTGCGCGGTCTCGTCGGTGGGCCGGCTGGCCGACGCCTCGTTCTCCTACTCCAGCTTCGGCGGCTGGGAGGAGCTCGGACGGCTGAACGCGTTCCTTGACCTGTCCCGCGCGGTGTGGCGCACCCGCGCGTACGGCGACTTCTGGTCGCACATGATGGTCGCCGAGGGCGCGGTCGACATCTCGGCCGAGCCCGAGCTGTCCCCCTGGGACATGGCCGCGCTGACCGTGATCGTCGAGGAGGCCGGCGGCGTCTGGACCGACCTGTCCGGCGCGGCGGACGTCGACGGCGGCAGCCTGGTGTGCGCCAACCCCCTGCTGCACGCCGAGGTGCTCAAGCGCCTGGGCGGATGAGCACCCGCGCGGCGGGGCTCAGCGCTCGTCCGGAGGACGCGAGATGACCCGGTCGTCGAGGTAGCAGCTGCACTGACCGCACCCTGGACGTACGTCCGCTGTCGGCATGTCGACCCTCCTCACCGTCGTTCCTGTCGACGCTACGGCAGGGCGGCCCGCGTGTGACTCACCGTAGGGGCACAGTCGCGTACGGCCCCCGATTTCCCGGCATGTGGACGCCGCGATGCCGCCACGGCATGGTGTCCAAGTTGTGACATGCGCCGCGACCTCGGAAGATGACCCGTTCCAAACGACGCGACCGGGCCCGTTCATGCCTCGTTCACCTTTAACCGGGGATTAAGTCATCTTGACTCTTTACCGTCCTACCCGTTGTGAGAACAGCGTGGAAGGACAACAAACGTGAAGTATGCAGGCCGGCTCGCCGTAGCCGCCATCGCCGGCGTGCTTTCGCTCGCTGCGTGCGGTACCGATGACAACGCCCCTGGCTCCACCGCGTCCGCGGCTCCGGGCACGAGCAGCGGCAGCGGGGACGCCGGCGGCGGCCTCAGCGGCACGATCAACGCCGCGGGCTCCTCGGCGCAGGGCAACGCCATCGCCGAATGGAAGAAGAACTTCCAGGGCGCGAACCCGGGTGTGAGCATCAACTACCAGGGCAGCGGCTCGGGCGCGGGCGTCCAGTCGTTCATCCAGGGCACGATCGCGTTCGCCGGGTCCGACTCGGCGCTCAAGGACGACAAGGGCGAGCCCGCCCAGGCCGACGCCCGATGCAAGACCGGCAAGGCGATCAACCTGCCGATGGTGATCGGCCCGGTCGCGGTGGTCTACAACCTCCCCGGCGTCGACAACCTCCAGCTGTCCCCGGCGACCATCGGCGGCATCTTCAACAGCAAGATCACCAAGTGGGACGACGCGGCGATCAAGAAGGACAACCCCGACGCGAAGCTCCCCTCCACTCCGATCCAGGCCGTGCACCGCTCCGACGAGTCGGGCACCAGCGACAACTTCACCAAGTTCCTCAAGGCCACGGCGGACTGGCCGTACGAGCCCGCCAAGGCCTGGCCCGCCGAGGCCAAGGGCCAGGGCGCCAAGGGCTCGGACGGCATCGCCCAGACCGTCAAGAGCGCCGAGGGCTCGGTCAGCTACGTCGAGCTCTCCTACGCCGAGAACTCGGGCCTGAGCAAGGCCAAGGTCGCCAACGGCTCCGGTGAGTTCGTCGAACTGACCCCCGAGAGCGCCGCCAAGACCGTCGAGGCCGCCGAGGTCAAGGGCACCGGCAACGACCTCAAGCTCTCGATCGACTACGCCACCAAGGCCGCGGGCGCCTACCCGATCGTCCTGGTGACCTACGAGATCACCTGCGAGAAGGGCCTGTCGGCCGACGACTCCAAGCTGGTCAAGGCGTTCCTCAAGTACACCGCCAGCAACGAGGGCCAGAACGCCCTGACCGGCCTCGGCTACGCGCCGCTACCGGCGAGCCTTCTGACCAAGGTCCAGACCGCCGTCGAGGCGATCTCCTAACTCGATGGCCACGCCACTTCGTACCAGGGAAGGCGGGCCGGCCATGCGCCGGTCCGCCTTCCGGCGCAGTCGCGGAGACGGCCCCTTCCGGTTCGCGACCACCGGCGCCGGAGTGATCCTCCTCGCGATCATGGCCGCCATCGCGATCTTCCTCATCGTGAAGGCGGTCCCGGCCCTCCAGGCCAACACCGGGAACTTCCTCACCGAGAAGTTCTGGACGCCCAACGCCACCGAGCCGAAGTTCGGCATCGCGGCCCTGGCGTTCGGCACCGTGCTCAGCTCGCTGCTCGCGCTGATCATGGCGCTGCCGGTGGCCGTCGGCGTCGCCCTCTTCATCTCGCACTACGCGCCCCGGCGGCTGGCCGGCGCCCTGGGATACATCATCGACCTGCTGGCCGCGGTCCCGAGCGTGGTCTACGGCCTGTGGGGCGTCATCTTCCTCATCCCGTTCGTGAAGGGGCCCTGGACCTTCCTGAACGAGTACTTCGGATGGATCCCGCTGTTCGCGGGCGACGCCGTCTACGGCAAGTCCATGCTGACCGGCGCCGTCGTCCTGGCCATCATGATCCTGCCGATCATCGCCGCGATCTCCCGCGAGGTGTTCCTGCAGGCCCCGCGGTCGCTGGAGGAGGCCTCGCTGGCCCTCGGCGCCACCCGGTGGGAGATGATCAGGATCTCGGTGCTGCCGTTCGGGCGTCCCGGCGTCATCAGCGCGGCCATGCTCGGCCTCGGGCGCGCGATGGGCGAGACGATCGCGGTCGCGCTCATCTTCCCCGCGACCTTCGGCATCACCTTCCAGGTGCTGTCCAACGACGGCAACAGCATCGCGGCCAACATCGCCAACGGCTTCGGCGAGGCCACGCCGATCGGCCAGGGCGCGCTCATCGCCTCCGGTCTGGTGCTGTTCGTGATCACCCTTCTGGTCAACATGGCCGCCCGTCTGATCATCGCGCGGCGCAAGGAATACGCGAGGGCAGCCGCATGACCGTGTCTTCCGTGCCGCCCGCCGTCATCACCCGCGTGTCCTTCAGCCGCAGGCTGAAGGACCGTGTCGTCCTCGGGCTGGTCTGGCTGGCGTTCGCGATCGCGGTCGTCCCGCTGGTGTCGGTCCTGTGGATGGTCGTCAAGAACGGCCTCGCCCGCTTCGACGCGGAGTTCCTGACCCACTCCATGCGCAACATCGGCGCCCGCGACGCCGGCGGAGGCGCCTACCACGCCATCCTCGGCACCCTGGAGCAGGTCGGCCTCGCCACGCTGATCTCAGTGCCCGTCGGCCTGCTCACCGCGATCTACCTCGTCGAGTACGGCAAGGGCCGCAGGCTCGCGCAGTCCATCAGCTTCTTCGTCGACGTCATGACCGGCATCCCCTCGGTGGTGGCCGGCCTGTTCATCCTGGCCTTCTGGGTCCTGGTGCTCGACATGAAGTACTCCGGCTTCGCCGGCGCGCTCGCCCTGTCGATCCTGATGATGCCCACGGTCGTGCGCTCGGCCGAAGAGATGCTGCGCCTGGTCCCGAACGACCTGCGCGAGGCGTCCTACGCCCTCGGCGTGCCCAAGTGGCGAACGATCATGAAGGTCGTCGTGCCGACCGCCCTCACCGGCATCGTCACCGGCGTCATGCTCGCCATCGCCCGCGTCGCCGGCGAGACCGCGCCGCTGCTGCTCACCGTCTTCATCACCGACTCCATCAACGAGAACCCGTTCAACGGACCTCAGATGGGCCTCCCGCTGTACGTCTTCGACCAGGCCCAGCGCCCGAACGTCACGGCCGTGGACCGGGCGTGGACGGGAGCCCTCACCCTCATCCTGATCGTCATGCTGCTCAACCTGGTGGCACGCCTCATCGCCTGGTGGCGCGCCCCCGCCAAGGGCCGGTAAGGGGTTATCGACATGGCCAAGCAGATCGAGGTCTCCGACCTCGACGCCTACTACGGATCGCACAAGGCGATCGAAGGCATCACGATGACGATCGAGCCGCGCTCGGTCACCGCCTTCATCGGCCCGTCAGGATGCGGCAAGTCGACGTTCCTGCGCACGCTGAACCGCATGCACGAGGTCATCGCGGGCGCGCGCGTCGAAGGCAAGATCCTCCTGGAGGACCAGGACCTCTACGGCCCGGACATCGACCCGGTGTCGGTGCGCCGCACCGTCGGCATGGTGTTCCAGCGGCCCAACCCGTTCCCGACGATGTCGATCTTCGACAACGTCGCCGCCGGGCTCAAGCTCAACGGCCGGGTCTCCCGATCAGAGCTGGACGGCATCGTCGAGACGTCGCTGAAGGACGCCAACCTGTGGAACGAGGTCAAGGACCGGCTCAACAAGCCGGGCGCGGGCCTGTCCGGCGGCCAGCAGCAGCGGCTCTGCATCGCGCGGGCCATCGCCGTCAGCCCGGCCGTCCTGCTCATGGACGAGCCGTGCTCGGCCCTGGACCCGATCTCGACGCTGGCCATCGAGGACCTGATCTCCAAGCTGAAGAACGACTACACGATCGTGATCGTGACGCACAACATGCAGCAGGCGGCCCGCGTCAGCGACCGTACGGCGTTCTTCAACCTCGCCGGGCAGGGCCAGCCCGGAAAACTCATCGAAATGGACGAAACCTCCAAGATCTTCACTAACCCCACCCAGAAGGCGACCGAGGACTACATCACTGGACGCTTTGGGTGATCGGCTCCCAGGTACCGGGAGCCGGTGAAGTCACGGAGCCTTAGGAGCGACAGGGAGATGGTGTGACCCAGCCGCAGGCGGCACCAGAAGTGGACGGGGACACTCGGTCGGCGCCCATGCTGCTGGTGGCCGATCCCGACGCCGAGATGGTGAGGGAACTGGCCGAGGCACTGGAGCGCGAAGGGGTTCTCGTCGCCGGAGTGCCCGACGGCGCCCAGGCACTTCTCCAGGCCGGCGCACTCCGGCCTGACGTCGTGCTCGTCAGCGCCACCCTGCCCGTCATCGGGCCGGTCGAGTTCGTACGCGCGGTACGGCGCGCCCGCGCCGTACCCGTATTGCTGGGAGTGGGCGACGGACACGCGGAACAGGCCGTCCAGGGCCTCGCCGCCGGAGCCACGGCCTGCGTGGCCAGGCCCTACCGCGTGCCCGAGCTCCTCCCCCTGGTCCACGCGGCGTTCCCCGGGGACATCGGCTCGCGAGGAGTGCTGACGGTCGGCACCGTCGAACTCGACGTCGGGGCCTACCAGGTACGCGTGTCCGGCATGCCGGTACACCTCCCCCTACGGGAGTTCGAGCTGCTGCACTACTTGATGCGCAACGCCGACCGCACGGTCACCCGAGAACAGATCATGCGCCACGTATGGCACGCGGCGGACGCCATGTCGACCAACACCATAGCCGTCCACGTCAAACGCCTCCGAGCCCGCCTGGGCGACCACGACGACCGCTTGATCCAAACAGTCCGCGGCGTAGGCTACCGCCTGGTGACCCCACACTGACCCACCCCCACCGACGCCCCGGCAACCACCAAGAAACCCGGCCACCGCCGCCAACCCCCCAGCACCAAACCCCTGACGAACACCGGCACATCACCGCCCCCTGACCAGCCAACAACGCCAACGAGCCATACCAACTCCCTAGCTGTACCAAGCCCTTCGAGCCGGCGAACACCGCCGAGCCCTTCGGACTGGCGAGCACTGGAGCCGATGAACCGTTCAGGCTGGCGAGCACCCGAGCCGGTGAACCGTTCGGACTGGCGAGCGCCCGAGCCGGCGAGCCCTGCGAGCCAGCGGCCGCCGATGGCTGGGAGCACTGGCGAACCGACGACCGCTCAGGAGCCAGCCAGCACCGCCGAACTCCCGGAGGGGACCAAGCACCACCCCCCTTCGGGACCAGCAGGATGCCAACGACCCACGACATAAGCACCACTAGGGTCATCGGCATCCCAGCCCCCATAACGGCGACCGCCCGGCCCCCCTCACAGCACCGCGTGCCACATGCGCTTCAGCACCTGGAGAACACAGCCCGAGCCGAAGGCGAGGCCCATCCGTGCTTCACCTCTGCCCCGGCGCAGCCCCGGACACATCTCCCTGAAGCCTTCGTACCACTCCCGCTTCATGGTCCCCGTTCACCACCCCCAGCTCTAACGCACTCCCCCGCTCCAGGTATGCACTCTTCTTGGCGCCGCGTCGGCGGGACGCAGGTCGGCGGAGCCCGGCGCCCACAACAGCGCCCAACCGGCCGATCTTCTGCGGTACGCGGTGCGAGAGAAATGCGCGTCAGCGCCAGAGAACACAGCCCGAGCCGAAGGCGAGGCCCATTCCGTGGCGTGCCTCAGCGTTCGTGCTTTCGCGAGGAGTCGGGCCGGTGCCGGCAGGGAGGGGTGGGCCGCCGTAGTAGGTGCCGGGATTCGCCGACCTGCGTCCCGTCGTCGCGGCGCCCTTGATGGGGTCTCATCGTGGCGGAGCGAGAGGTTCCGGAGGTCGTGGCAGGGATGCGCGAAGGTCCCCAGGAGTTGTTGTCAGGCGTCACGGGTCGATCGGGGTGCGCGGTAGCGCCCAGAGAACACAGCCCGAGCCGGAGGCGAGGCCCATACCCCGGGCGCAGCTCCGCGGTCGTTTTCTCCGCGGGGCCCGGCACTGGGCGCCGTCTCGGCATGGCCGTGCCGCTACGGAAGCCGGCGGGGGAAAAGAGTCCTGGAAATGCAGGAAGGGCCACCCCGGAGCCCTGCGGCTCCTGGATGGCCCTTCCTGCTATTCGAAAAATTGTCCGGCGGTGTCCTACTCTCCCACACCGTCCCCGGTGCAGTACCATCGGCGCTGGAAAGCTTAACTTCCGGGTTCGGAATGTAACCGGGTGTTTCCCTTCCGCTAAAACCGCCGTAACCCCGTGAAACAACCAACCGAGCACACCACCCTGCCAACCACCCCACACACGCACCCAGAGGTGCATGCCTGCGATGTTGGTATCGGTGTGGGTCTCAGGTTTGATGTCTCTGAGATCACACAGTGGACGCGAGCACCACCCGCGCAGCGGGTGTTGTTGCTTTGTGGTCAAGTCCTCGGCCTATTAGTACCGGTCAGCTCCACACCTTACGATGCTTCCACACCCGGCCTATCAACCCAGTCGTCACCTGGGAGCCTTACCCCCCTCACAGGGGTGGGAGACCTCATCTCAAGGCAGGCTTCCCGCTTAGATGCCTTCAGCGGTTATCCCTCCCGAACGTAGCCAACCAGCCATGCCCTTGGCAGAACAACTGGCACACCAGAGGTTCGTCCGTCCCGGTCCTCTCGTACTAGGGACAGCCCCCTTCAAGTCTCCTGCGCGCGCAGCGGATAGGGACCGAACTGTCTCGCGACGTTCTAAACCCAGCTCGCGTACCGCTTTAATGGGCGAACAGCCCAACCCTTGGGACCTACTCCAGCCCCAGGATGCGACGAGCCGACATCGAGGTGCCAAACCATCCCGTCGATATGGACTCTTGGGGAAGATCAGCCTGTTATCCCCGGGGTACCTTTTAGCCGTTGAGCGACGGCGCTTCCACAAGCCACCGCCGGATCACTAGTCCCAGCTTTCGCTCCTGCTCGACCCGTCGGTCTCACAGTCAAGCTCCCTTGTGCACTTACACTCGCCACCTGATTGCCAACCAGGCTGAGGGAACCTTTGGGCGCCTCCGTTACCCTTTAGGAGGCAACCGCCCCAGTTAAACTACCCACCAGACACTGTCCCCCACCCGGATCCACGGGCGCGGGTTAGACATCCAAAACGACCAGAGTGGTATTTCACCAATGACTCCACCCGAACTAGCGTCCGAGCTTCACCGTCTCCCACCTATCCTACACAAGCCGTCCCAAACACCAATGTCAAGCTGTAGTGAAGGTCCCGGGGTCTTTCCGTCCTGCTGCGCGTAACGAGCATCTTTACTCGTAGTGCAATTTCGCCGGGTCTGCGGTTGAGACAGCGGGGAAGTCGTTACGCCATTCGTGCAGGTCGGAACTTACCCGACAAGGAATTTCGCTACCTTAGGATGGTTATAGTTACCACCGCCGTTTACCGGCGCTTAAGTTCTCACCTTCGCCACACTCGCGTGTAGCTAAGCGGTCCCCTTAACGTTCCGGCACCGGGCAGGCGTCAGTCCGTATACATCGTCTTACGACTTCGCACGGACCTGTGTTTTTAGTAAACAGTCGCTTCCCCCTGGCCACTGCGACCCCCACCAGCTCCGGACGCACGGTCCATCACCAGCGAAGGCCCCCCTTCTCCCGAAGTTACGGGGGCAATTTGCCGAGTTCCTTAACCACAGTTCACCCGATCGCCTCGGTATTCTCTACCTGACCACCTGAGTCGGTTTAGGGTACGGGCCGCCGGCACACTCACTAGAGGCTTTTCTCGGCAGCATGGGATCACCCACTTCACCACAATCGGCTCGGCATCACATCTCAGGATAATAGAGCGCGGATTTGCCTACGCTCCTCCCTACATGCTTACCCCAGGAACAACCATCGCCTGGGATGGGCTACCCTCCTGCGTCACCCCATCGCTTACCTACTACCAGATCAGGCCAGGCGTTCACCCTCACCCGGCTCCCGAAGGAACCAGGGGGTTAAGGACCCTTAGTATCACTGGATTCGATATGGGCGCGTGCCCGCGGGTACGGGAATATCAACCCGTTGTCCATCGACTACGCCTGTCGGCCTCGCCTTAGGTCCCGACTTACCCTGGGCGGATTAACCTAGCCCAGGAACCCTTGGTCATCCGGCGCAGAAGTTTCTCACTTCTGATTCGCTACTCATGCCTGCATTCTCACTCGCGTGGAGTCCACGACTCGTTCACACGGCCGCTTCACCCTCCACACGACGCTCCCCTACCCACCCACACACCTGGATGCGCAAAACGCACCGGGCTACACGTGTGAGTGCCACGACTTCGGCGGCGTACTTGAGCCCCGCTACATTGTCGGCGCGGAATCACTTGACCAGTGAGCTATTACGCACTCTTTCAAGGGTGGCTGCTTCTAAGCCAACCTCCTGGTTGTCACTGCGACTCCACATCCTTTCCCACTTAGCACACCCTTAGGGGCCTTAGTCGGTGGTCTGGGCTGTTTCCCTCTCGACCACGGAGCTTATCCCCCGCAGTCTCACTGCCACGCTCTCACTTACCGGCATTCGGAGTTTGGCTGACGTCAGTAACCCGGTAAGGCCCATCAGCCATCCAGTGCTCTACCTCCGGCAAGAAACACGCAACGCTGCACCTAAATGCATTTCGGGGAGAACCAGCTATCACGGAGTTTGATTGGCCTTTCACCCCTACACACAGATCATCCCCCAGGTTTTCAACCCTGGTGGGTTCGGTCCTCCACACGGTCTTACCCGCGCTTCAACCTGCCCATGCGTAGATCACCCCGCTTCGGGTCCACAGCATGCGACTCAAACGCCCTATTCAGACTCGCTTTCGCTACGGCTCCCCCACACGGGTTAACCTCGCCACACACCATGACTCGCAGGCTCATTCTTCAAAAGGCACGCAGTCACATCACAGACAAGAGCAAGCCCTCGTCTACGCTCCTACGGCTTGTAGGCACACGGTTTCAGGTACTATTTCACAACCCCTCACCGGGGCGCTTTTCACCTTTCCCTCACGGTACTCGTGCACTATCGGTCATCAGGGAGTATTCAGGCTTACCAGGTGGTCCTGGCAGATTCACACAGGATTCCTCGAGCCCCGTGCTACTTGGGATACCCTCAAGAAGCCGACACGATTTCACCTACCCGGCTCTCACGGTCTACGGCGCCCCTTCCCAGAGGCTTCGGCTATCGCACCGGTTTATCACTTCCCAGGAGAACGGCAGCCCTCCCACGAGAGTCCCACAACCCCACACACGCAACGCCTGCCGGCTATCACACGCGCATGGTTTGGCCTCATCCGCTTTCGCTCACCACTACTCACGGAATCACTATTGTTTTCTCTTCCTACGGGTACTGAGATGTTTCACTTCCCCGCGTTACCACCAACCGCCCTATACATTCAGACGGCGGCGACACCACATGACTGGTGCCAGGTTTCCCCATTCGGACATCCCCGGATCAACGTCTGGTTGGCGACTCCCCGAGGCTTAACGCAGCCTCCCACGTCCTTCATCGGCTCCTGATGCCAAGGCATCCACCGTGTGCCCTAAAAAACTTGGCCACAAAGATGCTCGCGTCCACTATGCAATTCACAAACAACAAACGAGACCACCAGCCCAACCCGCCACCAAACACCCACCAACCCGACAGCCCAACCCCTCACACAAGAGAAGAAGAACCGACACCAGGCAGATGAGCCGGTATGACAGAAGACCGGTCCCGACCGAGAAGAACACGCACCGCACAAGCAACGAGACCGCCACCGCAACCAGAACAACCTGGTCACTCCAGCGGCCCCGCGCAAACGGCCCGTTTCCTCAGGACCCAACAGTGTGTCCGGCCGACCCCACCCTCCGAACTCGCGTTCCTGAACCGGCCCTCCTCACGGAGAGCGGCAGTACTAGCAGGCTCAGACGAGCTGGGCTCGACCGAATAGCCAGTGCTCCACTAATGAGCGTGCCGATGGGCAAGACACTCGCTTGCCGACATCGGACATGGACCCGTTCGTGTGCGCGGTGCGCACCCGGCCGGGCCGGTGCTCCTTAGAAAGGAGGTGATCCAGCCGCACCTTCCGGTACGGCTACCTTGTTACGACTTCGTCCCAATCGCCAGCCCCACCTTCGACCGCTCCCCCCCTTACGGGTTGGGCCACGGGCTTCGGGTGTTGCCGACTTTCGTGACGTGACGGGCGGTGTGTACAAGGCCCGGGAACGTATTCACCGCAGCATTGCTGATCTGCGATTACTAGCGACTCCGACTTCATGGGGTCGAGTTGCAGACCCCAATCCGAACTGAGATCGGCTTTTAGGGATTCGCTCCGCCTCACGGCCTCGCAACCCTCTGTACCGACCATTGTAGCATGTTTGCAGCCCAAGACATAAGGGGCATGATGACTTGACGTCATCCCCACCTTCCTCCGAGTTGACCCCGGCAGTCTCCCATGAGTCCCCGCCACCCCGAAGAGCGCGCTGGCAACATGGAACAAGGGTTGCGCTCGTTGCGGGACTTAACCCAACATCTCACGACACGAGCTGACGACAGCCATGCACCACCTGTCACCCAGTCCAAAGGAGGGCCCTGTCTCCAGAGCTTTCCGGGCGATGTCAAGCCTTGGTAAGGTTCTTCGCGTTGCGTCGAATTAAGCAACATGCTCCGCCGCTTGTGCGGGCCCCCGTCAATTCCTTTGAGTTTTAGCCTTGCGGCCGTACTCCCCAGGCGGGGCGCTTAATGCGTTAGCTACGGCACGGGACCCGTGGAAGGACCCCACACCTAGCGCCCAACGTTTACAGCGTGGACTACCAGGGTATCTAATCCTGTTCGCTCCCCACGCTTTCGCTCCTCAGCGTCAGGTAAGGCCCAGCAAGCCGCCTTCGCCACCGGTGTTCCTCCTGATATCTGCGCATTTCACCGCTACACCAGGAATTCCGCTTGCCCCTACCTACCTCTAGCCAGCCCGTATCCACCGCAGACCCACAGTTAAGCCATGGGCTTTCACGGCAGACGCGACAAGCCACCTACGAGCTCTTTACGCCCAATAATTCCGGACAACGCTTGCGCCCTACGTATTACCGCGGCTGCTGGCACGTAGTTAGCCGGCGCTTCTTGTGCAGGTACACGTCAACTTCGTCCCTGCTGAAAGAGGTTTACAACCCGAAGGCCGTCATCCCCCACGCGGCGTCGCTGCGTCAGGCTTCCGCCCATTGCGCAATATTCCCCACTGCTGCCTCCCGTAGGAGTCTGGGCCGTGTCTCAGTCCCAGTGTGGCCGGTCGCCCTCTCAGGCCGGCTACCCGTCGTCGCCTTGGTAGGCCACTACCCCACCAACAAGCTGATAGGCCGCGAGCCCATCCCCAACCGAAAAAACTTTCCACCCCGCACGATGCCACGCAGGGTCCTATCCGGTATTAGACCCGGTTTCCCAGGCTTATCCCAGAGTTGAGGGCAGGTTACTCACGTGTTACTCACCCGTTCGCCGCTCGAGTACCCCGAAGGGCCTTTCCGCTCGACTTGCATGTGTTAAGCACGCCGCCAGCGTTCGTCCTGAGCCAGGATCAAACTCTCCAAACAATGTCTGGAAAAAAATCCCGGCGAGCATCCGTCCAACCGGACGCGATGCCAACCAAAGGAATCATCCACCACCACACCCAGAAGGCATGGCGGACGGAGGATCATGCATGATTCATGCACTGGCTTTTAACACACTGTTGAGTTCTCAAGAAACGGACGCGTACACCATCACCCGAACCCTGCGACCAGGACCCGAACTCCGGGGCTTCCATCTCGTTTTCTACTTTACCAGTTTCAGATGCTTGGGCCAAATCAAGTGACTCGACCCGATGCGTCTGGACTTGCTAAAGTATAACACCCCGTTTCCAGGGCAACCCCTCGAACTTACCAGGACATCCGGACAGACGCAACCAAACCACGTCTAACCGGAGGAACCGGACGGCAGAGAGGGTCTGGGCAGGCCGACATCCCTGAAGATTTTTTGGATCTTTCGGGGCCTGATCGCCGCCCAACGAGGGAAAACTCTAGCAGCATCCCAGGAGTGCCCGACGCCACTTTGGTGGCAGGTAAACCTTTGACCCCTCTCAGCCATCCCAAATGCAGGCGATCCGCGCATGGGCAACCGGTCGGCAAGTCATCCGCAATCGCCAGCCGTTACGAAGAGGGTGCGGGGCTCCGCAGGCATCAACCCCGGTGCCTGGAGCCCGCCCGTGGAGGTGGTCATCATGACGCGGTCGGAGTTCGACGACATCCGCGCTCACATCGCGGCCGAGGAGGGGGACTGTGACAATCTGTTGCAGCTCGCCCGCACCTTGCTGGACGATCTGGAGCAGGCGCGCCTGCGCGAAGCGACCCTTCGTGCCCGCTACTTGAACCTTCTCACCGCCGCCCGGGCGACCATGGCCTCGCACGCGGTGGGAGAGGGCGATCCGCTGACGTTCCTGCGGCACGAGTTGGACAAGAGGGGGCAGCTCCCCTCCGGCGACGAAGAGGTGTCGCGCATCCTTTCCGACGCCCGTACCGCGGAGATGCTGCTCGGCCTCTTCGAGGACAAGCCGCAGGGCCGTCCAAGGACCAGCGCGCGTCTGCGCCGGTGCGCGGGAGCCGGCCGCCGCCTGCCTCGCTGACGGGACCCGGTCATTCCGGCGGAGCCATCTCACGTGTCGAGATGACGGGCTTTGCCGGGACATGAGGGTCGTCCTGGAAGACTTCCCGCATGTGGAAACGAGGGCTGAACTGGGCCGCCGTCACGCTGGTAGCGGTGTTCGGCCTTCTCTGGCTGGGCGTGGTGGTGTTCGCCGCCACGAGCACCTCCGGATGGTTGCGGATCGTTCAGGCCGTCTTCAGCGTCTCCCTGATCGGGTGGGCGATCAGGAAGTCGACGCTGCTGATCAGGGCCACGACCTGAGCCTTCCGCACCCGGAGCGCCTCCGCCGCCCGGCGCGTCCGGTGTCCTCCCGGGCCTCACTTGGCGTCCGCGTAGCAGGAGACCGCGACGGCCTGCATGGGGATGCGCACGGGTGTATCGCCGAACAGGAGACGGGTGGCTTCCTCTGCCGCCCGCGTGACGGCCGCGGAGACCTCCTCGGCCAGCTCTCGCGGGCAGTGCACCATGACCTCGTCGTGCTGGAAGAACACCAGCCTGGCGGGGTCGGGCAGCAGCCCGCGCAGCAGCGCCATGAGCGTGAGCGCCCATTCGGCCGCGGTGGCCTGGACGACGAAGTTGCGGGTGAAGCGGCCCCGGTCGCGCGCGGCCCTGGCGCCCTCGGGCCCGGAGACGAGGGCCAGCCACCGGGCGGACGGCGGCGGGCTGGTGCGGCCGAGCCAGGAACGGACCAGGCGGCCGTCCTCCCCCGCCTTGGCGGCGTCCTCGACGAAGGCGTAGGCGTGGGGGAAGCGCTGCCGCATCATGGCGAGCAGCTTGGGAGCGTCGCCGCTCGTGCCGCCGTACATCGCGGAGAGCATGGCGATCTTGGCGTTCTCGCGGGCGCCGCCGAACGCCTGGGCCAGGGCGGTGTAGAGGTCGATCTCGCCGGCCGCGCGCGCGAAGCCGCGGTCGCCGGCCATGGCGGCGAGCACGCGGGGTTCGAGCTGCGCGGCGTCCGCCACGACCAGGCGCCACCCCTCGTCGGCCACGACCACGCGGCGCATGACCTTGGGGATCTGCAGGGCGCCTCCCCCGCTGGTGGCCCAGCGGCCGGACACGACGCCGGCGACGACGTACTCGGGCCGGAAACGGTCGCCGCGCACCCATTGGTGGGCCCAGGCCCAGCCGTGGAAGCTGTGCAGCCGGGCGAGTTCCTTGTACGCCAGCAGGGGCGCGACCGCGGGGTGGTCGACCTGCTTGAGCTCGTGGGAGCGGGTCGAGGCGACGCTGACGCCGGCGGACTTGAACGCTTTGAGTATCTGCTGCGGGGAGTCGGGGTTGACGGTGACGCCGAAGGCGGCGGAGATCTGGTCGACGAGGGCCTGGAGCTTGGCGGGGCGCATGCCGTGGACGGGGCGGGGGCCGAGCAGTTCGGTGAGGAGCCGGTCGTGGACGTCCTCACGCCAGGGCATGCCCTCGTGGCGCATCTCGGCGGCGATGAGGGCGCCCGCGGACTCGGCGGCGACCAGGAGGCGGAAACGGGCGGGGTCGCGGGTGGCCTCGATCCTCTTCAGCTGGTCCTCGTAGATCTCGACGGGGTCGATCATCGGGGGCTCGGGTTCGAAGAGGGTGTCCTGGACGGCGTGGGCGCCGGTGTTGTCGTCGGGGACGGGGAGGCCGTGCAGGCGTGCGTAGGCGGCCTCGGCGGATCTGGGCTCGCCGTAGCGGCCCTCGTGGGCGAGCAGGAGGGCCTCGGTGAGCGTGAGGTCGTGGCAGCGGGCCAGGCGCAGGCCCTGGGCGAGCAGGCCGGGGTAGAGGGCGCGGGTGTCGGCCCAGACCCAGCGGGGCCGGGCGGAGCCCTCCAGATCGGCCATGGCGCGCGCGAGATCGTCGACGCGCCGGGGCTCGGCTCCCATCGGTCGCAGCGCGCCGCCGTCCGCGTCCGCCGTCACCGCGATCCGCATATCCGCACGATATCCGAGCGGTCCGACAGTCTTTCGCTCATGGGTTCGAGTCCCGGCGGTGACCGTGTGATCATTGCGCGGGCACGGGCGCGTGGCGGAGTCTGATCACATGCTCGCGCTGATGAAGGCATGCCATCCGGGTCCCACGCTCGTCGTCACGGCGGCGGGGTGCGCGCTCGCGATCGTGGTCGGCAGAGGGGTCGTGGGGACGCTGATCGTGGGAGCCGCCGTGCTCGCCGGGCAGCTCTCGATCGGGTGGAGCAACGACTGGATCGACCGCGTCCGGGACCACGCCTCGCGGCGGGCCGACAAGCCGCTCGCGGACGGATCGGTGGCGCCGCGGGCGGTGGCGCTGGCGGCCTTCGCGGCCCTGGCGCTGTGCGTGCCGCTGTCGCTGGCGGCGGGCGTCCTGGCCGGGGTGGTGCATCTGGTCGCGGTGGCGTGCGGGTGGGCGTACAACCTGCGGCTGAAGAGGAGCGGACTGTCGCCGTTGCCGTTCGCGGTGGCGTTCGGCCTGCTGCCCGCGTTCGTGACGCTGGGCCTGCCGGACCGGCCGTGGCCGGCGTGGTGGGCGCCGGTGGCGGGCGCGCTGCTGGGCATGGGCGCGCACTTCACCAACGTCATCCCCGACCTGGACGACGATCTCGGCCAGGGAGTGCGCGGGCTGCCGCACCGTCTCGGGCCCGCGGCTGCCCGGGTGGGGGCGGCGACGCTGCTGGTGGCGGCCTCGGTGGTGATCGCCCTGGCACCCGAGGACCGCGGCGGCGCGATCACGGTGGCCGGGCTGGTGGCCGTGGGGCTGGCGCTGGCGGGCGGCCTGATCGCGGCGCGGCGGTCGGTACGGCAGGCCGCGCTCGGGGTGACGGTCGCGGTCGCCCTGATCGACATGGTGATGTTCGTGGCGCAGGGCGGGAGCCTGGTCTGAAGGCCGGGAACACGACGAAGGCCCGGTCCTTGATGGACCGGGCCTTCCTTGGTAGCGGGGGCAGGATTTGAACCTGCGACCTCTGGGTTATGAGCCCAGCGAGCTACCGAGCTGCTCCACCCCGCGTCGGCTTGCACAACAGAGACTATCGGCAGGGAAGTGCGGAGGCAAATCACGGCGCACGGGCCGGCGGGGGCTCCGCCGGCCCGTGGCCCTCACTAGGAGCCGGACTTCGTCGGGGTCGGCGAGGGCGTCGCGGTGGGCGCCGCCGCCGCCGACGAGGCAGGGGTGGGCGTCGGCGAGGGGGTGGGCGCCGGGGACGCCTGCTGCTTGCCGAGGGTCGACTGGAGGTCCTTCAGGGCCTGGGCGAGCCGTTTCTGCGCCTCGCCGTAGGCCGCGAAGTCGCCGTTCTTGAGGGCCGCCTGACCGTCGTCGTACGCCTTCTGGACGTTGTCGTACGCCTTCATGGCGTCCGTCGGGACCCCGGTCTGCTGGTTCGGGGGCTGCTGGTTCGGGTTGGTCGGGGCCTGCTGCCCGGCGCCGAAGACCTGGTCCAGCGCGTCCTTGAGCGTGCCGCCGATGCCGACGTCCGAGCCGAACATGACGAGCACCCGGAACAGGGTGGGATAGCGCGCGGAGTTCTCGTCCTTCGGCTGGACGTAGACCGGCTGGACGTACAGCAGGCCGCCGCCGAACGGCAGCGTGAGCAGGTTGCCGTTCACGGTCTCGGTCGTGCCGCCGATGCGCAGGTCGTTCAGGACGCTCGCGGCCTTGGTGTCGAACGCGTTCTGCGCCTGTTTGGGGCCCTGGATCGTGGTCTCGCTCGGCAGTTGCAGGACGCGGATCTTCGCGTTCGGCCCGCCGGTCGCGTCCACCGCCATGAACGCCGCCAGGTTGTCCCGGTTGTTCGGCACCATCGTGGTCGTGAGCGAGAAGCGCGGAGTGGTGTCGTTCGGCATCTTCATCGTCACGTAGTACGGGGCCTGCTTGACCCTCGACCGCGGCGAGGGGTCGTCGGGCACCTTCCAGAAGTCCTGGCCGCCGTAGAAGGCGTTGGCGTCGGTGACGTGGTAGTTGCCGATCAGGTCGCGCTGCACCTTGAACAGGTCCTCGGGGTAGCGCAGGTGGGCCATCAGCTCGGTGCTGATCTTCGACTTCGGCTGGATGACGCCGGGGAAGGCCTTCTCCCAGGTGCGCAGCAGGGGGTCGCCGTCGTCCCAGGCGTACAGCGTGACCGTGCCGTCGTAGGCGTCGACCGTGGCCTTGACCGAGTTGCGGATGTAGTTGATGTGGTCGCGCGGCTGCTGCGGCGTGAGCTGGCGCTCGGTGGAGGTGTCGCGGGTCATCTCGCCGAAGCTGCGCCGCTCGGAGTAGGGGTAGCTGTCCGACATGGTGTAGCCGTCCACGATCCACACGATGCGCCCGCCGACGATCGCCGGGTACGGGTCGCCGTCCAGGGTGAGGAACGGGGCGACCTGCTCGACGCGCTGGCGCGGGGCGCGGTTGTAGAGGATGCGGGACTGGCTGTTGATGTCGGACGACAGGAGCAGGTTGGTCTCGCTGTACTTGGCGGCGTAGAGCAGGCGGGTGAAGAAGTTGCCGATCGGGACGCCGCCCTTGCCGGTGTAGGTGGTGTTGACCTGGCCGCTGCCCTGCCCGCCGGCGGTCTGCTCGGGGAAGTCGAGCTCCATCTTCTTGCCGCCGCCGACGATCGAGTACTGCGGAGAGTGCTCGCCGAAGTAGATGCGCGGCTCGAAGTCGCCGAGGCCCTTGGTGGGCGGGATGTCCTTCACGAGGAAGTCCGGCTTGCCCTGGGCGTCGGTCTTGCTTCCCTGGCCGGCGACGAAGCCGAAGCCGTGGGTGTAGACGAGGTGATCGTTGATCCAGTTGCGGTCCGGCGGGGTGCCGATCTCGCGGACGGCGACCACCGTGTCGCGGGACACGCCGTCGATGGTGTAGCGGTCGACGTCGAGCTGGTCGGGGAACTGGTAGTAGCCCTTGATCTGCTGGAGCTGCTCGTAGGTGGGCGGCAGCACGGTGGGGTCGAGCAGGCGCACGCCGGGGATGGTGGCGACCTCGCTCTGCAGCTCCTGCTGGGTGCCCTGGGTCTTGGCGCTGTACGGCGTGACCTCGGTGGAGGCTATGCCGTAGGCGTCTCTGGTCGCCGTGATGTTGCGGGCGATGTAGTCGTGCTCTTTGCTCTGCTGGTTCGGCTTGACCTGGAACTGCTCGACCAGCGCCGGGTAGACGCCGCCGACCAGGACGGCCGAGAGCACGAGAAGGCCGAAGCCCACGCCCGGGAGCATGCCGCCCGGGCGGAAGACGCCCGCGAAGAAGAGCAGGGCGCAGATGAGCGCGATGATCGCGAGGATGCTCTTGGCGGGGAGCACGGCGTTGACGTCGGTGTAGGAGGCGCCGAACACCTTGCCGCGGTCGGAGAACACCAGGCCGAAGCGGTCGACGAAGTAGGCGATGGCCTTGAGCAGGACGAACAGGCCGACCAGGACCGACAGGTGGACGCGGGCCGCGCGGGTGGCGTGCACGCCGGGCGACTGGAGGCGGAACCCGCCGTACAGGTAGTGGACGATCGCGGAGACGACGATCGAGATGATGACCGCGGTGAACAGGAAGTTCAGCAGGACCCGGATGAAGGGGTAGGTGAACATGAAGAACGAGACGTCCATGCCGAACTCGGGGTCGGTCTTGCCGAACGGCGTCGCGTTCACGAAGAGTAGCCAGGTCTTCCACTGGCCCGCGGTCGAGGAGCCGGTGAACAGGGCGAGGACCGCCATGCCGGCGATGAAGATCAGCTTGCGGTGGGGGTCGAGGGCGGCGCGGTAGCGGTCCGCCCCCTGGGAGGGGCCGCCGCCGAACATGCCCATGCCGAACAGGGGGCGCGAGCGGTAGGCGATGACCATGTTGCCGCCGACGATGACGCCCATGATGAGGGCGCCGAGGACGAACAACAGGATCTGGGTGATCACCGTGGTGGAGAACACCGAGGTGTAGCCGACGGAGTCGTACCACAGCCAGTCGGTGAAGAAGCCGGCGAACACGAAGAACAAGATCACGATCGCGATCAGTGTGATCGCGACGGGAATGAGAAGCCGCGGCCGGCGGGGCAATCGCATCGCCCGACCCGCGCCGGGGTTCCGGAAGGTCAAGGCCCACCCCTAGGTTTCACGAGTAACGGTCCGTGTCTGGCAACCTACACCGGTGGCGGCGCGGTCACGCTTGGAGCCCTGACCGCGTCCTGGCCACGATGTGTGCCCGGGACGTGGCGAAACAGGACTCGAAGAAGCCTTGGCGCACGCGCGCGCCGGCCAGAGGCGGCGCGCGCGTACATGTGGCCCAACGGCTCGCGCGCGCGGCTGGTTCCCCGCGCGCGGCCGGGCAGAGGAAGATCGCGGGGGCGCGCTCAACGGACCTGGCAGCCCGGCACCGGCCCGGAGCCGGTGCGCAGCGTGTCGATCGCCTGGACGGCCTCGTGCATGGTGCTCACCTTCACCAGGCGCAGCCCCTTGGGCACGGCCTGGACGGCGTCGGCGCAGTTGTCGGCGGGGGTCAGGAAGATCGTGGCACCGGCGTCGCGGGCGCCGATCATCTTCTGCTGGATGCCGCCGATCGGGCCGACCTTGCCGTCCGGCGTGATCGTGCCGGTGCCCGCGATCGACTTGCCCCCGGTGAGCGCGCCGGGGGTGAGCTTGTCGTAGATGCCGAGCGAGAACATGAGGCCGGCGCTCGGGCCGCCGACGTCCCCCACGTTGACGTTCACGGCGAAGGGGAACTTGAACTGGGTCCCCATGATCATGCCGACGATGGGGCCGTCCTTGCCGGCGACCGTGGGGACGCGCAGGGTGGAGCTCTTGCCGTCCCTGACGATGCCGAACTCGACCTCCTCGCCCGCCTTGTGCTTGCGCACCCCGGCGGAGACGTCGTCGATGGTGCGGACGGCCGTGCCGTTCACGCTGGTGATCTCGTCGCCGGCGCGCAGTCGGCCGTCGGCGGGCTTGCCCTTCTGGGTGGAGGCGACGGCGACGATGACCTTGATGGGGATCTTGAGCTCGTTGAGCGCCGCGGCGGTGGCGTCCTGCTGGGAGGTGCTCATCTCCTGGGTGTTCTGCTGCTCGACCTCTTTGACGGTCACGGTCTTGGGGAAGATGGTCTCCTCCGGGACGACCGCCACATCGGGGTCCATCCAGCCGCGCAGGGCGGTGAGCAGGTCGATGCGCGCGCCGGGGCCGCCCTGGTAGGCGACGGTGACGAGGCTGAGCTTGCCGGACGTCGGGTAGGTCTCGCGGCCGGAGATCGTGATCACCGGCTTGCCCTTGACGTCGCCGAGGGTGTTCTCGGTCGGCCCGGGACTGAGCGCGACGTAGGGCACGGGGAGCAGCGCGCCGGCGCCGCCCAGCAGCAGCGTGAGGACGCCCGCCACCATCAACGTCAGACCTCGTCGGGACATGGTGGAAACTCTATGCGCTCACCGCGACCACCCTGGCGCGGACACACGCGGACGCACATAGGGCGGACATCCAGGTCATCGCAGGCGTCCGCCCGCGAGGATCAGTCGCAGGCGCCGACCCATTCGGCGGACCCGTCGGTGAAGCGCTGGTGCTTCCAGATCGGCACCTCGGCCTTGAGATCGTCGATGAGACGCCGGGACGCCTCGAACGCCTCGCCCCGGTGCGGCGCGGCCACGGCGACGATCACCGCGATGTCGCCGAGCGCGAGGTCTCCGACCCGGTGGACGGCGGCCAGGGCCGTCACCCGGTGGTCGGCGGCGACCTTCTCGGCGACGCGGCGCAGGGCGTCGAGGGCCGAGGGGTGCGCGGAGTAGGACAGCAGGGTGACGGGCCTGCCGTGATCGTGGTCACGCACGGTGCCGACGAAGAGCGCGGTGCCGCCGGCGGCGTGGTCACCGACGGCGGCGAGCACCTCGTCCACGGACAGCGGCGTCTCACGAACGTCGAGCAAACGGATCACGTCCACGCCACGAGGGTACCCCCGCCGCTTCGAGCGGACAGGGGACCCCCGTCAACCGCGCCGCTTGCGGCGGGCCCTGCGGACGATGGCCGCGGTGCCGATGACGGCGACGGTGGCGCCGGCGGCGGTGATCGTGGCCTCCTTGCCGGACAGGCGGCGTCCGACGACGGCGTGCCGGCCCTCGCCGAGTTCGAGGAGCTGCTGCAGGGCGGCCTCGTTGGTCCAGGCCGGCTTCCACCCGGCGGCGCGCAGCGAGGCGCAGTCGACCACCCACGGGTAGACGACGTAGTGGAGGTCGGTGGCGGGGGCGGGGGTGATGCCGAGCCGGTGCAGGCGCTGGGCGGTGCCGAAGGTCAGCCCGGCGGGCAGCTCGAAGCGGCGCAGCCCGGAGATCTCTTCGACCTGCTCCATCTCCAGCCAGCCGTCGCCGCCGACGGTGACCACGCCCGAGACCAGGCCGAGCGCGGCCATCTCCAGCGCCGAGACCAGGTCGTCCACGTGGCAGAACTGCCAGCGGGGCTCGGATCCCTTGACGGTGAGCAGGCGCGGCGCCTCGAAGTGGCGGGTGACCACGGTGTCGACGCCGGGGCCGACCACGGCGGCGGGCCGCAGCACGGTGACCTCCAGGCCGGGGTGGCTGCGAAGGCTCCGCCGGACCAGCGCCTCGATCTCCAGATGGTCGCCGACGACGCCGGAGTCGGGCTCGGCGGCGACGGGGGCGTCCTCGGGCAGCGGCACGGGGTTGTCGGGCGCCGCGCCGTAGACCATGGCGCTGGTGACGAGCACGACGCGCCGGACGCGGGCGGCGGCGGACGCGGTGAGCACGGTCTGGGCGGCGCGCAGGTTGTAGGCGCGGCGCTCGCCGGGGTCGGAGTCGAGGCTGTAGTCGGTGGCGAGATGCACCAGGACGTCCACGTCGGAGACGCGGTTCGCCAAGAGCGGATCCCGGACGTCGAGGACCCGCCACGTGACGTCAGGGACGTCGCCCCGCTGGTCGTCGATCGCCACCACGCGGCGGAAATCCGCAGACGAGGCGACCCGGGAGAGGAATTCTCTCCCCAGCCCCGAGGCCGCGCCGGTGACGGCGACGACCGGTGGCCGGAGGCGTTTCGAGGTAGGCACCAGGTCCTCACTTTGCACTGATCCGCCCTGCGACGGATAACGTGGCGGATGTGGACTCCTCCATCCTGCACGAGGTAGAGCAGTGACTGACCTGCCAGGTCGCGAAAACGACCCCAATGAGAATCCCTTCGCGATGTTCGGCGATCCGGAGCAGATGGCCGCGGCCATGCGGCAGTTCGCCGACATGCTCTCGGCCCCGCAGGGGTCGGGGCCGGTCAACTGGGACATGGCCAAGAACATCGCGCGTCACGCCGTGGTGGCGGAGGGCGACCCGAGCGTCATGGAGGGCGAGCGCCGCCAGATCGTGGAGGCGCTGCGCCTGGCCGACCTCTGGCTGAACGAGGCGACCGCGCTGCCGAGCGGCCTGGACGGCCCCGAGGCATGGAGCCGTTCGGAGTGGATCGAGAAGACCGTCCCGGTGTGGAAGCGCCTGTGCGACCCGATCGCGGCGCGCATGGTCGAGACCATGGGCGGCACGCTCGGCACCCTCGGCGGCGGGGCCGAGGCCCAGGCGATGGCCGCCCAGCTCGGCCCGCTGATGGGCATGATGCGCCAGATGGGCGGCATGATGGTCGGCAGCCAGATCGGCCAGGCCCTCGGCACCCTCGCTCCCGAGGTGATCGGCTCCTCCGACATCGGGCTGCCGCTCTCGGAGACCGCGGCGCTGCTGCCGGGCGGCATCGCCGCCTTCAGCCACGGGCTGGAGATCCCGTCCGAGGAGATCCGGCTGTACCTGGCCCTGAGGGAGGCGGCGCACCACCGCCTGTTCCGGCACGTCCCGTGGCTGCGCACGCAGCTGTTCGGCGCGGTCGAAGAGTACGCCAAGGGCATAACCGTGGACACCTCCGCGCTGGAGGAGCAGATCCGCGGGCTGGACGTCAGCAACATGGAGCAGCTCCAGGAGGCGCTGAGCGGGAGTGCCCTGCTCAAGCCCGAGGAGAGCGAGCGGCAGAAGGCCGCGCTGGCGCGGCTGGAGACCCTGCTCGCCCTGGTGGAGGGCTGGGTCGGCACGGTCACGGACGCCGCCGCCGAGGGCAAGCTGCCGTCGGTCGCGGCCCTGTCGGAGACGGTGCGCAGGCGCCGCGCGACCGGCGGCCCCGCCGAGCGCACCTTCGCCACTCTGGTCGGCCTGGAACTGCGCCCCCGCCGGCTGCGCGAGGCCGCCGCGCTGTGGCAGGCCCTGGCCGCCGACCGCGGCGTGGACGGGCGCGACGCCGTGTGGTCCCACCCGGACCTGATGCCCACGGCCGCCGACCTCGACGATCCTCAGGCGTTCGTCCGGGGCGAGACCCGGTTCGACCTGTCGGACCTTGAGGAGGGCAAGCCGGACGACGAGCCCGGCTCCGGCCCGAAGGCGCCCGGGGACGCATGACGCTGCGCGAGGACGCCCGTGCCGCGCTGGCGCGCTGGACGGCGCCCACCCCGGCCGAAGAGGCCCTCCGGCTGGAGTTCCTGGAGCACGTGGACGCGCACGAGGACGCGATGTGGCGCTCGTGCGCGCCGGGGCACCTGACGGCGACCACGGCGGTGCTGTCGCACGACGGCGCCAAGGTGCTGCTCACGCTGCACCCCAAGGCCGGCATGTGGCTGCCCATGGGAGGGCACTGCGAGGTGACGGACGCCTCGCTGGAGGCCGTCGCGCTGCGGGAGGCCGTGGAGGAGTCCGGCATCCCCGGGGTGAGGCTGCTGCCGGGGCCGCTCGCGCTGGACCGCCACCGGGTGTGGTGCCACTCCCCCTATAGCTGGCATCTGGACGTCGAGTACGGGGCGGTCGCACCGCCGGGGGCCGAGTACGTGATCAGCGCGGAGTCGCTGGAGCTGCGGTGGGTGCCGGTGGACGACATCCCCGAGCCGACCGACGAGGCGACCCGCCGGCTGGCCAGGCGCGCCCGTGCCCTGCTGCCGGACCAGCCGCCCCTCACCCCCGGACGTGCCCCTCACGACGCCGTCTGACCATGGTGTCGTCCCGATCACACCGGTCGCTGTCGCGGCGCTGTCTTCACGCGGTCCATACATCGGCTGGATAGGGTCGCGGGAGAGGACCCGCACCCGGGGTCCCGCGCAGGCAACGACCTCCGGGGGATTGGTGGACACCACGACCGATACATCGGTGGGCGGCGTCATCGTCACCTCGTCCCGCACGCCATGGCTCCGCAGGCGCCCGCCCGGCGCGCTGGCCTGGGTGGCGGTGACGCCGTTCGCCGCCTGGGCGGTCTGGCGGCTGGCGGGCCTGGAGCGTGGATCGTTCCCGGCGCAGATCATGACCGCCACCCCGTACGCGGCGGCGGGCTCGCTGCTGCCGCTCCTGCTGGCGCTGCTGTCCCGGCGCAGGGCGGTGACCGCCGTCGCGGTCGCGGCGAGCGCCGCGCTCGGCCTCAGCGTCCTTCCGCGGGCGTTCGGGGAGACCGCCACCTCCTCGGGACGTCCGTTCACGATGCTGACGGCGAACCTGTTCTTCGGGCACGGCGACGCCGCCACCGTGGTCGATCTGGTGCGGCGGCACCGCCCCGACGTGCTGAACACCCAGGAGCTCACGCCCGCCGCGGTCGCCGACCTCGACGCGGCCGGGCTGAAGGAGCTGATGCCGTACCGGGTGCTGGAGGACGAGTGGAGCGCCGCCGGCAGCGGCATCTTCTCCAGCCATCCCATCAGCAGGCTCGACGGGCTGTTCCAGGTCATCGGGCACAACATGCCCGCGGCGCGGCTGGACCTGCCCGGCGGGCCGTCGCTGGAGATCGTGGACGTGCACACGCTGCCTCCGCTGGGGCGGCAGGTCTCACAGTGGACCGAGGGGCTGCGCGCCCTGCCGTCCGGGCCCACGTCGGGGCCGCTGCGCGTCCTCGCGGGCGACTTCAACGCGAGCCTGGACCACGCCGAGATGCGCAAGCTTGTCGCGCGGGGCTACCGGGACGCGGGGGACGCCACCGGCGGCGGGCTGACGCCGACGTGGCCGGCCAACAAGCGCCTGCCGCCGCTGATCACCATCGACCACGTGCTCGCCGACCATCGCGTGGGCTTTCGCGCCTACAGGGTGTTCGACGTGCCGGGCACCGACCACCGGGCCGTGCTGGCCGAGCTGACGCTGCCCGTCTCAGGCTGAGTAACGGCCCGCGCCGAGCAGCAGGCGGGTGTTCTCCCAGCCTTCGAGGCCGGGGTCGAGCCTGGCCAGGTCGCCGGGGACGCGCAGGCGGTGCCAGCCGGGGCCGGTGGCGACCATGCGCCGCCCGGGTGCCTGGGCGCGCAGGCGCGCGACGACGTCGGGGTCGTCGAGCCCGGCCGTTGCCCAGTCCGGGTACGGCAGTCGGGCGGCGATCGCCACCGCGCCGCCGCCCTCGGCGGGGCAGACCGCGATCGGGGCGCGGCCGAGTTCGCGGAACAGCTTGCCGATGAGCAGCGGGGGAAGGTCGGGCGCGTCCGCGCTGACCACCACCGCCTCCTCGCCGTAGGCGCCCAGGGCGGCGAAGGCGCCGGCGACGTCGGGCGCGGACAGCACCTTGGTGCCGGGCCAGGCGATCTCCTCCAGCCCGTCGACGCCGGCGGCGACGATCACGGGCTCGACCAGGTCGAGCCCGGCGACGATCTCGTAGGTGTCCTCGGCCAGGGCGAACAGGAACTCGCGCGCGTCCACGCCCGGAGGCGCCCCCGCGCCCGCCCGCGGCGTGACCAGGACGGCCGCCTGCCTCAACACTCCTCCACCGAGCCGTTGGCGGCCATGGAGAACCCCTCCAGGAAGCCCCGCGCCCGCTCCGCCTTCGGGTAGCGCTCCACCAGCGCCCAGAAGCGCGGGCCGTGGTTGGGCACGATCAGATGGGCCAGCTCGTGCATGATGACGTAGTCGACGACCCAGGCCGGCATGCCGCGGAGTCGCGTCGAGAGGCGGATCGTGCCATGATCAGGAGTACACGAGCCCCAGCGGTGCCGTTGGTTGTCGGCCCAGCGCACGCTGGTGGGTGAGGCCTTGTCGCTCAGGTAGCGCAGGGCCAGATCGCGGGCGCGTTCGAGCAGGTCGTCGTCGCTGGGGCGCCTGCGCTGCTCCTTGGCCTTGAGCCGGTCGAGCATGCGGCGCACCCATTGCTCCTCGTCGGTGCTGCTCAGCCCCGCGGGCAGGAGCACGACGGTCTTGTCGCCATCGCGATATGCGGAAACGGTTCGCCGTCGGCGTGCACTCCGGCGTACCTCGACTGTCTCGGGGGGCACATATGCACGGTAGCCGAGAGCGCCGCGATTCCACAGGGGGTGAATCACGTTTTCCCTGGTCAATCCGCGTTCGCTTAATGTTCAGGTATCACCTCGGTCACACGGTCATCACGCCGGGGGCGCGGCGGCCGGCGCGGCCGCCTCTGTGGCCACGGGGGAAAGCGCCATCACGAGATCGTTTTGGCGGGGCCACGCCGTTGTTCGCTAAGGGCGATCAGCCGTCCCCAGCACGGGGTGCCCTTCGTCCGGGTTGATCCGGCTCTGGACGACGGTTCGCCGCATGGTTATCCACAGGCGGTGGACGATCGAGCCCAGGCTCCGCGCCGATCTGCGAGGCTCCCGGCCATGACCTCCCACACGCCCGACGCTCCCTGCCCACCGGACGCCTCCGGTACGCTCCCGGCTCCCCGCCCGCCGGACGCCTGCGAGCACGCCCCCTGCCCGCCCGGCGCGTCCGGGCCGCCCGACGCCTCGCAACGGCCCGCCTGGGAGCCGCTGCGGCCGCGGCTCAAGCCGGCGCTGCGGCGCTTTCCCCGTGACGACCGCACGCTGCAGCTCGGAGTCCATCCGATACGCGCGGTCGTGCTCGCCGACCTCGATCCGCGGATGCGCGGGTTCGTCGAGAGCCTCGACGGCACGCGCACGCTGGACGAGCTGATCGCGGGCAGCGGTCTCGACGAGGGCACCGTCCGGGCGGTGGTGCGGCTGCTCGCCGGGCGCGGGCTGCTCGACGACGCCGCCACACGGCCCGAGCCCTTGCGCGGCATGTCCACCGCCGAGCGCGACCGGCTCGGCCCCGACCTGGACGCGTTGTCGTTGTCGCCCGCCGACGCCGGGGACGGCGGGCTGGCCGCGCTCGAGCGCCGCCGCCGCGCGCACATCCGGGTCTACGGCGCGGGCCGCGTCGGCGCGCAGGTCGTCGCCCTGCTCGCCGCGTCCGGCGTCGGCCATCTGTGCGTCGTCGACCCCGAGCGGACGCGGCGGGAGGACGTCGTGCCGGGCGGGCTGTCGTTCGCCGAGGTCGGCCTCACCCGGCAGGAGGCCGCGGTGGCGGTCGCACGCCGGGTCGCCCCGAGCGTCAACGCCTGGACCGGCCGCACGGCCTCGCAGTTGTCGGACGGCGCGCGCCGGCCCGACCTGGTGGTGCTGGCGCCGGTCGGCCCGCTCGACGAGCTGCTCCCCCGCGAGCTGGTCTCGCTCGGCATTCCCCACCTGCTGGTCACGGCCGGTGAGGGGGTCGGCTCGGTGGGCCCGCTGGTGCTGCCCGGGCGCACCTCGTGCCTGCGCTGCCTGGACCTCGCGCGCCGTGACCGCGACCCGGCGTGGCCCATGATCGGGGCCGGGCTGGGCGGCTTTCCCGCGGGTGAGATCGCCTGCGCGAGCGTGCTGTCAACGCTGGTCGCGGCGCAGGCGGCGGCCTACGTGATGGGTTCTGTCGACGGCGCGGAGCCCGATGTGACGAATAGCACAGTCGACGTATTGCCTGATTGGCATTGGAAAAAACGGAGCTGGACGCCCCATCCGCAATGTCGTTGTAGTCGAAACGACCTGGGAGCGCTAACAATGGTCGCGTGAGTGACTTCCCCCAACATGCCGTGACGCGTTCCGCCAAGCTGGCGACGCTCCCTTTGGGGTTCGCCGGCCGCACCGCCCTCGGGCTGGGCAAACGGATCGGCGGGAAGAGCGCCGAGATCGTCGCCCAGGAGATCCAGCAGCGCACCTCCGAGCAGATCTTCAAGGTCCTCGGAGAGCTCAAGGGCGGCGCGATGAAGCTCGGGCAGGCACTCTCGATCTTCGAGGCGGCGCTGCCGCCCGAGATCGCCGGCCCCTACCGCGCGACGCTCACCAAACTGCAGGACGCGGCCCCGCCGCTGCCGGCCTCGGCGGTCCACGCCGTGCTCACCGAGCAGCTCGGCGACGGCTGGCGCGCGTACTTCAAAGAGTTCGACGACACCCCGGCCGCCGCGGCCTCGATCGGACAGGTGCACCGGGCCGTCTGGCAGGACGGCCGCCAGGTGGCCGTCAAGATCCAGTACCCGGGGGCGGGCAAGGCGCTGCTGTCCGACTTCAACCAGCTGGCCCGGCTGGGCAAGCTGTTCGGCGCGCTGCTGCCGGGTCTCGACATCAAGGCCGTGCTCGGCGAGCTGCGCGAACGCCTGGCCGAAGAGCTCGACTACCTGCGCGAGGCCGAGGCCCAGCACGGGTTCGCCACCGCCTACCACGACGACCCCGACGTCTTCGTGCCGGACGTCATCGCGGCCAACGAGCAGATCCTGGTCTCCGAGTGGATGGACGGCACCCCGCTCTCGAAGATCATCTCTGGAGGCACCAAGGAGCAGCGCGACCGCTCGGGTCTGCTGTTCGTGCGCTTCCTGTTCAGCTCCCCCGCCCGCGCGGGCATGCTGCACGCCGATCCTCACCCGGGCAACTTCCGCGTCCTGCCCGACGGCCGGCTCGGCGTGCTGGACTTCGGCGCCGTGAACCGCCTGCCCGACGGCTACCCCGAGGTCTTCGGCACGATCACCCGCATCTTCATCAGCGGCGACATGAAGAGCGTGGTCCAGGGCCTGAGGGACGAGGGGTTCATCCGCCCGCACATCAAGGTGGACGAGGAGGCCCTGCGGGGGTTCCTCGCCCCCTATGTCGAGCCGACGCGGGTCGACGAGTTCACCTTCAGCAGGGAGTGGCTACAGCGGCAGATGGCCGCGGTGACCGACCTGCGGCCGAACAACGTCGTGCGCCAGCTCAACCTCCCGCCGTCCTACGTGCTGATCCACCGGGTGCACGCGGCGGGCATCGGCGTGCTGTGCCAGCTCGGCACGACGGCCCGATTCCGCGACGAGATGGTCCGCTGGGTCCCCGGCTTCGCCGACGAGAACCCCGGCGACACCCCCACGGCGATCGCCGCCTCCTGACCCGGCCACCTGCCCGACTACCCATCCACCCTTAACCGCACCGCCACCGCCTTCGGAATCCGCCCACATTGTGGAGAGGCAAGACCGGGGTGGGTCGGCGCACCTTTGGGTGACTTAAGGGTTCTCGGCGTTACGGCTGAGGCTCTGTCACAGGGGCTCGCGGAGGTTTCGGGCGCACGCCAGGAGCACGCGTGGCCGCGTCCCTCCCCGCCTCGGATCGGCCTCCCGTCCCGGACCTCGGCGACGACCCAGACGGTGACGCCCGGCGCACGCACCCTTCTCATCACGGGCAAGAGCACGACCTCGAGGTTCCGGGTCGCTCCGGACGGCAGGGTGGGCTACGACGGCCGGGACTTCGGGATCTTCTTCGAAGAAGGTCCGGCCACGTTGACGGCGCGCGGTGAATGGCACGCGCGACGCCGAAGGGGCGACCCGGAGATTCGGATCGCCCCTTCGAATGTGATCACTGCAGTTACAGGCCTGGAAGATGACCGGCGTGCGGCCGGGGGGAGACGGTGGCGTCCTTTCCGCCGTGTCGCCCCGCCGGGGCGTCACGCCAAACGGGCGAGGACCTGGTGGAGCCGCGTGGACGCGCGCTCGACCCTGCGGCGGGCCTTGCGCAGGCGCTGTACGTGGCTGACGAGCCGTTGCGACTCCGCCTCCTGGTGCAGCGTCCGTATTCGGTCAAACACCAGTTCTTCATACATATACGGCATCTCGGCGCCCCAAGCTCGGGTGGAGTTCATCAGTCCGGTTCCTTTCGGAGAAGTTCAGCGGTCTACGGATCTATCGGTTGCTCAGGCAGCGACCGGAGTCTTACGCGGGCGACCCCGGGGCCTCTTCCTCGGGACGACGGTTCCACGGAGAACCAGCTCGCCGCCCCAGACTCCCCACGGCTCCTCGCGCTCCAGCGCGCGGTCGAGGCAGGGCTTCCGGATGGGGCACCCTCCACAGAGGGCCTTGGCGAACTCGACGTCCTCAGGGGACTCGGCGAACCACAGGTCGGGGTCGGTACGACACGGGATATCGGCTTCGTCGACCAGGTCCATGGTCGTCGTTACCGCCATCTGCGTCACCTTTCTGCTGGATGTTTGTCGGTTACCTCATCGGCGGTGATCGGCGGCGGAAAAACAAGAAGGCCGCGGATCCTGGGTGTGGATCCGCGGCCTGGAGGGCTTCTCAGCCGGTCAGGTAGTGACCGGCTGTGGCCTCCAGGATGGCGGACCCTGCTCCCCACCATTGGCGGGGCTCGTGGTCTGCGGGTCGCCGGCCTCACGACCGGAAATGGCCGGGAGATCGGCAACCGTGGCGGCGATACGGCGGTAGGCGAAGGCGCCCATGCCCTGCTCGGCCTGGACGCGGGCAGACTTCTCCTGCCGGAGTTTCGCCACGGGAAGCGCTTCGAGGATGAACACCTCAGGCGCGATGGGAGCGGCGGAACGGCCGGCCCGCGTGGCAGGAGCCCACGCGTCGACATGCAGGGAAGCGGCCCGCGGCAAGGCGGACGTCGGCATCGAGATCAGCTTCACTGGGGTCACCTCCCAATCGAGTGTTTTGACGGCGGCCGACACGGATCGTCCGATCGGCTTGTGCATGACTCTAAACGTGGATCACGGAACCGGGCAACATATTTTCTACCTGCGATTTCACGGATTCGATACACGGATCATGCACTCTTGGACGACCGAGACCGCGAGCTCTCCCGAGGGCGTGAACATCTGTCCCCGGGCGAGTCCGCGGGCGCCGCCCGACCACGGCGACTCCTGGTCGTACAACACCCAGTCGTCCACGCGGAGCGGGCGGTGGAACCACATGGCGTGGTCCAGGGAGGCGCCGCTGACGTTCGAGGCGCCCCACGCCAGTCCGTGGGCGAGCAGGACGGTGTCGACCAGGGTGTAGTCGGAGGCGTAGGCCGCCAGCACGACGTGCAGCAGAGGGTCGTCCGGCAGGTCGGCGTCGTAGCGGAACCACACCTGGGTCTGCGAGCCCCGCAGGGACGGGTCGCCGACCGCCTCCCAGGTGAGCGGCGTGACGTACCGGGCGTCGACCGGGCGCGGCCGCGCCAGCCAGTCGCGCCAGGGATGGGTGTCGCCGACCAGGTCGCGCATGCGGTCCTGGAAGTGCGGCAGCGTCTCGGGGTCCGGGACCTCCGGCATGACGGCGGCCTGGTGGGCGACGCCGTCCTCGGCGATGTGGAAGGAAGCGGACATCGTGAAGATGGCCTTGCCGTGCTGGATCGCGACCACCCGCCGCGTCGTGAACGACCGTCCGTCGCGCACGCGCTCCACGTTGTACACGATGGGCACGGCCGGGTCGCCGGGCCGGATGAAGTAGGCGTGCAAGGAGTGCACGGAACGCTCGGCGGGCACCGTGCGGCCCGCCGCGACCAGCGCCTGGGCGGCGACCTGCCCGCCGAAGACCCTCTGGATGCGTTCCTCCGGGCTGCGGCCCCGGAAGATGTCCCGCTCGAGCTGCTCCAGGTCGAGCAGGTCGAGCACCTCCTTGAGCGTCTCGTTCACGTGACTTCCCCTCCGCGGCAGATGTCCAGCACCGCTTCCCCGTACCGCTCCACCTTGACGCGGCCGATGCCGGCGATGGCGAGCAGGTCCTCCTCGGTGGTGGGCACCCGCTCGGCCATAGCTTGCAGCGTAACGTCGGTGAATACGACATATGACGGCATCTTCGCTGCTTTCGCCACTGCGGAACGCCAGGCCTTGAGGCGTTCGAGCAGTTCCTGGTCGTACTCGGCGGGACAGGACGCGCAGCGGCCCAGCTTCTGCTCGGTCGCGGAGGTCAGGGTCTTGGCGCAGACACGGCAGTGCATCGGCGCGGGGATCCGGGCGACGCCCGCGCGCCGCTCGCGCGGGGAGGCCGCCGGGCGCGCGGGGGCCGTCCCGGTCAGGCCGTCCAGGAAGCGGGACGGTTTGCGCCCCTTGCGGCCGCCCGGCGACCGGGCGAGCGCCCACGACAGGTGCAGGTGCACGCGCGCCCGGGTGACGCCCACGTACAGCAGGCGGCGTTCCTCCTCGAGCTGCTCGGGCGTCTCGGCGTAGACGATCGGCAGGGTGCCGTCGACGAGGCCGGCGAGGAAGACCGCGTCCCACTCGAGGCCCTTGGCGGCGTGCAGGGACGCCAGCGTGACGCCCTCGACGGGCGGGGCGTGCTGCTCGGTGGCCCGGCGCTCCAGTTCGTCGACGAAGCGCCGCAGGTCGCCGCCCTCGGCCGCGACGTCCTCCGCCAGGTCGGCCAGCGCCTTGAGCGACTCCCACTTCTCCCGCGCGGTGCCCCCGCCGGGCGGCTCGGGGGTGAGGCCGAGGCCGGAGAGGATGTCGTGGACGGCGCGGGCGAGCGGCTCGTCCCCGCCGGCCGAGCGCGCGGCGCCGCGCAGCAGCACGACCGCCTGGCGCACCTCGGGCCGCTCGAAGAACCTCTCGGCGCCGCGCAGCAGGTACGGCACGCCCGCGTCGGCGAACGCCCGCTCGTACGCCTCGGACTGGGCGTTGATCCGGAACAGCACGGCGATCTCGCGGGCGGGAACCCCCTGGGCGATCAGGTCCCTGGCCCGCCGGGCGACCAGCGCGGCCTCGGCCTGCTCGTCGTCGCACTCGGCGAAGACGGGCTTCGGCCCGTCCGGGCGCTGGGCGACCAGCTCCATGCGGTGGGGGGTGCGGGCCTTGGCGAGCACGCCGTTGGCGAGGCCGACGACCTGCGGCGTCGAGCGGTAGTCGCGGACGAGCCTGATGACCGCGGCCGAGGGGTGCTCGACGGGGAAGTTGGTGAGGTAGCGCGCGGTGGCGCCGCTGAAGGAGTAGATCGTCTGGTTCGGGTCGCCGACCACGCACACGTCGTCGCGCCCGCCGAGCCAGGTGTCGAGCAGGAGCTTCTGCAGCGGGTTGACGTCCTGGTACTCGTCCACGACGAAGTAGCGGTACTGGGCGCGGATCTGGTTCGCCACCTCGGCGTGCTCGGTCATCACCGCGGCGGTCAGCTCCAGGATGGTCTCGAAGTCGACCAGGTGGCGCGCGCGGCGCAGCGACTCGTACGCCTCGTAGAGCCGGGCCACCTCGTCGGGGGGGACGGGCGGCGTGCGGCCGGCCTTGGCGGCGAAGACGGGGTAGTCCTCGGGGGCGATCTGAGTGACCTTGGCCCACTCGACCTCGGCCGCGATGTCGCGCAGCTCGCCGCGGTCGGAGCCGCGCCGCAGCTCGCGGGCCGCCTCGGCGAGCAGGGGGAGCTTGGACTCGATCACGCGGGGCGGGTCGCCGCCGATGACGCGCGGCCAGAAGTAGGTGAGCTGGCGCAGCGCGGCGGCGTGGAATGTGCGGGCCTGCACGCCGTGGACGCCGAGGGAGCGCAGGCGCTGTTTCAGCTCGCCCGCCGCGCGGGTGGTGAAGGTGACGGCGAGCACGCTGCGCGCGTCCACCACGCCGGTCGCGACGGCGTGCGCCACGCGGTGGGTGATCGCGCGGGTCTTGCCGGTGCCCGCGCCCGCGAGCACGCACACCGGGCCCCGGACGGCCTCGGCCACCTGGCGTTGTTCCGGGTCGAGCCCGGCGAGGACGTCCTCGCGCTCCAAGGGGACCTCCTGGCGTGCGGTGCGGACAGGGTGCTGGCATCATCCTTCCAGCAGCGCGCCGCGTGCGTCTCCCCACCCACGGGGTAGGCGCGGGCGGGGGCGCAGAACGTGCGCAACCCGGCCACTGTGCCCCACAATGGGGCCATGATCTCGGGGAAGGGATTGAGCCTGTGAGAAGTACGGTGACGGTGGGCGCGCTCGCTCTGGCCGCCGTCCTCCTCGTCCCCGCCGTCGCGACCACCGCGTCCGCGGCGCCGACGCCGTCGGCCACGCCTTCCCCGACGCCGACGGTCAACTCCACGGCGAGCCCTCCCGCGACGCCCGACCCGCTGGCGTCCACGATCAAGCGCACCTACTCCTACGGCCGCAAGGCGAGCCAGCGCATGGACGTGTGGTGGGAGCCGGGCGCCGCGCGCAGGCCCGCGGTGTTCATCCTGCACGGCGGCTGGTGGAGCAGCGGCGACAAGAAGTACATGACGGCCGTCAGCCGCTCGTACGCCGCGCTCGGCTACACCGTCTTCAACCTCAACTACCGGCTCTCGACGGAGGCCGCCTGGCCGGCGCAGCGCACCGACACGCTGGCGGCCATCGCGCTGGCCCGCAAGCACGCCGACTTCTTCTCCTTCGACCCCGACCGCTACGTCCTGCTCGGCTTCTCGGCCGGCGGCCACCTCGCGACCGCGGTCGGCACCTACCGGGACGGCGTGCCGGGGCTGCGCGGGGTGGTGGGCATCTCGCCGGTGGTCTCGCCGCTGACGGCGTACTCCGACGGGGACGAGGGGGCCGACTACGACCAGCGCAAGCTGCGCAGGTCCGCGATCGCGCTGGCGGGCGGGTGCCGTCCGACCGGACGCTGCGCGCAGGTCTGGTCGAGCATGGAGGTCCCCTGGCACGCGAGCGCGCACGACGCGCCCGTGCTCAGCGTGCACTCGGCCGACGAGTTCGTGCCCGCCTACCAGAGCGAGCTTCTCAAGGAGGAGCTCGCGCAGGTGGGGGTGCCCATGGAGATCCGCGTGCAGCCGGGCTGGTACCACAGCAGCCCGTTGTACCGGGAGCCGGGCGTGGCCGAGTACGTCCAGGAGTGGATCGCGGGCCGTCTGGCCACCTCAGCCTCGGGGCAGGGGGCCTCGCGCCCGTCCCGGACGTCACGGAACGCCCGGACGGCCCGTACGGACGCCCGTGAGGCGCCGTCCTCGCACCGGATCACCGTGCGCACGCCCGTCCTGCACTAGAGAGGCCGGGCCGGAGGTAACGCCGTGCGGAGAGGACCGGGCGGCGGTGTGGCGCGGAGCGGGGAACACGAGCGATGCTCACCGTGTTGCGCTGTAAGGCCGAACGCCACTCTGGGGACGTGAAGGGAAATCACGCTATGGCGCTTAAGGTGTACACCACCAGCTGGTGCGGACCGTGCAAGCGACTGAAGAGCCAGCTCACGCGCGAGGGCATCGCCTACCAGGAGATCAACATCGAGGCCGATCCCTCGGCCGCGAAGTTCGTGGAGAGCGTCAACGGCGGCAACCAGCTCGTTCCCACCGTGGTGCTGGAGGACGGCACCGCCCTGGCCAACCCGTCGGTGATGCACCTCAAGGGCCTGCTCGCGCGCTCCGGCGCCTGACGCCCGGCGATGACGGCGGACCGGGGACGCGTTCCCCGGCCGCCGGTTCTCGTATGACGGTCCTTTCCGGGGACCGGGAGGTCACCAGTCGCCGGACAGCGGGGCGCCGTACCAGGCCTCGATGAGGTGGCGGGCGATCGAGACGCCCGGCGGCAGGCGCAGCTCGCCGTTCTCCACCGCCGCGCCGAGTTCGGACCGCGTCAGCCACATCGCCTCGGCGATCTCGTCGCGGTCCGGGGTGATCTCGGTGGAGGCGGCCTCGGCGAAGAAGCCGAGCATCAGGCTGCGCGGGAACGGCCACGGCTGGCTGCCCATGTAGCGGGGCGTTCTGACCGTGACGCCGACCTCCTCCAGCACCTCGCGGGCGACGGCCTGCTCCAGGGACTCGCCCGGCTCGACGAAGCCGGCCAGCACCGAGAAGCGCCCCTCCGGCCACTGCGGGCCGCGGGCGAGCAGGCAGCGGTCGCCGCCGTCGTGCACGAGCATGATGACGGCGGGGTCGACGCGCGGGAAGTGCTGGCTGCCGTCCTTCGGGCAGACGCGCATGTGGCCGCCGGCGACCACGGTGGTGGCGGCGCCGCACCTCGGGCAGTGCTCATGAGTGGCGTGCCACGCCTCCAGGGCGACGGCGTTGACCAGCAGCCCGGCGTCGCGGTCGCCGAGCACGGCGCCCGCCTTGCGCAGGCCCTCGGCGGCGACGTCGGCCCAGTCCGGGGTGTCCTGGACGGCCTCGGCGACCTCCGCCCCCTTGGGCAGCGGGACCGGGGCGGGCAGCGGCACCGTGGTGGCGACGGCGAAGTAGGCGACGCCGTCGGGGTCCACGCCGAGCAGGTAGCGCTCGCCGTCGGGTGCCTCGTGCGGCGAGACGAGGACGAGCTCGGCGGTGCCGTTGTGCCGGCGGACCATCGTGTTGCCGTCGTGGACGAGCAGGACGCGGGTGGCGGGGTCGGACCAGGCGGCGCCCAGCCACGCCTCGTCGCTCCGGTGGACGGCCGACCTGTCGACGCCTCCCCGTGCGAGAAGCAGCGGCCCGAGCAGGCCCTCCCCCTGCGAGATCTCTCTCACGTCGCCTCCTCCCAGCGGATTGCCCATCCTATGACGCCCGCCGGAACAGGCCGTAATACGCCTGGCATGCCGGGCAATACGGGCATCGCCGGTGATTAGCATGTCAGGCAGCGCGGCCGGTCCCGGGGCGACTAAGATCGGCTGGGTTAGGTAAGCCTTACCTGATTCCATCTCGGGGGTGCCCGCGTGCGGCTCTATCTGACCACGCTCAATCCGACCGACTCGGTCACCCGCGGCTTCCTGCCCGCCGCCCGCGCGCTCGGATGCGCGGTGACGATCCTCACCGACCAGCCCGAACGCTACCCCGGCGCGGAGACCCTCCGCACCGACGTCCGCGACGCCCGCGCGGTGATCGACACGATCGCCCGCCACCACCGCCCGGACGCGATCTTCTCCAACTCCGACCACATCCAGCCCGAGACCGCGCTCGCCGCCGAGTACTTCGGCCTGCCCGCCAAGGACTGGCGCGCCTGCCTGACCGCCAAGAACAAGGCCCTGACCCGGCGCGCCCTCGCCCTCGCCGGCGTCGAGTCGGTCCGCTCCGTGCGCATCCCGCCCGGCGACCCGCCGCCCGCCGGCCTGCCGTACCCGGTCGTCGTCAAGCCGCGCGAGGGGGTGGCCAGCGAGGACGTCGTGCTCGTCCGGGACCCCGGCGAGCTGGCCAGGGCCGTCGCGGACATCGGCGCCCGCAGGCCGGAGGCCACGCTCGTCGCCGAGGAGTACCTGGAGGGCCCGCTGCGCACGCTGGAGACCCTGGGCGACGGCCGCGACCTGCGCGTGCTCGGCGGGTTCCGCACGACGCTCGGCCCGCTGCCGCACTTCGTCGAAGAGCGGCTGGACTGGGATCCCGCCGCCGACGCGCACGTCCTGCGGGCGCTGGCCGCGATCGGGGTCGGTCTCGGCGCCTGCCACGCCGAGTACGTCGTGACGGACGCGGGGCCGCGTGTCGTCGAGGTCAACTACCGGGTGATCGGCGACACCTGCGACTTCCTGCTCGCGGAGCTGCTCGGCGTGCCGCTGTTCGAGTGGATCCTGCGCGTCCACCTCGGCGAGCCGGTCATGACGCCGCCGGACGTCACCGGGCACGGCGCGGCGGTGAGCCTCGTCGCCGACGCCACCGGGACGATCAAGGAGGGGCCCGGGGACGTGGCCGAGAACGCCGGGGACGTCCGGCTGCGGCACCGCGCCCTGCGCGAGGCGGGCGACCAGGTCGAGCTCACCCACACCAACCGCGACTACCTGGGCATCGTCAGGGCCGTCGGACCGGACGAGGCCGCGGTGTCCCGGGCGATCGACGGCTTTCGCGCCCGCCACTCGTGGGTGATCGGGTGAGCGGCGCCGAGCGCCACGTCGCGGCCCGCGTCCTCGACGCGTTGCTGCGCGAGGACTACGGCGGGCTGGCCGCCCGGATGACCCACGACAAGGACGGCGTCAGGCTCGTCCTCCCCACGGGCCGCGTGGTGCGTCTCGTGCCGGGGTCCCTGTTCCAGGACTTCGTCTGCGCGCCGGAGGAGTCGCTGACGCTCGCCGAGGTCCTGGACTCGCTCGCCGCGCTCGCCGGGCCCCGGGACGCCGAAGGGGTCGCCGCCTTCGCCGAGGAGTGCCGGGCGGGCGTGCTGGGCCGCCGGTGGTTCGAGTCCCGCCGCGCCGAGGTCGTCGCCCGCATCGCCGCCGCGCACCGCGCGCGGGACGGCCGGGGCGGCCACGGCGTCGTGTACGAGTCGCTGGCCGCCTTCGCCGAGCACCCCGTCCACCCCACCTCGCGGGCGCGGCCGGGGCTGTCGGAGGCGGACACCGTCGCCTACGCGCCCGAGTTCGCGCCGGAGTTCCGGCTCCGCTGGGCGCGGGTACCGGTCGCGGACACGACGCGGGCCGGCGACCCGCCCGGCTGGTGGCCGCGGGACCCCTCTCCCGGGCACACCCTGTTCCCCGTCCACCCGCTGACCGTTCCCGTGGTGCGCGACATCCCGGGCGTGCGCGTGCTCGACGAGCCGTACCGCACCGTCCGGCCCACCCTCTCCATGCGCACCGTCGCGGCCGGGCCGCGCACGCACCTGAAGCTCCCCCTGCCCGTCAGCACGCTGGGCGCGCGCAACCGGCGGTCCATCAAGCCCGCCACGCTCGGCGACGGCGCGCGGGCCGAGCTGCTGCTGCGCGAGATCGTGGACAGGGAGCCCGGCCTGGACGTGCTGCTCGCCGACGAGCAGACCTACGCCCACGCCGGGCACGAGTACCTCGGGTGGATGGCCCGCCGCCTCCCGGAGGGTGAGATCGTCCCGGTCGCGGCCCTGCTCTCCCCCTCCCCCGGCCGCGCGCCCCGGGTGCTGGACGACCTGGCCGCCCGGCACGCCGGCGGGGACGCGGCCGGGGTGCTGGCCGACTACCTGCGCGTGCTGTTCACATGGAACGTGCGGCTCTTCGTCACCTACGGGGTCGCCCTGGAGGCCCACCAGCAGAACCTCGCGCTGGTGTTCGGCCAGGACGGGCCGGCGCGGCTGCTGGTCAAGGACAACGACGGGATGCTCGCCTCGCCGGCCCGGCTGCGCGCGGCGGGGCTCGCCGTCCCCGAATTCGCCGACCGGCGCATGCTCACCGACGACCCGCACGCCCTCGCCGACGTGTTCGTGACGATCACCCTGCACCTGGCCGCGGCGGCGGTCGCGTTCGGGGCCGGGCACGGCGGGCTCGTCGCCGAGGCGCTGGACAAGGCCCTCGCCGAGCACGGCGGCCATCCGATGGCCCGGCTGCTGCGGGCCCGCACGCTCGACGCGGCGCGGCTGGTCGGCAAGTCGATGGTCACCGCGGGGACGCTCGCCGACCGGGGCCGCGTCGCCGCCGACGTCAACAAGCACTACGGGACGAGCGGCCCGAACTACCTGCGCCACCACCGCGGAAAGGCGACCTCATGAACCGCGCCACGCTGGACTCCCCCGCCGGGCGCGCCGCGGACGACGGAGCGTCCGCCGACCCCGGCGAGGTGGCCGAGCGTGCCTCGGTCGCCGCGCTGCTGCGGTGCTGCCTGCGCGAGGTCGCGGGGCCGCGCGGCCAGGTGTGGGCGGCGGGGCCGTACCTCACGCTGCGCCTGGCCGGGCACCTGCTCCGCGTCCCCACCTCCGGCGGGCCCGCGCTGCGCTTCGACGGGCCCGCCGAGCGCCTCGACCAGGGGGCCTGGCATCCGTTGTCCCTCGACCGGCTGGTCCGGCTCGTCGAGGCCGAGCTCGGCGCGGAGTCCGTGGTCAACGACGAGTTCGCCGGGCAGGTGGCCGGGAGCAGGGACGTCATCGCGGCGCTGGTGCGGGCGCGGCGGGCGGCCGCGCCGCCGCGCGACGCGTGGCTGGCGTCGGAGCAGGCCCTGGTCTTCGGGCACCCGTTCCACCCGTCGCCCAAGGCGCGGGAGGGCGCGGGGTGGGAGCGGTACGCGCCCGAGGCGCACGCGGCGTTCCCGCTGCGGCTGCTCGGGGTGCGGGAGGACGTGGTGGCGTCCGGTGGCGAGCCGGGCATCCTGGACGCGCTGGGCGAGGCGCCGGACGGGTACGTGCTCCTGCCCGCGCACCCGTGGCAGCTCGGCCTGCTCGGCGCGCGGACGGCGGACGCCCTGGCGGACGGGCGGCTCGTGGACCTCGGGGAGGCGCCGGGACGGGCGGTCCCCACCTCGTCGGTGCGGACGGTGTACGAGCCTCGTATCGGCATATGTCTGAAGTTCAGCCTCGATGTGCGGATCACCAACTGCGTGCGGAAGAACGCCTGGTACGAGCTGGTCGCCGCCGCCGAGCTGACCCGGCGCCTGGAACCCGTCTTCGGCGACCTCGCCCTGCGCTTCCCGGGCACGCGGTGGCTGGCCGAGCCCGGCTACCGGTCCGCGGCGCTCGGGACGCGCCTGCTCGAAGGGCTGGGGGTGATCGTCCGCCGTGGCCCCTGGGAGGTCACCGGGCCCGGCGTGACGCCCGTCCTGGCCGGAGCGCTCGCCATCCCCGGCTACGGCGCCTCCCCCGAGGGGGGCGACGGGGTCGGGCGGGTGGCGGAGGCCATGAGCCGGGATCCGGCCGGGTGGTGGGGGGATTACGTCGAACGGGTGGCGGTGCCCGTTCTCGACGCCTATTTCCGGCACGGGGTCGTGCTGGAGCCCCACCTTCAGAACGTCCTCGTGGGGATCTCCCCCAAGGGCATGCCGGTTGAGGCCATATTTCGTGATCTGGAGGGGACGAAGCTGGTCACCGGACGCCACGACGTCTCCGGCCTGCCCGCTCCGGCCGCGCGGGCCGCCTGCTATGACGCCACGCGCGGCTGGAACCGCGTGGTCTACTGCCTCATGGTGAACCATCTCCCCGAGATCGCGGCCACGGTCGCCGTCACGGCGGCACGGACGGAGGTCCCCATGGTCGCCGACGAACTGCTGCGGGAACTGTGGGCGCAGGCCCGCTCCCGGCTGGCCCGCCACTCCGCGGAGCACGGACGCCCGTCATCCCTGTCGGACCTGCTGGCCGGCGCCCCGCTGCCCGCCAAGGCCAACCTCACCGCCCGCTGGGCCCGCTCCGCCGACCGCGACGCCGGATACGTCCCCATCGCCAACCCCTTCGCGGGGGTACCCGCGTGACCGTCCCACGCCAAGGCACACCACCGCCGGACACGACACGCGCCCACGGCTGCCGCGTGATCATCATGGATCGCGCCAGGGCGGCGGACCGCCGACGGAGAGAGGGCGCATGATCGTCCCTGAGAGCGTCCGCGAGCGGGCTCTGCGGCTGGCGGACGCGCTGCCCGCCTACGTCTACGACCTCGCCGCGCTGGACTCCCACGCCGCGACCGTACGGCGGGCGCTGCCCGGCATCGAGCTGTACTACGCGGTCAAGGCCAACCCCGACCCGGCGCTGCTGCACGTCCTGGCCCCGTACGCGGACGGCTTCGAGGTGTCGTCCATCGGCGAGGTCACGCACGTGCGCTCCGTCCTCCCGGACGCGCGCCTCGCCCTCGGCGGCCCCGGCAAGACCGACGCCGAACTCGCCCTGGACGTCCACCGCCTGCACGTCGAGAGCCCGGGCGAACTGCGCCGCCTCATCGACAGGGAAGTCCCGGCGGACGCCCTGCTGCGCGTCAACCTCGACGTACCGGTCGGCGGCGCGGCCCTGACCATGGGCGGCGGCGCCACCCCGTTCGGCATGGACCCCGCCGGCGTGCTGGAATGCCTACGGCTCGCAGGCGTGGAGTCCCTGCGACCCGCCGGCGGCCGGAACCGCGTGCGGCTGCGCGGCATTCACGCCCACCTGGCCAGCGGGCTGGACGCTCCCGCGCTGCTCGGCCTGGCGGAGGCCGTCCTCGCCTTCGGCCGCGGGCTGGAGGCGACCGAGATCAACCTCGGCGGCGGCATGGCCGTGTCCTACGCGGCTCCCGGCGAGCTGTTCGACTGGCAGCGGTACGGCCTCGGCCTCACCGCCCTGCGCGCCCCCGGCGAGACGCTGCGCATCGAGCCCGGCCGGGCGCTGACCGCCTACTGCGGGTGGTACCTCGCCCGGGTGCTCGACGTGAAGCGCGTCCACGGCGAGGTCTTCGCCGTCCTCACCGGCGGCACCCACCACCTGCGCACTCCCGTCGCCAAGGGCCACGACCATCCCTTCGCCGTCCTGCCCACCGGCCGCCCCGGCACCGGCGTAACCGACGAACCGGTCACCCTCGCCGGCCAGCTCTGCACCCCCAAGGACGTCTTCGCCCGCCGCGTCGTCACCTCCCTCAACACCGGCGACATCATCGCCTTCGCCATGGCCGGCGCCTACGCCTGGACCATCTCCCACCACGACTTCCTCATGCACCCCAAACCGGGTTTCCACTACGTGACATGAACCCGACCCACCCAGGGCCCGGCTCATCGCAGGGCCATGCGCGCGCGTACCCGGGCGGCGAAGACGGAGACGCCGGCGCCGTCCAGCGCATCGACGATCTCTGGAACGGCCATCGGCGGGCGCCGTTTTCTCGCGGACATCCGGGCGAGGACGGCCATGACCTCGGCGGGGTGCTGGGTCAGCAGTGAACAGAGGTAATCGTCAGGGCCGGTGACCGTGAGCCGGTAGGGCCTCAGCGCGGAGGCCGGAAAGTCGGCCAGGTTCCAGGTGATCAGGGTTTCCGCGCCACCGGCGACGGCGGCCGCCATATGGTGGCGATCATCGGGGTCGGGGCCCTGCATCCAGTCGATCAGGTACTTGTAGTCCTCCTCGGGCACCCGGGTGTCGGCGAAGAACTCCCGGATCACCGCGCTGATGCGCGCCGCCACCGGTGCGGTGCGGCGCCGCTCGCGGACGATGACCCGCTCCCACTCGTCCAGCAGCCGATCGCTCCACACCATGGTGTGCACCGCGTCCTCGGTGAGGGTGAGCATCAGATCCATCAGCGAGAACGGGAACAGGACATTGGTGTCGACGAAGACTCGCGCCATCGGCCAATGCCCCTTGGATGTCAGTAAGGAAGGTCCGCCTCCTCGGCGGCTTCCATGATCCTGCGGCGGCCCTCGGCGCGCCGCTCGCGGCGGACCTGGAAGTCCAGGACATCCGCCAGCCGGACCACGCGATGGCTGCTGCCGGGCAGGTGCCGCGACGGTATCTCGCCCTCGTCGAGCAACCGGCTCACGAAGGGGCGCGACAGCCCCAGCAGCCGGGCGGCCTCGTTGGGGGTCAGACATGTCTCGACCGCGAGGGCGAAGACGTCGTTACCTTGGGCCAGATCGTGAGCCGCGGCCGTCACCAGGCGCACCAGCGCCTCGGGGAGCACGATGTCGGCACCCTCTGGCCCACGGAGCACCAGCTGGACCGGCCGAGTGGCGGCAGTGGCCTCCACACGAGCCAGCAGCTCACGATCGGCGCTGCCTGCCTCGATACGAGCGGCGTTGCCCAGAACACTCATGCGAGCCATGACCACCTCCGACACCAGTATCTGAAATAACTGTAACCCACGCACCGGCATTTAAGCACCGGCGCGACCGACCAGCGGTCACCTTTCCGCAGGGGTCCAGCGGAGGAGGTCGGGTAGGCCTTCCATGTTGGCGGTGCAGCAACCTCTAGGGCGGCCGGGATCCGATCCATCGTATTGATCCGGCCTTTCCCCCTTTCTTCCGCGCTCCGGGCGGTCTCGCGGGGTATGGTCTGTCGTAGAGATTCAACTAGTGATGAATTAAGGACGACAGATCACGCACGTTTCGCACAGGGAGGATCCACCATGACCGTGGAGAGCACCGGCGTTCTGGTGTGCGGCGGCGGGCCGGCCGGCATGATGCTCGGGCTGCTGCTGGCGCGGGCGGGAGTGACGGTCACCGTTCTGGAGAAGCACGGCGATTTCCTGCGTGACTTCCGCGGAGACACCGTCCACCCGGCCACCATCCGGCTGCTGGACGAGCTGGGGCTGGGCGAAGGCTTCCGCGCCCTGCCGCAGAGCCATCTCGGATCGCTGTCGCTGCCCGCGCCGGACGGCAGCCAGGTCCCCCTGAGCGACTTCGGAGCGCTGCCGCCGCCGTACAACTACATCGCGATGGTGCCCCAGTGGGACCTGCTGTCCTTCCTCGCCGAGGCCGCGGGCAAGGAGCCCGGGTTCTCGCTGCGCATGAACACCGAGGCGACCGCGCTGGTCAGAGAGGGCGGGAAGGTCGTCGGGGTCAGGTACCGCACGGCGGACGGCGGCGAGGGCGAGATCCGCGCCGAGCTGACGGTCGGGTGCGACGGCAGGCACTCCACCCTGCGCGCGGACGCGGGCCTGGTGCCGCAGGAGTTCCCCGTGCCGTTCGACGTCTGGTGGTTCCGCCTGCCCCGCTCGGCTCAGGACGGGGACGGGCCCGCCGCCATCACACCGGTCGCCCGGGGCACGGAGGCCCTGATCGCGCTGGCCCGCGAGGGTTACCTCCAGGTGGCGTACTTCACCGCCAAAGGCTCCGACCCGCGGCTGCGCGCCGAGGGCATCGAACGGTTCCGGGAGCGCGTCGCGCGCCTGCGCCCCGACTTCGCCGACCGGGTGGACGAGCTGAAGAGCATGGACGACGTCTTCGTGCTCGACGTCAAGCTCAACCGGCTCAGGCGCTGGCACCTCGACGGGCTGCTGCTCATCGGCGACGCCGCGCACGCCATGTCCCCCGCGGGCGGGGTCGGCATCAACCTGGCCATCCAGGACGCGGTGGCCGCCGCGACCATCCTGGCCGGGCCCCTGCGGCGGCACGCCGTCACCGTCGCCGACCTGGCGTCCGTGCAGGCGCGCAGGTGGCGGCCCACCGTCATCGTCCAGAACGGCCAGCGGCTGCTCCAGCGCTTCATGTTCGGGGCCCAGTTCACGGGCAGGCGCTCGGGACCGCCCAAGGCTCTCCTGCTCCTCAGCCGGACGTTCCCCCGGCTCCGCACGATCCCCGCGCGCTTCGTCGGTTTCGGCCCCCGCCCCGAGCACGCCCCCGCCTTCGCCCGCAGAACCCCGTAGACACCGGCCCGCCGGCCGGGGCTCAGCTCAGGAAGGCCGGGCGGAGCATGGCGAAGACCCGGTCCACCAGGGCCAGGCGGTCGGTGGTGCCGTCGGCGCGGATCCACTCGCGCGCCACCACGTCCAGGGCCGACCCCGCCGCCGCCGCGGCGAGGTCGGCCTCCAGCGGGGGTATCCCGCGCTCGGCAAGCGCCCCGATGATGCGGGCACGGGCCTCGTCACGCTTGTGGAGCAGCCTGGCCCGCAGCGCGGGGGTGGACTCGATGAGCCGCATCCCCTCCACCTGCGCGGTGATCCGCGCCTCCCAGCCGCGCAGCACCGCGTGCAGGCACTCCCACGGCCCCTCCTCGGGAGGACGCGTGGCGATCTCCTCGGCGACCTGCTCGCCCATCGCCTCCAGTTCGCCGAAGACCGCGTCCTCCTTGGTCGGGAAGTAGCGGAAGAAACTGCGTTTGGACATGCCCGCCGCGCGGGCGATGTCGTCGACCGTCGTCGCGTCGAAGCCACGCTCGGCGAAGAGCCGCAGCGCGCGTCCGGCGATTTCGGCGCGCACGGCGCGCCTGGTGCGATCCCGCAAGCCCTCCATGGCGTAATGCTACACCGATTGCCTAGGATGGCACTTGGTGTCATATTTGATGCAACGCTCTCTCTTCGAGTGACGGAGGCTCACATGCGGGGCAGGACCGTTCTGGTCACCGGTAGCACCGGGGGAATCGGCAAGGAGACGGCGCGCGGGCTGGCCGCGCGCGGCGCCCGGGTGCTCCTCGTCGGCCGCGATCCGGCACGGGCACGGCAGGCCGCCGAGGAGCTCGGGGCGGGCGGCGGCCAGGTGGAGGCCATCGCCGCGGACGTGACCCGCCTGGAGGAGACGGCCAGGGTGGCCGCGTGGGTCGCGAGCCGCTGCGACCGCCTGGACGTGCTGGTCAACAACGTCGGGGCGAGCCCGCCACGACGTACGCTCACCGCGGACGGCGTGGAGGTCACGTTCGCCGCCCACGTGCTGGCGCCGTTCACGCTCACCCGCCTGCTGCTGCCCGTGCTCGGCGGCCGGGTGGTGAACATCACCGGAGGCATCCCCGGCGGGCCGATCGAGCCGGACAACCTGCAGGCGGAGCGGCGGTACCTGGGCTGGACCTTCAGCCAGTACAACCACACCAAGACCATGCTGATGGCGATGAGCCTGCGCTTCGCCGAGCAGGTGGCCGGCGGCGGCGTCACGGTCAACGTCGCCTACCCCGGACACGGCCACACGCCGATGAACCAGGCGATGACGATGACCGGCTTCCCCTACGCCTACCGGCCGCTGGTGCCGCTGCTCCGGGTCGCCGCGCCACGGCTGTTCGGCGATCTGACCAAGCCCGCGCGCTCCAGCGTGTACCTGGCCTCCAGCACAGAGGTGGACGGCGTGAACGGCGCCTACTTCAGCATGAAATGCCGCCGCACGGCCTGGCCCGCCGGCGCGCTCGACCCGCACGGCCAGGACGCGGTCTGGGCCCTGTGCGAGCGCCTGTCCGGCGCGGTCGTCTGACCCTTGGGGACTCGGTGGCGCGGGGATCCGCCCGCGGTACCGGCGAAGCGACCGAAGCGGGGCAGGCGCACCTATGCAACCTGGACGAGCGACCTCTACCTTTGCGGTGACGGAGAGGATCGCCCCGGTGAAGGTGCTGAAGGCAGGGGCCGCGCTCGTTCTCGCGGTTCTGGTGCACGCGTTCACGGTGACGCTGCTCGTGACGGGCGGATGGATCATCGCCAGGAGCCCCGGCTTCGCGCCGGCCTGGGCGGCGGGCGGACTGCTCGTCGCCATCGGTGCGCTGCTCTTCCCCCGGCCGCGCCGGCTCCCAGGCGACGTGGAGGTGGTCGAGCCGTCCGCCGCGCCCGCGTTGTACGGGCTGGCGCGGCGGGTGGCCGGAGCCGTCGGAACGGCGCCGCCCCTGGTCGTCGCCGTCAGCGACCTCGCCGTCGGCTGCCTGTACGCGCGGGTGGGGTGGCGGCGCAGGCCCGCGCTGGTCGTCGGGCTGCCGCTGTGGCTGGTGCTGTCGGCACGGCACCGCGTGACGCTGCTGGCGCGGACGTACGTGGAAACGGAGAGGGACGACCTGCTGGTGAGCGGGGCACTGTGGACGCTGGCCCGGTGGCGCGAGTCGCTGATGAGCGGCAAGCCGCTGACCCGTCGCGGCGAGACGCACATGTACATGGCGACGGTGCTCGGCGCGGCCGCCCCACGCGGCGGGTACGAGGCCGCGGGAACGCTCGGCCAGATCCTCGGAAGGCTGCTGGGCTGGCCCGTCCTCCTGCTGGAGCGCGCCCTGCGCGGACTCGTCGCGGCTCCGGTCCTCACGGATTCGGTCATCACACGGACGGAGGCCATGGAGTCGGTTGCCACGGCGGCGGAGGTCGCGTGGTTGGACGGGCTGGTGGAGGGGAGGCGCTTCGTGGCGCCGCTTCAGGCGGCGGCGCTGCGCGGGGCGAGCGTCGCGGAGATCCGCCGGTCGCCGCTGGTCGCCGAGGACGCTCCCGGCACACCGGCCACCGGAGGTCCTTCCTCGATGCTCACCGAGGCCGCCTCCGACGCCATCGACGACGAACTGTCCCCGCACTACGCCCGCGCGATGCGCTCCTTCGGCCTGATCTGGTGACGACCACCCGGGCCGCCCGCCGTCGCCGCGAAGTCCTGTGACACAGGTCCCGGCGGCGAGGACGAGGTGAACCCGCCGGCCCTGGCGAAGATCTAAGAGGGCGTGCCCTTCACCGTGAGTCATGTCTCCGCGATCCTGCCGCTGCGACGGTGGCTGCCGCCGCCCGCGCTGACCGTCGGGGCCATGGCGCCCGATCTTCCGTACTACCTGCCGCTGCCCGTCCCGGCTCAACGTGATCATGTATGTCGGCTCGCTCGGCGGGCTCGCCGTCCTCGGCCGGTGGTTCGCCGCGTGGTACCGGCGCACGCCGCCGCGACCGGGACGGTGGCCAGGTGTCCCTTCCAAGGTGCGGAGGCTGGTCGTGGCGACGAGCACGGTCGCGATGGCCGTGGGGGCGGTCGTGTCCGGAGGCGGCGATGCCGCGACGGTCGGGGCGTACGACCTGGTCAGGGCCGTGACCATAGGGGGCGTGGCCGGAGCGGGGGCCGTGGTGGCCTGCTATGTCGTCGTCTGGCATGTGTGGCGGGGGCGGTGATCAGGGCTTGCGGGCCCGGAGGGCCAGCACGGTCGGGGTGGGGGCGCCCGTTTCGGTGAAGCGTTCGAGGGGCAGGCCGGCGTCGAGGAACATGTGCAGCAGCTCGGGGAGTGGGCGGTGCATGGCGCCGACCCTGTTCCGTACGCCTTGGTCGGTCCACGAGGTCTTCGTCCAGTGGCTGTCGGTGTAGCCGGGGCGGATCACGACCGCGGCGGGGTCGGTGCGGTCGGCGAAACCGCCGCAGAAACAAGGGTGAACGCCCACGTGGACGAACACGCCGCCGGGGCGCAGCACCCGGGCCACTTCCCGCAGCACGGTCGCGTACCCCGGCATGTCGGTGTGGACCATCATCGCGACGACGGCCGGAAGCGCGTCGTCCCGGATCGGCAGGCGCTCGGCGTCCGCTCGGGCCACCGGTAAGCGGCCTCGCGCGTACCGCAGCATGCCGGAGGACAGATCGATCCCGAAGGGAGTCCACCCCAGCTCACGCACCGTGCGCGCGTGAACGCCGGTCCCGCAGCCGACCTCCAGGCAGACGCCCGCACCCGGCCCCAGGAGATCTCGGAGCACGCGGTCCAGCCCCAGCGCGTCCCCGCCTGCCTTCCTGGCTCCGGCACGCCCCGATCCGCCGGCCCCGGGGTGATCCGCTCGGCCGGGTCCGTCAGCCTGTCCGCCGAGGAAGACCTTTTCGTACCAGTCCGCGATCTCGTCATACGCGGGTGTCGCCGCCATGGCCTGTCCCTTTCGCTCGCGGATCAGCGTCATCTCCACGCGGTCCGACGCCGTCCTCTCGGCGGCACACCGCAGCCTCATTGAGCATCGGAGCGGTCGGTCCAGGCCATGCGTTTCGCCCATAGCGGTTCCGCCGGAGGCGCAAAGCCGTGGCGGCCGCCGTCGCCCGGCTCGTAGGGCGCGGCCTCGATATTCGCCTTGACGTGGCGGCGACGGCCCACCATCATTCCACTAACTCATTAGTGGAAGAGTGGAGCGCGATGGAGTTTCACTTGGACCGTGGCTCGGGTGTGGCCACGTACCTGCAGCTTGTTCACCAGGTGAAACACGCCCTGCGGCTCGGGATCCTCGTCCCCGGTGACCGGCTGCCCACGGCCAAGGAGGTCGTGGAGAAGCTCGCGATCAACCCGAACACGGCGCTCAAGGCGTACCGGGAACTGGAGCGCGAGGGGCTCGTGATCGCGCGCCCTGGGCAGGGCACGTTCGTCGAGCGCGCCCTGGGCGGCGCGTCCCTGGCCGAACACGCCAGGCTTCGCCGCGACCTGCTCCGCTGGGTACGCGCGGCACGGGAGGCCGGCCTGGACCAGGAGGACGTGCAGGCCCTGATCGCCTCGGCGGTCGGCGAGGCGTTCCGCGACGACGAACAGGCGCCTGCGACCAGGAAGGACGAGATCGCGTGACGGCGAACAGCGTGGCGGCGCAGAGCGCCGTCACGGACGGCGGGGCGGTGTTGCGGGCGTCCGGGCTGGGGAAACGGTACAGAGGGGTGTGGGCGCTGCGGGACTGCTCGCTCTCGATCCCTGCGGGCCGGGTGGTCGCGCTGGTCGGTCCGAACGGCGCGGGCAAGACCACGCTGATCCACATGATCGTCGGCCTTCTCGCGCCCACCGAGGGAGAGGTGCGGGTCTTCGGCGCCGCGACCGGCCGCGACCGGGTGGCCTTCGTGGCGCAGGACAAACCGCTGTACAACGGCTTCAGCGTCGCCGAGACCCTGCGGTTCGGCCGCACCCTCAACCCCGGATGGGACGACGCCATGGCCCGGCGACGGCTCGCCGACCTCGACATTCCCCTGCGACGCAAGGTCGGCGCGCTCTCCGGCGGGCAGCGGACGCAGGTCGCCCTGACGATCGCTCTGGCCAAGCGGCCGGACCTGCTCGTGCTCGACGAGCCGCTCGCCGACCTCGACCCACTGGCGCGGCACGACGTGACCCGGGGTCTCATGGCGGCGGTCGCCGAACACGGCACCACCGTCCTGTTCTCCTCCCACGTCGTCTCCGACCTCGAAGGCACCTGTGACTGGCTGGTCATGCTCAACCGGGGCCGGGTCCAGGTGAGCGGCGACCTCGACGACCTCGTGGCGTCGCACCGCCTGCTGACCGGGCCCGCCGAGGCGGCCGACGAGATCGCCGCGCGTCTGCCGGTCGTCGCGCGGACCATGTCGGGGCGGCAGGCGAGCCTGCTCGTGCGCGACCCGGCGCCGCCGATCGACCCACGCTGGAGTTCGCACGCGATCGGGCTGAACGACCTGATCGTCACCTATCTGCGCGACCCGCGCGCGGGCGCCCCCCGCGACCTGTCGGCCGTACCCGCCGAGTGAAAGGACGACCTTCTCGATGCTGTGGCTGACGTGGAGGCAGCACCGGGCGCAGATCGCCGTGACGTTCGGCCTGCTGGCCGTGCTGGGTGTCATGCTCCTGGTCACCGGCCTGCAGGCGGCGGACTACGCGGCCCGGCACGCCCCGCCGGGGTGCCCGGGGCCGGCGCCGGTCTGCCAGGCCGTCAACGCGGCGCTGCGCGACTGGTACGACCCGATGTACATGGCGTTCGGGCTGCTCCCCCTGGCCGGGCCCGCGCTGGTCGGCGCGTTCTGGGGCGCGCCTCTGCTGGGCCGGGAGTACGAGCGGGGCACCAACAAGCTGGCCTGGACGCAGTCGCTCCCGCTCGGGCGCTGGCTCGGGTTCAAGATCGCGACGCTCGCCGGTCTGCTCGTCGCCGGCGGCCTGGCGTCCGCGGCGATGATCAGTGCGTGGACCTCGGTCTTCCGCGGCGCCGTGTACGGCTCGGCGCTCTCCAACCCCGGAGAGTTCAACATGGTCGGGGTCGCGCCCGCCGCGTGGTGGCTGTTCGCCTTCGCGGTGGGGACGCTCGCGGGCACGCTGTTCCGCCGGACGCTGGTCGCGATGGCGGTGACGATCGCCGTGCTCATGCTGACGTTCCCGCTCCTGTTCTTCGCGCAGAAGGACTTCGCCGCGCCGGTCCGGCTGGTCACCGCCGACCGGGATCAGCCCCTCGACCAGGGCGGCCTGTTCGTGAAGGAGAACTGGGTGGACCCGGCGGGCCGCGAGCTCACGGCCCCTCCGGTCGGCGTCTGCGCGGCCCCAGAGGGCGTGGACATGCGCAGCGGCCGGGCGCAACTCGAGATGGACGGCTGCCTGCTGGACCACGGCTACCGGGTCGCCCTGTACTACCATCCCGCGAACCGTTTCTGGCGCTTCCAGTGGACCGAAGCCGCGATCCTGACCGCGGGAGCCGCGGCTCTGACGTCCCTCGCCATCGCCCGCACCTCCCGCCGCCGCATCTGACAGGCGCCTTCGGCGCGTAGGCCTGCGGACGCGCGCTTCGAGGGGGGGATCGCGGCGCCCGGCCACGACGGCGGGGCACGGGTGGGCCTCACGTGGTGTGGGTGTCGTACTTCTCGCGGTTGGCGAGCACTTCGTCCATGTGCGCCTCGGCCCAGTTCTTGATGCCGCGTATCACGTGGTGGAGGGAGAGGCCGAGGTCGGTCAGCTCGTAGGTGACGGTGATCGGGACGGTCGGCGTCACGGTGCGGGTGACCAGGCCGTCGCGCTCCAGGGACCGGAGCGTCTGGGTGAGCATCTTCTGGCTGACCCCGGCCAGCCGGCGGGACAGTTCGGAGTAGCGCATCGACCGGGGCGTGCCGGCGCAGTCGCCCGCGGATCGCTGCGGGCCGTCGCTGCCGAGCGCGGCCAGGATCAGCGCGACCCACTTGTCGGAGATCCGGTCGAGCAACTGGCGGCTCGGGCACTGTGCCAGGAAGGCGTCGTAGTCGGACTTCGCTTGTGCCCGCTTCTGGGCCATCGTCCTCGTCGGCATCGGACGCTCCTTCGTGTCGGGGGACCTACGCACTTCGAAGTGCGTACTTCCCATGGGAGAGCTACTTCCCCATAGTGGTGCGGGGTGACCGTCCGGCACAACGAATGGAGCGAACATGACGTGGACAGCCGGCTTCCGCACCGCGGTGATCAGTCCCTATGAGCGGATCCAGCTCACCGAACCGCGCGGCTTCGCCGACCAGACGGTGCGCCAGGTGCTCCACATGGCCGGCGGCGGGGAACGCCTTCGCGTACGCCTGACGAACCGTTACGGCCGCACCCCCTTGACCATCGGCGCCGCGAGTGCCGCCACCGAGCACGGGCAGGCCGCCCTCACCTTCGACGGCGCCCGTCGCCTCGTCATCCCGCCGGGAGAGGAGGCCGTCGGCGACCCGATCGATCTGCCCGTCGCCCCCGGCGCCGACCTGCGCCTCAGCCTCTACCTTCCTGACGAGACAGGCTTGGCCACCTACTCCCACATGCCCATGGAGACCGCTCACATAGTCCGCGGTGACCATGTCACGTTCCGCGTGCTCCCCGACGCCGAGCAGGTGGAAGCGAGGTTCTACGTCACGGGTGTCGACGTGCCCGCCGTGGAGGACACCGTGATCGCCGTCGCGTTCGGGGACTCCTGGTTCGAAGGGGTGGGCTCCACGACCGGCGCGAACAACCGCTCGGTGGACTTCCTCAACCGGCGCCTCAAGCGGGGATGGGTCGTGAACCAGGGCATCGCCGGGAACCGCCTTCTGCGGGACGAGGTCGGCGAGCACGCGCTGGCGCGCTTCGACCGCGACGTTCTCTCGATCCCCGGCCTCACCCATGTCCTGGTGCACTTCGGCATCAACGACCTCGGCCTCCCCGGCATGTCCGGCGAGCCTCCCGCCACCTCCGACGCCCTCATCGAGGGCTTCAAGGCCCTGGCCCGCCGCGCCCACGAAGCGGACCTGAAGATCCTCGCAGGCACCATCGGCCCCTTCGCCGGCGCCGTCTACCCCGGGGTCAGCACCCCCGAGGGCCTCGCCGCCCGACGCGAGGTGAACGACTGGATCCGTACCACCGGCACCTTCGACGCCGTCTTCGACGTGGCCCGGGCCGTCGAGAACCCCGAAGCCCCCGACCACATCCACCCCACCCTGGACAGCGGCGACGGCATGCACCTCAACGACAAGGGCGCCGAGGCCCTGGCCAACGCCGTAGACCTGGAAACCCTCGCCCTGTAGGCAGAGGTGGGGTGAGCGGGAGGGATGTCAGTGACAGCGTGTCTGGCGCTAGTGGCTTTCGGGGTTGTCAGGGGATCCGAAGACTTGGGGGTACGAATCCGGGCGGTGAGGGGCCGCCGGTCGGTCCTGGATCACAGGGAGAAGCATGGGCAAGTACGATCACCTGTTCATCGAGCACATGCTCGAATGCGGCGACGACCTCGTCAACGAGGGCGCCGCGGCAGGAGGGGAACGCCCCGCCAACATCAGCAGCCCGTTCGGGCTGATGCGCGGCATCGATGTCGATCTCAGCAAGGTGCACATGGCCTTCAGCTGGATCAACCCCACGTCGGAGAAGGTGCACTGGGTCAACGACCATGAGCACACCTACGACGAGGTGCTGATGTGGATGGGGAGCGATCCCGCGAACCTCCACGATCTGGGGGCGGAGCTGTACTTGGACATCGACGGTGAGCGTCACACGGTGACGACCACGGGCGCGGTGTGGATCCCGGCCGGGACGCGGCACTGCCCGCTCGGTTTCAACTACGTCAACCGGCCCTTCACCTTCATCGCGCTCTCGCTGAACCCGGAGTACGCGTCCGACGAGAACGTGCCGCGGCCCGCCCACAGCTGAGCTTCATCACGCCACGGGCCGGACGGAGTGCTCCGTCCGGCCCGTAGGTGTTCGTGCGCCCCGCTTCTCTGTGGGGCGCCGGCGTGGGGGCACCGGGGCGGGTGGCCACGTGTGGCCCCGTGGCCGCCCGCCCCGGTGAGGGCGCTAGGAGAGCGCGGCCTCGATCGGGCCGTGTCCCGCGCCGGTGGAGTGGAGCGCGGTGGTGATCTCCGCCAGGTCGTCGGCGGTGAGGTGCAGGTCGCAGGCGTCCAGCCACCCGTCGACCTGGCCGGGGGTACGGGCGCCGACGATCGCCGCGGTGACTCCGGGGCAGGCGGTGGTCCAGGCGATGGCGATGGTCGCGACGGAGACGCCGTACCGCCGGGCGAGCGGGCGCAGCGCGTCCTGCAGGGCGAGGTTGCGTTCCAGCGCGGGCGCGCGGAACTGGGCGGAGCGGGAGCGCCAGTCGTCGTCCGGCAGCGCCGCGGCCCGTTCGGCGGTGAAGGAGCCGGACAGCAGCCCGGACGCCATCGGGCTGTAGACGATCACGCCGGTGCCGTGCGCGTCGCACCAGGGGATGACGTCCGCGGCGGCGTCCCTGTCGATGAGCGACAGGGGCGGCTGCAGGGACGCGACGTGCCCGACGGCCTCGCAGCGTTCCAGCAGCTCGACGTCGAAGTTGGACACGCCGGCGTGCCGGACCTTTCCTTCCTTGACGAGCTCGAGGACGGCGCCCCAGGACTCCTCGATCGGCGGCCCGTTCGGGTCGGGGTCGTGGATCTGGTAGAGGTCGATGTGGTCGACGCCGAGGCGGCGCAGCGAGGCGTCGCACTCGCGCCTGATCGACTCGGGGGTGAGGTTGTTGCTCTCGACGCCGTTCTCGTCCCAGACCAGGCCGCACTTGGTGAACACCAGGGGCCGGTCGGCGGCGGGCAGGGCGGCGAGGGCCCGGCCGACCACCTCCTCGGCGTGCCCGAACCCGTAGACGGCGGCGGTGTCGATCCAGTTGACGCCGCGGGCGACGGCGTGGTGGACGGCGGCGATCGACTCGTCGTCGGACTGCGTGCCCCAGCCCATCAGACCGGGGCCGCCGACGGCCCAGCTTCCGAAGCCGACGGTGGTGATCGCCATGCCGGTGCGGCCCAGCTCGCGGGTGCGCATGTCAGTACTCCTTGCGGTAGGGGCGCGCCGACTCGGGCGTGACGACCGGCAGGACGAGCCGGGACAGGTACGGGCCGGCGTGGTGGACGCTCTGCAGGGCGCTGGTCATCTCGGCGGACGTGCCGGGGGGCTGTCCGGTGTTGGGGTTGCGGTCGAAGTGGGGGAAATTGCTGCTCGACACCTCCAGCCGGATGCGGTGCCCGGGCTGGAACACGTTGCTGGTGGCGCCGAGGTCGATCCGGTACTCGACGACCTCGCCGGGGGTGAGCAACTGCGGCTCGCTGGTCGACTCGCGGTAGCGTGCCCGGATGATGCCGTCGGCGAGGTTGCGCGCGTAGCCGCCCGGGCCGACGTCGACGAGCTTGGCGGTCCAGTCGGTGTCGGTCGCCGTGCTGGCGGCGTGCAGCACGACCGTGACGGGGCCGGTGACGTCGAGGGGTTCGGTCAGCGGCTCGGAGGTGTAGACGAGGATGTCGGTGCGGGCCTCGATGGGACGCTGGTCGTACACGCCGCCCCGGGTGTAGACGGGGTTGCAGCACAGCGCGCCGCCGAGGGTGGGGACGGGGTTGCGCGGGTTGTAGACGAAGCTGTCCGGGGGCTGGCCGAAGGTGGGCCGGTCGCGGCGGAGCTCGCCGTCGCCGTGCAGCGTGTTGGCCCGGCCGCCGCTGTGCAGGTACCAGTCCTCGTATTCGGTGCCGGGCAGCGGCCAGGAGTCGGCCACCCGCCACTCGTCGGCGCCCATGGTGAACAGCAGCACGGGGGGTTCGCCGGCGATGCCGTCGTCGCCGTCGCGCAGCCAGGTGTCGAACCAGCGGAGCTGCATGCCGTCGGCGTCGATGGCCGGGCCGGTCGCCCGGCCGCCGAAGTTCCATTCGCCGACCGGGTTGCCGCTGAAGAGGCCGGCGTGCGGCCACGGCCCGATCAGCAGCCGCTGCCGGTCGCGCACGGCGGCCGGCCCGTGCGCGCGCATGCCGGCGAAGTTGGCGAGCGTGCCGAGGAGGAAGGTGTCGTACCAGCCGCCCATGTTGAACGCGGCGACGTTGATCTCGGGGTAGGCGCGGGAGACGTCGAGGCGTTCCCAGAACTCGTCGTAGCCGGGGTGGCGCAGCCATTCCCGGTAGTACGGGGCGACGGTGTCCAGGTACGGGTGGTCGCCGAGGGGGAGGACGCCCGTCGTGTCGGGAAGCCGGTCCGCGGCGTCGACCAGCGCGGCGCGGATCTCGCCGGAGACGGACGGGTCGCGGGCGGCGTTGTGGGCGGCGAGGGAGAGCGTCCAGCCCAGGCTGAAGCTGAGCTGGAAGGCCCCGCCCCGGTAGACCCAGCCGTGGTGGTAGCTCGACGCGGTGACGTTCGGCGCGATGGCCTTGAGCGCCGGGTGGCCCGACATCGCCGCCTGCCACTGGGTGACGCCGTCGTAGGAGCCGCCGAACATCCCGACGTTGCCGTCGCACCAGGGCTGGGCGGCGATCCAGTCGATCGAGTCGTAGCCGTCCTCGCGTTCGTTGACGAACGGGGTGAACTCGCCGCCGGAGGCGCCGCGCCCGCGGACGTCCTGCATGACGACGGCGTACCCGGCCGAGGCCGCGCGCAGCGCGAACGTGCCGTACATGCCGAGGCCGGTGCGGTCGTAGGGGGTGCGGAAGACCAGGGCGGGGCAGCGCTGCCCGGTCGGCCGGTAGACGTCGGCGCGCAGGATCACGCCGTCGCGCATGGGGACCGCGAGCATGCGGTCGACGGTGATCGACTCAGACATCGGCGGCCAGCCAGTGGTCGATGACGTTGCGGGTCACCCGGGACAGCCCGTTGTCGTAGCCGTTCGCCGACAGCCCGCTGCTGTAGGAGATCGAGCCGGTGGAGAAGACCGACCCGCCGCCGCGGGTGCGGAAGTAGACCATGTCGGAGCGGACGCGCGGGTTCTCCGTCGCGCCCTGCCCGGGGTTGGTGCCTTCGAGCTCCTCGACCACGAACTGGTAGCTGTCGCCGAGCCCTTCTGAGGTGGCGAGCACGATCGCGTCGGGCGGGCTGCCGAGCGCGAGGTCGTAGCGGTCGATCTCGTTGCCGACGGCGCCGCCGTCGATGAGTCCGATGTCGGCGAAGACCTCCGGCACGCCGTCCAGCAGCTTGGCCGCCAGGTCGCCGTCGTGGTCGGGGCCGACGCGGTAGCGCCCGGACGGGTCGCCGCCCTGCGCGCTGAACCCGACGCCGAACAGCTTCTGCGGCGGCCGGTTGCGGCCGGCCCACAGCCCGCCGCGCTCGCCGGTGGTGGCATGGTGCTCCTCGCCGGGGCGGACCTGCCAGCTGCGGGTGCCGGTCAGGCCGCGGCGCAGCTCCATGACGTGCGGCAGCTCGGGGTGGAAGGAGACCACCCAGTAGTAGCCGTTGCCGCCGATGTAGGCGAAGTTGCCACCGCCGTCGACGTAGGTCTCGATGGCGTCGAGCATCCGCCCCGACGCGTACTCCGGGTGCGAGCCGGAGATCACCCCGCGGTAGCGGCCGAGCAGCTCGGCGCCCTCCGCGTGCAGGTCGTGGTCGGTGATCACGTCGAACGAGTAGCCCATCTCGGTGAGCCAGTCGACGATGTACAGGTCGGTGGCCAGCATGAACGGCGACAGGTGAATGCTGAAGCCCGGCGCGAGCGTGAGGATCGGCCGCCGCGCGGACGAGTGGCACACCCCGCTGCCGTCGGTGTGCCTGGCGTACATCGAGTGGCCGAGGTCGTAGCGCTGTTCGAGGAAGGCGACGCCCGGCGGGACCACCGGCACGTAGCCGAGGCCGCGCTCGTTGGCGTAGGCGAGGTAGGTGCAGGTGGGCAGCATCAGCGCGATGTCGCCGGTCGCGGCGCCCCGCGGGGGGCGGACCACGAACGGGATCGCGCGCTCGCAGGAGCCGTCGGCGGCGGTCACCCGCAGCGCGTACACGCCGCTCGGCAGGCCGTCGGGGACGGTGAGCTCGTGGCCGGGCTCCCAGCCGCTGTCGGCGAGCTCGTCGTCGTGGAAGTGGATCGCTCCGTAGCCGCGCGGGTCGTGGGCGTAGTGGTCGGTCTCGCCGGTGTAGTGCCGCCCGGTCACGCCGCGCACCGGCATGTTGACCAGCCGCCCGTCCAGCTCGGGACGGCCGGCGCACGGCACGGTGAGCGAGGCGGCGGCCCTGTCGCCGTCCTGCGGGCCGAACCACCAGCGCAGCGGGGCGTCCGGCTCGCCGGACACCGCGGCGGCCAGCGCGTCCCGGTCGAGCGGGCGGGACCACAGCGCGGGGCTCTCGATCTTGCCGTTGTAGTGCCCGGCGTCCGGGGTGAGCGCCGCGAACAGCAGCTCGCCGCCGGTGGCGGGCGTGAAGGCGGCCTCGGCGCGCCCCTCGGCCACCTGCGGGCGGTCGTCGACGACCGCCGGGCTGAGCCGGCTGTTGACGCTGTTGACGAGCGGGCACGCGACGAGCACGACGGCGCCGGTCGCCGGGTCGTGGCTCGCGCCCACGCCGTGCCAGAGGTGGAGTCCGAGCGGGGTCTCGATCCGCGTCGCGGTCTCGCGGACGCCGTCGCCGAGCCACAGCGTCAGCCGTCCGGCCTCGTCCAGGCCGAGGGCGTAGCCGCGCGGGCCGTCGCCGTCGCTCCAGCGGGCCACGATCGTCTGCCTGCCGCCGGTGACGAAGGTCGGGTAGACGCAGGCCACGACGGCGAACCCGTCGCCGCCCGCGGTGACGCCACCCGGGTCGGGGACGGCGATGTGCGAGCCGAGCCTGGTGGTCTGCGTCCGGCCGCGATGGCGGCCCTGCCACACGTCCGGGACGGTCTCGACGCGGACGCCGGGCCCGGCCGGGTTGTCGTCGACGTGCCGCAGCCGCACCAGCTCGGTCGTGTACTCCTCGACGCCCTCCGCGCTGACCATGAACGCGATGGGGTCGCCCGGCGCGGCGCTGATCCGGTCGGCGTACCCGAGCAGGACCGGGCCGTCGACGGTCAGCTCCGGGCCGTCGGCCGCGTCCGCGGGCGGCTCCCCCCATCCGAACACCTCGTGCAGCTCGCGGCGCAGGCACGCCTCACGGGCCTCGGCGAGGTCGGTGAACCGGCGCCGGTCGGCGAGCCGGTACCGGTCGCCGCGGCGGGCGGGCTGCCGGGCCAGGCGCCACTCCCGGCCGGGGACGGACTCGTAGACGGTGACGCGTTCTGCCGGTGGCCTTCGGCCGAGGAACCGTAGCACCCAGGAGAGCGGTTCGCGATCCCCGGCATGGGGGTCGCGCGTCCAGTCCTTGATCAGGTCTTCGGTGATGAGAGAACGGAGCAGTCCGGCACGACGCTCGTCGAACCGTGCCTGGATCTTCGCGGTAGAGGACTCCATATCGTGAAATTAGGCAGTTGGCCGTGGTGCGGGGAGCGACTCAGGTCGGCAGCTTTGTCACTGAAGGCAGACGCTCGCCGCGCCGCCGGACCGGCATGTGTGCCGGGGCCTGCGTGGGCGCGGGTCCGGCCATGCCGCGCCGCCGGAACTCGCCCGGGCTCATGCCGACCTCGCGCTTGAAGAACCGCCCGAAGTACGACGGGTTGTCGAAGGACAACCGCTGGGACACCTGCGCGATCGTGAGGTCGGTGTGCGTGAGCAGCCGTTTCGCCTCGACCGTCAGCGCCGTGCGTATGATCTCGGCCGGCGTCTTGCCGGTCGTGCGCCGCACCACGTCCGCCAGGTGTTTGGGCGTGATGCCGATGCGGTCGGCGTACCCGCGCACGGTCTGCTCGTTGAGCAGCTCGTCACTGACCAGCCGCAGGTAGCGCCGGGCCAGCGCGGTGCTGCGGTCCTCGACCATGCTGGTGTTCGCGTCGCTGTGCAGCCGCCGCATCTCCACCAGCAGGATGTGCAGGTACGACTGGAGCACCGAGACGTCCGCGCCGCCGGGCCGCCGGTACTCGCGGTACAACGCGGTGAACAACGCCATGATCGGCTCGACCTGGTCGTCGTCGAGGTGCAGGGCCCGGCCGATGCCGAGCGGGTCCAGCGTCAGCGACTGCCGGGGCGAGACCCGGTCGCCGTACTGGGCGGCCAGGAACTCCTCGAGGAAGACGACGACGAATCCCTCGATCGGCGTGTGGCGCTCCCAGAACTGCACCTGCCCCGGCGCCACGAAGTACAGCGTCACCGGGTTCAGCTCGTACGGCACGAAGTCGATGACCTGGGTGCCGGAACCGCTGGTCACGCAGACCATCTCGTAGAACTCGTGGCGGTGCGGGAACGACGCGTACGACCAGGGGGCGAGCTCGGCGAACGACCCGATCGCGAACCCCGGCGGTCCGGACGCGATCAGAGGGTCGTCGAAGCGGTGCGTCGGCAGGAATGCGCGCTCGGGATGCACGGTTCTGCTCCTCCAGCGGTACGGCGTCTGTCACTCACGCGAAACGGACGACTCCTGCTCCCCCGCCGCGGCGGCGCCCGGCGGGGAGGCGGATGCGGCCGCGGTCTCGTCCGCGGCCGGGGTGAGGCCGGGATTGGCGGCCAGCAGGGTGCGCGTGTACTCGTGGCCCGGGGCCGCGGTGATGGTCTCGGGCGGGGCGACCTCGATGAGCCTGCCGTTCTTCATGACGCCGACGCGGTCCGCGATCGACAGGACCAGGCTCAGGTTGTGGGTGATGAACAGGTAGGCGAGGTCGCGTTCGCGGCGCAGGTCGAGCAGGAGGTTCATCACCTGGCCCTGCACCGAGACGTCCAGCGCCGAGGTGGGCTCGTCGGCGACGATGAGCTTCGGCTCGGGGGCGATCGCGCGGGCGATGGCGACGCGCTGCCGCTGCCCGCCGGAGATCTGCGCCGGGATCCTGTCGATGATGGAGGCGGGGAGCCCGACCTCCTCCAGCAGCTGCTCCACGCGCCGCCGCAGCGCGGGCCCGCGCAGGTCGGTCAGCTCGCGCAGCGGCTCGGCGATGATCCGGCCCACGGTGTGCCGGGGGTCGAGCGAGCTCTGCGGGTCCTGGAAGATGAGCTGGACGTCGCGGCGGAAGGCGCGCACGTCGCCCTCCAGGCCGCGCGCGGTGTGTCGCCGGCCCGCGACGGTGACGACGCCCTCGCCCGGGTCGTCCAGCGCGGCGACGATCTGCCCGAGCGTGGTCTTCCCGCTGCCGGACTCGCCGACCAGCCCGAAGAACTCGCCCGGCCTGATCGACAGGCTGACGCCGTCGACGGCGGCGTGCTCCTCGCGGCGGCGGATCCCGAGCAGGGCGCCGCGGCGGCGGCCGCGCGCGGTGAACGTGCGGCGCACGTTCTCGATGACCAGCAGCGGCTCGGACCCGCCTTCCGGCGCCCGCGCCGGGCTCGCGGCGTCGGCGGGGGCGCCGGCGGAAGCGGGGGCGACGCCGGCGGTGGCGGTGGCCGGAGTCGAGGGGAACGGGAGCGCGACCGGTCCGCTTCCGGGGTTCCAGCAGGCGACCTGTCCCTCCCCGTCCACGGCGGCGAGCGGCGGCTCGTCGGTTCCGCAGTCGTCGACGGAGTGGCGGCAGCGCGGGGCGAACCGGCAGCCGGGGAGCTCCTCGGCCGGGCCGGGCACCGAGCCGGTGATCGTCGGCAGGCCGTCCGGGCGGCGCACGCCGATCCGCGGCACGCACTCGACCAGCGCGCGGGTGTACCGGTGCCGCGGGGAGCGCAGCACCTCCGCCGCCGGTCCGACCTCGACCAGCCGCCCGGCGTACATGACGGCGATCCGGTCGGCTATCTCGGCGGCGACGCCCATGTCGTGGGTGATGAAGACGCAGGCCATCTGGTGCTCGCGTTGCACGCTGCGGAACAGGCGCAGGATCTCGGCCTGGGTGGTGACGTCGAGGGCCGTGGTCGGCTCGTCGGCGAGCAGCAGGTCGGGGCCGGAGATCAGCGCCATCGCGATCATCACGCGCTGCTGCATGCCGCCGGACAGCTGGTGCGGGTAGAGGTCGGCGATGCGCTCGGGGTCGTCGAAGCCCATCTCGCCCAGCAGCTCATGAGCCCGGGCGCGGGCCTCCTCGCGCAGGTCGGCGCGGTGGCCGGCGCCGCCGGGGTGGTAGGCCTCGACGAGCTGGGCGCCGATGCGCCGGGTGGGGTTGAGCGAGTCCAGCGCCTCCTGGAAGACCATGCCGATGCGGCGTCCGCGGAAAGAGCGCATCTGCTCGGGCGTCAGCGCGACGAGGTCGACGTCGTCGAGGCGGACCTGGCCGGTGGTGCGGACCGGCGCGACGAACTCCAGCAACCGGATGATCGACAGGGCCGTCACGGTCTTGCCGCTGCCGGACTCCCCGACCACGCACAGCGTCTGCCCCGCCTCGAGGCTCAGCGAGAGCTCGTGGACGAGCTTCACGCCGTCGTCGCCGGTGAGAACTCCGACCGAGAGGCGATCGATCTCTAGTAGTGACACGTGCGTCATCCCTTCAGGCGCCCGGCGTGACACACCGCCGGACGATCCTCCGCCAAGGATCTCCGCAGGACAAGAGGTTGTGCCGGATCCATGCCAACCGTTTAGTCTCAGTCAAGCGGCCGCGCGAAGTGGCAAGGATCTCTCGGGTGAAGTTCGCGTGAGTGACAGAAGTTCCGACGTCGACGCCTACTCCGGGCCTTGCCACGGCGACTAGCTTGAGCGGCCAAATTCGCCGACAAAAAGGCGCGAGGAGCCACGATGAACCTCCACCTGTCCCGCCATCCGAAGGCCGTCGTCGCCGCCGCCCTGCTGAGTTTAATGTTGTCGGCGTGTGCCTCCCGCGCGAACGGGCCGGCCGCGAGTCCCACCGGCGCGGACGCCGGCGCCCCTGTCAAGGGGGGCAACATCACCGTGCGCCTGGCGCAGGATCCGGGTTCGCTGGACTCGGTGGTGAACGGCAACGTGGGCACCACCTACCTCGCCCACGAGGTGTTCGAGCAACTGGTCACCATCGACGCGAACTACCAGCCGCAGCCGGTGCTCGCCGAGTCCTACAAGAAGGGCGACGACGGGCTCAGCTACACGTTCGTGCTGCGCAAGGGCCTGCAGTTCTCCGACGGGACCCCGCTGAAGGCCTCCGACGCGGCGGCGTCCCTGAACTACTGGGTGAAGGACGGCAGCTACGCGGCGTCGCTGAAGCCGGTGCTGAAGGAGATCACCGCTCCGGACGACACGACCGTCGAGGTCAAGCTCAAGTCGCCGTTCGACCTCGTCGCGCTGATGGCCGCGAGCCACGGCTCGTTCATCCGCCGCGCCGCGGACATCGACGCCAAGGGGCCGACCGGCATCCCCAACGACAAGGCCGTCGGCACCGGCCCGTACAAGGTCAAGTCCTGGACGCAGGGCGAGCAGATCGTGCTCGAACGCAACGACAAGTACAAGCCGCCGACGGGCGCCTCCAGCGGGTACTCGGGCGCCAAGCGCCAGTTCCTCGACACGATCACCTACAAGGTCGTCGCCGACCAGGACGCGGTGCTGAACGGGCTGAAGACCGGCATCCTGGACGTCGCGGAGCCGTCCAACCCGCAGTACGACCAGATCAAGCAGGACCCGGACCTGAAGGCCGCGGTCCAGGGCGGTGGCACGATCCAGTTCGTGTCGCTCAACCACAACTCCGGCTCGATCTTCTCCAAGGCCGAGGCGCGGGACGCCCTCAACCTGGTCACCGACAAGCAGGCGATCATGGCGTCGCAGGGGGTTCCCGACCTGGTGTCGCCCAGCAACGGCGCGTTCGCCACCTCGACCAACAAGGCGATGTACTCCGAGGCGGGCAAGGCCAAGTGGGAGCAGCACGACCCCGAGAAGGCCAAGCAACTGTTCGCCCAGGCCGGCCTGCGGCCGGACCAGACCATCCGCATGATCACGACCGATGAGTTCCCGCAGTTCAAGGACGCGCTCATCGTCATCCAGAACGACCTCAAGAAGATCGGCATCAAGTCGAGCATCGAGAGCTACGACTTCGCCACCCTGATCGGCAAGAAGAACAACGAGCCCAACGGATGGGACGTTCTCGCCCTGATGGACGATGCCAACCCACCGGTGCCGGCATACACCGATAACGTGAAGAACCTGGACAATTCCGGATATCCTCGCGACAAGCTCGACCCGTTGCTGGACACCTACAACCGGGCCAAGACCCCGGAGGAGCAGCGGACGGCGATCGACGCGATCCAGAAGTTCACCTCCGACAACCTGCCGACCATCACGCTGTACGCCGCGAAGGGCTACGTCGCGTACAACCCGAAGGTGCAGGGTTACAACGGCTGGGGGATGGAGTTCACCGATGTCTGGCTGAGGAAGTAGACGCCCATGCTGCTCGTCGTCCTACGCCGGCTCCGCGACCTGGTCGTCGTGCTGGCCGTCGTCGGCACGTTCCTGTTCTTCCTGCTGCGGTCGATCCCCGGCGACCCGGCCCAGGTCCTGCTCGGACTGAAGGCCTCGCCGGAGCAGCTCGCCCGCCTGCACGAGGAGCTGGGCCTGACCGGGCCGTTGTATGAGCAGTACTTCCACTGGGTCGGCAACGTGCTGACCGGCGACTTCGGCACGTCCATCAAGTATCAGGCGCCGGTGCTCGACATGATCGCCGGCCACATCGCACCGACGCTCACCCTCGCGATCGCCAGCACGGTCATCAGCTTCCTGCTGACCGTGCTGGTCATCAGCTGGGTCACCGTGTCGCCGCACAGCTGGGTGGCACGGGGCGTCAACCGGGTCGCGCAGTTCGGCCTCGCGCTGCCGGAGTTCTGGCTCGCGCTCCTGGCCGTCTACGTGTTCGCGCTGGCGCTCGGCTGGTTCCCCACCAGCGGCTACACCCCGCTGTTCACCGACCCGGTGACGTCGGTCCCGCAGCTCGTGCTGCCGATCGCGGTGCTCGTGGTGGGGCAGACGGCGTTCTTCACCATCACCATGGAGGAGAGCGTGCTCGGCGAGCTGACCCAGCTCTACCTGCGCACCGCGCGGGCCAAGGGGGTCACCGAGCGGCGCATCGCGCTGCGGCACGTGCTGCCGAACTCGATGCTGCCGGTGCTGACCACCGTCGGGCTGAACTTCGCCTCGCTGATCGGCGGGGTGGTCGTCATCGAGAGCATCTTCGTCATCCCCGGGCTCGGCACGATGCTGCTCGGGGCCGTGTACGCGCGTGACTTCCCGCTCATCCAGGGCGGGGTCATGTTCATCGCGTTCCTCTTCGTGGTGGTGAACCTGCTGGTGGACCTCGCCTACTCCCTGGTCGACCCCAAGGTGCGTGTCTCGTGACGGCGCTCGCCGGCGAGGCGGCCGCGGCGCCCGCGCGGGCGAAGCGGCCGTCGTTCGCGCGCCGCAACCCGGCGCTGGTCGTCTCCGGCGGGCTGCTCGGCCTGATCATCGTGCTGGTCGTGGTGCTGCCGTTCTTCCTGCCGGACCCGGAGGCCATCGACCCGGTGCAGCGGTTGCTGCCGCCGTCCCTGGACCATCTGATGGGAACCGACCGGTACGGCCGCGACCTGTTCAGCCGCTGGGCGTCCGCCGGGCGCGTGTCGATCGGCATGACCCTGCTGATCACCGTCTGCGCGGTGAGCATCGGCACGTTCATCGGCCTGGTGGCGGGCTACTTCACCCGTGTCGGCCGGGTGATCATGCGCGTGGTGGACGCGTGGATGGCGTTCCCGTCGATCATCCTGGCGATCGTGTTCGGCGTCGTCATCGGCCCGGGCATGACCAGCGAGCTGATCGCCGTGACGATCATCTTCACCCCCTACACGGCGCGGATCATCCGCAGCCGCGTGCTCGGCCTCGCGACCCGCACCTACGTCAAGGCGGCGCGGGTCTCGGGGATGGGGCCGTGGAAGACGCTGGCCGTGCACATCCTGCCGAACACGCTGCCGCTGGCGGTGGTGCAGTGCGTGCTGCTGTCGGCGGGGGCGATGCTGATCGACGGGTCGCTGAGCTTCCTCGGCCTCGGCATCTCACCGCCCACGGCGACCTGGGGGAACATGGTCTCGGACGGACGGGTGTACCTTCAGGAACATCCCACGATGGTGCTTTTCCCCGGGTTGGCGATCGCCCTGTTCGTCTTCCTGCTGAACGTCGCGGGGGCGAGCCTGCGCACGTTCGTGGACCCGAGGGCGAAGCTGCTGTTCGCCCAGCAGCGGCGGCGCGGACGCGCCGGGGGCCGCTGACTCCCCGTGGTCGCGGGCGGGCGGCCGCCGGCGGCCACGGGACACAAGAAAGGTGAAACGGAGTGACACGCACGACGAGCACGGCCACGGTCGAGACCGACCGTCCGAGCCGGTACGGCAAGCAATTGGTGAACCACCTGGGCCGCCACGAGGGCGGGGAGTGGTCGGAGGAGTCCAACTCGGGATGGATCGTGCTCGGCGCGGGCCGCACCGAGGTGACCTGCGCCGAGGGGGCCCTTGAGCTGCGGGTGGACGGCGACGCCGGCGACATGGCCGGGCTGGAGGACGTCGTGGGGCGGCATCTGGTCCGCTTCGGCGCCAAGGACGAGCTCGTCGTCCGCTGGGTCCGCGCCGACGGCACCCCGGGCACCGAGCAGGGCACGGCGCCGACGGCCTGACCCGCGACGGCGCTGCCACACGGCCCTCGCACACGACGGAACCGGCCGCGCACCCCGAGGGGCGCGGCCGGTTCCGTGTGGTGGAGGCCGGTCAGCCCAGCCGCAGGGTGCGGCGGATCCAGGCCGCCTGGGTGGCGTTGGCGGCCCGCGACACCTGGGCCTCGGGCACGATGCCGTTGAAGCCGTGGAACCCGCCGGCCCAGACGTGCAGCTCGGCCTGACCTCCGGCGGCCCAGATCCTGGAGGCGTACTGCACCGCCTCGTCGCGGAACACCTCGGCCGCGCCGACCTCGATGAACGCGGGCGCCAGCCCGGACAGGTCCGTGGCCCGCGCCGGCGAGGCGTACGGGGACACGTCGGGGCCGCCGCGCCGGTCGGCGCCGAGCAGGGCGTTCCAGCCCGTGTAGTTGAAGCTGCGGTCCCAGATGCCGACGCCGTCGTACTGCCTGCTGGAGACCGTGTCGTTGCGGTCGTCGAGCATGGGGGTGATCAGCGCCTGCCCGGCCAGCGCGGGGCCGCCGCGGTCCCGGGCGAGCAGGGCGACGCCGGCGCTGAGGCCGCCGCCCGCGCTCCCGCCCGTGACGAGGATGCGCTCGGGGTCGACGCCCAGCTCGGCCGCGTTCTCGGCCATCCAGACGAGCCCGGCGTAGCAGTCCTCGACGGGCGCGGGGTCGGGGTGTTCCGGGGCGAGCCGGTACTCGGCGGAGACGCCGACGACGCCGTGCTCGGCGACCCAGTCGAGGACGGACCCGAGCGCGCCGAAGCGGCTGCCGAGGATCATGCCGCCGCCGTGGATGGCGTACATGCCCGGCGCGTCCGGTCGCGGGCTCTTGGGGCGCACGATGGTGACGGTGATGTCCGGTTCGCCCGGCGGGCCGGGGACGACGCGGTCCTCGGCGGTGATCGGGCGGTCCCCGATCATGTCCTCGATGGAAGGCTGCCCGGCCGCGAAGCGGGCCCGGTAGGACAGGATCGTCTCCGGGACCAGCGGCTCGAACTCCAGCGTCCGCCGGAAGAAGTCCAGCCCGTCCACCAGCTCCGGGTCGTAGGGAACTCGCGTCGTCATCGGCGCCCCTTTCGCGTGAATATCTGAAATCGTATGGGATAGTCGGCGGCGCGGGAAGACGGTGACCGCTACGCGTCCGGCAGGATGAGCGCGTACTTGACCGGGTCGTCGTCCGGCACCGACGACCAGGAGCTCTCCGGGTCCACTCGGCCCTTGTCGAGCCAGTACGGGGCGAGCAGCTCGCGCAGCCGGTCCGCGCCGACCCGCGCGAGCAGGTCGAACGCGCCGAGGTCGTCGGTGATCTGCTCGGTGGTGCGCGCGCCGACGACGATCGAGCACAGGTCGTCGTTGGTGAGCACGTACGCCAGGGCCAGCTGCGCCAGCGTGCCCCCCAGTTCCTCGGCCAGCGCCCGCAGCCGCGGCCTGGCCTCCTCGAGCAGGCCGTGGATGCCGCCCGGGTCGTTGCCCGTCGGACGCCGCCGGGGATGGCCGAGCAGGAAGCCGCCCTCCAGCGCGTCGGACGCCTGCACCTTCAGCCCGAGGTCGGCCACGACGCCACGGAACGGCTCCCCCTCGGCGATCGAGCGGCGCACCACGTTGTACTTGAGCTGCGCGAACGCCGGCGGGACCAGGCCCGTCCGCTCGGCCGCCGCCGCGACCGCCCTGATCTCGGCGACCGACCAGTTGTTCACGGCCCAGTGGCGCACCCGGCCGCTCTCCACGAGCGCCGCCGCCCCCTCGGCGATCACCTCGTACGGCACGTGCTCGCCGACCAGGTCGCCGAAGACCACGATCTCCGCGTGGTCGGTGCCGATGCGGAACACGGCCCGGTCGAACTGCGCGACGATGTCCTCCGCGCCGCCGCTGCGCTCCACCCAGCTCTTCACCTGCAGGACGTAGTCGTCCCGCGCCACCCCGGCGGCCTGGACGGCCCGGCCGAAGATGACGTCGGTGTGCGAGCCGACGTCGCGGGGATCGGCGCGGTAGACGCCGACGTCGAAGAAGGCCGCCCCCGCGTCCACGGCGGTCCTGATGACGTCTACGGTCTGCTCGAACGGCGTGCGGTCCCACGTGTACCAGGACCCCACGGTGAGCGCGGGGACCTGGAAACCGTCGCCCCCGAGCGGACGGGTGAACACCTTGCGCGTGCCGGATGCCATATCAAGCCTCTCTCTGCTCAGGTCTCGCCTCGGGCCGGCGCGTCGATCGCCGCCCCTCGCCTCGTCGGGGCCGAGGCCGGCCGTCTGCGCGGACGTGCCGGCCCCGGCGTCGTGCCCGCCGGTCAGACCGCTTCCGCGATCAGGGCGCGCGGGCTGCCCGGCAGCGGGCGCGTCTCCAGCCATCGCCAGCCGGTCTCGGCCAGCCAGCCGCGCGCCACGTCCTCGGGGTAGACGACGGTCCCGTCCACGACCAGGTACTCGCCGGCCAGCAGGGGGTCGATGCCGCGGCCGTCGGAGGGGTCGAGGAAGAAGTCGACGAGCAGGAGCCTGCCGCCGGGCTCGACGATCTCGCGGGCGCGGCGCAGGAAGGCGCGGTTGTCGTCGGCGTCGAAGCGGTGGGCGACGTGCTCCAGCAGCACCAGGTCGTAGGTGCCCTCGACCGGCTCGGTCAGCGGGTCGGCGGTGCGCAGCTCGACGCGGTCGCGGTAGCGCTCGTCCACGCTCTCCGGATCCGTCTCCTGCGGTGTCACGAACGTCGCGCGCAGCCGCGGGTTGCGGGCCGCCGCCTGGACCACGAACTCCACCGACAGCCCGGCGAGGTCGGCGATCCGCGTGTGCGCGCCGAAGTCGTAGTGCTCGGCCAGCATGAGCGCGTGCAGCGCGTTGTAGGCGCCGACCCCGTCGCGGAAGACGGCCGGGGCGACCGAGATGGTCGTGTCGAACGGTGAGGGCGCCGCGGCGCGCACGGAGCTCGTGTAGGAGCGCCAGTGCGGGTAGCTGATGGCGTCCCAGAACGTCAGGAAGGCCCGCAGGTCCAGGCCGTCCTTCCCGCCGGCCAGGTAGGCGCCGGCCGCGGCCTCGTTCCGGTACCGGCCCTCCTCGAAGGCGAGCAGGCCGAGACCGGTCATGGCGTCGGCGAGGACCCGGGCGGACCGCTCCGGTATCCCGGCGCGGCGGGCGAGCTCGGCCGCGGTCAGCGGTCCGTCGGCCAGCGCGGCGAAGAGGCCGACCTCACTGGCGGCGAAGAGCTGTTTGGCCGCCATGAAGCCGGTGGCGACGGAGACGATGGGGCTCGGATCAGGGACGGGCGTCGTCCTGGTGGGGGACATCGGGGACTCCTCGGCGGAATCGCGATGAGCGGCCCGCGAGCGGGTCGCTGCCACGCGGAAGGCTCTCAAAAATCGTATACCATTTGATATACAGTCCGGCGCTCCGTCAAGGCATCGACGACACCTAACGTGTCACTGAGAACGGCCGGAACGCACCGGTGACCGTAATTCATCGGCCCACCGCCCGATATCCGGCCATTCCGCCGTGCATGACATTTCGGCCGTCGCCAGTGACACAGAAAATACCGTCTATTGATGTCGTATACGATCCGCGATACCTTCTGGGAACCCCCCACATGGGGCCGCTGACAAGGGTCGGGCGATGTCCCACCCTCTTCCCCGGCGTAGCAGGGAAAGGGGCTCTCAGTGCATCGAATAAAGCTCCATCGACGAATGCTCATCGCGGCGGCCGCACTGCTGATGATAGGCGCGACCGCATGCAGCACCTCTAATTCGAATGGCGCCGGCGGCGCGGGCAAGGCTCCCGGCGCCAAGGCCGGAGTCGTCAAGTACGCCCTGCCGCCCGGCTCCCCGCCGAACTGGATCTGGCCGTTCCCCGACCCGGCGCACCTGACGCCGGTGAACCTGCCGTTCCAGGAGCTGATGTTCCGGCCGCTGTACTGGTTCGGCAAGGACGGCAAGACCGTCATCAACCCCGACAAGAGCGTGGCCGAGCTGCCGCAGTACAGCGCGGACCGCAAGACCGTGACGATCAAGCTCAAGCCGTACAACTGGTCGGACGGCACGCCGCTCAGCGCGCAGAACGTGATCTTCTGGATCAACATGGCCAAGTCCCAGAAGAGCAAGCTCGGCATCTACGTGCCCGGCTACATCCCCGACAACATCGTCACGGCCAAGGCCACCGACGAGAAGACCGTCGTGCTCACGCTGGACAAGGCGTACAACACCGACTGGTACACCTTCGCCCAGCTCAGCCAGATCTTCCCGTTCCCCGAGGCGTGGAACGTCACCGGCCCCGGGCAGAAGGGCACCTGCTCGACCTCCGAGGACGGCTGCCCGCCGGTGTACGACCACCTGCTCGCGCAGGCGAAGGACCTCCCGTCGTACGCCACCAACCCGCTGTGGCAGGTGGTGAACGGGCCGTGGCGGCTGAAGAGCTTCGACACCACGGGCAACGCGACGTTGGTGCCGAACGACAAGTACTCCGGCCCGGACAAGCCGAAGATCAAGCAGTTCGTCTACGTGCCGTTCACCAGCGACTCGGCCGAGTACAACGTGCTGCGCGCCGGGCAGACCCTCGACGTCGGCTACATCCCGGCCAACGCGCTGCCGGGCGACAAGCCCGAGGGCGGCGACCCGCTGCAGCCGGGGTCGAACCCGGTCAAGAACTCCTACGACATGGTGCCGGGCTTCCCCGGATACGGCATCAGCTTCCTGGTGCTCAACTACAACAACCCCACGCTCGGGCCGGTCTTCAAACAGCAGTACTTCCGCCAGGCCCTCGCCTCCACCGTCGACCAGAAGGCGCTGCTGAAGGCCATCTACAAGGGGTACGGCGTGGAGACGACCGGGCCGGTGCCCCTGTACCCGGACAGCAAGTGGGTGCCGGACGCGCAGAAGAACTACGCCTACCCGTTCGACATCGAGGCGGCGAAGAAGTACCTGTCCGACAACGGCTGGAACGTGGTCCCCGGCGGCGCCTCGACCTGCGCGAAGCCCGGCACCGGGGCGGGCGAGTGCGGCGCGGGCGTCAAGCAGGGGCAGAAGCTGAGCTTCGAGTTCCTGTACTTCGCCGGCCAGGTGTCGCAGGACACCTACGCCCAGGCGCTGAAGTCCAACGCCGGCAAGGCCGGGATCGACATCTCGCTGCACCCCATGCCCGGCAACGTCCTGTCGGGCACGGTCGTGCCCTGCTCGGGAGCCTCGTGCACGTGGGCGATGTCCGCGGGCGGCTGGTACTACGTGTACTACCCCGGCGGCGAGATGATCTTCGGGAGCGGGGCCGGCGCGAACTTCGGCAGCTTCGGCGACCCCGAGCTCGACAAGCTGATCAAGGCCACCCACGAGGAGACCGGCGACCAGGCCATGCTCGACTACGCGGCCGCCGCCTCCAAGAAGCTCCCCGGCATCTGGACGCCGTTCGGCGCGGGCGTGACCGCCTACGCCAAGGGCCTCAAGGGGTACCTGCCGTCCAACCCGTACAGCTTCCTCAGCCCCGAGGACTGGTACTTCGAGTGACCGGCGTCGCGTCCTGCCCCCACGAGTAGAAGGAAGTAAATGCTCGGCTACCTCGTGCGGCGGATCGGCCAGGCGGTCTTCGTGGTCCTGGTGGTCACCGTCGTCGTCTTCGTCCTGCTCCACCAACTGCCCGGCGGCCCCGCCAGGGCGATCATCGGGGCGAAGGCGACGGCGGACCAGATCCGCGAGTTCAACAAGGCCAACGGGCTCGACGCCCCGGCGGTGGTGCAGTACTTCCGCATGCTCCGCAACTGGGCCAGCGGCGACTTCGGCTTCTCCTACAAGCTCAACCAGTCGGTCGGCGCCCTGATCGCCGACCGGCTGCCGAAGACGCTGGTGCTCAACCTCCTGGCGCTGGCCCTCACGGTGGCGATCTCGGTGCCGGTCGGCATCTACCAGGCCGTGCGGCGGGGCAGGACGTTCGACTACGCGGCGACGTGGGCGGCGTTCGTCTTCTACGCCGCCCCGTCGTTCTTCCTCGGCATCGTGCTGATCTCCCTGTTCTCCCAGCAACTGGAGGTCTTCCCGCCGCAGGCCCCGCAGACCGACAGCGTCGCCGGGCTGTTCGCCGACTTCCGCTCGATGATCCTGCCGATCATCGTGCTGTCGCTGTCGGGCATCGCCATCGGGGCGCGGTACATGAGGTCCTCGGTGCTGGACAACATCGGCCAGGAGTACGTGCGCACGGCCCAGGCGAAGGGCTGCTCCGGCCTGCGCGTGATGACCCGCCACGTGCTGCGCAACGCGATCATCCCGATCGTGACGCTGCTCGGGCTCTCGCTGCCGGCGCTGTTCGCCGGCGCGCTGATCGCCGAGTCGCTGTTCAACTTCCCCGGCATGGGGCTGCTGTTCTGGCAGGCGGCGCAGGCGTCGGACTATCCGATCGAGCTCGCCGTCGTCCTGGTGACGGCGGTCGCGACCGTCGCCGGGAACCTCGTCGCCGACATCTGTTACGCGGTACTCGACCCGAGGGTGCGGTTGGCCGGATGAGCGTCCACGACAGTGAACGGGTGCCGCGCGTCGTCGCCGCGGCGGAGGAGCTGCCCGGCGGCAGGCCCAAGAGCATGTGGCGTCTCGGCCTCGAGGCGTTCCTGGAGAACCGGCTCGCGGTGGCGGGCCTGGTGATCCTGGTGGCGGCGCTGCTGTTCTGCTTCCTGGGGCCGCTGATCTACCGGACCAACCAGATCAACACCGACCTGGCCGCCGTGAACCTGTCCCCCGGCACGCCGGGGCACCCGCTCGGCACCGACCAGGCCGGGTACGACCAGCTCGGACGGCTGATGGCCGGCGGTCAGGTCTCGCTGACGATCGGGTTCGCGGCCGCGGCCATCTCGACCGTCATCGGCACCCTGTGGGGCGCGGTCGCCGGGTTCTTCGGCGGGCTGGTGGACACGGTGATGATGCGCGTCGTCGACGCGCTGCTCGCCATCCCGGCGCTGTTCCTGCTGCTGGTGCTGGTCACGATCGTCAAGCCCAGCATGGGAATGATGATCTTCGTTTTCGGGCTGACGGCGTGGCTGATCACCTCGCGCCTGGTGCGCGGCGAGTCGCTGTCGCTGCGGGTGCGCGAGTACGTCCAGGCCGTGCGGGTCATGGGCGGCACGTCCTGGCGCGCGGTGCTGCGGCACATCATGCCCAACGTCGCCGGCACGGTGATCGTCAACGCGACCTTCCAGGTGGCCGACGCGATCCTCGTGGTCGCCTACCTCGGCTTCCTCGGCCTCGGCATCTCGCCGCCCGCCACCGACTGGGGCGGCATGCTCAACAACGGCGTGAACTTCATCTACACCAACGACTGGTGGCTGATCTACCCGCCCGGACTGGCGATCATCTTCGTCGTCGTGGCGGTGAACTTCATCGGGGACGGCGTGCGGGACGCCGTCGAGGTAAGGCTGCGGCGCCGATGAGCGTGCCGCCGGCGACGCCCGCGCCCACGGGGACTTCTGAGAGGGACGGCACGCACATGGCAACGGGAACGGCATCGACGTCCGCCGCTGGGGCCGCGACCGGCGCGGCGCCGTTGCTGGAGCTGCGCGGGCTGTCCACCGAGATCCGGCTCAAGCACGCCGTCGTCCGCGCCGTGGACCACGTCGACCTGACGCTGTCCGCCGGGGAGACGCTCGGCCTGGTCGGGGAGTCCGGCAGCGGCAAGACCATGACGGCGATGTCGATCGAGCGGCTGCTGCCGCCGGGCGGGCGGATCACCGGCGGGCGGATCCTCTTCGGCGGCGTGGACCTGGTGGGGCTGCCGGAGGCGGAGCTGCGCAGGATCCGGGGCGCGGAGATCGGCCTGATCTCGCAGAACCCCACGATCTCGCTGAACCCGGTGGTGCCGGTCGGCGTGCAGGTGGCCGAGGCGCTGCTGCTGCACACCGGCGCCTCCAAGAGGGAGGCCCGCGACCGCGTGGTCGAGATGTTCGCCTCGGTCGGCATCCCCAACCCGGCGCGGCGCTACGACGACTACCCGCACCAGCTCTCCGGCGGGCAGCAGCAGCGCGTGATGATCGCGATGGCGCTGATCTGCCGTCCGAAGCTGCTCATCGCCGACGAGCCGACCACCGCGCTGGACGTGACGATCCAGAAGCAGATCCTGGAGCTGATCGACCGGCTGCGCGAGGAACTGGGCATGGCGGTGATCCTCGTGACCCACGACCTCGGCGTGATCGCCGGGCACACCGACCGGGTCGCGGTGATGTACGCCGGCCGGGTCGTGGAACTGGCCGCCACCGAGGCGCTGTTCACCGCGCCCCGGCACCGCTACACCGAGGCGCTGCTCGAAGCCCTGCCGGAGCGCGCCGCCGGGCGGACCCACCGGCTGTACACGATCCCCGGACTGCCGCCGGACCTGACCGAGGCGTCGCCGGGGTGCCGGTTCGCCCCGCGCTGCCGCTTCGCGACCGACGCGTGCCGCGACCAGGACCCGCCGACGGTGCGCCTGGACGGTCTCGCCCACGAGTACGCGTGCTTCCACCCCCGGGAGGAGTCCGGCCCGCCCACGGAGGACCTCCCGCCCGCCCCGGCGGCCGAGGCCCGTACGCAGGAGGGCGCGGAGTCCGGCGACCCCGGGAACGGCGGCGCCGCGCGGGTCTCCGACCGCTCCTGGGTGGCCCCGACCACGCCGATCCCCGAGGACGGCACCCCGCTGCTGGAGATCAAGCAGGTCGTGCGCGACTTCCCCGTCACCGGCGGGGCGATACTCAAGCGCAAGACCGGCGAGGTCAGCGCCGTGGCGGGGGTGAGCCTGCGCGTCGAGCGCGGCATGACCCTGGGCCTGGCCGGCGAGTCCGGGTGCGGCAAGACCACGCTGGGACGCCTGGTCGTCGGCCTCGAACGGGCCACCAGCGGGGAGATCCTCTTCCGCGGCCGGCGGATCGACCGGATGCGCGGCAAGGAGGGGCGGCTGGAGCGCCGCCACATCCAGCTCATGTTCCAGGACTCCTACGGCTCCCTCGACCCGCGGATGCGGGTGCGGGCGATCCTGCGCGAACCCCTGGAGATCCAGCGGGTCGGCACGAGCCGCGACCGGGACCGCCGCGTCGACGAGCTGCTCGACGCGGTCGGACTCCCCCGGCGGGCCGCCGAACGGTACCCGCACGAGTTCTCCGGCGGGCAGCGGCAGCGCATCGGCCTGGCCCGCGCGCTGGCCCTGCAACCCGCGCTGATCGTCGCCGACGAGCCGGTGTCGGCCCTCGACGTGTCGATCCAGGCGCAGGTGCTGAACCTGATGCGCGCCCTGCAGCGCGAGCGCGAGCTGACGTACCTGTTCATCAGCCACGACCTGGCCGTCGTGCGCTACCTGTCCGACGTGATCGCGGTCATGTACCTCGGCAAGGTCGTGGAGGTCGGCCCCGCCGAGGACGTGTACACGACGCCGCGCCACCACTACACGCGGGCGCTGCTCGACACGATCCCGGTCGCCGACCCCGCCGTCGAGCGGGCCAAGCGCAGGCTCGGCGCGCCCGGCGAGCCGCCCTCCCCCACCGACCCGCCGAGCGGCTGCCGGTTCCGGACGCGCTGCCCGGTGGCGCAGGACGTCTGCGCGACGCTGGAGCCGCCGCTCAGCCCGGTGGCGGGCGGCGCCGAGGCCGGCCCACCGGCCCCGCCCGGCGGGCGCACACACCACGTGGCGTGTCACTTTCCCCTGGTGGCGCCTGCCTCCAGGGTGGGCGCCCCGACCAAGGGAGAGCACACGCCCGCGTGAGCGAGATCCATACCACCGGTTCCGTCCCCGTGCGGCCGAAGCGCCGCGTACTGCTCGTCATGGGCGCGCTGTCCACGTTCGGCCCCCTGTCGATTGACCTGTACCTGCCCGCGCTCCCGCAGATGGCCCACCAGCTCCACGCCTCCGACAGCGCGGCGCAGTGGAGCATCTCGATGTGCCTCATCGGCCTGGCGACCGGCCAGCTCTTCATCGGGCCGCTCAGCGACCGGATCGGGCGCAAACGCCCCCTGTTCGTCGGCGTGGTCATCTACGCCATCGTGTCGCTGCTGTGCGCCGTGGCCCCCTCGATGGCGACGCTGAACGCCCTGCGCCTGGTGCAGGGGCTGGCCGGCTCGGCCGGCACGGTGATCGTCGGCGCGATGGTCCGCGACATGTACGAGGGGCAGCGGATGGCGCGCATCCTGTCCCTGCTGATGCTGGTCGGGGGGATCGCCCCCATCGTGTCGCCGGTGCTGGGCGGCCAACTGCTGTACGTGACCGACTGGCGCGGGATCTTCGTCACGCTCGGCGGGATCTCGGTGCTGCTGGTGGTCGCGGTGACCGCGCTGCCGGAGACGCTGCGGCCGGAGCTGCGGCACGTCGGCGGGCTGCGGCGCGTCCGCGAGGGCTTCGGCTCCGTGGTGCGCGACCGGGTGTTCCTCGGCTGCGCGCTCGGGTCGAGCGTCGGCGGGGCGGCGTTGTTCATCTACATCTCGGTCAGCGCGTTCGTGCTCGAAGGCGGCTACGGCGTGAGCGCGCAGGTGTTCTCGTTCATCTTCGGCGTCAACTCGGTGGGCCTGATGCTGAGCGGGTACGTCAACGCGCTGCTGCTGCGCCGGCTGCGGCCGGAACCGCTGCTGATCGGCGGGGCGGTGGTGGCCGTCGTCGCCAGCGTGCTCTGTCTGGCCGCCGCGCTGCTGCACGCGCCCCTGGCGGTCTTCCTGCCCGCCCTGTTCCTGACCGTCGCGTCGGGCGCGCTCGCCTCGCCCAACGCGACGGCGCTCGCGCTCGTCCGCCACGCGGCGAACGCGGGGACGGCCGCGGCGCTGTTCGGCGGCAGCGGCTTCATGTTCGGGGCGCTGCTCGCGCCGGTCGCCTCGATCGGCGGCGCGAGCGCGATCGCCATGACGTGCGGGATCGCGCTCGCCCGGATCGTGGCCTGGGGGGCCTACCGGTTCATCGCGATCCCCGGCCGCCGCACGGCCCTGGCCGAGGAAGAGGCGGAGGGCGGCACGGCGCCGCGAACACCGCAGGCCACCGAGCGGGAACGGCTGCACTGACGGCCGGCGAGACGCGCCGGCCGCGCGTCACAACCGCTTGACCAGGAACTCGGCGGCCCGCTCGGCGATCATGGCGGTCGGGGCGTTGGTGTTGCCCGTCGTCACGGTCGGCATGACCGAGGCGTCGGCGACGCTCAGCGCCTCGACGCCGTGCACGGCCAGCTCCTCGTCCACGACGGCCTCCTCGTGCCCGCCCATCGCGCACGTGCCGGACTGGTGGTGGTAGGTGACCACGGACTCGCGGATGTAGTCGTCCAGCAGCTCGCGGGTGGCCCCGAGCGTGCCCGGGTACAGCTCGGCGGCGCCCCACTCGCCGCGCAGCGCCGGCCGCGTGCCGATCTCCCGGCACAGCTCCACCGCCGCGGCCAGCGCGTCCAGGTCGGCGCGCGACGACAGCACCCGCGGGTCGATCAGCGGCGCGGCGTCGGGGTCGGCGCCGGCGATGGTGACCCGGCCGCGGCTCGCGGGGCGGACCAGGCCGGCCATCAGGGAGACGCCGTCGGCCGGGCCGGACATCCAGTCCGCGTACAGCGGCGCCCCGAAGTGCAGGGGTTGCAGGTCGGGGACGGGCAGCTCGGGCCTGCTGCGCGCGAACAGGTGGCTCTGCGTGGTGGGCAGGCCGCGGGGGACGCCGGGCGTGCGGGTGGTGCCGAAGATGACCGGCACGAGCCAGTGGTCCTGAAGGTTGCGGCCCACGCCGGGCAGCGCCGCGACCACGTCGATGCCCAGAGGGCGCAGCGTCAGGGGGTCGCCGACGCCGGACCGCTGGAGCAGCACGGGCGAGCCGATCGCGCCGGCGGCGACCACGACGTGCCGGTCCGCCCGGACCCGCCCGGCGGCCCCGTCCCGCACGTACTCGATGCCCGCGCAGCGCGTGCCGTCGAACAGCAGCCGCCGCACGTGCGCTCCGGTCAGCACGCGCAGCCGCGGGTGGTCGCGCACCGGGCCCAGATAGGCGTCGGCCGTCGTCAGCCGCCGTCCGTCGCGGATGGTGAACCGCATGAACGACACGCCGTCCGGCGACCCGTCGTTGTAGTCGTCGTCGAACGGCACGCCGGCCTGCACCGCGGCCTCGACGATCGAACGCTGCACCGGGTCGGGCTCGTAGTCGCGCAGCACCGGCAGCAGGCCGCCGTGCTCGGCCTCGACGCGCCGGAACACCGGCTCGACGTCGGCCCACGACCAGCGGGGGTTGCCGAGGTAGGCCCAGGTGTCGTAGTCGGCCCGGTGGCCGCGGACCCAGATCATGGCGTTGAGCGCGTGCGACCCGGACACCACCCGGCCGCGCGGCAGGTGCAGCCGGCGGTGGTGCGCGTGCGCCTGGGGGACGGTGCGGTATCCCCAGTCGACGGCGCTGTCCCACAGTTCGTGCATGCGGGCGGGGTCGGAGATGGCCTGGTCGCCCGTGCCGTCCGGCCCGGCCTCGACCAGCAGGACCGTGGCGCCGGCGTCGAGCAGCCGCCGGGCGGCCACGCAGCCCGCGGTCCCCGCGCCGACGACGATCACATCGGCGGCGCGCGGCGTCTCTGTCATGGTCATCACACCGGCTGCTCGTCGGGGTAGACGACCCGGCCGAGCTCGGTGATGAACGCCCCGCCGCCGCCGCAGGTCACCGTGTCGTCCGGGCCGAGGGCGAGGAACGTGCCGGTGGTGCGCATCGCGTCGAGGTCGTACAGCCAGGTGGTGGCGACCGGGATGAGGAACTCGCGGAACGTGAAGACGTACAGCCCGTCGCCGAGGGACCAGGTGGCGGCGAGGTCGACGTCGCCCTGCCCGCGCTGCGCGCCGGCCAGGCACTGCCAGGCGTACCGCTCGCTGTTCAGGTACACGTGCTCGTACAGGAGACCGGGGCCGTAGCGGTACTGGGCCCGCCAGCCGATGAGGTCGCGGGTCGGGCGCGGCTCCGCGCCGGAGGTCTGGACGCCGGCGAGCGTTCCCGGCGTGAAGGTCTGGCCCACCCGCGGCTCCCCGGGCGGCTGCTCGGGCGCGGCGTCGGAGGCGACGCGCAGTGTCCTGCCGGTGTCCTCGCGCACGACGAGCACGTCGGCGCGCCGCGGCTCGTCCGCGCGGCGGAGGGTGAGGAACCACACGCCGGGCCGCGCCTCGACGGCCTCGTACCAGTCCTCGCCGCCGCGCGCGCCGCGCCGCCACGCGACGGTGTCGCCGGTCCCGAACCGCAGCACGAGGTCGTCGGAGGAGTCCTCGGCGATCCGCAGCTCGCGGCCGGCGAGCCGGTCGGTGCGCGGCAGGCGGTTGCCGGCGAGGTCTCCGGTGACGCCCTCCGAGGGCCCCTCCTCCACGGCGAAGGGCTGGGACGCCGTCATGGGGCGACCTCCGGGTGAGGCGGCTCGAAGGCCAGGGTGGGCAGGTCGACGCAGGTGGCGCCGCAGTCGGCCACCACCACCGAGCCGGTCATCGCCGAGGCGTCCCCACTGGCGAGGAAGGTGACGACGGCGGCGATCTCGTCGGACTCGGCCGCGCGCCGCAGCGGGACGTCCTTGGTGGCGAGGGCGTAGGCGGCCTCCCTGTCGATGCCGTGCATCTCGCCGAGCGCGTCCATCTCCTCGTCGGCCATCGGCGTGCGCACCCAGCCCGGGCAGACCGCGTTGACGCGCACGCCGTGGCGGCCGTAGTCGCGCGCGAGCGAGCGGGTCAGCCCGATGAGCGCGTGCTTGGTGGTCACGTAGCCGGCGACGCCCGGCCCGGCGAACAGCCCGGCGATCGACGACACCACGACCACGCTGCCGCGGCGCTCCATGAGCCGCGGCAGCGCCTCGCGCACGGTGACGAACGCGGTGTCGAGGTTGATCCGCAGGGTGTAGTGCCAGTCGTCGTCGCCGGTCTCCAGCGCCGTGCCCGGCCGGTGCCCGCCCGCGTTGGCGACCACCACGTCCAGCCCGCCGAACCGGTCCACCGCCTCGGCGACCGCGGCGCGGGCGTCGGCGGACTCGGCGGCGTCACCGGCCACGACGGCCGCGCGATCGCCCAGCTCGGCCGCCAGCTCGCGCAGCGGCGCCTCCCGCCTGCCGCACAGCACGACCGCGGCGCCCTCCGCGACCAGGCGCCGGCTCACCGCCGCTCCGATGCCGGTGCCCGCGCCGGTGACCAGCGCGACCTTTCCCGAGAACCGGCCAGGATCCATCACTTGCTGCCCTCCGTCGCGCGACCTAACGGAACCGTAAGGAAGGTGTGCCGCGCGGCGCGACAGTTCGGCATATATCGGTGCACTCGCCGACAAGTCCCGAACAGCCAGAGTCAAGGCGCGGGGTCCGGATCCGGGCCGCTAGAGGGCGTCGGCGGTCATCCGCTCGCAGGGGACCAGGTCACGGCTGAGCCGGTACTCGCGCGGCGCGAGGCCGTAGCTGGCCTTGAACACCCTGCTGAAGTGCGCGGCGTCGACGAAGCCCCAGCGGGCGCCGATGGCGCTGACGGCGACCTCGCGCGAGCCGGGGTCGAGCAGGTCACGGCGGCACTGCTCCAGGCGCCGCTCCCGGATGTAGCGCCCCACCGACATGCCCTCGGCGCGGAACAGCTTGTGCAGGTAGCCGGTGGACACATAACAGGCCGCGGCGATCGCCTCGGGCCCGAGGGCGGGGTCCTCGAGGCGCCGCGCGATGAACATCTTGGCGCGGTTGAGCAGCATGCGCATCGAGTCGGTGGCGTCGGCGCGCTCGCCGAGCAGGGACGCGTACAGCGTGCCGATCAGGTCGACGACGTTGTCGGCGAGCCGCATCGGGTGGGAGTCGCCGACCTCGTCGATGTGGCCGGCCAGGTTCACCAGCATGGGCGAGACCACGCCGCCGAGCCCGCGCCTGCCGGAGACCCGCCGGGCGGTGACCTCGCGCATCGCGTTGCCGGGCAGGCGCAGCTCCCGGTGCGGGAACATGACCATGATCACCCGGCAGGTGCCGTCGAAGGTGACCTGGTACGGCCGGCTGGTGTCGTAGATGGCGATCTCGCCGGGCAGCAGCGGGGTCTCGCGCCCGTCCTGGGCGATCCGCACGCGCCCGCTGGTGGGGAGGCTCAGCTTGTAGAAACCGGCCTCGTCGGAGCGCGCGATGTGCTTCTCGGTGCGCTCGGCGCGGTGCGGCGCCGCGGTCACCTCGGTGACCATCACGGTGCCGAGCGTCTCGCCGGCGATCTCGCCGGTGAAGCCGTCCGCGCCGCGGAACTCGAAGTCGAGCGGGACGAAGGACCGGGAGACCGCGTGCCGCCAGAGTTCCTCGCGTTCCCGCATCGCCACATCGGTCGTCCGGACCAGAACGGTCATGGCCCGCACCTCCGTACCGAACGGTGCTCTCCGGTACGGCCGTCACGCCGCACCCCCAATTCATATATGAAATCATAGGCGACTGCGCTGAGACAGCCCTTGATGCGCAGCCGTGACCTGAGCACATTCAGGCAAGCAGAGTGCGCTGCCGGACAAGCGGCACGCGCCACGCCCGATCCACGCTGGGACCGACCTCCCGTACCCGAGAACAGGCCCCTCACATGACGATGATGCTCGACATCCCGGACGACACGGCACGCACTCCGCGGCTGCGCAGGCCAGGCCGGCTCTTCGTCGGCGGGACATGGCGCCCGGCGTCCGACGGCCGGGAGTTCGCCACCGTGGACCCCGCCACCGGCGAGGAGATGGGCTCGGTCGCCGCGGCGGGCCGGGCCGACGTCGACGACGCCATCGCCGCGGCCCGGCAGGCGCTGCGCGACCCCGCGTGGGCGGGCATGTCCCCGTCGGCGCGCGGACGTCTGCTGTGGCGGCTGGCCGACCTGATCGAGGCCCACGCCGACGAGCTCGCCCACCTGGAGACCCACGACCAGGGCCAGCCGTTCGGCGTCGCCCGGAACATCTCGGTCACCGGGACGGCCGAGCACTTCCGCTACTTCGCCGGCTGGACCACCAAGATCGAGGGCGCGACGATCCCGGTGTCGCTACCGGACGTCATGCACTACACGCGGCGCGAGCCGGTCGGGGTGTGCGCGCTGATCACGCCGTGGAACTTCCCGCTGATGATCCTGAGCTGGAAGCTCGCGCCCGCGCTCGCCTGCGGCAACACCGTCGTGATCAAGCCCGCCGAGCAGACGCCGCTCACCGCGCTCAAGCTGATGGAGCTGTGCGAGGAGGCCGGTATCCCCCCCGGCGTCGTCAACCTGCTCACCGGCGGCCCCGACGTCGGCGCCGCGCTGGTCTCCCACCCCGGCGTGGACAAGGTCTCGTTCACCGGCTCCACCGAGGTCGGGCGCAGCATCCTGCGCGCCTCCGCCGACAACCTGGCCCGCGTCACGCTCGAACTCGGCGGCAAGACCCCGGTGATCGTGGCCGCCGACGCCGACATCGACCGCGCCGTGGCCGGATGCGTCCAGGGCGCGATGTTCAACAGCGGCCAGGTCTGCGCCGCCTACTCCCGCTTCTACGTCGACGCCCGCCGCGCCGACGAGTTCACGGAGAAGGCCGCCGCCCTGGCCCGCGAGGTCGTGCTGGGGCCGGGCATCGCGCCGGGCACGGAGACCGGGCCGCTGGTCAGCGCCGAGCACCTGGAGCGGGTCGACCGCTACGTGCGCGAGGGCGTGGCCGCGGGCGCGGACCTGGTGACCGGCGGCGCGCGCGAGGAGGGCGCGCTCGCGAACGGGTACTTCTACCGGCCGACCGTGTTCGCCGGCGTCACCGACGAGATGAGCATCGCCCGCGAGGAGATCTTCGGCCCGGTGATGTCGGTGCTCACCTACGACGACCCCGAGGAGCTCGCCGGGCGCGCCAACGACAGCGAGTACGGCCTGGCCGCGTCCATCTGGACCGACGACCTGACCACCGCGCACCGCCTCGCCGCCGACGTCCAGGCCGGGGCCGTGTTCGTCAACATGCTGCACACCCCCGACCCCGCGGCGCCGTGGGGCGGCTTCAAGAGCAGCGGCTTCGGCCGCGAGATGGGCGCCTACGCCCTCGACGTCTACACCGAGGTCAAGGGCGTCTTCATCAACCTCGCCCGCTCCTGAGCAACGCGTGAACGCCGAGGCGGCGAAGGGACCACGCGGGCCCTTCGCCGCTTCTGCATGCGCCAGGGGAACCCGTCACAGCCGGACCTCTGACCGCACCGTGCGGCTCCCCGATCTGACGCGCCCTCCGAATCCACAGACGGCCCCGCGCCGAAGCTCTCCGCTTCCCGAGTCTCCGCATTGTACCAATGTGCTATGACTATAGATGAATGGAGGAAGCTGTGATCGAGTTTCACTTGGACGGCCGGTCAGGGGTGTCGCCGTACCTGCAGCTCGTCCAGCAGGTACGGCACGCGCTGCGGCTGGGCCTGCTGCGCGAGGGGGACCGTCTGCCGACGGTCAAGGAGGTCGTGGCCCATCTGGCGATCAACCCCAACACCGTGCTCAAGGCCTACCGCGAGCTCGAGCACGACGGGCTCGTCGCCGCCCGGCCCGGCCTCGGCACGTTCGTCACCCGCACGCTGACCGACGCGTCGTTCGCCGCGCACGCCTCCTTGCGGCAGGAGCTGCGCCGCTGGCTGGCCAAGGCCCGTCGGGCCGGTCTCGACGACGAGAGCATCGAGGCCCTGTTCACGACCACCTTCCGGGCCGCCGCACAGGAGGACATCGCGTGACCGCGGCCCTACGGGCCCGGCCGGAGGTCGGGCACCGCTCCGCCGAGGCGAAGACCTGCCGGTAGGGCCGTTGGGCGGTCCGGCGCGTGGAGCCGCTTCACGGGGCCGCGCCACCCCTTCCCTGTCCCCCCGACACCGATACGGCGAAGCGCCCGCGTCCGTCGCGGGCGCTTCGCCGTTTCCGCGTACCCGCCCTCACTCCCCCGCCCACGCCGGCCACTCCGGCCACGTCGCGCCTGACCGCCGCCCGCACGCCTGGTCACGGGCGATCTTCGCGAATCTCATGACGGCCCGTCGCTTCAAAGAGCTAATGTACTAGGGTCTTAGATAAATGGAGTAAGTCATGATCGAGTTTCATCGGGCCGACAGGTCGGGTGTCTCGCCCCGCCTGCGGCCGGTCCGGCAGGTACGGCCTGCGCCACGGCTCTTCATGACCACCTTCCGGACCGCCATTGAGGAGGACATAGCGTGAGCACCGTCCTGCACGCCCAGGGACTGGGCAAGAGGTACGGCAAGCGCTGGGCGCTGCGCGAGTGCACCGTCGACATCCCGGCGGGGCACGTCGTCGGGTTGGTGGGCCCCAACGGCGCCGGCAAGACCACACTGCTGAAGCTGGCCGGCGGCCAGCTCGAACCGACGGCGGGCGACATCACCGTGCTGGGCGGCCGTCCCGCCGGCGGTCCCGCGCAGCTGGCCAGGGTCGGGTTCGTCGCCCAGGACACCCCTGTGTACGCGGGGCTGAGCGTCGCCGACCATCTACGCCTGGGAGAACGGCTCAACCCCCGCTGGGACGCCGGCATGGCGCGGGAGCGCGTCGCACGGCTCGGCCTGGCCGCCGCCCACCGCGTGGGCAGGCTGTCCGGCGGTCAGCGCGCCCAGCTCGCCCTCACCCTGGGCCTGGCCAAGCGGCCCGAGCTGCTGATCCTGGACGAGCCCGTGGCCTCGCTCGACCCGCTGGCCCGCCGGGAGTTCATGCAGGGGCTGATGGAGGCCACGGCCGAGCACGACTTCAGCGTCGTGCTCTCCTCCCACCTGGTCTCCGACCTGGAACGGATCTGCGACTTCCTGATCGTGCTCGTCGACTCCCGCGTCCAGGTGGCAGGGCAGACCGACAGGCTGCTGGCCACCCATCACCGGCTCACCGGGCCGCGCCGCGATCCCGATCGGCTGCCCGCCGACCAGCAGGTGGTGTCCGCGCGTCACACCGACCGGCAGAGCACGTTCGTGGTCCGCACCGACGCCCCGATCCACGACCCCGCCTGGACGGTCACCCCGCTCAGCCTCGAGGACCTCGTCCTGGCCTACATGGAGAAACGCCCCACCGACGACCGGCGCGTCGCGTTGGAGGTGCGGGGATGATCTGGCTGACCTGGCGCCAGCTCCGCGGCTCGGCCGCGATGCTGGCCACCGTACTGGTCGTTCTCGCCGTCGTCCTGCTCCTCACCGGCCCGGACATGGCCGCTCGCTACTCCGCCGGGCTCGCCGCCTGTGCCCAGGACGACACCTGCGGCCAGTTCTACGACCAGTTCTTCGGCGGCTACGACATGCCCTTCATGGCCGTCAGCCTCATCGTGCTGCTCCTGCCCGCTCTCGTCGGGCTCTTCTGGGGCGCGCCGTTGATCACCCGCGAGCTCGAGGCGGGCACGCACCTGCTGGTGTGGAACCAGAGCATCACCCGCGGCCGCTGGCTGGCGGTCAAGCTCGGGCTCACCGGCCTGGTCGCCGTGGCCGCCGCCGGCCTGTGCGGACTCATGGTGAGCTGGTGGTCCGACCCGCTGGACAAGTCGGCCGCCGAGGCCCTCGCCCTCATGGCGCCTCTGATCTTCGGCGCTCGTGGCATCGCCCCGATGGGGTACGCGGCGTTCGCCTTCGTCCTCGGCGTGGCCGTGGGCATGCTGGTGCGCCGCACTCTGCCCGCCATGGCCCTCACCCTGGCCGTCTTCGCCGCGATCCAGCTCGCCATGCCGCTGGTGGTCCGCGCCCACCTGATGCCCCCGGTCACGGGGACCTTCGAACTCAGCCGCGCGAACGTGGACCACATCGGCAGGGCACAGCAGGGAGGCGGGGCTTTACGGATCGTCCTGACCATGGCCGTTCCCGGCCATGCGGGCGCCTGGGTCCTGTCCGGCGACGTGGTCGATTCGTCCGGACGCACGATCCCCGGCGGCGAGACCGGAGCCGAGGTCCAGGTCTCCACGACATCGGGACCCTGCTCGCCGTCGGGGGCGATGGGCTCCGGTGACGGCTGCATGGCCGAGATCAACCGGCTCGGCTACCGGCAGCAGGCGACCTACCAGCCCCTCGAGCGTTTCTGGCCCTTCCAGTGGATCGAGACAGGGATCTACGCCGTGCTCACCCTCTGCCTCACATGGTTCTGCTTCTGGTGGATCAGAAGGCGGCTGGCATGACCCGGCTCGGCGAGGTCATCGACGAGCACGGCGTCTCGGTCATGAGGCCGGCGAAGGAGGTGTCATGACCGTCAGGACCGTGGCCGCCGGGCTCGCCCTCCTCCTGGCCGCGGCCTGCACGGCCCCGGCGCCGCCGCGCGGCCAGGCCGGCACGGCGGCGGGCACGGCCTGCGCGGAGCCCCAGGGCCGCCCCGCGGCGGAGACGCCCACCACGGTCGACGTCATCGAGCAGGCGTACTTCTGCGTCCTCGGCGGCTACTACGGCGGCGCCACCCTGGACGCCCGCTCGCTGCTGACCGCCGGATTCGCCGCGCTGACGCAGGAGCTCATCCGCGACGGGCGCGACGTGCCCGAGGCGGCCATGCCGGCGCTGACCGGCGACCGGAAGGCCGACTGGGCCGCTTTCGAGGCCGTCTACCGGAAGATCACCGATCGGGTTCCCGGCCTGCGCGACAAACTGGCCGTCGTCACCCTCGAAGCCATCGTGGCCGCCCTCGGCGACGACCACGCCCGCTGGACGCACGACCTCAGGCCACCGCCCGACTACTACGACGGTGACGGCTACGGCCTCGGGTTCCAGGCGAACGTCAACGGTCCCCAGGTGAACGGCAACCCCGGCGCCGCACTCCCCCCGCTGTTCGTCACCACCGTGCAGGGCGGCGCGGCGCGGGCCGCCGGACTGCGCCCCGGCGACATCATCGAGTCGGTCGACGGATCGGCGCCGTTCATCGACGGGAAGTCCACCCCCGCGATCGCCGCCCTCTACCCGCAGTACCCGCGAGCGCGCCCGGTCCGGCTGCGCCTCCTGCGGCAGGCCACCGGCCGCCGCTGGACCGTGACGCTCAAGCCCGGCGTCTACCAGCGCGATCTGGCCGCCCTGCAAGTGGTGCGCTCGAAGTTGCTGGACGACGACATCGCCTACGTGCGGATGACCGGATTCGCCTCCGACTCCGCGGACCGGGTGTTCAAGGCGATCTCCAGGCTGCGCGCCGGCCGGACCCTCGCGGGCGTCGTGCTGGACCTGCGCGGCAACGGCGGCGGCAGCCCCGCGGAGGCGATCCGGCTGGTGAGCGCGTTCGCCCATGGCAAGGTCACCGCCTACCTGTGCACCGTGAACGGCACGTGCGAGACCCTGCGGACCGACGACACCGTCGAACTGCTCGGCCTGCCCCTGGCGGTGCTCACCGACCGCGGCTGCGCCTCGGCGTGCGAGCACTTCAGCTCCGCGGTCAAGGACCTGCGCGTCGGCCGGTTGGTCGGCGCCAGAACCGCCGGGGTCATCTCCGGCCCGGCGCGGCCGTACCTGCTCGGCAACAACACCACGCTGAGCTTTCCCGCCAAGCACCACCTCGGCCCCGGCCGTGAGGTGATCGACCGGATCGGCGTGCCGCCCGACCACTACGTGCCCCTGACTCCGCAGGACGCGGCCGCCGGGCGCGACCCCGCCCTGGCCAAGGCCCTGACCTTGGTGCGCGAGTGAAATGGACCACTCCATGAGACAGCTCCTGCCCGTCGCCGCGGGACTGGTCGTCCTGGCCGCGTCGGCCTGTTCCGCGCCCACGCCGCCCCGGTCCGCCGTCCCGTCGGCCACGCCCGCCGGTCCCGCCACCCTGCCCGCCCCCACCGGCGCCCATCCGGTCGGCACCACCACCCTGTACCTGAAGGACACCTCCCGCCCCGACCCCTGGAACCTCGACGCCGACGCCAGGGAACTCAAGGTCACCCTGTGGTACCCGGCCGAGCGGCGGGACGGGCGGCGGGCGCCGTACATGTCCCCCAAGGAGTCGGAGCTCTTGCTGAAGGGCTCGAGGACCGCGGGCGTCCCGGACGACACGCTGAGCAGGACGCGGACGAACGCCATCGAGAACGCCGAACCCGCGGGGCGCGAGGTTCCGCTGGTGGTCCTGTCCCCCGGCTTCACCAAGCCGATGAGCACGCTCACGTCGCTGGCGGAGGACCTGGCCAGCCGGGGGTACGTCGTGGCCGGGATCGACCACGCCTACGAGAGCTACGCCACGACCCTGCCGGGCGGTCGGATCGCCGAATGCCTGGCGTGCGACAGCGACACCGACCCCGGCTTCGGCGCCGGGGTGGTCCAGAGCCGGGCGGCCGACGTCTCCTTCGTCCTCGACCGGCTGCCGTCGACGTGGGACGGCGCCGGCCTGATCGACCGCTCCCGGACGGCGATGGTCGGCCAGTCGATCGGCGGGGCCGGCGCCGTGGCGGCCATGCTGAAGGACCCCCGGGTACGCGCGGGAATCGACATGGACGGCACCACCTACGCCCGGATACCCGAAGGCGGGTTCTCCCGGCCCTTCATGTTCATCGGTTCGCCGCCGCACGTCCCCGGCGGCGGCGACGGTTCGTGGGACCGCGACTGGAAGCGGATGACCGGGTGGAAGCGCTGGCTCGTGCTGTCGGGCGCGGAACATCAGTCCTTCACCGACGGCCCTCTGCTGGCGGGCGCCCTCGGCGTCAAACCCGCCTACGGCGTTCTGCCCGGGGCGCGCGCCGCCGAGCTCACCCGTACGTACGTGGCGGCCTTCCTCGACCGGCACCTGAAGTCGCGACCGCAGCCTCTGCTGGACAAGCCGTCACCGCGCTACCCCGAGGTCAGGTTCTGCTCCGCGACCTGCGGTGGATCCTGACGTCCTGCCGGGACCGGCGGGTCACTCGTCCTTGGGGACGGACTCGATGAGCTTCATCAGGCCCGCGGCGTCGAGGAGGTCCGCCGGGCGGACGGTCTGGTTGGCGCGGACGTAGTGGAAGGCGGCGCTCACCTTGGCGAGAGGCACATCCGCCAGCTGGGACCAGGCGAGGCGGTAGGCGGCGAGCTGGACGGTGGCGGCGCGGGCGCCCCTGCCGCGGGGGGGCTCGCCGGTCTTCCAGTCGACGATCACGTAGCCGTCGCCCTCGGGGAACACCGCGTCCATGCGTCCGCGCACCACCCGGTCGGCGATGACGGTCTCGAAGGGGACCTCCAGGTCGATGGGCTCCATCGACGCCCAGGGGCTCTCCTCGAACCGGTCCCGCAGCTCGGCGAGCTGGAGGTCGGTGAGGGACAGCTCGTCGGCGGCGCCGGGCAGCTCCATGTCGTCGATGAGGCGCTGCTGGTCCCAGCGGTTCTCCAGCCAGCGGTGGAAGGCGGTGCCCCGGCGGGCCAGCGGGGCGGGCCGGTGCGGCAGCGGGCGGCGGATCTGCCGGGCCAGCGCGGCAGGGTCGGTGGCGAGCGTGACCAGGGACGAGACGGTGAGCCGCGCGGGCAGCTCGACGAGGTGGCCGCCGCGCCGCCGCGCCTGGTCGCGCTCGCGCAGCAGCAGCTCGGTGTCGCGCGCCCAGGAGCGGACCCGGTCCTGTTCCCAGTCCTTCATCGGCGTGGGATCCGCGGGGGCGAGCCAGTCGTCGCCGTTGATGGCGTCCATGACCATGTCGGCGCCGCCGCGGATGGCCTCGTAGCGCGCGCCGCCGGGGGTGGCCGGCCATTCCTCCGACGCGGGCTCGGCGAGCAGCGGGTTGACGGCGTCCTCTTCGAGGTCGGGCGCCCAGGTCATGGCGTGGCCGGCCGCCTCGCGGACCTCCAGCAGGAAGTCGGACGGTTCGAGTGGCCGTGCGGCCGAGCCCCAGCGGTAGCCGGAGGCGATCAGCAGGTAGTGGGCCCGGGTGACCGCGACGTAGGCGAGGCGGCGTTCCTCCCGCAGGTCGCGTTCGCGGCAAGCCTGGTCGAACGCGGCCAGGTCCTCCTTCTCCAGACCTTCCAGGACGGGAAGGTCGAAGCGGTCGCCGCGCAGCGGGTACGGCAGCTTGCGCGGGTTCTCGGTCCAGCGGGAGTTGGTGGCGGGCGTGGCGGGGAACACGCTGCCCTTGGCCAGCCCGCCCGCCTGCGTGGTGATCTGGGACAGCCCCGGCACGACGACGACCGGCCACTCCAGGCCCTTGGAGGCGTGGACGGTCATCAGCTTGACGCTGTTGGTCTCGCCGACGCGCCCGGCCTCCAGGCCGAACTCCTCGGTCTCCGCGGCCTGAAGGTAGGCGAGGAACGCGCCGAGCGTCGGATCCTCCGCGTCGCCGGCGAACCGCGCGGCGGCGTCGAGGAAGGCGTCGAGGTCGGCGCGGGCGGCGAGCGGGCCGCCGCCGCGGGAGGCGACCTCGACGTCCAGGCCGAGGCGGCGTTCGACCTCGCCGATGAGGTCGGGCAGGGGCTGCCCGGCGTGCGCGCGCAGGACGCGCAGTTCCTGCGCGAGGCGGGGCAGCCGCTCGCGGGCCAGGGGCGAGAAGGGCTCTAGCCAGTCGGGACGGTCGGGCAGCTCGTCCAGGGCGTCGACCAGCGAGCCGCGCTCGGCCGCCATGTCGGTGACGACCTGCTCCAGAGCGTCCTCGGGGGCGGCGCCCTGGCGCTGGGAGACGGTGAGCTCGCGGGCGAGGTCGCCGAGGACCTTCAGGTCGGCGACCCCGATGCGCCAGCGCGGCCCGGCCAGCAGGCGGACCAGCGAGTCGCCCGCCGCGGGCTCGTACAGGACGCGCAGGGTCGCGACGACGTCGGCGACCTCGGGGACGGTGAGCAGGCCGCCGAGGCCGACGACCTCGACGGGGATGTCCCTGGCCTCCAGGGCGCGGCGCAGCGCGGGGAACTGGGACCGCTTGCGGGCGAGGACGGCGACGTCCTGCGGCTGGAGGGCCTGCGCCCCGCCCCAGGCGCCCGCCTTGGCCTTCTCGCGCAGCTTGTCGCGCTCGCCGTCCCCCCACGGCAGGCCGTCCGGAGCGCCCTCGTGGCCGAGCAGGTGGGCCACGCCGTCGGCGACCCACGCGGCCTCGTCCTCGGCGGTCTCGTGGAAGGCGCACAGCACCCGGCCGCGGCCGACGCGGTTGACGCCGGGGGTGAGCACGGGGACCTCGCGGGCCTCGGAGCGCAGGGGGGCCTGCACGCGCGCCGCGACGTCCAGCACCTTCTCGCCGTTGCGGAAGCTGACGGAAAGACGGCGCACGGGGGCGGGCTCACCCGCCGAGGTGGGGAAGTCGCGGACGAACCGCTTGAGGTTGCCGGAGGAGGCGCCGCGCCAGCCGTAGATGGACTGGCAGGGGTCGCCGACGGCGGTCACCGGGTGGCCGCCGCCGAACAGGGCGCGCAGCAGGACGAGCTGGGCGTGGCTGGTGTCCTGGTACTCGTCGAGCAGCACGACCGAGAACCGGCCGCGTTCGATCATGCCGACCTCGGGGTGCCGGTCGGCGATGCGCGCGGCCAGCGCCATCTGGTCGCCGTAGTCGATGACCTCCCGGCTGCGCTTCAGCCGGTCGTACGCCTCGACGAGCGGCAGGAGCTGCTCGCGGATCTCCTGGGTGCGCGCCGGCCTGCGCTGGGGCAGGGTCGTGCGGCCGGTGACGGCGGCCAGGCGCTCCTGCAACCACCGGCCGATCTCGCGGACCTCGCCGGGGGCGCGCAGGTGTTCGGCCATCTCGCCGGCGAGCTCCAGCACCGCCGCGGTGACCGAGGAGGGGGCCAGGTCCACGCGGTCCATGGGCCCGTCGTACCGGCCGACCACGCGCGAGGCCATCTGCCAGGAGATCGCGGGCGTGACCAGCCGCATCGTCGGCTCCAGCGCCTCGCGCAGCGCGTGGTCGGTGACCAGGCGGGCGGCGTAGGCGTGGTAGGTGGAGACGGTGGGCTCGTCGTCCAGCATCTCGGCCGGGGCCATGCCGACCTCGGCGAGGCGGGTGAGCCGCTTGCGCACCCGGGCGGCCAGCTCGGCGGCGGCCTTGCGGGTGAAGGTGAGGCCGAGCACGCGTTCGGGGCGCACCAGGCCGTTGGCGACCAGCCACACCACCCGCCCGGCCATGGTCTCGCTCTTGCCCGACCCGGCGCCGGCCACCACGACCATGGGGCCGAGCGGGGCCTCGATGACGGCGGCCTGCTCGGGGGTGGGCGGCGCGATGCCCAGCTTGTCGGCGAGCTCGGCGGGGCCGATCAGGGCGGGGCGCACCCCGTCGGCGCCGGGGGCCGGATGTGGAGCGTCTAGCAAACCTGGCCCCCGCCGTCGTTGACCGGGCAGCTCGCCTTGGCCGCGCAGGTGCGGCAGCCGTCGTTGACCGTGGCGCGGAAGACCCGCGCGGACATGCCGGTGGCCACGGTGTCGACCAGCTCGCCGGCCCAGCCGGGCTGGGGATCGTCGCCGAGCGCGCCCTGCGCCTGCTCGCGGGCGAGCGTGGCGTTGGCGCCCGCGGCCTTGCCGAGCTGGACCAGGGCCGCGCCGCCGGGCTCGGTGAGGCCGTGCCGCTGGAACGCGCCGAGCAGGGCGGCGAGCTGGTAGACGCCGAGCTGCGGGTGGCGGGCGAGGTCGTGGTCGGAGGGCTTGGTGGTGCCGGTCTTCAGGTCGATGATGACCGCGCGGCCGTCGCCGTCGCGCTCGACGCGGTCGACGCGGCCCTTGATCTGGACGTTCTCCGACAGCATGGCCGTGAACGCCTCCTCGACGGCGACCAGCTCGCGCGGGTTGCCCTCGTGCCAGGTGAGGAACCGGGACACCATCCGCTCGGCGACGGTGCGCTGCTTGCGGCTGAACCACAGGCCGTCGAAGTCCAGTTCCTCCCAGACCTCGTCCAGCCGTTTGCCGAGCGCGTCGCCTTCCTGCCCGGCGGCGGCGAGGACGGCGACGGCGTGGATGACCGAGCCGAGGCTGCGCGAGGCGTCGGTGCCGGACGCGCCGACGGCGGTTTCGAGGAGCCAGCGCAGGCCGCACTTGGTGAAGCTCTCGACCGCCGACGGCGAGACGCGGACGATGCCGTCCGGCCAGGTGAGCGGGCGGTCGTCGGAGATGGGGGTGAGGGCGTACCACTCGTCGGGGTGGGCGCCGGGCACGCCGGCGCGGGCCAGGCGGGCGAGGTGGCCCGCGGCGGCCCTGCGCATGGCCTCGGGGCGCGAGGGGTCGCACACGGCGGCGCGCAGGTCGGCGACCAGCGCGGACATGCTCAGCCAGCGGGCGCGCTCGTCCACGGTGGCCTCCTCGACCGCGCCGGGGAGCAGCTCGGACAGGAAGCGCGAGGGGCGCTCGTCGGTGTCGTCGCCGCCGACGGCGGTGACCACGAGGCGGCGGCGGGCGCGGGTGACGGCGACGTAGAACAGGCGGCGTTCCTCGGCGAGGAGCTTGGAGGCCAGCGCGGCGGTGGCGGCGTCCACGCCGTCCAGGGCCGAGCCCTCCGACAGCTCGACGAGCTGCTCGATGCCGAGCAGCGAGCCGCGCAGGCGCAGGTCGGGCCAGACCCCGTCCTGGACGCCCGCGACGACCACGACGTCCCATTCGAGGCCCTTGGCGCGGTGGGCGGTGAGGATCTGCACGACGTCGCCGTCCGGCGCGTGCGCGGCGAGGGTGTTGCCCGCGATCTCCTGGGACGCCAGGTCGTCGAGGAAGACGCCGAGCCCGGCGTGGGGCAGGCGGTCGACGAAGCGGGCGGCGTGGTCGAACAGCGCCACCACGGCGTCGAGGTCGCGGTCGGCCTGCGCGCCGCGCGGCCCGCCGGACACGCTGGCGTCCGTCCAGCGCTCGGGCAGCCCGGACGCCTGCCAGACCGCCCACAGGGCCTCTTCCGCGGTGTCGCCGCGCTCGGCCGACGCGCGGGCGACCTTGACCAGCGCGGCGACGCGCTCGGCGCAGGAGGCGACGTGCGGCTCGATCGAGACCAGCTCGCGGACGTCCTGCACGGCGGCGACCAGCAGCTCGTCGGAGGACCGCGGCGGCGGCGCGGGCTCGCCGGAGTCGACGGCCGCGGCCGCCAGCTCGGCCACGCGCAGGGCGCGGCGCAGGCGGCGCACGCCGATCGCGTCCGTGGCGCCGAGCGGGCCGGTGAGCAGTTCCTCCGCGGTGGTGACGTCCAAGGTCTCCGGGCGCAGCGCGACGCGCAGCAGGGTGGCCAGCGGCCGCACGCCGTGCTCCTGGATCAGCGGGAGCCCGTCCCCCGCCACGACGACGGGGACGCCCGCGCTGAGCAGGGCGCGGCGCAGCATGGGGACCTGGCGGGTGGCCGAGCGGACGAGCACGGCCATGCGCGACCAGGGGACGCCCTCCAGCAGGTGGGCGCGGCGCAAGGTGTCGGCCACGACCGCGGCCTCCTGGCTCTCGCTGTCGGCGAGCAGGACGCGCACCTCACCGGGGTCGGCGGTGTCGACGGCGAGCAGGTCGCGGTGGCTTTCCGGGTGGGGGCGCGCGCCCCGGCCGGGGCTCGGCGGGACGGGCAGGCGGGCGGCCACGCGGCGGGAGGCGGCCAGCAGGTCGGCGCCGCTGCGGCGGCACACGCGCAGCGCGACGACCGGCGCCTCACGGCCGGCGGCGGTGCGGAAGCGCTCGGGGAAGGTGAGGATGTTGCGGACGTCGGCGCCGCGGAAGCCGTAGATCGACTGGTCGGGGTCGCCGACGGCGATCAGGTCGCGGCCGTCTCCGGCGAGCAGGCCGAGCAGGTGGTCCTGGGCGGGGTCGGTGTCCTGGTACTCGTCCACGTACACGACGTCGTAGGCGGCGCGCTCGCGGCGGCGCACCTCGGGGTCGGCGAGCAGGCCCGCGCCCGCGTGGATCAGCTCGGAGTAGTCGAGGGTGGGGGTCGGGTCGAGGTCGAAGCGGTCGTTGTACCGGGCGGCGAAGCGGCCCGCGGCCACCCAGTCGGCCCGGCCGTGCTCGCGGCCGAGCACCACCAGGTCGGGACCGTCGAGGCCGCGCTCGTTGGCCCTGGCCAGGAAGTCGCGCAGCTCTTCGGCGTACCCACGGGTCTTCAGGGCCTCGCGCAGGCTGGACGGCCAGTCGCGCGCGCCGTCCTCCAGGTCGCCGTGCAGGAGGCGGCGGACCTCCAGCAGTTCCTCCGGGCCGGTCAGCAGGCGCGGCGGCGGCTCGCCGGCGAGGACGGCCTCGCGGCGCAGCAGCGCGTAGGCGTAGCTGTGGAAGGTGAGCGCGAGAGGCGTTCTCGTGGTGCGGCGCAGGCGGGCGGTGATACGCTCGCGCAGCTCTTGGGCGGCCTTGCGGCTGAAGGTCAGCACCAGCACGCGCTCGGGGTCGACGCCGCGCCGTTCGACGCGCTCGACGATGCTCTCGACGATCGTGGTGGTCTTGCCGGTCCCCGGACCGGCCAGCACGAGCAGCGGCCCCCGCTCGTGGGTGACGACCGCGCGCTGGTGCTCGTCCAGCACGGGCGCCGCCGCGCGCCCCGGGTTCCCCCTGCGCACCAGCCGATAGGTCTGACCACTCACAACACGCTATTCCACCAGACCACACCCATAGATCGTGCCGACTCGGCTGCTACACCCGCCCCGGAATCTTCGTCCCGGACGCCAAATCCACTCGATCACCAGGGAAGACGGCCCCGACCTGTCCCAGCCGGCACCCCGCGAGCGGCCGCGGCCGACCGCCGACCGCCGCGGGTTCAGGTCCGATTACGACTGGATTGGCCCTGTCCGGTTCTTGATCACCTTGCGAGCATTGGCCCCCGGACGGCACAGGGGAGGACACACGCCCATGACCATGGAAGAGGCGACAGGAGTCGTGGACGGACGGGGGCTGAGCTGGTCGTCGCGGGACCGCGCGCGGGGAGCGGTGGCGGCGGCGTCCGCGATGTTCCTGGTCGGGACGCTGACCGCGGTGTCGCCCGCGCTGCACCGCTACCCGGTCTACGGGGGCCAGGCCCTGCGGTACGCGGCGGGCGGGCTGGTGCTGCTGCTGGTCATGCGGGCGCGCGGGATGCCGCACCTGCGGCTGGACCGGCGCGAGCTGGCCCTCGTGGCGCTGCTGGCCGTCACCGGGCTCGGCGCCTTCAACGTCTTCATCCTGGAGGCCACCCGGTACGCCGACCCGGCCACGGTCGGCACGATCGTGGCGACGGTCCCGATCGTGCTCGCCGTGGCCGGGCCGCTGATGGAGCGGCGGCGGCCGACCCCGGCCATCGTCGTGGCCGCGCTGGTGGTGGCGGGCGGCGCGGCCCTGGCCACCGGGCTCGGCGGCGGCACGCCGCTCGGCCTGCTGCTCGCGCTCGGCGCGCTCGCCTGCGAGGTCGCGTTCTCGCTGCTCGCCGTGCCGCTGCTGCCCCGGCTCGGCGCCGTGCGGGTGTCGGCGTACGCGACGCTGGCGGCGGTGCCGCTGCTGGCGGTCACCGGGCTGGCCGCCGACGGGCGGGACGCGCTGCGCGTGCCGACCCTGCCGGAGGCCGCGGCGCTGGCCTACCTGGCCGTGGTGGTGACGGCGGTGGCGTTCTTCTGCTGGTACGACGCGCTGCCCCGGCTCGGCACCGAGCGGGCGGGGCTGTTCTCCGGTTTCCTGCCCATCGGCGCGATCGTCTGCGGGCTGGTGCTCGGCACCGGCCATCCCGCGCCCGCCGACCTGCTCGGCGCGGCCCTGGTCATCGCGGGCCTGCTGCTGGGCCTGCGCCCGCGCGGCCGTCCCGTGCCGCGGGACCCCGCCGTGTGAACTCCGCCCAGGCCCCGGCCAGGCGCTCCACCACCCCGTCGAGGACCTCCGGGGAGAAGGTGAACGGCAGGCGCAGGTAGTGGTCGTGGCGGCCGGTGGGGTCGGTGATCGCGCCGGGCACGATCTCCACGCCGTGGCGCAGGGCCACGTGGGCGAACTCGGCGGCGTCGGTGCCCGGCAGCTCGATCCACAGGCCGCTGCCGCCCGCCGGGCGGCGCCAGGACCAGGACGGCAGGCGTTCGCGCAGCAGCTTCTCCGCGTGCGCCAGGCGCTCCTCGCGCACGGGGTTCCTCGCGGCCTGGATCTCGGTGAGCCGGGGCAGGAGCCTGGCCGCGAGCATCTGGTCGATGACGGGGCTGCCGAGGTCGGCGAACGCCTTCCTGCGGGCCAGCCGCTCGACGATCTCCGAGGGCCCGCGCACCCAGCCGATGCGCAGCCCGGCCCAGACGACCTTGGCCAGCGAGCCCGCCGACAGCACCTCCGCGCCGGCGGGGGCGTAGGCGGCGAGCAGCCCTGGCGTGTCGCCCTGGCCGGTGTGGGCGATGTAGGCGTTGTCCTCCAGGATCGGCACCTCGTGCCGGGAGGAGAGCTCGGCGATCGCGCGCCTGCGCGAGGCGCTGGTGAGCACGCCCGTGGGGTTGTGGAAGGTGGGCATCAGGTACACGAGGTCCGGCCTGCGCGCGGCGAACGCCGCCGCCATGGCGGTCACGTCCGGCCCGTCGTCGTCGATGGGGACCGTCACGACGCGGGCGCCCCGCGCGCGGTACACGTCCAGGCAGCAGGGCCAGCCCGGGGACTCGGCCAGCGCGGTGCTCCCCTGGCGCAGGTAGAGCTCGGAGACCAGGACGAGCGCCTGGTGCGAGCCGGTCGTGACGAGCACCTGGGCGGGCGTGGTGGGCAGGCCGGTGCCGGTCAGGTAGACCGCGATGGCCTCGCGCAGCGCGGGCAGCCCGGAGGGGTGGTATCCGGGCTCGTCGAAGGCGGCGGACAGGTCGCCCGCGGCGAGCTCGCGCAGGGCCTGCGCCAGCTCGGGGACCGCGCCCTCGGCGGAACGGGTCAGCGAGATCACCTGGGCGGGCCCGTCGATGAGCCGCTGGTAGATCGAGGACGCCTTGCCGCCCGGCACGCGCCCGTCGGTGACGTCGCGGCGGGTCCGGACGCCGGCGGCGACGCGCGTGCCGCTGCCGGTCCTGCTCTCGATCAGCCCGGCCTCGCGCAGGACGTCGTAGGCGGCCACGACCGTGGTGCGGCTGAGGCGCAGGCTCGCGGCGAGCTGCCGTTCCGCGGGGATGCGCTGGCCGGGTGGCAGGGCGCCGTCCTCGATGGCCCGGCGGACGCCGTCGGCCAGGCGCCGGTAGAGGGGTCCCGTTCCGGTGGCCCAGTCGCCGAAGGCGTCGATCACCTCGGCCTCCGGCAGTTCGGCGGCGTCGGGACGGCGGGGGCGCGGTGCGGAGTCCATGGCGCCCCCGTCAGCCGAGGGCCTGCATGACGGGCGTGTACAGGCGGGCGCGGTCGCCGGGCAGGTCCCCGCCGTAGGTCATCAGCGTGGTGCTGAAGGCGGGGACGGCGCCGCGGGAGGAGACCCATTCGGCCAGGGCGCGGTGGCGGGTGTCGACGTCCAGGCGCACGGGGCCGTGGAGGTCGGCGGTCAGTTCGGCGATGAGGGCGCGCGCCATGGCCGTGCTCGCCGCGATCACCGGTCCGACCACGACGTTGTCGACGTTGCGCCACGCGGCGCCGAAGCCGGTGACCTCGCCCGCGCGCTCGGCGACGCGGGTCCGTTCGGCGAAGCGCGGCAGGCGGCGGATGACCTCGGCGCGCGGCGCGCCGGAGGCCCGCAGGTCCAGGCGGCCGATCGCCTCCAGGTCGGTCTCGCGGGCGGGGCGGACGCCGTCCTGCTTGAAGTCCTCCGGTTCGGGCCGCAACTGGCCGATGTGGGTGACGACCGTGCCGACCGCGGTGAAGCCGAGCTTCTCGTACAGCCCTCTGCCGTACTCGGTGGCGGTCAGGAACAGCGTGGCGTCGCCGGCCTGGCGGATGAGGTGGCGCATGAGCCGGCCGCCGAGCCCCATGCGGCCGTACCGGGTGGCGACCAGGACCATGCTGACCGCGCCGAGGCGGGGCCCGTAGCGGGAGAGCACGACCGTGCCCGCGAGGCCGCCCTCGGGGTCGTCGATGCCGTAGACCTCGCCGACCTCGAACAGCAGCCGCCACTTGGCCTCCTCGGGCAGCCATTTCCTGTCGATGGCGAGGAGCAGGCAGTCGCGCAGGTCGTCGACTCCGAGCCTGCGGACGGGCATGTCCGCGACGCTCGGCCGGTCCTTCGGATCGATCACGCGCACCCCCGGTGACACGGTCCGGGCCCTACGGACCCGACCGTTCCGCATCTTTGACCACATCAAGCGATACATCCACTCAATTAGCGCCCCGTTGTTGACCTATGTTCAATCCATTTTTCCGTACATGTACGGATGCCTCTACGGATGTTCAGATCCGTAGCCGACCCCTAGCGTCTCGCACAAGCGAGTTCACCCGGCCGCGTGAGCGGAGTAAGGAGCGCTGTGGAGACACCCCCCAACCTCCCGCCCTGACAGCCTCTCCCCCCGGATTCACTCCGCCGGCCACGGCCCGCCTCGGCCGTCCACCCCCCAACAAAGCCCGGCGGACGCACATCGTCTCTGTCTCATCACCCCCCAAGATCCATTCGCTCGCCGGCCGACGACGTCCGGCGTCGTGACGACCGTTGCCCGCGTACACGGCGAAACACGCGGGCGCCGGGAGGCACAGAAAGGAATTCGCGCATGAGGCGCAGAGCTCTGTACGCGGTCACCGCAGGTCTGGCCATCGTGGCCGTCGCGGCGCCCGCCACCCCCGCGGCAGCCAAGCCACCCCCCGGGTTCACGGCCACCCCCCTGGCCGCCGACCCCCTCCAGCTCGCCACCTCGGCGGCCGACAGGGCCGTGGCCAGCCAGTTGGACGACCTCCGCAGAGGCGCCGACGAGGTGTTCAGCCGCACCGGCGTGACCCCCGGCGTCGGCGGCTCGTTCTACGCGACCTACGAGCGGACCTACAAGGGCCTGCCCGTGATCGGCGGAGACGCGGTCGTGGTCACCGACTCGGCGGGCCGCGTGAAGGACACCGTCTCCGCGAGCGGCGCGACCATCGGCCTTGCCACCAAGGCCACGGTGACCGCCGACAAGGCGCTGGAGACCGCGAAGACCCGGCTGGACCGGGTGGACGACAGCCGCGCGCCGCGCCTCGTCGTGCTGGCCTGGGGCGGTCAGCACCGCCTGGCCTGGGAGGCCACGGTCGCGGGCATCGCCTCCGGCAAGCCCAGCATCCAGCACGTCTTCGTCGACGCCAGGACCGGCGCGATCGCCGACTCCTACGACGACGTGCGCGCCGGCACCGGCAACAGCTACTACAACGGCCAGGTCACCATCCAGACGAGCGGCTCCAGCGGCTCGTACTCGATGACCGACACCACGCGCAGCGGCATCCGCTGCGGCGGCCAGAACGGCTCGGCCTACACCAAGAGCACCGACTCCTGGGGCAACGGCTCGGGCACGAACCTGGAGACCGCCTGCGTCGACGCCCTGTACGCGGTGCAGCGCGAGTGGGACATGCTCCGCGACTGGCTGAACCGCAGCGGCATCAACGGCAGCGGCGGCGGCTTCCCGGCCCGCGTCGGCCTCGCCGACGTCAACGCCTACTGGAACGGCAGCTACACCAACTTCGGCCACAGCCAGGACAACCAGCGCCAGGCCACGCCGATCGACGTGGTGGCGCACGAGTTCGGCCACGCCATCTTCCAGACCACCCCGGGCGGCGCCGGCTCCGGCAACGAGAACGGCGGCATCAACGAGGGCACCGGCGACATCTTCGGCGCGCTGACCGAGGCGTACGCCAACAACCCGAACGACCCGCCGGACTACCAGGTCGGCGAGGAGGTCAACCTCGTCGGCTCCGGCCCGATCCGGTACATGTACAACCCGCAGACCAACGGCGACCCGAACTGCTACACCTCGGCGATCCCGAACACCGAGGTCCACTCGGCGGCCGGCCCGCTGAACCACTGGTTCTACCTGCTCGCCGAGGGCACCAACCCCGGCGGCGGCAAGCCGACCAGCCCGGTCTGCACCGGCCCGTCCTCGCTGACCGGCATCAGCATCCAGAAGGCCGGCAAGATCTACATGGGCGCGCTGCAGCGGAAGACCTCCAGCTGGCGGTACGTCAACATCCGCACCGCCTCGCTGGCCGCGGCCGTGGAACTGTACGGCGCCAACAGCCCTGAGTGCGCCGCCACCAAGGCCGCCTGGACCGCCGTCCAGGTCCCCGCCCAGTCGGGTGAGGCCGCCTGCACCAGCAACCCCGGCCAGGACTTCTCCCTGTCGGTCAACCCGACCTCCGGGAACGTCACCGCGGGCGGCTCGGCGACCACCACCGTCGCCACGCAGACGACCTCCGGCGCCACGCAGACCGTCGCCCTCACCGCCAGCGGCCTGCCGTCCGGCGCGACCGCGACCTTCAACCCGACCTCGGTGACCTCGGGCGGCTCCTCGACGCTGACCATCTCCACCTCGGCGTCCACGCCCAACGGCAGCTACCAGATCACCGTGACGGGCACCGGCAACGGCACCGGCACCCCGAGCCACACGGCGACCTACACGCTGAACGTGGGGACCACCGGCGGCCGGACGTTCACCAACGACACCAACTTCACCATCAACGACTTCGCGACGATCAACAGCCCGGTCACCTCGACCGCGAGCGGCACCGCCGTCTCGCCGGTCAAGCTGAACGTGACGATCTCGCACACCTGCGCCGAGGACCTCTCGATCCGCCTGCGCGGCCCGAGCGGGACCTACTACACCGTCAAGAGCGTCGGTACCGGGTCCTGCACCTCCTTCGGCACCCGCACCTACTCGGTTCCAGTCAGTCAGCAGGCGTCCGGAACATGGACTCTGCAGGTGACGGACAACTACTCCCAGGACACTGGCTTCCTGGACAGTTGGAGCATCACCGTCTGAACCGAGACATGATCGCCTGCACCCAGGCGGCGAGGACGCCCCCGGGGACCGACAGCCCGCCGGTCCCCGGGGGTTTCGCCGTTCCCGGAGGTGTCGCGCCGGTGTGCTCCTGTGATGTACTTCTCTCGCCGCCGGGTTTCTCAGCTCGGCGGCGCCACCTCGGTCCGCGACCGGACGCCGAGCTTGCGCAGCACGGTCGCGACGTGGCTCTCCACCGTGCGGGTGGACAGGAACAGCACGTCGGCGATCTCCTTGTTCGTCCGCCCGAGTGCGACCAGCCGGGCCACCTCGGTCTCCCGCTGCGAGAGCGCGCTGGTCTTGGCCCGGCGTCCGCGCGGCAACTGCACCTCCACCCCGATGTCCCGCAGCACGCGGCGACATCGGGCGGCGTCGTGCGTGGCGCCCAGTTCCCCGTACCGCTCGGCGATGTCGGCGAAGGCCGCGCCGGCGCCGGTGTCGCCGCGGGCGAGCCTCGACCTGGCCTCCCCCTCGCCGGCGTGCGCCGCCGCGTACGGCTGGGGCATCTCCGCGTACGCCTCGCGGGCGCGGGCGTAGTGGGCGGCGGCCTCGTCGTGGCACCCCCCGGCCGAGGCGAGGGCGCCGCGGGCGGCGTCCAGGGCGGCGTGCGCGTTGGGGGCCATGCGGCCGGCGATGCCGGCGGCGTACTCCTCCACCAGGTCGGCCGCCTCCTCCAGCCGGCCCGCGAAGCCCAGCGCGGTGACGGCGGGCGCGATCAGGTGCGCGCCCCAGACCCACACGGCCTTGCGGCGCAGCCGGAAGATCGCGCGCTCGACCTCGGCGACGGCGTCGTCCAGCGCGCCCCTGGCCAGGTGCAGCTCGAGCATCCCGGCGGCGGCGGTCTCGACGATGGGCACGTACCCGTTGTCCGGCGCGTCGAGCCCGGCGCCCTGGAAGTGCCGCGCGGCCTCGTCCCACTCGCCGGTCGCCAGCGCCAGCATGCCGAGGACCAGCCAGACGTCCACCGCGATCTGCGGGGTGCCCGCGACCACGTCGCTCATCGCGATGGCGCGCTCGCGCAGGCCCTCCCACCTGCCGGTCAGCCATTCCATGCGGATCGAGGAGACGTCGATGAGGTAGGCGCAGTACTCCGCGCCGGTCTCCACGGCCAGCCGCCGTCCCTCGCGCGCGGCCCGCTCGGCCTCGGTGAACAGCCCGAGCGTGATCAGCGAGTCGTACAGGTTGGCGTACCCGCGGGTGATCTCGCGCCGGACGGCCAGCCGGTTGTCGCCGACCGGGAGGGTCTCGGCGACGGCGAAGGCGTCCTTGGCGCCGATGGCCGCCTGGAAGGACGCCCGGTTGACCAGGACGGCCGTGGACAGCTCGGGGTTGTCCCCGTCCGCGACCAGCGCCTCGGCCCGGGCCATCCACTGCTCGTGCTGGGGCAGCGACTCGGTGCCCCAGCCCGGCAGGGCGAGGCAGGCGAGGCCGCGCGCCGCCAGGGACGGCTGGTCGGTGAGCTCCTCGACGGCGGTCATGATCTCGGGTCGGCCGCCGGCGGTGTCGCCCGCCTGGTTGGACAGCACGAGCCCGAGGTCCAGGCGCGCCTCCGCGCGCGCCTCCGGGGAGAGGAAGTCGTCGCGCAGGACGTGCCGCAGCATGCGCACGACCCGCTGGTGCGACAGGCCGGTCCTGGCGAACCGGCTCAGCTTGAGCGCCAGCGGCGCGCGCTCGGCGGGCGGCAGGTCGGGATCGTCGAGCATGTCCTCGATGATCTCGATGGCCATGGCGTTGTCGCCGAGCGCGGCGGCGCGGTGGGCCGCGGCGGTCCCGTGCCGCAGCCATGCCTCGATGTCGCCGGCCTGCCGAGCGTGGAAGGCGAGCTGGACCAGTGGCGGGGAGTCCATGGCGGCCAGCGCGGCCATCACGCGCTCATGTGCCGAGCGACGTTCGGGACCGGGGATCGCATCGTACACCGCCTGCTGGGCCAGCGCATGGCGGAAGCCGTATCGGCCGCCCGGATCCTCGTGCAGGACCCCGGCCCGAAGTGCCTCCCCCAGGCCGGAGGAGTCGCCGCCGGCCGCGGTGATCAGCTGCTCGCCGGCGGGGACCCGGAGCACCGCGGCGACCTGCACCGTCCGCACCGCCGCCGAGGTCAGCCCGGCCATGCGCTCGGCCATCGCCTCGCGGAGCAGCAGCGGCACGCCGACGCGGTCCAGCGCCTCGGGCTCCTCGGCGTCGGCGAGGGAACGTACCACTTCCTCGACCACGAAAGGGATGCCCGCCGTGCGTTCGTGCAGCCGGGTGACGAACCCCGTGGACAGGTCCGACCGGTTCAGCAGTGCCCCGGCGAGGCTGCCCACGTCGGTGACGTCGAGCGGCACCAGGGGGACGACCACGCTGGTGGTGTCCGGATGGTGCCGGTAGGCGCGGCCGAGCGAGGACCCGCTCTGCTCCTCCCTGCGGTAGGTCACGACGAGGGACAACCCGGCGGGCGGCTGGTCGATCAGGAATCGCAGCAGGTCACGCGTGCCTTCGTCGGCCCAGTGCAGGTCCTCGATGACGAGCACGGCGGGCGCGACGGCGGCCAGCAGGGCCCGGATCGCCCGGAAGACCCGGTGCCGCTCGGCCCGCGGGTCGTTGAGCGGCGGGGGCGCCGGGGGAAGCGCTCCCGCCAGCTCGGGTAAGTAGTCGCCCAGCGCGCCGATCACGGGGTTCAGCGCGCCGGCCGCGGGGAGCCGGCCCGCGATGTCGCGCAGCGCCTCGAAAACCGGCCCGTACGGGAACGGCTCACGTATCTGGTGGCAATATCCGAGCAGAACCGCTCGGTCGCCGGGCGGCACGTGGCCGAGCGCGGCGCGCACGAGACGGGTCTTCCCGATGCCCGCCTCGCCCTCCACAAGGACGACTGCCGGAGGGCGGGTTATCACATCGATCACTGTGCGTAGTTCGGAGGCACGTCCGACCAGTGCGGGCGAAGGCACGCTGCTCATCGACAGCTCCCAGGGTAGGGATTTAGGGACTCCCCGGGACAGTTATCCCCATACGTTCGGCCAAGGTCAACCCTCCCGCATAACAGCCTTGTTGCGGATGCCGTCAAGTCGGGCGGTGAGATGTAAGACATTCGGACACGGAGTGTGGCGGTCTGTTCAGGTCCCGTACACGGTACCGGCGATCGGACGGCGAATGTAGATGTTTCCCACCCATATGCGGGAGGCACAGCTCGCATGCGTGAAATATCCGCGCGTCAAGGGATGTGCGCACCTCACGGACGAGCGGCGTTCCCAGCCGTGCCGAAAACATGTGCGAGGCCCGAAATTTCGCACTCCGCGCGGCCGATACAGCGTTACGGAGCCTGAATATGATGCTCTGAGTGTCCGGACGGCACACACGGAGTGGCGTCCTGGCATCGCCCCGCCATGGTCACAACCGTGTCACCCGGCGGGCGAGCACTCAGGAATCGGGCGTGAACACCTGGTCCACCACGCGCGCGGTCGCCTTCCCGTCATCGCGGGGCGCATAGGCGCGCACGAACTCTTCGTAACGGTCGGTGTAGTCGCCGGCGAGCGCGTCGATCAGGCGCACCGCCTCGACGACGTCCGCCGCGTCGGTGAGCAGGGGGCCGGGCCCTTCGGTGCGCAGGTCGAGATAGAGGCCGCGCGTGGTGCGGTAACGCTCCAGGTCGTGGCCGAAGAAGACGATCGGCCGCCGGGTGACGGCGAAGTCGAAGATCACGGAGGAGTAGTCGGTGATCAGCACGTCGGCGATCAACAACAGATCCGCCATGTCGGGATAAGTCGTGACATCGATGGCGAAGGTGGACTCACGGGTCATCGGCCCGGGCCTGATCACCGACGACGGTCCCGGCACCACCAGCCCGGGCGCCGACGGGGACGCCTGCATCGGATGCCCGCGCACCAGCAGGATGTGGTCACGGCCCAGAACCCGCCGCGCCTCGCCCAGGTCCAGCCGCACCGAGGCGTTCCTGCGATCATGGTCGCGCCAGGTGGGGGCGTACAGGACCACCCGCCTGCCCGGCGGGACGCCCAGGCTCCGCCGCACGGCCGCGGCGAGCTCGGCGCGGTCGCCCGCCATCAGCACGTCGTTGCGCGGGTTGCCGGACTCCAGCACCTCGCCGCCGTACCCGAACGCCCGCCGCAGCACCCCCGAGGACCACGGGCTCTGGGTGACCAGGAGATCCCAGTTCGCGACCTCGGCCGCCTGGCGGTACCACGCGGGCGGCCTCGGCTCGCGGGTCATGTGACGCAGGTCCAGGCCCACGCGCTTGAGCGGGCTGCCGTGCCAGGTCTGCACGACGACCTGGTCCTCACGGGCGCGGAACCACTGCGGCAGCAACGTGTTGGTCATGACGTGCCGCGCGCGGGCCAGCGCGGTGTAGTGCTCGCGGCTGCCCTCGCGGACGACCGTGGGCGTGATCCCCGGCGCGAGACCGAGCCCCGCGGAGTCCGGCGGCACGAAGGCGCCGTCCCTGACCACCCAGATGTGCTCGCGGTCGTCGCCCCGGCGCAGCCGCTCCTCGTACACCGCGCGCGCGTTGTCGGAGTACGACCTCCCGTCGAAGGAGACGTACACGGTGGCGTCACGCAGCTCGCGGCGGCGCTCGGCCGGGTAGTGGACGCGGCGCGTCGACCACAGCCCGACCGCGCCCTTCTCCTCGTCGGGGACGTGCTCGGCCGCGACCAGCACCGGGACGTCGAAACGGGTCGCCACCAGGCGGTACTCCCGGCCGTCCACGATGTGGACGTCCTCGTCCAGGGCGTCGAGCAGGCGGTGGTCCACCCGCAGGGGCGCGGTGGTGCCCTTGCCGCCCGCGATCGACAGGCTCCAGGCGCCCGACGCCAGCGCCACGGTCGCGCCGAACCTCGGCATCGCCCCCGGCGCGACGCGCGCCGTGAAGTCCGGGCCCGACCGCTGGAGGCGCAGGTGGTAGGTCAGGCCGGCGCGCTGGCGCAGCACCAGCTCGCGCGGCCCGGGATCGGGATCGGGGTAGGTGCCGGCGAGGGTGAGCGCGCCGTCCTCGCCCCACGTGGCGGAGGTGATCACCGGCCAGACGCGGTGCGCCGACACCACGACCCGGTCGCGGCGGTCGCGCAGGACGGTGACCTCGCTGCGGTCCAGGCCGACGCGGGTCTCGGCGTCGTCGTCCATCATGACCGGGGCGGCGGGGTCGCCCTTGGGCTCGATCCACAGCCTGCGGGCGTCGCGCTCCTTCATCAGGGCCGGGATGGGGAGCGCCACCGAGAAGCCGGTGCCGCCCTCGGCAGGGGTGAAGTCGGCGGCGATGCGGTGCCCGCCGAGGCGGGCCCTGCCCTTGGTCACCGCCGCGCCCGGCAGGAGACCCCGCAGCTCGATGTGGTCGCCGTCGTGGACGACGCCGGTCAGCTCGGCCCTGGTCGGCTGGAGCACGATCTGCAGGGCGCGGTCGGACGTCCAGGCCGGGCGCACCCACCAGCCGGGACGCACCCTCAGCCCGGGCGGGCGCTCGGTGCGCCCCATGGTGGGGCCGCGCACCGCGCCGGTCGCCCGCGCCGCCCGGCTCCAGATCAGGATGTCGGCACGCCAGGTGGTGGTCTCCGGGACGGCGGGGCGGCGGCGCAGGAACCGCTTGACGGCGTGCAGCGTCGCGCGGATGCCGGCCCGCCAGCGCAGCGACCACGGCCGGATCTCGGCGACGAACCCGGCCCAGTCGTAGTTGCAGCCAGGGTCGGCGGCTCCCTGGGTGGCCGCGGGACAGTGGACGCGGCGGGTGCGGGCGGAGATCGGCGGCACCCAGCGCGGGCCGCGCAGCACGACCGTCGCGCGGTTGAACCGGCGGCTGCGCACCGAGAGCCCGGCCAGGTAGGCGTGGCCGGTGACGCGCAGCCTTCCGTCGTGCCAGGAGACGTCCGACACCTCGGTGACCGGCACGAGGTCGGAGCGGCGCAGCCGGAACAGCGAGCGCGGCGCCTCGACGGGCAGGACGGCGTACCAGGTCAGGCCCTTGCGCACCCGCTTGAACGGCTCGGAGCTCGCCGCCGCGAGCACGGCCAGCTCGCCGCTCTCCGCCAGCATGGCGGGGTCGCGGTTCTCGACGAGGTGGACGGCGAGGCGGCGCGCCACCGGCAGCGCGCGCTTGACCGGGGTGTCGACGTCGGCGAGGTAGTCGCGCAGCAGGTCGACGGCCTGGCGCAGGCGGGTGGCGTCCCTCTTGGCGGCCGTCTCCAGGCGCAGGCCGAGCGGGCCGTTCAGCGCCCCGGCGTGCAGGCGCCTGCGCTGCGTCCGCGACAGGCCACCGGAGTGGACGGCCGCGATCAGCGCGTCGAGCGGCTCTCCCTTGTCATACAGGTCCTGGGCGGTCCGCAGCCGATCGGCGACCAGGTCGCCGGCCTGCGCGGGCGTGGCACCGGTGGCCATCAGGGAGGCACCGCCTTTCCAGTCTCACCGCAAAGGGCGTCCCTGGAATCGTAATAGGCATTCTTGAGAACTCACTGATGATCACCTAGCCATTGCGCCTGGCGCATGTGGACCCGTTCTCCCCGCAGCGGCGTGCCCTCCTCCTTCCAGTGGGCCAGGCACGCGGCCTCGTGGCCGGGCGCCGCGGTGCCGTCCGCGTGGACGACCCGCCACCACGGGACGCCGCCTCCCCAGGTGGACATGACCCGGCCGACCTGGCGCGGGCCGCCCTCCTCCAGGTACTCGGCGATGTCGCCGTAGGACATGACCTTGCCCGGCGGGATGCGCTCGACCACGTCGAGCACCCGCTCGGCGAAGGGCGTCGGATCGCTCACCTGCTCCCTTCCGCCTCCGGTCTCAGGCCGCCCACTGCGCGGGGCCGTCCGCGAGGATCTCGTCGAGCTTGCCGAACTCGTAGGAGGCGTCGCCGTTGACCTGCTCGACGATGCCGTCGCGCAGGTGGTACGCCTCGCCGTCCTCGCCGGTGAGGTCGCCGCCGGCCAGCGCGGCGAGCCTGGCGAGCTGGGCGACGTGCCAGTCGGAGGTCGGCACGCCGAACAGCCGCCCCTCCCACTTCGCCACGGTGTGCTCGGCGTCGCCGTGCCTGGCGACGATCTCGGCGGCCTCGGGGGCGCCGCGCAGTTCCAAGCCGGCGTCGGCCGACGCCGTCAGCTCCGCGAGCTCGGCGTAGGCGAGCGGCGATTCACGTTGTACACGCAACTCGTATCCCACGAGACGGGAACCCTAGCGAACCTTTACCGATCGTCGGAACGTGATCACCGGCCCTTGGGGCGACCGCATCCTAAATGCCGCCGAACAGCGGCCGAAACGCGCCCGAACCGCCGCCATCACGTGATCATCGACGTTCCGAGCGCCGGGTCAGCACCACCACGCCCACCCCGAACCCGGCCAGCCCGAGGACGATCCCGGCCCCGTAGACCCACAGCCGCAGCGGGTCCGGCCCCGGCCGCTCGGGCTCGGCGACGGTCGCGCCCCCGCCGAAGTGCAGCCCCTCCCGCACCGGGACGCCGGACCGGTACCGCGTCAGCTCGCCCGCCCGGGCCAGCGCGGCGGCGGCGTCCACGACCCCGAAGCCGATCTTCTCGTCGTAGCGGCCCGCGGGCGCGCCGCGCGTCGTCGTGGACAGGGCGCGGGCCACCAGCTCGGGCCTGAGCTGCGGATACTTCGCCTTGATCAGGGCGGCGACCCCGGCGACCAGGGCCGTCGACACGCTGCTGCCCTCGATCAGGATGTACCCGCCGCCGGCCTTCGCCGCCGGGACCGCCACCCCCGGCGCCCCCACCAGCACCGACAGGTTGTCGCTGCTGAACGCGGCGTGCTTGCCGAGACGGTCCACCGCGGCCACGCCGATCACCCCGGCGAACCCCGCGGGGAAGCTCCAGAACGAGGTGCCGTACCGCTCGGCGGCCCGCGAGTCGCCGTCGTTGCCCACGGCCGCCACCAGCACCACCCCCCGCTCCAGCGCGTACGCCACGGCCTGGCGGTCGGCGCGCAGCGGGCCGTACCCGCCGAGCGACATGCTGATCACCCGCGCGCCGTTGTCGGTCGCGTAGCGCAGGGCGCGCGAGAGCGGGGTCTCGACGGGCGGTCCGACGCCGTTGTCCGGTTCGACCAGGCGGTACTCGGGGCGGTCGTTCAGCACCGGGATCGACAGCACGGCCGCCTCCGGCGCGAGCCCGGTCAGCCCGCCGTCCCGGCCGGAGCCGGCGATCAGCGAGGCCATCGCCGTCCCGTGCACGCCGAGCGGCGGCGGCCTGCCGTCGTAGGCGTCGTCGCGCAGGTCGGGACCGGCCACGACCTTGCCCCGCAGCTCGGGCACGCCGGCGTCCACGGCGCTGTCGACCACCGCGACCGTGACGCCGGCGCCCCGCGTGACCTGCCACGCCTTCTCGGCGTTCAGCGCGTCGAGCACCCAGCGCTGCGCGTCGCGCACGTCGTCCAGGACGGCGGGCGCGCGCGTGACGTCCGCCGCCGCGGCGGGCGCGAACGGCATGCCCGTGAGCAGCAGCGACGCGCTCGCCGCCGCCACCGCGCGCAGGCGATGCGCGCGGCTCAGCACACGTTCCCCTGGGTGCAGCGAGGGATCTCCGGCGGCGCGGACAGGCCGCGTCCGATGTGGCCGGCGATGGACTGGGCGGTCGGCCACAGCTCGCTGTGGGTGATCTCCTCGCGGGCGATCGCCTGGCGGGTGCGGCCGTCGGCGTACCCGGCGGTGCTGAAGACGATGTACGGTCCTGCGCCCACCCAGCCCGCGCGCTGGCGCTGCGCGGCGCCGAACGACTCGGTCACCGTTCCCGGGAAGGCCACCGGGCGCACGCCCACCCGGTCGTCGACCGGCAGCTCGCCCGCCGCGCGCACCCGCGTTTCCTCGTCCCCGAGCACGGCGACCCCCACGGTGACCACGAACGTGGCGGTCTGGTCCACGTAGGTGGCCCGCAGCATCGTGCGGCAGCCGCGCTGCCGCAGCACCGCGCCGACGGGACCGTCCACGGCCGAGGCGCACGGGGCCTCCGGGGCGATGCCGACCCGTCTGGCGTACTGCCGCACCCGGGCCAGGCCGACGTAGGGGACCTGCGCGGGGAAGACCCGGTCGGCCGGCCAGGTGTGCCAGCGCCGCGCGACGTCCGCCTCGGCGTAGCGGGCGCGCTCGACGGGCGTGAGCGGGCGGGACCGGGTCTCGTGCAGGACTCCGACCGCGCCGAGCAGCACGTCGGTCGCCGCGACCACGAGCAACGTGCCCATGATCAGCAGGAAGAGGGAGCGGAAGCGGACGCCGCGTTCGAGGTCGAGGCGTTCCCGGGCCGCCTGGAGGCTCGCGGCCCGCGTACGGGAGCCGACCCACGGGCGCGCGGGCCCGTGCGGGGCGTGGACGCCGCCCGAGGGGAGCCGCCCGCCGGAGGACGCGCCTCGTCCGCGCGGGGGCCAGGGCGCCGGCCGCGCCCGTGGCTCTTCAGGCGACATACCCCGATGCTACGTCGATGCCCGCTTCCGGCGTCTCGCATGGGCCTTCGCCACCCGTCGTGTTCCCGCCTCCGTCAGGTCGGCGCCCGTTCCCGGGAGGGCGCGGGCGGGCGGGCCGCCGCCTCGCGCTCACGGCGGCGCCTGCCCCGCCGGGCGAGGACCACCAGCGCGGTGAGGCTCGTGCCCGCGAGCGCGCCGGCCGCCGCCGCCACTCCGCCGTACACCGCGATCATGTGCGAGTCCCTGCGCACGACCCGGACGGGTTCGGCGACCCGCCCGCCCGCGCCCACCGGCAGGTCGGGGTTCTGGACGCCGGGCCCGGCGGCGGTGTGCTTGTGCCGGGACAGCCGGGCGGCCTCGGCGAGCGCGCGCGCCGCGTTGACCACGCCGAAGCCGGTTCCCGGGTCGTACCCCTGCGGCGGGTGGCGGACGACGCCGGTGGTGAGGGCCTGGGTGACGAGCGCCGGGGTCATGCGCGGATACCTCGCCTTGATCAGCGCGGCCACCCCGGAGACGAGCGCCGTCGCCTGCGACGTTCCGCGTCCCACCCAGTACTGGTCCCCCGGCCCGGCCCCGTAGATGTCCACCCCCGGCGCCGCCACCAGGACCAGCGAGTTGCGGTTGGAGAACGACGCCTTGCGCAGGCCCCGGTCGGCGGCGGCCACCGAGATCACCCCGGGCAGCGACGCCGGGTAGGAGTACGGCCCGGTCACGCGGCCCGCCCCGTCGTTCCCCGCCGCCGCGACCAGCACCACGCCCTTGGACACCGCGTACCGGATCGCGGCGCGCTCCTGCCGCGTCGGCTGGTCCTTGCTGATGGACAGGTTGATGACGTCCACGCCCTGGTCGACGGCGTAGCGGATGCCCCGCGCGACGACGTTCTCGAACCGGGGCTCGGAGTTGAAGTCGCGGAATCCCGGCTCGTCGTCCTCCAGGATCACCCGCACCGACAGCACCTCGGCCGCGGGCGCGACGCCGATCACGCCGTCGGCGCCGCCCGGCCCGTGCCCGTGGCCGGCGATGAGCGAGGCCATGTAGGTGCCGTGCAGGCGGCTCGGGGCGACGCCCCGCGGGTTGGCGCCCCTGGTGAAGTCCGGCCCGGTGACCACCGATCCGGCCAGGTCGTGGTGGCGGGGGTCCACGCCGGAGTCGAGCACCGCGACCTTCGCCCCGGCGCCCCGGGTGACCCGCCAGGCGGCGTCGAGGTCGAGGGTCCGCAGCACCTGCGCCTGGCTGCCGCGCACCTGGTCGGCGCGCGCGGGGACGGCCGGGAGGGCGAGCGCGGCGGCGAGGGCGAGCACGGCCAGGGCCGGCGCCGCGCGGCGAGGGCGGGCGTCGCGCGGGGTCAGCACTGCCAGTCCTTGCCCGCGCAGTCGGGCCTGGCGGGCGTGGCGAGCGCGGTCAGGACGCGTTCCTCCAGGTCGGAGGCGAAGGCGAAGATCGTGGAGCGCTGCCGGCCCACCGAGCGGGCGGGCCTGCCGTCCACCTGGCCCGCGGTCGTGAGCACGAGGTAGGGGCCCGCCTGCGCCAGCGAGGAGGTCTGGCGGGCGGCGGCGGTGAAGCGGTCGGTCACGGTCTGCGGGAAGGCCAGCGCGCGCAGGCCGGGCGCGGGCCTGCCCGCCTTGGGGAACGCCGTCCTCGCGGCCAGCGCGGACGCCTGGTCGGGGAAGGCGGCGACGCCGATCGTGACCACGACGCCCTGCAGCGCGTCCAGGTAGGTCGCCCTGAGGACGGCCCGGCAGCCCGCCGTCCTGAGCGCGGACCGCAGCGCGACGTCCACGGCGGCCGCGCAGTCGGTGCGCGAGGAGATGCCCACCCTGCGGGCCTTCTCCTCGCCGCCCTGCTCGGCGATGTACGGCAGCAGCGCGGGGAAGACCTTGCCCGCGGGCCAGGTGCGCCAGCGGCGGGCCATCTCCTCCGCGGACGCCTGGCGGATCTCGGCCGCGCTCGGCCCCCGGGTGAGCTCCGCGCCGGCCGCCCCGCCGGTCACGCCGGCGACGACGGCGCAGATCAGCGTCAACGCCGAGATGATCACGAACGGGGGCCAGGCGCGCGACTCGCTCACGTGGCCGACCTCCCGCGCTCGCTCCCCCTCACCTGCCCGACCTTAACGTGCCGGACCGGCCGGTAAGCGATGTTCTGTCCGGATAGCTGGGGATGGACAAACTCGCCCCCCAGGAAAGCGACGGTTTTCGCCCCGGAGGGACGGCCTCGGAAACGCCCGCGGCCCGTCCCTCCCGGAAGGAGGAACGGGCCGCGGGAGACCGGCGGGGCCGGTCAGTAGGTCGGGAGAGAAGGGTCGACGGTCTTGACCCAGCTCAGCACGCCGCCGCCGACGTGGACGGCGTCGGCGAAGCCGGCGTTCTTGACCACGGCCAGAGCCTCGGCCGAGCGGGCGCCGGACTTGCAGTGCAGCACGATCTTCTTGTCGTGCGGGAGCTGCTCCAGGGCCGTGCCGCGCAGGAACTCGCCCTTGGGGATCAGCACCGCGCCCGGGATGTTGACGATCTCGTACTCGTTCTGCTCGCGGACGTCCACGAGGAAGATGTCCTCGCCGCGGTCCTGCATCTCCTTCAGCTCCTGGGCGGTGATCGTGGAGCCGGACGCGGCCTGCTGGGCCTCGTCGGAGATGGTGCCGCAGAACGCCTCGTAGTCGATCAGCTCGGTGATCGTGGGGTTCTTGCCGCACAGCGGGCACTCGGGGTCCTTGCGGACCTTGACGTCGCGGTACTTCATCTCCAGGGCGTCGTAGATCATGAGACGCCCGACGAGCGGCTCGCCGACGCCGGTGAGCACCTTGATCGCCTCGTTCACCTGGATCGATCCGATCGAGGCGCACAGCACGCCGAGGACGCCGCCCTCGGCGCAGGACGGCACCATGCCGGGCGGCGGGGGCTCGGGGTACAGGCAGCGGTAGCACGGGCCGTGCTCGGCCCAGAAGACGCTGGCCTGGCCGTCGAAGCGGTAGATCGAGCCCCAGACGTAGGGCTTGCCGAGCAGGACCGCCGCGTCGTTCACCATGTACCGCGTGGCGAAGTTGTCGGTGCCGTCCACGATCAGGTCGTAGCCGGCGAAGATGTCCAGCACGTTGTCGGTCGTGAGCGCCACGTTGTGGATCACGACGTTGACGTAGGGGTTGATCTCGCGCACGCTCGCGGCGGCGCTCTCCGCCTTCAGGCGTCCCACGTCCGACTGGCCGTGGATGATCTGCCGTTGAAGGTTCGACTCATCGACGACGTCGAAGTCGATGATGCCGAGCGTGCCGACCCCGGCCGCGGCGAGGTACATCAGGGCCGGCGAGCCGAGGCCGCCCGCCCCAACACAGAGGACCTTGGCGTTCTTGAGCCGCTTCTGCCCCGCCATCCCCACGTCGGGGATGATCAGGTGGCGAGAGTAGCGGCGCACCTCGTCAACGGTCAGCTCGTCGGCCGGCTCTACCAGCGGTGGCAACGACACAGTTCTACGCTCCCGTTTCGGGGGATCTTCCCATATTGGCGGCTTGCCGTCAGGCTACGCGCCCCGCCGTCTGTCACAACCTAACCCGGTCACGCACCATTCCCGAATCGGCGGTCTCGCCCGATCTGCCGCTTCCGTCCGGGTTTCCGGTCCGCAGCAGGTGGCGGACGTGGCGGGCGACGAGCGTGGGGTACTCCATCTGCGCGACGTGCCCGGCGTCGGGGATCAGCACGAGGCGGACGTCGGGGAAGGTACGCCCGGCGCGCGCGGCCATGCGCGGGTCCACCAGGCGGTCGTGCCGCCCGTGCACGACGAGGGTGGGCGCGGTCACGCGGGCCGCCAGCCGCCACAGGTTGTCCTCGCCGCGCCGGAAGTACTCGTTGACCAGGGCGCGGGCCGAGTAGATGAGCGCGGAGCCCGCCCACGGCAGCGCGTCGCGCCGGCGCTGCTCGACGACCGCGTCCTCCAGGCGGGCGGGGTGTACCCGGCCACTGTCGGCGTAGCACATGGCCATGGTCGCCCGGATGCGCCGCTCGGCGGACAGGCCACGCAGGCAGGTCATCGCCCACTGGCCGAGACCGGGGGTCGCCGACAGCACGACGCGGGCCGGGCCGTACCGGGGCATCAGGTCCGGCAGGGCGGGCGAGATGAGCGTCAGCGTGCGGACCAGGTCGGGCCGGGTGGCGGCGACCCTGACCGACACCGCGCCGCCGAGCGAGTTGCCGAGCAGGTGGACGGGCCCGCCGAGGTGCTCGACGAGGGACGTGACCGCCGCGGCGTGGCCGGCGATCGAGTAGTCCCCGTCCGGATGCGCCGGGGAGTAACCGGCCCCCGGCAGGTCGATGGCGTGCCCCCTGACGTCGTCGCGCAGCTCGCCCATCAGGTCGGTCCAGTTGGTCGACGATCCGGCGAGGCCGTGGACGAACACCGCGGTCTCGGCGGGCGCGGCGCCCGGCCGGGGCTCGGCGGACCGGACGTGGACGGCCATGCCGCCGAGGTCGACCAGCTCGCCCGGCCAGTGCGGAATCGGGTCCTCCACCGTCCATCCCCCCTTCTGTTCACCCTCCGTTCCGACCATAACCCGCCGTCGTCCATCCGGCGGCCCCCTCCACGCCGGGTCTGGGGGCGCCCTTACGCCCGGAGACGCCCGAGCATCACAGGAAATATCGGGCAAATCGGGATATTTCAAACTGAAAGACATAAGGAGAGGTTAAGTAGCGGCCAAAAGGTGGCGATCACCGTTTGTCATACGTGCCCCTCGGAAAACAACACAACTGGGAAGACTCACAGCGAGTCGCCCCGGCATTTCCCTCGATAAAGGGGAAATGCCTCCGCTGGGCAACCCGATGCGTCAAGGGGGAAAACGCAATGCCCGACGTCAAGAAATACGCCGCTGCGGTCGCCGTCACGGTGGCCCTGTCCGGTGGCCTCGCCGGCCTCGGCACCGCCACGGCCACGAGCGCGAACGCGTCCACCGCCATCGGCACCAACTTCGGCTTCGACGGCCTCGACGGCGGCTTCGGCGGCTTCGGCGGCGGCCTTGGTGGCTTCGGAGGCGGCTTCGGGGGCGGCCAGTGCCACCACGACGGCGGCGGCCACCACGGCCACCACGGCGGCTGGCACGGCGACCACGACGGCGACTTCGACGGCGACTGGGGCGGCAAGGGCCACAGGAGGCACCACCGTCACCACCGCAGCCACGGAGGCGGCCACCGCAACTGCTTCTTCAAGGTCGTCGAGGCCCGCTTCTTCCGCGCCATCGTCGGTCACCACAACCACCACGGCGGTCACCACAACTTCTGGCGCGACGACCACCGCTTCCACCCGCACCACCACCATCACCACCACGGCAAGAAGCACCACAACCACGACGACAAGTGATCGGCTGATCTAGGCGGCGTTCCCGGACGGTCGCACGGCCCGGAGAAGAACACGACCGCTTAGTTCTCGAATCAGTTCCACGAACGGAAGGCCCCGGGGGGGATATCACCCCGGGGCCTTCTGTGTCGTAATTCACCGGCCAGATGTCCCCTTCCCCATAAGGCGGGATATACGGGGACGGTCCCGGACGCCGATTCGGTCAAGCGGTCTTGCGGGTCCTGCGCTTGGCGGGCTGCTTCTTGCCGTCCTTCTCCGCCTTCTCCTCGGCCTTTCCGGCCTTCCCGGCCTGATCGGCACGGCCCTCGCCGCCGGCCGCCTTCGCCGCCTTGCCGCGCGCGGGCGCCTTCTCGCGGGCGCCCTCGCGCTCCCGCTTGGCCGCGTCCACGCTCGCCCGCAGCGCCGCCATGAGATCGACGGCGGGCCCGGCCTCCTCTGGCGCCTCGGGCCGCACGAGCTCCTTGCCCGCGACCTTGGCCTCGATCACTTCCTGGAGCGCCTCGCGGTACTCGTCGCGGTACTCGGAGGGGTCGAAGTCGCCGGCCATGGTCTCGATGAGCGACTCCGCCATGCGCAGCTCCTGGGGGCGCACCTCGACGTCCTCGTCCTGGAACTCGAAGCCCGGCTGACGCACCTCGTCGGGCCACAGCATCGTCTCCAGCACGAACACCCCGTCCCTGATGCGCAGCGTGGCCAGCGACTCCCGCTGCCGCAGGGCGATCTTCACGATGGCCACCTGGCCGGTGCGCTCCAGCGCGTCGCGCAGCAGCACGTACGGCTTCACGCCGGTGTTCTCCGGCTCCAGGTAGTAGGACTTGTTGAACAGGATCGGGTCGATCTGCTCGGCAGGGGTGAACTGCAGCACGTCGATGCGCCGCGAGGTGCTGAGCGGCAGATCGGCGAAGTCCTCGTCGGTCAGCACGACGATCTCGCCGCCGGGCAGCTCGTACCCCTTGGCGATGTCGGAGTAGGTCACCTCCTGGCCGTCGATCGCGCACACCCGCCGGTACTTGATGCGGCCGGCGTCCTCGCGGTGCACCTGGTGGAACGTCACATCCTTCTGCTCGGTCGCGGAATAGAGCTTCACAGGGATCGTGACGAGCCCGAACGAGATGGCACCCTTCCAGATGCTACGCATGGCCTCTCCTCACCTCGCCTCCACTATCGAACGTGTGTTCGGTAGCGGCAAGGGCGCAAAGCAGTATCTAAATGGGCAGATACCCAGTGTCGAATGCCGTATCCGGTCAAGTCGTCCCTGCTCATGGGCTCGCAGGGCGGAAGACCGCGGGCGGCGGCGATGCGAGGACGGGGGTGCGCCATGCCGGAGAAGATCCGGGTCCGGGTGGACGGCCGGCAGCTGACGCTGACCAACCTCGGCAAGGTGCTCTACCCCGAGGCGGGCTTCACCAAGGCCGAGGTGATCGACTACTACACCCGCGTCGCCCCGTTCCTGCTGCCCCACATCGCGGGCCGCGCCCTCACCGTCAAGCGCTACCCCGAGGGCGTGGACGGCCCCTTCTTCTTCGAGAAGAACCGGCCCGCGCACACGCCCGCCTGGGTGCGCACCGCCCGCCTGCCCGCGCCCGGCAGCACCAAGGGCCGCGAGACCATCGAGTACGCCGTCGTGGACGACCTGCCCACGCTCGTCTACTTCGCGGGCCTGGCCGCGCTGGAGCTCCACACGCCGATGTGGCGGGTCGACGACGAGGGACGGCCCCAGCCCCCCGACACCATGGTCTTCGACCTCGACCCCGGCGCCCCGGCGACGATCGTCGAGTGCCGCCGCGTGGCGCTGCGCCTGCGCGAGGCCCTGGGCGAGGACGGGCTCGACGGCCGCCCGAAGACCAGCGGGAACAAGGGCATGCAGGTGTACGTCCCCTGGTCCCACCGCGAGGAGGACCCCTCCGCCTACGCCAGGGCGCTCGCGCGGCGCCTGGAGAAGGAGCGCCCCGACGAGGTCGTCAGCCTGATGGCCAGGAAACTGCGGCCCGGCAAGGTGTTCATCGACTGGAGCCAGAACAACCCCGCCAAGACCACGGTCGCCCCGTACTCCCTGCGCGCCAACCCCGTCCCCACCGTCTCCACGCCCCTCACCTGGGAAGAGGTCGAGGAGCTGCGGACCCCGCAGGAGTACGTGTTCACCGCGCCGGACGTGCTGGAGCGCGTCGGGCGGTTCGGCGACCTGATGGCGCCGCCGGAGCGGGGTCCGGACACCGGCGGGCCTTAGGCTGGACGCATCGGGGTATGGAGCGTGCGAGTCCATGCTCGCCGTCGACGGAGGAGACCGCACATGTCGGAGATGGACGTGCACGGAAACGAGGCCGCGCCGGACGAACTGCTCGACGACGCCACGGAAGGGCTCCAGACCGAGGTCCCCGAGGCCGACGCCATCGAGCAGCGCCTGGACGTCCGCACCGAGCGCCGCGAGTGGCCGATCGAGGTCTCCTACGACGTGGACCCCGCCGACGCGGCGGACCAGAACCGCACGGTCGAGTTCGGGGACGACGAATATCGCTGAGCCGGATTACCCCCGCGTAGGATGTGAAGCCCGGACCGGATCCCCGGGGCGTGAGCGGCAGGTGCGAGCCTGAGCGATGAAGATCCGGGCGCCAGTCGTCATACGAGCCGGAGCGCGGTCGGCGACCGCGCCGGGCGAACCGTCTCAAGGAGAACTCCCGTGACCGCTACCCCGGACGCCAAGCCCCGGGGCACCCGCCTGCCCCGGATGGCCCGCCGCCGACAGTTGCTCGACGCGGCGCAAGAGGTCTTCGTGGAGAACGGCTACCACGCGGCCGCGATGGACGAGATCGCCGAGCGGGCGGGCGTGAGCAAGCCCGTCCTCTACCAGCACTTCCCCGGCAAGCTGGAGCTGTACCTGGCGCTGCTGGACGTCCACGTCGACGACATGGCCAACCGCTGCCGCGAGGCCCTCGCCTCCACGACCGACAACAAGCAGCGCGTCCAGGCGGCCATCGGGGCGTTCTTCGACTTCGTCTCCAGCCAGGGCGAGGCGTTCCGGCTGGTCTTCGAGTCCGACCTGCGCAACGTCGCCCAGGTCCGCCAGCGCGTGGAGCGCTCGCTGCGCGAGAGCGCCGAGATGATCAGCCAGGTCATCCAGGAGGACACGGGCTGCTCCAGCGACGAGGCCCACCTCCTCGGCGTCGGCCTGGTCGGCATGGCCGAGGTCAGCGCCCGCTACTGGCTCGCCAGCCACGGTTCGATCCCGAAGGACGTCGCCACCCAGCTCATGGCCCGCCTGGCCTGGCGCGGCATCGGCGGCTTCCCCCGCACGACCTGAGGAAGAACCCAGGAACAGCGGTTCTCCCCCGAAGCCAGGGTGTGAACGACCGCCGTCTCCCCGGCCGCGCGGATGTTCGCTTGACGCGATCAGCGGGCGCGTCCCGAGGTGTCACGGGTCACGATGGGACGAGCACCTCAGGCCGTCGAAAGGGAGCCCGATGGAAATCAAGATCGGCGTACGCTCCGTGCACCGCGAAATAATCGTCGAGACCGAGCTGTCCGCCGAAGAGGTCGAGCAGGAACTGCGCAACGCGCTCGCCGCCGACCGGGGCGTCTTCTCCGTCACCGACGTCAAGGGGCGCCGCGTGGTCGTCCCGGTCGCCGCGCTCGGGTTCGTCGAGATCGGCGAGGACGAGCAGCGTCCCGTCGGCTTCGGCGGCACGCTCTGAGCCCGGTGCTTCGGGGGGCCGCGTGCTCCCCGAAGCACCCGGGTCCGCGCGGCGCGAGGGCCGCGCGGCATGTGGCCTGACGTGCTGGTGTGGGGCTAGAACCGCCCCCTGCATTCCTCACGTGGGGGAAGTGAGCAGCCGCAGGGGCGGCGTGACCTCCGGACGTCGTCCCGCGTGTGCCCGAAGACCGGGCAGTCCGCGCTCCCCCTTCTCAACACCGGCCGTGACGTCCAGCGGTTCGGTCCACATCTCATCAAGGAACTGCCGTAGCGGCGCGAGGCCCTCATGCTCGAACGGTACAACCGGTGGGGGGTTTCGCGCCCCTCGATCACCGACCGAATCGGCCAGAAGTCCGAAACCTGATCACCGGCGGGCGCCGGAGATCATCCGGGGACGCCTCGGGGGGCCGGGGCCGCGCGGATCGGGCGGGGCTCAGGGCCCGGGGACCAGCCCGAGCGCGGCCATCCGCTTGCCGTGCTCCTCGGTCAGCCGGGCGAACAGGCGGCCGATGCCCACCAGGTCGGCGTCCCCGTCGCCCGCGCCGGTCTCGGAGACGAGCAGCAGCGCCAGCTCGGGGCGGGCGACCGCGAGCCGGTGGCCCTGACTCAGCGCCTCGCCGACCATGCGGCGCGCCCACAGCGCGAGCCGCCCGGCGACCTGCGGGTTGCCGGCCAGCGCCGTGCGCACCCGGTCGACCGCGAACTCCGAGCGGACCTCCTCGGCCAGCACCTTGTCCACCAGCTCGCGGGTGTCGGCGTCCACGTGCCGGGCGGCCTCGCGGTAGAAGTCCCCGGCGATCCCCGTGCCGACGTACGCCTTGACCAGGGCCTCCAGCCAGTCCCCCGGGTGCGTCTTCTCGTGCCAGTCGTCGATGGACTCGGCGAACGGCTCCATGGCCGCCTCGGGGTCGGCGCCGAGCGAGGACAGCCGGTCGCGCAGCAGCCGGAAGTGGGCGTACTCGACGGCGGCGACGCCGCCGAGCGCCGCGCGGTCGGTGAGCGTGGGGGCGAGCGCGGCGGCGTCCTCGGCCAGCCGCAGGAACGCGCTCAGCTCGGCGTAGGCGAGCACGCCGAGCAGGTCGACGACACCGGCAGGGGAATCACTCATGGATGCAGCGTACGAGCTTCGCCGGGGCGGCGGTCCCGGCGGCGGGGCCGCACGGCGTCTGACGAGCGCGGACTCCGGCCTCCCGCCCCGGACGCGGGGCGATGTTCTGGATCGAACGTCAAGAAATCAGCCCGCAGTTGTGGTATCGAGTACACTGACCTGTAAGAGTGCGACCGCAGTATGTATTCAGGGTGAAAATCGCCTGATAGCCCCACGCGCACGACGTCGCGGCGGTCGCCGAGACGGATGAGGGTTGGCTTTTCCGCGCGGACCCGGCACCAGGCCGGCGGTCCCGGAGGCCCGCCTTCGCAGGAGACTTAGGCAGGCCGAGCTGACCACGTTCCGAGACCTTGGAGTCATAGCGGAGATCGCTGATGCCCTCGAAACCGAGGGCATCATCTCACCCTTCCCCATTCAAGAGATGGCCCTTCCCCTCGCGATCAGCGGACAGGACGTCATCGGCCAGGCGCGCACGGGCACCGGCAAGACCTACGCCTTCGGCGTGGCGATGCTCCAGCGCGTCGGCAAGCCCCGCAAGAACCGCAAGAAGCCCCGTGGCCTCGTCGTCGTCCCGACCCGCGAGCTGGCGCTCCAGGTGACCGAGGATCTCGTGGTCGCCGGAGGCAAGCTCGGCTCGCGCATCCTGACGGTGTACGGCGGGCGGGCGTACGAGCCGCAGATCGAGGCGCTCAAGCAGGGGGTCGACGTGATCGTCGGCACTCCCGGCCGGCTCCTCGACCTGGTCAAGCAGAAGCATCTCGACCTCACCCAGGTGTCCATGCTGGTCCTGGACGAGGCCGACCGCATGCTCGACCTGGGCTTCCTGCCGGACATCGAGCGGATCATGAAGCTGATCCCCGCCGAGCGGCAGACCATGCTGTTCTCGGCCACGATGCCCGGCGAGATCGTCGGCCTGTCGCGCCGCTACCTGTCGCGCCCCACCCACGTGCGCGCGGAGAACCCGGACGCCGACGCCGACGACGTGTCGAAGACCGTCCAGTTCGTGTACCGCACCCACCGCATGGACAAGATCGAGATCGTCGGCCGCCTGCTCCAGTGCGAGGGCCGTGGCCTCACGATGGTGTTCTGCGAGACCAAGCGCGCCTGCGACATGGTGTCCGAGCAGCTCAAGGAGCGCGGGTTCGCCGCGGCGGCCGTGCACGGCGACCTCGGGCAGGGCCAGCGCGAGCAGGCGCTGCGGGCGTTCCGCAACGGCAAGATCGACGTGCTGGTGGCCACCGACGTGGCGGCGCGCGGCATCGACATCGACGACGTCACCCACGTCGTCAACTACGACTGCCCGCAGGACGAGAAGACCTACGTCCACCGCATCGGCCGCACGGGCCGGGCGGGCCGCACCGGCGTGGCCGTGACCTTCGTGGAGTGGGAGGAGCTCACCCGCTGGAAGGTCATCAACAACGCCCTCGGCCTGGACTTCGCCGAGCCCGTGGAGACCTATTCCACCTCGCCGCACATCTACAGCGACCTCGGCATCCCCGAGGGCACCAAGGGCGTGCTGCCGCGCGCCCAGCGGTCCCGCGCGGGCCTGTCCGCCGAGGCCATCGAAGATCTCGGCGAGACCGGGCGGCACCGCTCGCGGCGCGAGGAGCGCGGCGCCCGCGAGGAGCGCCGCGAGCGGCCCTCGCGCGACCGGCAGCGCCGGCGCACGCGCGGCGGCCAGGAGACGCGGTCCGCGGCGGGCGTCGAGCCCGAGGTCGCGCCGGCCGGCGACGTCCTGGCCCCGGAGCCGGAGGTCGTCCCGGAGCCCCAGGCCGAGGTCCCCGCGCCGCGGCGGTCCCGCAGCAGGGGCGCCAACCGTGCGGCGCTCTCGGAGGCCCTGTCCGAGACGCGGCCGGAGGCGCCGGCCGGCGTGCCCGCCGCGGAGGAGCCCGAGGCGCGGCGCGAGCCCCTGGAGTCGCGGTACACCCACGACCACCTGGAGCCTTTCGAGGACGACGCCGACGACGACCTCCGCGAGCCGGAGGACCTCGGCGACGTCGAGGCGTCGCACCCGTCCGAGGCGCGCCACGTCCGTCCCGAGCCCGAGCGCATCATCCCGAGTTCCCCGTTCGCCATCGTCTTCCGCTCGCCCGACCTGGCGGTGGACGATGACGTCGCGCCGTCCGCGGCCTCCGAGCGCGTCCAGCGCCGCAGGTCGTCCCCCCAGCGCTCGCGGAGGGGCTGACCGGGGCGGCACCAGTGCGAAGTGATCCACGTGACCGGCGTACACCGTTCGGCGGTGTCGCCGGTCCGGCTCCTCAGTATCGTGGTGCCACGTGAGTACGCCACGTTTCCTGGCCCTCCCGCCGGGGGTCAGCCCGCAGCGCGTCGAGACCTCTGTGGGCTCCTTCGCGGCGCTGGAGGCCCTGCCCGTCCGTGGCGTTCCGGAACGCTGGCCCGCCCTGCTGGTCCCCGGGTACTCGGGCAGCAAGGAGGACTTCATCGCGATCCTGGAGACGCTCGCCCAGGCCGGGCGGCGCGTCGTCGCGATCGACATGCGCGGCCAGTACGAGACCAAGGGGCCGGACGACCCCGCCGCCTACTCCTGTGAGGCGCTCGGCGAGGACATCGACGCCGTCGCCGACGTCGTGGGCGCCGGGGAGCCCGTCCACCTGCTCGGCCACTCCTTCGGCGGGCTGGTCACCCGGGAGGCCGTGATCGGCGGCGTCATGAAGCCCGCCTCCCACACGCTGATGAGCTCGGGCCCGGCGGGCATCACCGGCACCCGCGAGAAGACGGCCCGGCTGATGCTCCGCACGCTGCCCGAGGTCGGCCTCGAAGAGATCTGGGCGAGCCGCCTGGAGCCCGAGGCCCTCGCGGCCGGCGTCCCCGACGAGATCGTGGCGTTCCTGCGGCGGCGCCTGTTCGCCAACTCGCTCACCGGCCTGGTCGCCATGGCCGAGGAGGTGCTCGCCGCCCACGACCGCCTGGACGACCTGTGCGAGCTGGACGTCGCCACGCTCGTCCTGTACGGCGAGCACGACGACGGCTGGCCGCCCGCCCTGCAGGCCGAGATGGCCAAGCGCCTGTGCGCGGAGTGCGTGGTCGTGCCGGGCGCGATGCACTCCCCGGCCGTCGAGGCCCCCGAGACGACCGCCCACGCCCTCACGCGCTTCTGGAACACCGCCGAGCACCGGCTCCTGCACACCGGCTGAGCCGCTCCCGGGTCACGCGCGCCGCGGGCGGCGGTAGACCAGCGGGGTCCGGGGGTCCGGCGGGTCGCCGTCGGTGAGACGGCGGATCAGGTGGTGGTCCGGGGAGAGGGCGCAGGCGGGGTCGGTGCGGGCGGCGTCGCCGGTGATCGCGTAGGCCTGGCAGCGGCAGCCGCCGAAGTCGTCCTCCCTGCGCGGGCAGCCGGCGCAGGGGTGGCCCATCCAGGCGGTGCCCCGGTAGGCGTGGAAGGCGCCGGACTCCTCCCAGATCCACCGCAGGCCGTGCTCGCGCACGTTCGGGAACGTCAGCCCGGGGAGGGTGTAGGCGCCCGGACACGGCAGCACGGAGCCGTCCGGGGCGACCGTGAGCGAGACCGCGCCCCAGCCGCCCATGCACGGCTTGGGCACGCCCTCGAAGTAGTCGGGCACCACCCAGACCAGCTCGGGCGGCCCGGACAGGCGGGCCCGCCAGGCGTCCAGCGTCCGCTCGGCCCGCCGGAGCTGGTCGCGGGTGGGGAGCAGCGCGTCGCGGTTGCGCAGTGCCCAGCCGTAGAACTGGGTGTTGGCCAGCTCGACCCGGTCGGCGCCCCACTCCACGGCGAGCGCGATGATCTCGTCGAGGGAGTCCAGGTTGTGCCGGTGCAGCACGACGTTGAGCCCGAACGGCAGCCCGGCCTCCCGCACCAGGGCGGCGGCCCGCCGCTTGACGGCGAAGGACCGCGCGCCGGCCAGATGATCGGAGGTCTCGGCGGTCGCGTCCTGCACCGAGAGCTGGACGCTGCGCAGTCCCGCCCCGGCCAGCTCGGCCAGCCGGGTGCCGTCGAGGCCGACGCCGCTGGTCACGAGCTGGGTGTAGACGCCGGCGGCCTCGGCCGCGGCGACGATCTGCTCCAGGTCGCGGCGCAGCAGCGGTTCCCCGCCGGACAGGTGGGCGTGCACGATGCCGAGCGCCCCGGCCTCGGCCATGACCCGCGTCCACCCGGCGGTGTCCAGTTCGCGGGCGCGGCCGATCAGCTCCACGGGGTTGGAGCAGTACGGGCAGTGCAACGGGCAGGCGTGGGTGAGCTCGGCCAGCATCGCCCACGGCGGCGGGACCGTCACCGCAGCCAGCCCTCGGCGCGCACCCGGTCGAGGAACTCGCCGACGTCCCTGCCGACCGGTGCCTCCGGGGGGAAGCCGGCGCCCAGCTCGGCGACGATGTCGGCGACCGTCCGGGTGCCGTCGCACAGCCGGACCACCGAGGCGGCCTGGCCGTTCAGCACGACGATCCGCTCGGGCATCACCAGCAGGTCGGCGTCCCGCACCGCGTCGTGCCTGAGCATGATCGACGAGGCGAGCGCGGGACGCCAGTCGCCGCTCACCGGTACTCCCGGTCCACCGCGTCCAGCAGCGACCACAGCACGTCGCACTTGTAGGCGAGCGCGGCGACGGCCTTCTCCTGGTCGGTGCGGTCCCGCGCCCACTGCAGGACCAGCGTCAGCGCCTCCCCCGAGTCCTGGCCGCCCTGGAAGATCCGGTTCTGGAAGTACCGGAGCCCGTCGGGGCTGATCCAGGTGTAGTGGCGCTCGAAGGCGTCGATGCGGGTGCGCATCAGGCCCGGCGCGGACAGCTCGGTCAGCGACGCGGCGACGGCCTCGATCGGCGAGCCGAGGCGGCACAGGTTGACGTACCCCTCGACCGCGAGCCGGACGCCGGGCAGGACCCCCTCGCCGGACAGCAGCTCCTTGCGGTCGAGCCCCGCGGCCTCGCCGAGGCGCAGCCAGCGTTCGATGCCGCCCTCGCCGGGGCGCCTGCCGTCGTGGTCGTGGATGCGGCGCACCCACATGCGGCGCAGCTCGGGGGTGTCCAGCTTGGCCAGCACGTAGGCGTCCTTGATCGGGATGTGCCGCTGGTAGTGGAACCGGTTGAGTATCCAGCCGCGGATCTGCTCGGGGGTCAGCGTGCCCTCGTGCATGCGCACGTTGAACGGGTGCCGGTCGTGGTAGGCATGTTCGGGGACCGCGCGCAGGCGCGCCTCGAACTCCGCCGCCGTCCAGGGCCGCGAGTTCACAGCTCTATCACCGTTCCTTCCGCCGCCACCTCGACCCCGAGGTCCGCGAGCACGCGGTGCTGCGGGGCCTCCGGGTCGACGAGCGGGTTGGTGTTGTTGAGATGGGTGTAGAGCACCCGGCCGGGCAGCCGCGACAGCCGTTCCGCGGTCGCCTCGATCGGCAGGTGGCCCATCTCGATGGCCGTCTTGCGGGATATCCCGGTCCGGCGGGGCTCCTCGTCGTCCCAGAAGGTGCCGTCGGCGATCACGCAGTCGGCGGCGGCCATCGCGGCCTCCAGGCCGGGAGCCCAGGCGCCCATCGCGGGCGCGTAGATCAGGGTGGCGCCGGTGTCGCGGTCGGAGAGCCGCAGGGCGATCACCCACGGCTGCCCGTCCGGCGGGCCCGCGGCGTACCGGGGGCGCTTGGGCGAGATCGGCACGGCGCCGGCCTCGACGCCGCCGGCGAGCGGGGCGCTCGCGGAGACGGGGAGGTCGTGCCAGCTCAGCCCGGTGTACGGGGCGAGCACCTCGCCGAGCATGAGGCGCTCGGTCAGGGCCTCGCGGACCACGGGCGTGGACCAGATCTCCAGCTTGCCCGCCTCGCGCAGGCGGGCGACGCCGAGCGTGTGGTCGAGCTCGGCGTCGGTGAGGATCAGCCCGGCGACCGGCGTGTGCCGGGGCTCGGGTCCCGGGAGCAGGGCCTCGTACGCCTCGATCTGGTCGCCGATGTCGGGGGTGGCGTTGACGATGTAGACGCGGCCCCCGCCGGTCTCGACGGCCAGGGACGCGTGCCGCCGGCGGCGGTCCGGGTGGGCGCGTGCCCCGGCACACCCGGGACACGCGCAGTTCCACTGAGGGACGCCGCCGCCCGCGGCGGTACCGAGAAGCTGCACGCGCATCGCGTACCTCGCAAGCGGCGGGCGGTCACCTGGTCAGGAAGTAGGCGGACATCTCCATCGACGCCTCGACGATCTGGTAGTCCGGCTTGTGCCAGGTCCTTTCCTCGCCCCTGGCCTTCAGCCGCTTGCCATGCGTCCTCGGCGGCTGTCGCCTGCTCTGCTGATCCTTGGGCTCCGCCATGAGCCTGCACCTGCCTTCCGTGCGGAAAGGTTTACACACACGTTATGAACGTCCGAACCGACAGGTGTCAATGACTTGATCCGAAAAACATCGGAGCTGCACGTAGCATTTGGGGGGATTTGCGAATGCTATAGAAATAGGTTCCGCTTTACATCGGATGTATTTCCCGGCTCTGGCCAGGCAAACCCCTCCCCCGGCGGCCCGCCGGGGGAGGGTCAGTCAGGGTCGCCCAGGCCGTCCCACGGCCGGCGTGCCGCGCCCGCGGCCTGGCCCTCGGGACAGTGCCCGCGGTAGTCGCACCACGAGCACATCGGCCCCGGCCGCGCCGGGAAGCTCTCGTCCACCTCCGCGGGGACCGGCGCGCCGCCGGCCTCGGCCCGCCCGTCGCGGTAGCGCTCGTCGGCCTCCGAGGCCTCCCGGGCGATGTCCTCCGCGCGGTCCAGATGGCGGGCCAGGGAGTCGTCGGTGTGCTCCCACCGCACGATCGACCCGGTCGGCAGGTGGTGCAGCTCCACCGCGTGGCAGGCGCGCCGCATGACCCGCGAGGACGCCACCGCGTAGATCGCCAGCGCGAGCGACGAGCGGGCGTCGTCCTCGGCGAGGGGGCGCCTGCCGGTCTTGTAGTCGACGATCACCAGCTCGTCGCCGCGCCTGTCGATGCGGTCCACGCGCCCGGAGACCGCGATGACCGAGGTGCGGGTGGCGACGGTGCGCTCGACCCCGACCGGCTCCTGCGACGGGTCCAGCGTGCTGGTGTAGCCCATCACCATCGCCCGCGCCCGGTCGCGCCAGACCGTCGACTGCTCCTGGTCGCGGAACCCCTCGGTGATCCACCCCTCGGTGAGGAGGATCGCCGCCATCGCCGGGGTCCTGCGGTTGTACGGCTCGCGCCACCACCCGGCCAGCGCGTTGTGCACCGAGGCGCCCACGCTGTTGTGCGCCCACGGCGGGCCCTTGCGCGGGGCCGGGCGGTCCAGGTACGTGAAGCGGTAACGCCTCGGGCAGTCCAGCCAGGTGTTCAGGCGAGACGGCGTACACGTGTAGAGCCGCCTGGGCATGCCTTCGAGAGGGAGTTGCCCCACGACGGCGGGTCAGTCCTCGTCGAGGTTGAGCTTGATGCCCGACACCCGGGTGCCGTCGACGAGCGGGCCGTCCTGCTCGTCCTCGGCCGAGCCGTCCCGGGTCAGCGACCCGGCGAGCCACGCGTCGAAGTGCTGCTCCTGGTCGGCGATGGTGGTCTCCTCGCCGTGGGCGGGCAGGACGCGGGTGTCGCCGGGGAGCGTGAACAGGCGCTCGCCGATCGCGGTGAGCTGGTCGGCCAGCGCGGGGTACTCGCCGGCGACCTTGCCCGGACCGTCCGCCAGCAGCGTCTTGCCGGTGAAGACGACCCCGAGCTCCTCGACGTAGAGGGAGACGCCGCCCTGGGTGATCCCGGGGGTGGCGATGACCTCCAGCTCGACGCCGGCGACGCCGAAGATGCCCTCGTCCTCCATGTCGATGTCGGGGTAGGTCTCCTGCCACGTCTCGCGCCAGAGCCGGCGGTCCTTGCGGTTCAGGGCGACGACGGCCTCGTCGCGGGCCGCCACCTCGATGGCGCCGCCGACGTGGTCGGGGAGGCCGTGGGTGCAGATCACGGCGAGGACCTCGCGCTCGCCCACGGTTTCGAGGATCGTCTCCGCGTCGCGCGCGGGGTCGATGACGATGACCTCGTCGTCGTCGCCCACGATCCAGGTGTTGTTCTCGACCTTGTATTCGGAGTCGTCGACGGATACGACTCCCTCGGTCACCACTCGCTCGATACGCGCTGTCACGGCCACGACCTTACCGAACAGATGAACCCGTCAGGAGACGTAAACCGGGCCGGGTTCGAACCATCCGCGAAGATCGGCGCCGGGGTCACGGCTCCTCCCCGCCCAAGGGCCCGAGGCGCGGCGAGAACGCCCCGAACGGAAGATCCAGCTCCTGGTCGTGCTCCCGCAGATCGCGCAGCGCGAGGTCGGCCAGCGCGACCAGGCACCCGGCCTCGGCGGGCCAGCCGATGACCCACAACCAGTCGCCCATCGCCTCGCCCACGTACACCGCGCGGTCGGACAGGCCCTGCACCCACCACAGCGCCGTCGGATGGCCGAGGGCGTCGGCCTTGGCGTTCGGCGGCCCCGCGTCGAAGCCCGGCCCGGGGTCGGGGCCGTCCAGGCCGGCGAAGGCGGCGCCGAGGCCCAGCCCGGGTTCCTCGGCGACGATGAGCAGATCGGCGGGGCCGTGGGTGACCGACGGCCCGGAGACGGCCACCACGCCGGCACGGGTGCCGCTGCGGTCGTCCCCCGCGGCGCCGAAGCCGGTCACGAGCCAGCCCGCGGGCAGCGGCCAGGGCAGCCAGAAGGGGACCCGCGAGTCCTTCCTGACCACGTCGAGCGACTCGTTCGACGGACGTCTCGGCTGGTAGGGCAGGACGGCGCCGTGCACGCCGCAACGCCATGCGCTCGACCACGCGCTCGGTGGGCGCAGCGTGCCGAAACACCTCGGGCAGGTGGGCTCGGCTCTCACAATTATCCACCGTGCTTCCGACCGCGCGCCAAAGTCAAGGGCATTCCCGTTATCCCGGCGTAATCTTGGCGTATGCGCGTGAGGTGCGTGGGCGGCGTCGTGCTCGACGAGGCGGGCCGCCTCCTGCTGGTGCGGCGCGGGCGCCCGCCGGACGAAGGGCTGTGGTCCCTGCCCGGCGGCCGGGTCGAGCCGGGCGAGTCCGACGCCGAGGCGCTGGAGCGCGAGCTGATGGAGGAGACCGGGCTGCCGGTCACGACGGGCGGGCCGGCCGGGTCCGTCGAGCGGCCCGGGCCGGGCGGGGTGACGTACGAGATCTTCGACTACTTCGCCGTGCCCCGCCACGCCGCCCTCCCGGTGCTGGCGGGGGACGACGCCGCCGAGGCCGGCTGGTTCCGGCGCGACGAGCTGACGGGGCTGCCGCTCACCTCCGGACTGCTGGAAACGCTCCTGGAGTGGCGGGTGTTCGACGTGCCGCCCGGCGCCCCGGCCAGGGCGCCGGGGGTCAGCGGCTGAAGCTCGTCCGCCACAGGGTCAGGTGGTCGGTGGTGTAGGTCGTCGACCTGCCCACGGCCACCACGCGGTCGTCCACGACGGCGATCGCGCCGAGCCACTGGGCGCCGTCGCCGGTCATCCCGTCGCCGGTCAGGGCGTGGCGCCGCCACTCCAGGCCGTCCTCGGACGTCCAGACCGCGCTGTCCCCCGTCGCGGGCGGCCCGTAGGACCCCACCGCGACCAGGTCCGACTTCGACGACGTCATGTCCAGCACGGCCGCCGCGTCCTCGGCGGGCAGCCAGGCGTACTTCCAGGTGACGCCCTGGTCGTCCGACACCGCCGCGAACGGCCGCTCCACGCCCGCGTCGGTCATCGCGCCACCCACGGCCACCACGCCGCCGTCCCGGACGACCACCCGGCGCAGCGCGGCCGACCGCGCGCCCTCGGGGATCACCCGCTTGCGCGCCGTCCAGTTCAGCCCGTCGCGCGACACCCAGACCACGCCGGACGTGCGGCCCGTCGTCCCCGAGCCGCCGACCGCGAGGTAGCCGTCCTCGGTGGCGACCACGTCCTCGATGCGGACGTCGGCGCCCCCGGCGGGCAGGCCCTGCGGGGCCGCGCGGGAGTAACGGCGCAGGTCTGCGCTGAACCACAGCGCGGCGACCACGCCGCCGGGCCCGCTGTCGTCGCCCGCCACCACGTACCCCTTGGGACCGGCGGCGACCACCCGCGGCACCACGGCGTACCGGTCGGACGCCCCGAACGCGGGCGCGTCCGGCACGGGCCGCCACGTGCGCCCGTCGGCGGAGGTGGCCAGCAGCGGGCGGACGAACGCCGAGTCGGCCGTGGTGCTGCCCACGGCCAGCCAGCCATTCGGGCCGTGCGCGACGTCGTTGAGCGCCTGCCGGCCCGCGCCGCCGAGCGCGGGAGAGTTGACCGCCTTCCAGCTCTCGCCCGTGGGGCTGGTCCAGATGCCGGCGTCGCCCTTGACCGACCCGACCGCGACGAAGGAGTTCCCGGCGGCGACCAGCGCCGCGGTGTCGCGGGCCGAGCGGGTCAGGCCCTTGATCTCGCTCAGCGGCACCGGGGCCGCGGACCTGCCCTTGCCGGCCGTCATCAGCACCGGCAGGTTGTCCAGCGCCCCGGCGCGCTGGTCGCCCGCGGCGACGAGCGTGCCCTGGTCGGTGATCACCAGGCCGCGCAGGGTGCCGGGGATCTGGCCGAGGTCGGTGCTCTCGGTCCAGTTCCTGCCGTCGGAGCTGGTGTAGAGGCCGTAGCGCTCCCAGCCGGACTCGGCGACCGCCGCGACCCCGGCGGCCGAGGAGGCCAGGCCCCGCACGCCGGTCGCCTCGCGTCCCAGGCCCTTGATCATTCCGCACTGGCGCCACTGGTCGCCGAGGTCGGAGCAGTAGACCCGCACCTCGCCCGACCCCGACTTCTGCAGGGTCGGCACCAGCAGGAAGCCCTTGCCCGCCACGGCCAGCGCGCCCGGCTCCGGCCGCACGCCGGGCAGGGCGGCGGCGGTGCGCAGCCAGGTCCTGCCGCCGTCCGGGGAGCGCAGGATGACCGAGGTGGTGTCGCCGGTGCCCGGGTCGGCCAGCGCCACCACGGCGTCGCCCTTGGCGACCACGGCGCGGATGGCGCGCACCTTGTCGGTGCTGCCGATCTCGCGGGTGTCCACCCGGCTCCAGCTCTGCCCGTCCGCGGAGGTCCAGGCCACCGGGCCGACGCCGCCGTCCGGCAGCGCCGTGGAGCCGACCGCGACGAAGCCGCTGCTCGTGCGGGCCAGGTCGATGATCCGGTCGCCGCTGAGGAACACCGACAGCCGCGCCGGGTCCACCGCGGTCCAGGACCGCCCGTCGGTGCTCGTCCAGATGCCGCGGCCCGCGCCGGTCGCGGCCGGGGCCTCGGTGCCCGCGGCCAGCCAGCGGCCGTTCCCGCCCGCCACCCGGCCCGCGGACCCGGCGGGCTGGGAACCGGAGGCGCCGGTCACCCGGCCGAGCTGCCAGGACCTGCCGCCGTCGGAGGAGACCAGGAACAGGGGCCGGGGCACGGGGCTGGTGGTGTCGCTGCCGACGGCCACCACGGTGTCGCCGACCGAGGTGACCGCGTTGAGCACCTGGCTGGACCCGGTGCCGCTCGCGCTCGGCGGCGCCGCGAACGCCTGGTCGCCCGACCCGCCGTCCCCCGCCGCGAGGCGCAGGCCCGAGCTGACCGGAGAGTTCACCCAGTTGACGATCACCAGGCCGAGGCCGGCGGCGGCGAGGACGGCGACGGCCACGATGAGAGGGGTCATCAGCCTCGGGCGGCGGGAGCCGAAGCGGCGCGGCGGGGTGGGGGTGGTGCGGCGGGGGCGCGGGACGGGCTGGTCGCGGTGGTGGCGCCCCTTGCCGCTCGCGCGGGGGCGCGGCGGGCCGGTGGCCACCAGGACGTCGGGGTGCGGGGTGGCGGGCCGCCCGCGCGGCGGCTCGCCGATCCGGTCCTCGGCCGGGCCGGCTAAGTCGTCGCCGGGCTCGGCGGTGATCTCGGGGTCGGCCGGGATGCGCGGCTCCACCCGGATGCCGGGACGCTCCGGCCCGGGGACGCGCGGCACGGGGACGGTCGGGGGTTCCTCGGGCGGCTCGTCGGGCTGGTAGGGCTTGGCCCGGCGCGGGGTGCGCGGCGGACCGGTGGCGACCAGCTTGTCCGGGCGGTCCACCAGCCGCCGGGGCGGCCGGGACGGCTGCGTGGGCTCGCCCGCGTACGGGTCGCGGGACTCGTCCCCCTCGCCGTCCTCGACGGGCTCGGGGCGTCCGGCGCTGTGGCGGGGCTCGCCGACGTACGGCCGCGCGTACGGGTGGCGTCCGTGCTGGCGGGGGGCGTCCTCGTCACCGGGCCTCGCCTCGTCGCCGGTGGGCGCCCCGAAGGGGGGCAGCGCCCACGGGGAGTCCAGGGGCAGGCCGCGCGGCCGGTCCTCCGAGGGGTCCGGCGGGGAGTGGTGCAGGGCCGGTGGTGGCGTGTGGGTCTGGTGGGACCCGGACCGGCCTGACATGTCGGCGTGGTCGGGGTGGTCGGCGTCGTCGCCGGCCGACCACCATGAAGAGCGCGGGTCGTGGGGGCCCGAGGCCACGCTCAGCACCTCCTCGTCGGCAGCCTAACCCAGTTTGAAGGCGGTGATTCCGGACCGTTCCACTGAAGCCCGGCACATGTATCGCGTCGCCAACAGATCACGAGCGATCGTACCGATACCCGGGCCATGCTCCGTGATCACATGACCACGCGAAATCATGGAAACCGCCGCCGCCAACCCTCGCCGTCAGCGCGCACCTCCCCCTGGGGCCGCCCGCCGGCCCGCGTACCCTTCAAGGGCACCACGAGAATGGGCATTCTGGCGAGACCTCTCTAGTCAGATTTATCTAGAGACCGTCTGAATTGCCCGTTTATGGGCGATTATTAGGGTCACCACGGCGAAGAAACCCAACTGGACCACGGTTCCAGAGATCGCCTGCCACGGCACCGTGCCCTGCCGCAGCGCGTCCCCGAGGTCGCCGGACGCCGCGGGCGGCAGGAAGCTCACGACGTTGTTCACGACGTGCAACGCGATCGGCGCCTCCAGGCCGCCGGTGCGCACCGCCATCCAGCCCATCAGCACGCCGAAGCCGAACACGTCCACGATGCCCCAGTCCGTGTAGGCGTGCAGCGAGGTGAACATCGCCGCGCCGAGCAGGATGCCCGGCCACGGGCTCCTGAAGTACGCGCCGAACCCTTGGAGCACCCAGCCGCGGAAGACGTACTCCTCCGTGGCGGCCTGGAACGGCACCAGCAGGACCACCACGAGCAGCGCGGGCAGGAACCGCTCCCAGCCCACCCAGCCGAACAGCTCCCCCACGCCCTCGCCCGTGGCGGCGTAGGTCAGCGCCATGGCGACCTGCCCCAGGATCACCGCCCCCAGCGCCACGACGAGGCAGATCAGCAGCCACCCCCAGCGCAGCCGGCCCGCCACCGACGACAACGTGCCCGGCGGCCGCCGCTGCACCAGCCACGCCGCCCCGAACACGAACGGCAGCACCAGCGCGATCGACAGCAGCATCACCGCCAGTTCGAGCACCGGGTCCCCGAACATGCCGCCGTCCATGAGCACCGGGACACCGGAGAGCTGGGCCACGATCGTCCCGCCCAGCAACACCACGACCGCCACCCCGACGAACGCCGCCGCGATGACCACCGTGCCCACCAGCGGACGCCACCACCGGTTCACCGGCGTCCGCGCCATGTGGTCGTACCGCGTCCCCGGCGCCACCGGGGCGGCCCACGGCCGCGGCCCCGGCGGCGCCTGCCAGGGAGGAGGCCCCGGAAAATAGGCCCCACCCGCCGGATCCCCCGACGGCGGACCCGGCTGCGACGGATCGTGCATAACCCCCATTCTCCCTGCCCACCCCCAGCCCCCACGCCCGACCCATACCGGCTCCGCAGGGAGCCCCTGGCAAAGGTCCTCACCCCGGACAAGGTCCTCACCTCCGGGCCCTAGAGGGCCCTCCGGCTCGGGCTGTATTTCCCAGGGGGCTCCGCCCCAATACCGCTTAGTTGAGCGGGAACCAAGCTATCGATCAAGCATCGGAAGCTGTTCCATATACCTTCGCCCGGAGCCCGCAGCCTTCAGCCGTTCGACGAGCAGCGGATGAAGAAGGTCCAACGCGCGTCCGGGTCGAGTGAGCCTCCACGCCTCCAGCTCACCTCGTTGCAGGCGTACGGCTGCGACGCGCATGCGCGCCGAGAAGATGAAGACCAAGCGGCCCGGATGGTTCACGCGGGCCGAAGCCACCCAGGCCACCGTCAGCAACTCGATCGATCGCAACGACAACCCCGTCTCTTCCCATGCCTCACGTTCGGCCGCAGCCTGCGGGGACTCGCCACTCTGGACAAGACCTCCCGGCAACTGCCACCGGCCACGATGCCGAACCAGCAACCACCGGCCTGTGTCATCGGTGGCCAGAAGATAAGCCGTCGCGGGCAGAACCGCCGCGGGCCCGGTCACTTACGGGTGGCAGTGATCAGGTAGCGGGCACCCTGGTGGAGCAGATCCGAGGCGACGCGAGAGCCCAGAGTGGCGGGATCGCCGGGATCACCCCACAGCAGAGAGCGCGCCCATGCGGACCCATCACGGTTGAAGACCATGCCGAACAAGGACAACTGACCGTCCGGGGTGGTAGTGGCGTACCCGGCTATCGGGCTGTTGCAGTGCCCGCGAAGCATGTGCAACATGGTCCGCTCCGCGAGCATGTCACGGGCTGTCGGCTGATGGTTGAACTCGTCCAGCAGTTGCATCACCGGGACGTCGGCCGTACGCGCCTGTATCCCTATGATCCCCGCGCCGACGGCGGGCACCATGGCGACTCGGCCGCCATCGGCGGGAAGGAACTCGATCGGCAGCACCTCTGCCACCCGGTCGAGCATCTCCAGGCGCGCCAGCCCGGCACAGGCCAGAATCAGCGCGTCATAGCGCCCATCGGTGTCCAGCTTGGCGACACGGGAACCGACCGCGCCCCTGATTCGCTCGGTACGCAGATCCGGCCGATAGAGCCCGAGCTGCGCCCGGCGACGGACGCTCGACGTCCCGACCAGTGCTCCAGCGGGCAGATCCGCCAGCGTACTGCCGTCACGGGTGACGACCACATCTCGAACATCGTCGCGGGGCAGATAGGCACCAAAGGCCGTACCAGCGGGCAACGGCACATCCCCCGGTACGTCCTTCATACAATGCACGGCGATGTCCACCTGAGCGGCCATCAGCGCACGGTCGATCTCCTTGGTGAACGTTCCCTTGCCGCCCAGTTCGGACAGATCACCCGGCCACAGGTCGGCACTGGTCTTGATCGGAATAAGTTCCACCTTAACCGCCGGCGCCCTGCCGATGATCAGGTCGGCCACACGTTGAGCCTGGTGCATGGCCATGGGAGAGGTACGTGTACCCAGCCGCAGCGAGCCACCGGAGAACCGCTCGACGAGCAGGGCACCCAAGGCGTCAGCCATCGGAAACTCTTTTCGGGGTAAGGCGTCAGTACCGATGACGCGAGGACCGAACCTATCAACAAGCCCTCAAGGGAGGGCCTCGCGCGTAACTTCTTTCCTAGGATCTATGACGCGGGAGAACTGAAGAGCGTACAACAGCACCCCCTAAACAGGGCATTAACCGTCAAATCGCCGCCCATCTCGTTATACGGAGCTGACGGCGTATCCTCCGTTCACTCGTCTCCTCGCCCACCCCCGACCCAATACCACCCCCGTCGCATTTCACCTCAAACCAAACCGTACGTCCCGCATCGTCCTCGTACGCGTCCCAGCGATCCGCTAGGAGATCAACGAGCAGCAGTCCGCGCCCACCTTCGGACAGAGCGTCTCCGCGAAGGTGCGGGAACGATTCACCCCCGGCGTCTACGACATCCACGTGAATCAAGGTCCAGCAAGCGGCAAGGGCGACCATGACACTTCCACCGTGCCGCGAATCCGAATGAATCACCGAATTCGTGAATACCTCCGACGTCAGCACTACGACGTCCTCCATCGTTGGATGATCAGCGCCGAGTCGGGTACGGACGAAAGCACGTGCCGCAATGACACTTTCTGGTGATGCCGGCAGTTCGGTGACCCCTAAGAGGATTCCCGACATGTCCGAGTTGCGGTTATGCTCCAATGTCTAAGGATCACGCATAGATCGCACCTCCGAGTGTCCGATGTGTGCGGCTCAGGGACCCGTACGGCGTTGAGGGCGCCTGCGGGTCCCGCCATGTCTGGCCTCACTCATGACATCGCGGTATACGGATGCATCGTCAGTGCTACTAGGGGAGACTGGGGGGACACAGGCAGTCTCCCCTCAGGAGCGCATGCAATGGGCACAGTGCGACCGCCATGGGCAACGCGACTCCGCGCCGCACGACGTGCGAAAGTATGGACGCAACGAGAGATGGCCCGCGAGCTCGCCAACGCTGCGCGAGGGACCAGTGCACACCTAGCCGAGCGCGAGTCCCTGATCAGAATGATCAAAGACTGGGAGGCGGGTCGGCATAAGCCTAAAGACCCCTATCGGATCCTGTACTCCCGCATATTCGGCATAAACGACCATGAGCTCTTCTCCGATGATGCGTTGGCGACGCCGTTCGATATGACTGCCGACACGACGGCATGGACGCCCTTACCGGCGTCGGCTTCCACCGGCATGTCAGCCTCTACAGCTTCAACCGGAGATCCGAGACGGCAGAGCGCCGACATGGAAGCGATGCAAGCCTTTCGCACGGCGGACCTACAGGTCGGCGGCGGACATCTATACGCCAGCGTTGTCAAGTATCTGGAGACGGAGCTGGGACCACGCCTTTTCGGTATACACGGCGACGAATCCGATACGGTGTTCGTGGCCGCTACCGCCCTTACAGAGATGGCCGGATGGATGGCCCATGACTCCGGCCGCGACCTGTTAGCCGAACAGCATTTCGATCGAGCCTTATCCTTGGCCAAGGCCACCGATGACCGGCACCTCACCGCGCACATTTTGAGCAGTAAGAGCCACTTGGCGAGCCATTTGCGAAATGCCGACAAGGCTATCGAGCTTGCGCGCATAGGCCAAGAGTTCTTGCGCGGGTCACCTAATGGAATTCTCAGCGCACGCCTATTCGCCATGGAGGCACGAGGGTATGCAGGCATGGGAAAAGCAGATGAATGCCTTCAGCTACTTAAACGGGCAGAGGAGGCACTAGAAAAGGGGCCAGCCGAGAAGATATCCCATTGGGTCAGCAACTTCGACATGGGTTCGTTGGCGAGTGAAGCCGCCTGGTCTATGGCTCAGCTAGGCAACGCGACAGAAACCCGAAGACATGCGGAGCGTATAGTCTCGCTAAGGCCAGTCCACCGCACACGTAGCCGCGCATTTGGAAGAATCACCCTCGCCTCCGCGTGCGTCCAGCTTGGCCGGTTCGATGAGGCTTGTACTGTAACGCAAGAGGTGCTGGGCTCAACACAGTCACTCGGTTCCTTTTTGATCATCAAGAAACTGCATAATCTCAAGTTGGCTCTCGCGTCGAGCGGCGCAGTCGACAGCAGAACCGTCCGCGAACTTATTGCCCAACTAGAGGCGGTTCTAGAGGAACGCCTTTGGCTCTACCAGTGGTTGAGCCAGGATGAAAAGCGTCAAGTCGGGAGAAGTTGTGAACTTTGATGATCCACTCTACGAGCGCGATCCAGACGCATGGAATTCTTACCTTGCCGCCGGAAATGCGACGCAACCTCGCAAGCGCGTGAGTGTGGATGTTCTTCTTCGGGATGACGTGGGACGTATTCTGCTGGTCGATCCAAAGTACAAGCCCGATTGGGATCTGCCCGGGGGCATGGCCGAAGCGAATGAAGCACCGACCGATACGGCGCGCCGTGAGCTATGCGAAGAACTTGGGTGCTCAATTGAGGTTGGCCCCCTGCTATGCATCGACTGGCAATCACCCCATGGCCCTTGGGATGACCTGCTGGCGTTCGTCTTTGATGGCGGGACATTAAGCAGCAGAGATATCGATGCGCTGCACTTGGCGGACGAGGAACTCGCAGCCTATGAGTTCTGTTCGATCGAGCAGACCCGACAGCGCTTGCGGCCGTATATGTTCCGACGCCTGACCAGCGCCCTTGAAGCGCTGGTCACCGGTCAATGCCGGTATCTGCAAGATGGCCACCAACAGCTGGGCAAGTAACCCTTCGATAAGTCACCGAACAGGTTAGATGGCGCCACTCATTGATCACCCGGCGCCCACAGGGAGGCCGGCCGCTGCCTGGGAGGCTGTTCTCGGACGGGCTGGGAGCGACGTGATGAGCGGGGAGTACGAGGGGCGGCAGCCCCTCGTCGGGGGGCGAGGGGGGCGGGAGCCCCCTGGGAAAACACAGCCCGAGCCGGAGGGCCCCCAGGGCCCGGAGGCGAGGACCGTCTCTCCGAGAGGGCGTCAGGTGGTGGTGCGGGTGAGGCCGGCGGCGCGGCCTTTGGTGGCTATTACCTCGGCCATTTTGCGGCTGGCTTCGTCGATCATTTCGTTGCCTAGCATGACGGCGCCGCGGCGTTCCACCGTGGTGGCGTGGTCGTAGGCCTCCAGGATCGCTTCGGCGTGGTCGTAGTCGTCCTGGGAGGGGGAGTAGATCTCGTTGGCGGTCTCGATCTGCGTCGGGTGGAGGACCCACTTTCCGTCGAAGCCGAGGGCGGCGGATCTGCGGGCGACCTTGGCGAAGCCGTCCAGGTCCTTGATCTGGAGGTAGGGGCCGTCGATGGCCTGGAGGTCGTGGCTTCTGGCGGCCATGAGGATGCGCATGAGGACGTAGTGGTAGGCGTCGCCCTCGGTGTAGCCGGGGGGCTGCTGGCCGACGACGAGCGTCTTCATGTTGACGGACGCCATGAAGTCGGCGGGGCCGAAGACCAGGGTCTCCAGGCGGGGTGAGGCGGCGGCGATGGCGTCGACGGCGACCAGGCCGCGGGCGTCCTCGATCTGGGCCTCGATGCCGATGCGGCCGGCGGGCAGGCCCGTGGCCTTCTCGATCTGGGTGAGGAGGGTGTCCAGCCAGGCGACCTGGCCGGCGTCGCGGACCTTGGGCAGCATGACGCAGTCGAGGGCGTCTCCGGCCGCCTCGACGACCTCGATGACGTCGCGGTAGGTCCACATGGTCGACAGGTCGTTGACCCGGACGACCACGGTCTTGCCGGTCCAGTCGCCGGTGCGCAGCGCGGCGACGACGTTCTTCCTCGCTTCTTCTTTGGCCTGGGGGGCGACGGAGTCCTCCAGGTCGAGGAACACCTCGTCGGCGGGCAGGCCCTGCGCCTTCTCCAGGAAGCGGGGGTTGCTGCCGGGCACGGCGAGGCAGGAACGTCGGGAGCGCATGCGCACCACCGTAGCCCTCCGAGCGGCGCCGCCGAGGTCGCGGGTGCCTGTGGGGGCGTCACAAAGGGTGGCGCCGGTTCTTGGCGGGGATCTCGTACGGCTTTCGGAACCGACCTTCCCGACAATAGAGACCTAGCATCGGTAAAGGGATCTAGAGGGAGTAAGACAATGAGCGATGCGTCCGTGGCGGTTCGACCCGCCGTACTGTCCGACCTCGTCCCCGCCGTCCCCAGCAAGCTGGTCAGGGACATCGCGCTGGTCGTGGGCGCCGCCGGGCTCGTCGGCGTGGCCGCGCAGGTCAGCATCCCCTTGCCGGGAACCCCGGTGCCGCTGACGCTCCAGACCTTCGCCGTGCTGCTGTCCGGCGCGGCGCTCGGCCTGCCGCGCGCGTTCGCCGCCATGGCCCTGTACCTGGTGATCGGGCAGCTCGGCGTGCCGTGGTTCGCGCCGGGCGGCGACAACGCGACGCTGGGGTACGTCGTCGGGTTCGTCCTCGCGGCCTCGGTCGCCGGAGCCCTCTCCCGCAGGGGCGGGGACCGCACACCGATGCGCACGGTCGCCACGATGACCTTCAGCACCGTGCTCATCTACGCGATCGGCGTCCCGTGGCTCATGGTCGTCAAGTCGATGGACCTGCCGACGGCCTTCGACGCGGGCGTGGTGCCGTTCCTGATCGGGGACGGGCTCAAGGTGCTCGCCGCGGCGGCGCTGCTGCCCGGCGCCTGGAAGCTGCTCGACCGCTGAGGTCCCGGCGCCCGGCCACGCGCCGGGCGCCGACCGCCGTACATTGCTGGTGTGAGCCTCTCGCTGATCGAAGAAGCCGCGAAGAAGTCGGGCGTGCTGTGGATCTCCCTGCCGGCGGGCGACCGGCTGGCCTGGCACGTGTGGCACGACGGCGCGGTCTACGTCGTCACCGGCGGCGGCGAGCAGGCGCTGCCCGGCCTGGTGGACGCCGCGCGGGTCACGGTGACGCTGCGCAGCAAGGACAACGGCGCCCGGCTGGTGGCGTTCGAGGCCGCGGTGCGGGTGGTCGATCAGTCGTCGCCCTCGGAGGGGGACGCCGGGGCCATCGCGGCGCTGGCGAAGGAGCGGCTGAACGCGCCGGACGCGGCGGGGCTGACCTCCCGCTGGGCCGCGGGCTCCTCGGTGGTCCGGCTGACCCCCGAGGTCGCGGTCTGAGCCAGCAGGGCCCCGGCGAGCACGACGGCTCCCCCGGCGATCTGCGCCGCGCCGAGGTGCTCGCCCACCAGGACCCACGCGATCACCGCGCCCGCGACGACCTCCAGGGACGCCACGGTGGCGCCGACGGCGGCCGACAGGCGGCGCACGGCGGTGACGCCGGTGACGTAGGCGAGCACGGTGGCCACGGCGATGAGCCACAGGGCGGCGACGAGCACGGGCAGCGTGTGCCCGCCGAGCGTGGCGGTGGACCCGAACGCGCTCCAGTGGATCTCCCACGGCCGGGACAGCGGCGCGAGCACCACGGCGGCGCCGGCCAGGCCCCAGGCGATGAGGCCGAGCGGGTCCACCTCGCCGCCGGTGCCGTCGCTCATGAGGAAGTAGCCGGCGCAGCAGGCGGCGGCGACGAGGCCGAGCAGCAGGCCGACGCCGTCCAGCGCGAACCCGCGCCAGACCTCGACCACGACGCCGAGCCCCACGAGCACGATCACCGCCCCGGCGTACGCCGAGCGCGGCAGCCGCACGCCGCGGACGAACCGCACCCAGAACACCACGAGGACCGGTGAGGTGTACTCCAGCAGGAGGGCCACGCCGACCGGCAGGCGGGTGATGGCGATGAAGAACAGGGCCTGCACCCCGGCGACGGCGACCAGGCCGTACGCGGCGTAGAACCCGAGCCTGCCCCGGGGGACGCGCAGGGACCTCGGGCGGAAGACGGCGAGGATCGCCAGCAGCAGGATCGCGGCCCCCGCCATGCGCACCCACACGGCCTGCAGTGGAGTGAGGCCGCCCTCCCCGAGGAACTTGGCCATGGATCCGGAGAACCCGAAAGTCCAGGCGGACAGGACGGCAATCCCCAGCGCCGCGCCTCTCATCGGCCAAGCCCTCCCCGTAATGAGCGTAAGGTCCTTTTGATCCTGTCACGAGGCGGCTGACGGCATCAAGACCCATCCGGGCACCGGGACGGTTGAAAGGGCTTTTACGGGGGCGGGACACGGCGCACCCCCTCTGACCTCGTACGCTGCGGTAGTGAGGATCTTCGTCGCCCGGCTCGCCGGAACCCCGGTGTTCGACCCGGCGGGAGACCAGCTCGGGCGCATCCGCGACGTCGTGGTGTCCATGCGCCCCGCCGCCCCTCCGCGCGTGCACGGCCTCGTCGTCGAAGTCCAGCCGCGCCGCCGCGTGTTCCTGCCCATCACGCGGGTCCGCGGCGTCGAGGCCGACGCGGTGATCTTCACGGGCGCCATCAACATGCGGCGGTTCGAGAAGCACGCCACCGAATCCCTCGCCCTCGGCGAACTGCTCGACCTGACCGTCGAGGTGGGCGGCGAGAAGGTCATCGTCCTGGACCTGGCCATGGAGCAGGTCAGGAGCGGCGAGTGGCTGATCACCAAGGTGGCGGTGCTGCGCGGCGTGGCCGGGCGCGGCCTGCGGCGGCGGCGCGGGGAGACCCTGATCGTGGACTGGGCGGACGTCAAGGGGTTCGGCGCCGTGCAGGACGACCAGGGCGCCGCCGGCCTGCTGGCCGCGTTCGAGGAGACCCGCCCCGCCGACCTCGCCAACGCCCTGCGCCACCTGCCCGACAAGCGCAGGGCCGAGGTGGCTTCGGCGCTGGAGGACGACCGGCTCGCCGACGTGCTGGAGGAACTGCCCGAACGCGACCAGATCGGCATCCTCGGCCGTCTCGACGCCGAGCGGGCCTCCGACGTCCTCGCCGCCATGGACCCCGACGACGCCGCCGACCTGCTGCAGGACCTGCCGCCCGCCCAGGCCCAGGCGCTGCTGTCCCGCATGGAGCCCCGCGAGGCGGCCCCGGTGCTGCGCCTGCTGACCTACGCCGAGAACACCGCGGGCGGCATGATGACCAGCGTGCCGATCGTGCTGCCGCCGCACGCCACGATCGCCGAGGCGCTCGCCCAGGTCCGCCGCCAGGAGTTCACCCCCGCCGTCGCCGCCCAGGTGTACGTCGCCCGGCCGCCGATCGAGACGCCCACCGGCAGGTATCTCGGCGTGGCGCACTTCCAGCGGCTGCTGCGCGACCCGCCGTCCGCGCTGCTCGGCACCGCCGTGGACAACAGCGTCGATCCCATACGCCCCGACATGCCCCTGCGCGAGGTGACGTCCTACCTGGCCTTCTACAACCTGGTCGCCGTCGCGGTGGTGGACGAGCTCGGGCGGCTGCTCGGCGCCGTGACCGTGGACGACGTGCTGGACCACCTGCTGCCCGCGGACTGGCGCGAGCGGGACGAACGGACGCCGGAGGTGGACGGTGGTGAGCGGTGACGACCGACCGTCTCGACCAGCCGAGGCGGGTCCGCCGCGGCATCCGCCCGCACTACGACCCCGAGGCGCTGGGCCGGTTCTCCGAGAGGTTCGCCCGGTTCCTGGGGACCGCGCGGTTCCTGGCCTACATGACGGTGTTCATCACGGTGTGGCTGCTGTGGAACAGCGTGGCCCCGGACGGCCTGGTCTTCGACCCCTACCCGTTCATCTTCCTGACCCTGCTGCTCTCGCTGCAGGCGTCCTACGCCGCGCCGCTGATCCTGCTCGCGCAGAACCGGCAGGCCGACCGCGACCGCGTGCAGGGCGAGCAGGACAGGACGGCCAACGAGCGCAACCAGGCCGAGGTGGAGTACCTGACCCGGGAGATCGCCGGACTGCGCATGGGCCTCGGCGAGCTGGCCACCCGCGACTACCTCAGGAGTGAGCTGGAGCGTCTGATCGAGGAGGTCGGCGCCTCGCCGGACGGGCAGGGGCGCCAGGGCGCGGGGCCCGGGGAGGTCTAGGAGCCCGGCGGGAACAGTTTGGCGAGCATGGCGGCGCACTGGCGCAGTTCCTCGTCGTTCAGCAGCCCCAGGAAGCGCCCGCGGACGGCGCGCATGTACGTCGGGGTCGCCTCGGAGAACCGTTCCTCGCCCGCCGTCGTCAGCACCGCGTACAGGCCGCGCGCGTCGCTCGCGCACGCCTCGCGCTCCACCAGGCCCTCCCGCTGGAGGCGGTCGATCAGGCGCGTCAGCCCGCTGCGCGACAACAGCACCCGATCGGCCAGGTCGTTCATCCGCAGGCGCCGCCCGGGGGTCTCGAAGAGCTGGAACAGCACGTCGTAGGCGGCGGGCGCCAGGTCGTGCTTGCTCAGCAACGCGATTTCCAGGCTGCGGGTGATCTCGACCTGTGCCCGCTGAAGGATGCGCCAGACGATGAGCTGCTGCGGAGACATCTCCGCCGTCATGGACGTCACGCGGTCATCCTAGAAGGTCGCATAACGCCACACACCCGACTCCCGGCGTCTCATTACCGTCAGGCAAGGGTCCGTGATTCGTAGGATCGCCCCTGGGTTCGTAGCATGGATCCATGGCACCAACCCCAGAAGTGGTGACGGCTGCGCTCGCGACGGTCAACGACCCGGAGATCCGCAGGCCGATCACCGACCTTGACATGGTCAAGAGCGTCGATATCTCACCGGACGGGGTGGTGCGGGTCGGCGTGTACCTGACCGTCGCCGGCTGCCCCATGCGTGACACGATCACCCGCGACGTCACCGCCGCGGTCGCCAAGCTCGACGGCGTCACCCGGGTCCAGGTGGACCTGGACGTCATGAGCACCGAGCAGCGCAAGAACCTGCAGACCAAGCTGCGCGGCGGCCGGGGCCCGGAGAAGGAGATCCCCTTCGCCAAGCCCGGCTCGCTGACCCGCGTGTTCGCGGTGGCCAGCGGCAAGGGCGGGGTCGGCAAGTCCTCGGTGACCGTCAACCTGGCGGCCGCCATGGCCTCCTCGGGGCTGAAGGTCGGCGTGGTGGACGCCGACATCTACGGGCACTCCGTGCCGCGCATGCTCGGCGTGAGCGACCGTCCCACCAAGGTCGAGGACATGATCATGCCGCCGGTGGCGCATGACATCAAGGTCATCTCGGTGGGCATGTTCAAGCCCGCCGACGCCGGCAACTCCCCCGTCGTCTGGCGCGGGCCGATGCTCGACCGCGCGCTGCACCAGTTCCTCGCCGACGTCTACTGGGGCGACCTGGACGTCCTGCTCATGGACCTCCCCCCGGGCACCGGCGACATCGCGATCTCGGTGGCCCAGCGCATGCCCGGCGCCGAGATCCTCGTCGTCACCACCCCGCAGCAGGCCGCCGCCGAGGTCGCCGAGCGCGCGGGGTCGATCGCCACCCAGACCCACCAGCAGGTCGCCGGCGTCATCGAGAACATGGCGTGGCTGCCGTGCCCGCACTGCGACGAGCGCATCGCGGTCTTCGGCGAGGGCGGCGGCCAGAGCGTCGCCGACGGGCTGACCCGCTCGCTCGGCGTCCGCGTGCCGCTGCTCGGCCAGGTGCCGATCGACCTGCGCCTGCGCGAGGGCGGCGACAACGGCAAGCCGCTGGTCCTGACCGACCCCGACTCCCCGGCCGCCACCGAGCTGCGGCGCATCGCCACGGGCCTCGGTAAGAAGTCGGCGAGCCTCAAGGGCCTCCAGCTCGGACTGTCCCCCGCGGGCCGCTGAGCGGCCCTCTCAGGCCCGGCCAGGCCCATCAGGGCGGCGCCGCGATCCGGACATACAGGAAGGGACCCGCCTTCGGGCGGGTCCCTTCCTCACGTCATGGGCCGCTCAGGTGGCCTCGGAGTCGTACGGCGGGATCTCGCCGTACGCCAGTTCGGCGACGGCCGTCGTCGCGAACGGCTCGGCGACCGACGACGCGCCGTCCGCGGCGGCCCCGGCCGGGCTCGCGGTGACGACGGTCGGGTTCACCGGGCGCTGCCACTCCTCCTCGAAGTCCGACAGCAGGTGCTTCCTGACGAAGTTCTTCGGGTGCAGGTCGGTCGGGTCGAAGTTCGCGAACTCCGGGCCGAGGTTGTCCTGCAGGTCGTTACGCGCGTTGTTCGCCATCTGGCGCACCTGGCGCAGCATGCGTCCCGCCTGCTGGGCCGCCTGTGGAAGCTTCTCGGGCCCGAAGACCAGCAGGGCGATCACGACGAGCGCCAAGATCTCAGGCCACCCGAGTCCGAACACTGTGATCTCCTAGGCTCTCCTACGCCGTGGCCGCCGCCGTCGGGATCGCCGCGGCGGCTTCTCCCCAGACTAACGGCACGGTCCGGTCACAGGCACCATACGAGGTGCCCATATCACGACGGCTGAGGGGTGGGGACCGCGACGGCGTCGACCGTTACGCGGGCCGTCATGTCCCGGCCGTCCCTGCGGAACTTGAGCGTCACCGTGTCGCCGGGCGCCTTGCTGCGGATGGTGACGATCAGCTCGGACTGGTCGCTCACCGGGTGGCCGTCGATCTCCATGATCACGTCGCCCGCCTTCAGGCCCGCCTTGTCCGCGGGGCCGCCCGGCACCACCGGATCCTGCCCCTGGAGCGGGGCGGGGGCGATGCGCACGCCGTCACCCTGGTAGTCCGGGTCGAGCTGGACGCCGATGCGGGACTTCTTGGCCGTGCCGGTGGTGATCAGCTCCTCGGCGACCCGGCGCACGTGGTTGATCGGGATGGAGAACCCGAGGCCGATGCTGCCGCTCTGCGACCCGAACGAGCTGTTGCCGAGCGTGGCGATCGCCGAGTTCACGCCGATCACCTCGCCCGCGCCGTTGACCAGCGGCCCGCCCGAGTTGCCGGGATTGATCGCCGCGTCGGTCTGGATGGCGTTGATGAACGACGACTCCGTGCCGCTCTCGCCGCCCGCGGTCACGGGACGGTTGAGCGAGCTGACGATGCCGGTGGTGACCGTGCCGGACAGGCCGAGCGGCGAGCCGATCGCGATGACCGGGTCGCCGACGACGACGCGGTCGGAGTTGCCGATCGCGATCTCGGGCGCGCCGAAGGTGTCGTCGGGCTTGACCACCGCGATGTCGGAGCTCGGGTCGCGGCCGACGATCCTGGCGCTGCTGCTCTTCCTGTCGTTGAACGTGATCTTGATGGTGCCGCTCATCGCCGCCGCCGCGGCCACCACGTGGTTGTTGGTGACGACGTAGCCGCCCTTGATCAGGAAGCCGGAGCCCGTGCCCGCCTCGCTGGAGCCGCGGACGTCCAGGGACACCACGCTCGGCAGCACCCGGGAGGCGACGCCCGCCACCGAGTCCGGGGCGCGGTTGACGATCGCGCCGGTCGGCGTGCCAAGCGTGTAGGACGGGTCGGAGCCGGAGCCGGATCCGCGGGTGAGCAGGTAGGTGCCGGCGCTGCCCGCGGTCGAGGCGACCAGGGCGATCACGACGGCCAGGGTGGCGAGCACGCCGGTCCTCGGCCCGCGCGGGCGGTCGGAGTCGGCGCGCGGCGCGCCGGGCGGGGGCGCCCAGCCCGGGCCCATGCCGAACGGGTTGCGCGGCGGAGGCGGGCCGTAGGGACCGCCAGGGCCGCCGGAACCACCGGGACCGCCGGGGTAGCCGCCGGGCGGGCCGGAGTACGGGCCCGAGGGCGACGGCGGGACCGGCCCCGACGGGTTGCCCCAGCCGGACGGGCTCTCCGCCGCCCACTCCTGCCGCCGCGCGGAGTCGTCCGCGGGCGACTCGGCCGCGAAGGGGACGAGCGTGTCGGCGAGCGGGTCGCGCGGCGCGTACGGTCCCGGCCCGTTCTGGGCGTCGGACGGGTGGTCGTCGGCCGGGCGGGCGAACGGGTTCGGCCCGGTGAAGGCGTCCGGCCCCGAGACCGGGCCGACCGACGGCCGGCCGGAGGCGGGCAGGAACTCCGGACGCACGCGCATGGGGCCCGTCTCGCCCTCCGGCGCGGACCCCTCGTCAGAGCGCTGGGATGAAGCGGGCACGTCCCCGGCATCGAAGGCACGTGTCTCGTCGGTCATCGAACGCTCACTCCCGGGCTGTCGACGTCGGCTACGCCAGATTGTCTCTCCGACCGCATACGACCGCCGTAAACGACGCCCGTCAAGGGTCAACCCGATGCTATGCCCGGCGGCGCCGTGGACGGCACGACGGCCGCCCGGCGCCGGCCGCCGACGTCAAGGCTGGCGTGAGGTGCCGTCGACACGCCCCGGCGCCAGGTACCCCGCGGGCGGGGTGCGGTGCTGGTTGGCGAACATCTCGACCGGCGGGGACGACGGCTGGCTCCCCGCGCCGCCGACCATGAACAGCGTGCCGAGCGCCACGGCCGCCGAGGCGAAGCCGACGGCGACGTACCCGGCCCTGCGCCCGCCGTGCGAGCGCCCGGGGCCCGAGAAGCCCGCGCGGCCCCGCGGCCTGTTGTCCGACGGCGAGGTCAGCGTGTAGGTGGTAGTGGGAAACGGGCGGACCCGCGGCGGGATCGGCCCGCCCGGCTCGGCCATGCGCAGCAGCGACATGGTGAGGTCCGCCGGGACGACGGGCGTGTCGAGCGACCGCAGGCGGCTCTTCAGCGCCCGGATCGAGTCGAGCTCGGCGCGGCAGTCCGCGCACAAGGTCAGGTGCGCCAGGGCCCGTTCGCGCTCGGCGTGGCCGAGTTCGCCGTCAACGAGCGCAGAGGCGCGCTCTCCGAGATGGCTCATGCTCCCTCCCTGGTAACGGTCGGGGGGAGTTCGTCACGGCGCGGCGCCCGGTGTTCGAGCGCCTCGCGCAACTGGCTGCGACCGCGGTGGATACGGCTGCGGACGGTGCCCAGCTTCACGCCGAGCGTCGCCGCGATCTCCTCGTAGGACAGGCCCTCGATGTCGCACAGCACGACGGCCGCGCGGAACTCCGGCTGGAGCGAGTCGAGCGCCGCCTGGATGTCGGGTTCGAGCTGGGCGTCGTCGAACACCTGGGCCGGGGACGGCTCGCGCCCCCGGAGGCGTTCCGCGGCGTCGTCGCCGAGCCCCTCGAACCTGATGCGCTGGCGGCGGCGCGCCATGTCGAGGAAGAGGTTGGTCGTGATGCGGTGCAGCCACCCCTCGAACGTGCCGGGGGTGTAACTGGACAGCGATCGGAACACCCGGACGAAGACCTCCTGCGTGAGGTCCTCGGCGTCGTGAACGTTGCCGGTCAGCCGGTAGGCCAGCCGATAAACGCGCGCGGAATGCGCGCGCACGACCTCCTCCCAGGTCGGAGGCGTCCACCCCTCCTCCGGCAACCGGGCGCCTCCCCCCGTCAACGCGTCGTCGGGAGTCTCAGCCTGGTGGTAGTCGTCCACCAGTACTCCTCTCTCCGGGACCACCGCTACAGCCATAGTGCCTGCTTTCGTCCCTTCATGCGCACCCACGGCCGAACGAAGCCGGACCGTGTCCATCGACGTGCCCCCTTGCGCATCGACCCGTCATGACCTTCATAACGTTCGTCAGCGTTCGCGAACTTCCCCGAACTCGCGATCACGCGCTCGAACAAAGGTCGTTCAAAGCGTGCAACGTACCCGTTGTGGCGTGAGTTCCCGTTCGGCCCCGACTCCCCTAGGCTGCGACCAATACGTGGACCAATACGTGGACCAATACGTGCGTCCGGCGAAAGCGGGGAGGGAGAGGCCGATGGCCCCGACGCCGACGAGTCCGGTGGAGGCCAGCCTGGCCTACGCGGAGGAGTTCCATCACGAAGACGAGGTGCTGCGGGGCGCCAGGCGCCGCGGGGCCGAGGTCGGGGCCACCCCGATCCTGCCCGGCGGCGGCGCGGCCCTGAGCTTCCTCGCCACGGCGATCAACGCCAGGTCCGTGGTCGAGGTCGGCACGGGCTGCGGCGTCTCCGGCCTGTGGCTGCTGCGCGGCATGCGCCCGGACGGCACGCTGACCAGCGTCGACGTCGAGCCCGAGCACCAGCGCCTCGCCCGCCAGTCGTTCGCCGAGGCCGGGTTCTCCGGCAGCAGGGTGCGCCTGATCGCCGGCCGGGCGCTGGACGTCCTGCCGCGCCTGGCCGACGGCGGGTACGACCTGGTCTTCTGTGACGCGGCCAAGCAGGAGTACGGCGACTACCTGGCCGAGGCCGTGCGGCTGCTGCGGGTGGGCGGCATCGTCGCCTTCGACAACGCGCTCTGGCACAACCGGGTCGCCGACCCCGCGCAGCGCGACCCGGACACCGTGGCGATCCGCGAACTGGGCAAGCTGGTCAAGGGCGACGAGCGGCTGCGCGCGCTCATGCTGCCCCTGGGGGACGGCCTGCTGGCCGCCGTCAAGACCGCCGCCTGACGGCGGGGCCGCCTATGAGGCCAGCCACTCCAGCAGGAGGCGCGTGCCGAAGCCCGTGGCCCCCTTGGTGAGGATGCCGTCGTCGGCCGTGCTGCGGGCCACCCCGGCGATGTCCAGGTGCGCCCAGCGGCGCCCGCCGGCGAACTCGCGCAGGAACAGCGCCGCCGTGATCGCGCCGCCGCCGTAGGTGTTCTCCGCGTCGATGTTGGACAGGTCGGCCACCATGGAGTCCAGGGCGGGCCGGTACTCCTCGATCAGGGGCATGCGCCACAGCGGGTCGCCCGCGGCGGCGCCGGCCTCGATCAGCTCCTTGGCGAGGTCGTCGCTCGGGGAGAAGACGGCACCGATGTCGCGGCCGAGCGCGATGCCGATGGCGCCCGTCAGCGTGGCGACGTCCACGATCGTGTCGGGGCGCAGGACCTCGTCGGCGTAGGCGAGGGCGTCGGCGAGCACCAGGCGGCCCTCGGCGTCGGTGTTGAGCACCTCGACCGTGCGGCCGCCGTAGTGGGTGATCACGTCGCCGGGGCGCTGCGCCGAGCCGGACGGCATGTTCTCGGCGGCGGCGACGAGCCCGGTGACCTTGCTCCGGACGCCGAGCTCGCGCAGCGCCCCGAGCACCGAGATCACGACCGCGCCGCCCGCCATGTCGGTCTTCATGAACTTCATGCCGTCGGTGGGCTTGAGGGACAGGCCGCCGCTGTCGAAGGTGATGCCCTTGCCGGCCAGCACGACGTGCGTGCCGTCATGCTCGGCGGGGTCGGGCTCGTAGGACAGGCTGATCAGGCGGGGAGTGCTCACCGAACCCTGGCCGACCGCCAGGATGCCCCCGAAGCCCTCCGCGGCGAGATCGTCCGGCTCCCACACGCGGACGCCCAGCCCGGAGCGCCCGGCGACCTCGGCGGCGCGCGCGGCCAGCCAGGCGGGGTTCTTCTCCGAGGACGGCGTGTTGGCGAGGTCGCGGGTGAGGGCGACGGCTCGCGCGACGACCTCGGCGCGCTCGACGGCGGGCCGGGCCTCCTCGGGCCCCGACAGGCGGATCTCCGCCACGGGCCTGCCGCGGCTCGCGCCCACGCGCAGGCCGTAGGTGGCGAGGAGCGCGCCCTCGGCGAGCGCGGCCCACGCGCGCGGGCCCGCCTCCGCGGGCAGCCGGACGTCCAGGGCGCGGCGGCCCCGGGCACGGCGCGCGAGGGAGGCCCCGGCCCTGCGCAGGGCCTGCGGGGTGGCGTCGCCGACGCCGTAGAGCAGCACCCGGCGGACGGTGTCTCCGTCGCCGACGGGGACCTCGACGATCTCGCCGGCCTCCCCCTTGGCCTCGTGATGGGCGAGCAGGGCGGGCGTGGGCAGGGGCAGGTCGACATCGGCGGTGAGATCGGCCGCGAAGGGCACGGCCAGCAGCTCCGCGTCGTGGGCGGGCGCGCCGGCGAATCTCAGCGAGGTCTCGATGGGCATGGTGATCCTTCCCCGGCCTGTGCGGTTGGTCGGCCGGTCGGATGTGCGACGGCCCCGGCGCGGGGCGCGCGGCCCGGCCGCCGGGGCCGTCGAATCGCCTGTGTCGGTGAGTTGTGTCAGGGGTATGTCAGCCGACGACGTTCTTCAGAGCGTCGCCAAGGGCTTTGGCCTCGTCCGGTGAGAGTTCGACGACAAGCCGGCCGCCACCCTCCAGAGGGACCCGCATGACAATGCCCCGCCCTTCCTTGGTGACCTCCAGCGGACCGTCGCCGGTCCGCGGCTTCATCGCCGCCATGCGTGTATCCCTTCCTGCCTCGGCCTCGGCGATGCCGGATCACGGAGCCCCGCGACCGGTCGCCCGCCGCTTTCACGTCTTCTGTGACGTCCCATTATCCCGCCTCGCGAGCGCACATGGGTAACGATCTCCTCCCAGAATGCGTTGTCCGGGAACCTCGCGGCGACCAAACTGGTCTGTGTGAACGCCCGTGCCGCGCTTTTCGATCTGTACGGAGATCATTTGCGCATTCGTGCCGGTCGCGCGTCCGTGGCGGCCTTGGTCCGCCTTCTGGCGCCCCTTGACATCGCCGCTCCGGCGGTGCGGACCGCGATCTCCCGCATGGTGCGGCAGGACTGGCTGAGACCCGTCCGCCTGCCCCAGGCTCCGGGGTACGCGCTGACGCCCAAGAGCGTCCTGCGCCTCGACGAAAGTGCCACCCGTATCTACCGCACGGGCACGAGCGCGTGGTCCGGCCGCTGGCACGTCGTGGTCTTCGCCCCGGTGCGCGACCGCGCCAGGCGCGAACGGCTGCGCGCCGATCTTTCGTTCCTCGGGTACGCCTGCCTGTCGGAGAGCACGTGGATCGGCCCGCGCGCCTCGCCGGAGCTGGCGCACCTGCTGGCGGAGCAGCAGGTGCGCGCCGACCGGTTCGACAGCACCCTCGACGGCGACCCGCACGAGCTCGTGGCCCGCGCCTGGGACCTCCCCGCGCTGGCGCGGGCCTATGAGGCGTGGATCGTGCAGGCCGTGGACCTGGTGGGGGCCCTGCCCGCGGACGCCCCGGACGATCGCGTCTTCGCGGCGCGTAGCAGACTTGTCCACGGGTGGCGCAACTTCCTGTTCCACGACCCGGGGCTCCCGGCCGAGCTGCTGCCGCCGGCGTGGCCCGGGGAGGAGGCCCGCGCCTTCTTCGAGCAGGAGGCCGCCCGGCTGCTGCCGGCCGCCGCGGCATTCGTTGACCGAAACCTGGACAAAGGAGCCCACTGATGGACCAGCCGGCCACCGCCTCCCCGACCGCCGACGAGCACGGCCACGATCACGTCCTGTACTCGGTGGAGGACTCCGTCGCCACGGTCACGCTCAACCGCCCCGAGGCCATGAACGCGCTGACCGTCCAGATGAAGGCGAGCCTGCTGGAGGCGCTGGAACGGGCGCGCGACGACGCCGGGGCGCGGGCCGTGCTGCTGACCGGCGCGGGCCGGGCCTTCTGCGCGGGACAGGACCTTCAGGAGCACGCGGCCAACCTGGAGGCGGGCGTCGGCCTCGACGGCACCGTGCGCGCGCACTACAACCCGATCGTGCTGACCGTGACCGGCATGGGCAAGCCGGTGGTCGCCGCCGTCAACGGCGTCGCGGCCGGCGCGGGGGCGTCGCTGGCCTTCGCCTGCGACTTCAGGGTCGCCGCGGAGAACGCGAAGTTCGCCATGGCCTTCGGCGCGATCGGCCTCGTCCCCGACTCCGGCGCCTCGTGGACGCTGCCGCGGCTGGTCGGCCCGGCCAAGGCGCGCGAGTTGCTGCTGCTCGGCGACACGGTCGGCGCCGAGGAGGCCCTGCGGCTCGGCCTCGCGACCGCCGTGGTGCCCGCGGCCGAGCTGGGCGCGCGGGCCCGCGAGCTGGCGGTCCGCCTGGCGCAGGGGCCGACGCTGGCGTACGGGGCGATCAAGCAGGCGCTGGACTACTCGGCGGCGCACACCCTGGAGGACTCACTGGAGGTCGAGGCCGACCTGCAGGACTTCTGCGCCAAGACCGAGGACCACGAGCGGGCCACCCGCGCGTTCCTGGCCAAGCAGAAGCCGGTGTTCCAGGGGCGTTAGCCCCGCCCGTCAGCCGGACGCGCGCACCCAGCAGTCGGCGAGGTGGTCGTTCACCAGGCCGATCGCCTGCATCAGCGCGTACGCCGTCGTGGGGCCGACGAAGCGGAAGCCGTGCCGCTTGAGCTCCTTGGCCAGCGCCGTGGAACCGGGCGTGGTGGCGGGCAGGTCGGCGTGGGTCTTCGGCACGGGGGCGCCGGGGTCGGCGTACCGCCAGACCAGTTCCGACACGCCGCCGGGGACCTCGGCGGCGACCCGGGCGTTGGCGATGGCCGCCTCGACCTTCATACGGTTGCGGACGATGCCCGGGTCGGCCAGCAGGCGGGCGACGTCGGCCTCGCCGAACGCCGCGACGGCGGGGATCGAGAACCCGGCGAAGGCCGCGCGGAAGTTCTCCCGCTTGCGCAGGATGGTGAGCCACGACAGGCCGGACTGGAACGCCTCCAGGGTGAGCCGCTCGAACACCAGGTCGTCGCCCCGGACGGGACGGCCCCACTCTTCGTCGTGGTAGCGGATGTAGTCGGGAGCGCTGGTCACCCAGCCGCAGCGGACAGGCTCAGGGGTCACGAACCCCGAGCGTACAAGCCCCGGCCGGATGGGCGGCACGGCCCCGTGGCCTCAGGGGGCGTCCTCGGGGTCGGGGCGCTCCCCGGCCGCGCGCCCTGCCCGCTTGGCCGCGCCGCGGCTCCCGGACCTGCCGCCCGCCGCCTCGAACGCGCCGCGGTCCTTGGGTGCCTCCTCGAACGCGCCGCGGTCCTCGGCCGGCGCCTCGGACGCGCCGGACACCCCCTCATCCTGGGACGGCGCTTCCAGGGCCCCGCGTTCCTTCGACGGTGTCTCGAAGGCTCCGCGGTCCTGGGTCACCGGTGTGGCGGGCTCGCGCTTGTCCGGCTCCTCGAAGGGGCCGCGCTCCTCGGTGGACGGGCCCGCGGGCTGCTCGGCGGGAGCCTCCGCGGGGGGCTCAGCGGACAGGGCGCGCGTGGACGTGTGCGGGCCGATGGCGCCGAACAGGGCCTCGGCGGTCTCGTGCGGGGCCACCGGCGGCTCGGGCTCCGGCGAGGCGATCGGCGCCCAGGAAGGCCGCACGTACGACTCCTGGCGGGCCTGGATGCGCCCGGCCAGCAGTTCCTCGACGCGCCGCTCCAGCACCGCGATGTGGGTGTCGCGCCGGCCGATCGCGGTCGCGGCCCGCTGCAGCGTCTCGTCGACGATCTGCGTGTGGTACCCGACCAGGCTCATCGGCAGGTGCAGGTCGGCGAAGTCGGCGGCCGTGAGCTGCCCGGGCTCGGGAAGCTCCACGGGCGGCACGTCGGGGGGGAACTCGACGAGCTCTCCGCCACGCCCCTGCGAGACCGTCACCACGAAGTAGAGGACAGCGATCGCGGCGATGGCGAGAAGGACCAGCACATACGAATCGTGCCACATGGGTGCCTTTGAGCGCGCCTCGTTCCGGGGGACGTCACCCATCAAGACCACCCGCCGTGTGACAATCGGCGCATGACGGCAGCGTTGGTGCTCGGCCCCGGGGAACCGCTCGACCCGGCCTGGGCCGAGGCGGCCTCCACGGCGGAGGCCGGGCGTCTGGTCGCCGAGGGCCGCACGGTCGCGGTGACGTTGTCGGGCGACGAGACCACGCAGATCGCCGCGGCGGCGGTCTACGCCTGGCTCGGCGCCCGGATCTTCCGCACCTCCTGCCCGGACGGCGTGCGCCAGGCGATCGACATGACCGACTCCCTGGCCGGCCGGCGTCCCCCCGCGCTGACCCGCCGCGGCCTGGCCTAGCCGCCCCCGGCCACGAGGGCGATCAGCCGGTGGCCGACTCGCCGACCTCCTCCGGGGTCGGGGTCAGCGGGCGGGCGGGGCGTTCGAGGTGGCGGAGCGCCTCTTCGACCGTGGTGGTCCAGGAGATGGCGTCGTAGACGTTCGGGCGCGTGAAGCCGCCCTCGTACATGTCGTCGACCAGGCCGCGCAGGGAGTCGTACAGGCCCCACGGGTCGAGGATGACGAGGGGTTTGTCGTGCAGGCCGAGCACGCGGGCCGTCCAGATCTCGAACAGCTCCTCCAGCGTGCCGATCCCCCCGGGCAGGACGAGGAAGGCGTCGGAGCGGGCGTCCATGAGGCCCTTGCGCTCCCGCATGTCCGCCGTGATGATCAGCTCGTCGGAGTCGGTGTCGGCGATCTCCAGGTCCACCAGCGCCTGGGGCATCACGCCGACCGTACGCCCCCCGGCCTCGCGCGCGGCCCGGGTGACCGCGCCCATGCACGAGACCGTCGCGCCGCCGCTGACGAGCGTGTGCCCGCGCCGGGCCAGCTCGGCGCCGACCTCGGCGGCGAGGTCCAGGTACTTCCGGTCGATCTTCTGACTGGACGCGCAGAACACGCATATCGCCATCGCCACGGCGGAAACCTTACCTCCAAGGCCCGGAACGGCCCTGGCCGCCGGCCGCCCGCCTCGCGATGAGCCGCTCGGCTCCGGCCAGTATCGTCCGCGCGCCGAAGAGGACGGCGATCGCCTGCGGGGACGGCGCGGCCGGACCGAGCGCGGCGACGCCGAGGGCCGCGATCACCACCCCGGTGAGCCGCCGCCGTGCGCGATCGGCGGGCGCGCCGTGCCGGCCGGGAATCCTCAGCACTCCGTCGATGACCATGACCAGGCCGAGGACGGTGGCCGCCACGCGCGCCGTGATGCCCGGCCAGGCCACGACGAGGACCGCCGCGGCGACCCAGCCGCACCCCAGCACGGCGTGCGGCAGTGGCCGCGCGGCGGTGAAGATGGCCGTGTACCAGGCGCCGAAGCCGGAGACCAGCAGGGCGACGGCGCCGATCATGACGATGGTGGGCATCGGGTGGGCCGACATCGCCACCAGCACGACCCCGGTCAGCACGTCCACCACTCCGAGCCGGAGGCTCAGCCAGGGCGGAAGAGAAGGCGGGTTCCCCTGCACGGCGCTCACCCTACGTGGCCGCCGGTCGGCGGGCCGGGCGGGCGCCCGGCCCGCCCGGGATCATCGGCATGTCACCCGATCGCCGCGGTGAGGTCGGGGACGAAGTCGCCCACCGGACGCTCCGGGGCGTCCGCGATGGCCGTCAGCATCCCTTCGAGCCTCCGGCACCAGCCGGCGACCGCCCCGTCGGGGAAGAAGCCGGACCGGTGGTTGATCGAGACGAACAGGGTGTCGTACGCCACGGCCGCCTCCACGCGCAGCGGATGCTCGGTCTGTGCCAGGATCTGCACCGGCACCGCGTTCAGCGTGGACAGGAAGTTGCTGAGGTTCGTACCGAATCCCGGCAGCGTCTCACTGACGAAGTAGCTCTCGAACAGCGGGTCGCCGGTGGGCGCGCCCGTCATGGCGTGCAGGGCCGCCGGAGTGATGTACTCGTGGTCGTTGATCGCGGAGATCTTGTCGTGCAGCCCGCGCAACCACGACGGCAGCGGCTCGGCACGGTTCACCCGCGCCACCACCGGCAGGATGTTGAACAGCAGGCCCACCGCCTGGTCGACGTCGACCGACGTGGTGCTGCGTCCCGAGTAGACCGCGCCGCAGACGACGTCCGGCCTGTCCGTGATGGCGCTGAGCATGATCGTCCACGCCCCGTGCAGGATGGTGTTGATGCTGAGGCCGAGCCCCTTGGCCACGGCGGAGAGCTTGACCGCGATCTCCGGGCCGATCGTGAAGCTCTGCTGCAGGAGCGTCGGCGCCAGGTCGGTACGCCGTTCCCGCGACGGGAGCGTGATCGCGGGCAGGGGGAACCTCACCCCGGCCAGTTCCCGTCGCCAGAAGTCTTCGGCCGCGGTGGTGTCCCGTCCCGCCTGCTCGGTGCAGAAATCGCCGTAGGCCTTCGACACCGGGAGCGCGGCGGGCTCGCGGCCCGAGACGATGGCGCCGTAGACCTCCAGCAGGTTGACGACGATCGTCTGGTAGCTCCAGCCGTCCTGCGCCGTCAGCCGGAACATGTGGACGTGCTCGTAGGTGTCGTCCGCCAGCCGGAACAACGCCAGCCGCATCTGGGGCGGCGGGCCGAAGGCGCGCCGCCGCTCCGCCTCGACGTACACCTCGACCCGGCGGCTCTGCTCGGCCGGGGTCAGTCCGCGCAGGTCGTGGGTGTCCATGGTCAGGCGCACGTCCGGGTGGATCACCTGGATCCAGCGCCCGGTGTCGTCCTGCACGTACTCGGCGCGGAAGGAGTCGTACCGGTCGATGGTGTGCTGCCAGGCCCGTTCCAGCGCGACAGGGTCGAAGCCGGGGCCGTCGAAGCGGAAGCGCTGGTGCGTGATGTTCAGCCCGAGGCCGGGGGACCGGAGGCTGGTCTCGATCATGCGGGACTGCAGGCCCGTCGCCGGGTAGGCGTCCTCGGCGCCGGGACGAAGCGACCTCGCCCACTCCAGCAGCCGCGGATCCCGCGCCACGACCGTGGCGGCGGGCCGTACCATGCCGCGTTCCTCCACCAGCGCGGCCAGTTCCGAGATGGTCGGGCTGCGGAAGACGTCCTGCGGGCTGAGGGGCATGCCGAGCGCGGTGGCCCGGCTGACCATCTGGATGCCGAGCAGGGAGTCGCCGCCGAGCGCGAAGAAGCCGCTGTCGACGCTCACCTCCTCCAGGCCGAGCACGTCCCGCCAGATCGCCCAGAGCCGCTCCTCGACCTCGGTGCGCGGCCTGACGACCTCCGCGGCCGTCTGGACGGCGCGCACCGGCACCGGCAGCGCCCGGCGGTCGAGCTTTCCGTTGGCGTCGGTCGGGAACTCCGGCACCGCGATGACGGCCGAGGGCACCATGAAGTCGGGGAGCTCGTCGCGCAGGAAGCGCGGGATGTCAGTGCTCAGCCGGCGGCTCAGCTCCGGTAGCAGCGGATCGTTGACGTAGTGCCGCGGCGCGCGGCCCGGTTCCGCGGGGTCCGTCCAGTCCGGGAGATACCGCACGTCCGAGCGGCGGAACGTCACCTGGTACCTGCCGTCGGAGCTTCCCCCGGTCCAGGCGATCTGGGCCTGGTACCCGAGTTCCTCGGCCAGTGCCCACCACAGCTCGGGTTCGACGCCGTCCCCTGTGCCGCGCAGGTCGTCGACGAGCGCCTCGTCGGGCGCCTCCCGCATCGCGGACACGAAGGCGTTGATCTCGGCGACCCGGGCGTTCGGGACGTCGCCGACCCGCAGCACCTCGGGCCGGTCGCTGGTGAGGATCCGGCGGACCTCCTGCTCCGACTCGAACGCCGCCGACACGACCGGCACCGCCGGCGCGCCGCCGGCGGGCTCTCCGGTGTGCAGGACCACGTCGTAGCGGTAGCGGGTCAGCTCGTTGTGATGGTCTCCGCGCTTGAGCATCACCTCGACCCGGGAGATCCCCGGGGTCTCCGCGCGCAGGGCGGTGAAGAACTCGGGCGCGATCACGAGCTCCCGCTCGTGCCAGGCGCGCTGCTGGACCCGGCCGCGGAGGCGGCCGAGCGTGAGACCGGGTTCCGCCCTGGCCAGCTCGACCTCCAGGTGGAACGCGTCGAGCATCGAGAGATTGCGCAGGTCGCCGAGGAACACCGCGCCGCCGGGCCGCAGACGGGCCAGCGCCTCGCCGATCACCTCACGCAGGTAGCCGGCGTGGGGAAAGTACTGCGCGACCGAGTTGACGATCACGACGTCGAACGGCTCGGCGTCCAGGCCGGCGAAGTCGCCGGCCTCGCGCTGGAACAGCCGCGCGTCCACGCCGCCGGGCAGGGCGGGCAGGATGCCGGCACGGGTGTAGTCGAGGACGGCCTCGGAGATGTCGGTCCCCCAGTACCGCTCGGTGTGCGGGGCGATCCGCGCGAGCAGCATGCCGGTGCCGCAGCCGATCTCCAGCACGCGGCGGGGCCGCAGCGCCAGGACGCGGTCCACCGTGGAGTCCAGCCAGGTGCGCATCTCGCCGGCCGGTATCGGCGCGTCGGTGTAGCTGGAGTTCCAGCCGATGGTGTTGAAGTCGGCCTCGCCGGTGGCGGCGTCCCGCCGGTAGCTCTGGTCGAACAACCCTTGCCAGTCGGACACGCGGCCGCCGTCGGACGCCTCGGGAAGCGACGCGCCCTCCTCCGGGATCACGTACGCGACGAGCTGCTTGTCTTCGGGGTCGTGCGGCAGTTCGCGGGCCAGGACCACGACCTCGCCGACCATCGGGTGCTCGGCCAGGGCCGCCTCGATCTCTCCCAGTTCGATGCGCATGCCCCGGACCTTGACCTGGAAGTCCGTCCGTCCGAGGAACACCATCGTGCGGTCGGGCAGGAAGCGCGCGAGGTCGCCGGTCCTGTACAGGGTGGCGCCGGGTTCCCGGCGGAAAGGGTCCGGGAGGAAACGCTGCTCGGTGAGCTCGGGCCGGCGATAGTAGCCGCGCGCCACGCCGACGCCGCCGATGTAGGCCTCGCCGGGGGTGCCGATCGGCACCGGGTTGAGGTGCCGGTCCAGGATGTAGATCTGGGTGTTGGCGATCGGCGTGCCCAGCGACACGACGTCAGGGTCGCGGGGACACTCCCAGCACGTGCTGTCGACCGAGCACTCGGTCGCGCCCCACAGGTTGTGGATCGTGGCCCAGGGCCAGCGGTCGTAGAGCGAGCGGATCGACGCCTGGGGCAGCGCCTCGCCGCTGGCCATCACGCGGACGACCGAGCGGCAGCGTTCGATGCCGGGGTGCTGGAGGAACACCCGCAGCATCGAGGGGACGAAGTGCAGCGTCGTGACACCGTGCTCGTGGATCAGCGTCGTCAGGTATTCGGGGTCCTTGTGCCCCTCCGGGCGGGCGACCACCATGCGGGCGCCGGTCAGCAGCGGCCAGAAGAACTCCCACACCGAGACGTCGAAGCTGAAGGGGGTCTTCTGCAGCACCCGGTCGTCCGGGGTGAGGCCGAACGCGTCCTGCATCCACAGGAGGCGGTTGACGACGCCACGGTGTGTGATCATCGCCGCCTTGGGCCGGCCCGTCGAGCCGGACGTGTAGATCATGTACGCCAGGTCGTCCAGCCCGGCGAGGTTCTCGGGGCGGGTGACGGGCTCGCCGTCGAACTCCCCCGGCCGGTCCAGCGGCACCGTCCGCGCCCCGTGCGCGGGAAGCCGCTCCGCCAGCCGCTCCTGCACCAGCAGCAGCCCCGGTTCGGCGTCGGCGAGCATGAACGCCACGCGCTGCGGCGGATAGGTGGGGTCGATGGGCAGATAGGCGCCGCCGGCCTTGAGAACGGCGAGCAGGCCGACCACCATCTCCACCGACCGTTCGAGGCAGATCCCCACGGGGCTGCCCGGCCCCACGCCCATCCGGCGCAGCCGGTGCGCCACCTGGTTGGCCCGGCGGTCGAGCTCGGCGAAGGTCACCTCCTCGCCCTCGAACACCACCGCGACGGCGTCCGGCCACCGGTCGGCCCCGTCCTCGATCAAGGTGTGCAGGCAGCGCGTCCGCTCGGGCGGGTACGCCACCGCGGTGTCGTTCCACTCGGTGAGAAGCCGCTTCTCGACCTCGGGCGGCAGGACGGGCAGCTCGGACACCCTCCGCTCCGGCGCGCGGGCGAACGCCTCGACCAGCACCCGATACCCCGCCAGGAACCGTTCGACGGTGTCGTGGTCGAAGATCTCGCTGTTGTATTCCACGTCCACGAGCAGCGAGTCGGCCCGTTCCGTCACCGAGATCTCGATGTCGAACTTGCTGGTGTCGGTGTGGACCTCGACCAGGTCCCGCAGCGAGCCCTCCGCCGCCGCGTCGGCGCCGTAGCGCTTCATGTCGAAGACGACCTGGATCAGCGGCTTGCCCGCCGGTCCGCGGTCGGCGCCCAGCTCCGCGGTGAGCGCCTCGAACGGCAGATCCTGCTCGTCGTAGGCGCGCTTGACCGCGAGGCTCACGCGATCCAGCAGCTCGGCCACGGTGGGGTCGTCGCCCAGGCCGGTCTTGAGCACCACGGTGTTGACGAAGAAGCCGATGAGGTTCCGCACGTCCTCGTGCTGCCGGTTGGCCATGGCCGTGCCGATCGCCACGGCGCCCGACCCCTCGGTGTCTCCGGCGTAGCGGTACAGCACCACCTTGAGCGCCGCCAGCAGGGTGGTGAACAGCGTGACGCCGTGCCCGGCGCTGAACGAGCGCAGCCGGGCGGTGGTGTCCGCGCCGATGTCGAAGTTGAGGGCGCCGCCGTGGAAGCGCTGCAGGGCCGGCCGGGGCCGGTCCGTCAGCAGCTCCACCCCCGCGGGGCCGGTTCCGAGGAGTTTCCGCCAGTCGTCCAGCCTCGCGGCCAGTCTCTCGCCGCCGAGCCGCCGCCGCTCCCAGATCGCGTAGTCGGCGTACTGCACCGGCAGGTCGGGCAGAGCGGGGCGGCGGCCGCCGGCGTAGGCGTCGTAGGCGATCGCCACCTCCTTGGCGAAGATCCCGCCCGACATGACGTCCACGACGATGTGGTGCATGACGAAAAGAATCTTGTGGGTGGCCGGGCCGAGACGGTAGAGGACCGCCCGCACGAGCGGGCCCGTCGCGAGGTCGAAGCCGCGCCTGGCCTCCTCGGCGACGAGCCGCTCGCAGGCGGCCTCCCGGTCCGCCTCCGCGTGCCTCTCCAGGTCGACGACCGGGACCGGGACGTGGAGGTCGGGCGCGATCTCCTGCCACGCCGTGCCGTCCGCGCTGGGGAAGGTGGTGCGCAGGCTCTCGTGCCGCCGGACGACCTCGTTGACCGCCTTCTCCAGCGCCTCCGGCTCGACCGGCCCGTCCAGCACGAGCGAGAAGGCCGCGTTGTAGGCGGGGCTGTGCGGGACCAGCCGGTCCAGGGCCCACAGCCGCTGCTGGGCGAAGGACAGCGGGATCCGGCCGTCGTAGGCCCCCTGCCGGCGCCGCTCGGCGATCCGCGGCAGGTCCAGGCCGTCGTCGGTCTCGCCTCCCTCGTCCGCCGCGGAGTCCAGCCGGGACAGGACGAACTCCGCCAGCGCGGCCGGTGTGGCGTGGTCGAAGACCATGCTCACCGGCAGGGTGAGCCCGGTCGCCCGGTTCAGGCGGTTGCGCACCTCCAGCGCGGTGAGGGAGTCGAAGCCCAGATCGAGGAAGGGCGCCTCCAGGGCGATCTCGCCGGACGAGGCGTGCCCGAGAACACCGGCGACCGCCCGCAGGACGAGGTCGAGCACCATCGGACGCCGTTCCTCTGCCGGGGTGGCGGCCAGCCGCCCGCGCAGGTCCTCGCGGTCGTCGTCCTCCGGGAGCGCCGCCGCCGGGGGAACGTCGCCGGCGGCCACGCCGGGGGACGGCGTGTCGAGCCAGAACCGGCGGCGCTGGAACGCGTACGTCGGCACGTCGACGCCGGGCGGCGCGCCGCCCGGCAGCACGGCCCGCCAGTCCACCCCCACGCCCCCGGTGAACGCCTCGGCCAAGGCGCGCAGCAGCCGGTCCCGCCCGCCCTTGCCACGCCGCAGCGTCCCGCTCGCCGAGAACGGCAGGCCCACGGTCTCCAGCGTCTCCTGCAGGTCGGCGACGAGCACGGGATGCGGGCTGACCTCGATGAAGGAGTCGAAGCCCAGGCGGTGGAGCGAGGTGACCGCCTGCGCGAACCGCACCGGGCCGCGCAACACCCGGAACCAGTGGTCGGCGTCCATCCCGGTCGTGTCGAGCCAGTCACCGGTCACCGACGAGAACATGGGCACGGAGGAGCGCTCCGGCCGGATGGGAGCCAGGTCCGCGAGCAGCCGGTCCCTGATGCCGTCCACGTGGTGGGAGTGCGGGGCGAAATCCGCGGCCACCCGGCGGGCGCGCAGGCCGTCGGCCTCACAGCGGACGAGCAGCTCGTCGATCGCGGCGGCGTCTCCGGACACCAGGATGGAGGCGGGGCCGTTGACCGAGGCCACCGTCAGCCTCCCGTTCCAGGCTCCGAGGTACTCGGCCACCGTCCGCTCGGGGGCCGAGACGACGGCCATCCCGCCGCCGCCCGCCATGACCCTGGCCATCTCGCGGCTGCGCAGCGCGGCGACCCGGGCCGCGTCGGGCAGGGTGAGGGCGCCGGCGACGTAGGCGGCGGCGATCTCCCCCTGGCTGTGCCCGAGGACGACGTCGGGTTCGACGCCGTACGACCGCCAGACGGCGGCGAGCCCAGCCATGACGGCGAAGAGCGCGGGCTGAACGACGTCGACGGACTCCAGCAGCGGCGCGCCCTCGGTCTCGCGCAGCACGTCCAGCACCGACCAGTCCAGGTGCTCGCGCAGGGCCCGGTCGCAGGCCGAAAGCTCCCGGGCGAAGGCCGGCTCGGTGTCCAGCAGGCCGGCGCCCATGCGGGCCCACTGCGAGCCGTGCCCCGGGAACACGAACACCGTCCTGCCGGTCGCGCGCCCGAAGCCGCGCACCACGGCGGCGGCGTCCGCGTCCTCGGCGACGGCGCGCAACCCGGCCGAGAGCTCCTCGTCGTCCCGCCCCAGGACGACGGCGCGGTGCTCGAAGGCCGGCCGCGCGATCAGGGCACGGCCGACGTCCGCGGGTCGCGGCCGCGGATCCGACGCCACGAACGACAGCAGCCGCGCGGCCTGTGCGCGCAGGGCGGGGGCGGACCGCCCGGACACCACCCACGGCACCGGCCCGCCGGCGGGCCCGGCGTCCTGCACCTCCGCCGCCGGCGTCTCGGGCGCCTGCTCCAGGATGACGTGGGCGTTGGTGCCGCTGAGGCCGAAGGAGGAGACCGCGGCCCTGCGCGGGTGACCGGTCTCCGGCCACGGCCTCGTCTCCGCCACGGGTTCCGCGGCCCCGGCGGACCAGTCGACGTAGGGGGTCGGGGCGTCCAGGTGCAGGGTGCCGGGCACGACGCCGTGCCGCAGGGCCAGCACCATCTTGATGACGCCGGCGACACCGGCCGCCGCCTGGGTGTGGCCGAAATTGGACTTCAGCGATCCGAGCAGCACGGGACGGTCGGCGGCGCGGTCCTGCCCGTAGGTGGCCAGAATCGCCTGTCCCTCGATGGGGTCGCCGAGCCTGGTCCCGGTGCCGTGCGCCTCGACCACGTCCACGTCCGCGGCGGACAGCCGGGCGTTGGCCAGCGCCTGCCGGATCACCCGTTGCTGCGCGGGGCCGTTGGGCGCGGTGAGGCCGCTGCTCGCGCCGTCCTGGTTCACCGCGGAGCCGCGGACGACGGCGAGCACGCGGTGCCCGAGCCGCCGGGCGTCGGAGAGGCGCTCCAGGACGATGACGCCCGCGCCCTCGGCCCAGCCGACGCCGTCCGCGGCCGCCGCGAACGGCTTGCACCGGCCGTCAGGGGCGAGCATCCGCTGCCGGGACAACTCGACGAAGACCTGCGGGGTCGCCAGCACGGTCGCGCCGCCGGCCAGCGCCAGCGCGCATTCGCCCTGCCTCAGCGCCGCCACGGCCGTGTGCAGGGCCACCAGCGAGGACGAACAGGCGGTGTCCACCGTCATCGCCGGGCCTTCGAGGCCCAGGGTGTAGGAGACGCGGCCGGAGGCCACGCTGCCGGCGCTGGTGTTGCCCAGGTACTCGTGGTACATCAGCCCCATGAAGACGCCGGCCCGGCTGCCGGCGAGCGATCTCGGGTCCAGCCCGGCGTGTTCGAGCGCCTCCCAGGAACACTCCAGCAGCAGGCGCTGCTGCGGGTCCATGGTCGTCGCCTCGCGGGGCGAGATGCCGAAGAAGGCGGCGTCGAAGTCGGCGGCGTCGCGCAGGAACCCGCCGTCGCGGACGTAGGAGGTGCGCGGGTGGCCGGGGTCCGGATGGTAGAGCGCCTCCATGTCCCAGCCACGGTCGGAGGGGAAGGGCCCGACGGCGTCCACGCCATCGGCCACGCGCCGCCACAGCTCCTCCGGCGTGGCCACGCCACCCGGCATCCGGCAGGCCATGCCCACGATGGCGATGGGCTCGTGGGCCGCGGCCTTTAGGGCCTCGTTGCGCTGACGGAGGCGTTCGTTCTCGATCAGCGACGCGCGCAGGGCCTCCACCACGGAGTCTGCAGAGGGGTCCACAGCTAGCACCTCACGTTCGGTCGTTGGGCCACAGGTGCGGGTGCCCGCCCGCCTCGGATGCCGCGAATTGTTCGTCCAGGAGGCCGAAGAGCTCGTCCGCGCCCGCGGACCCGACCTCGACGGCGGGCTCCTCGCGCGGCTCGTCCCATTCCCGCGTCAGGCTCGTCAGCCGGTCGAGCAGCCGCTCCCGGGTGACGTCGTCGAGGGGACGCCCGGACACAACCGCGGCCAGACGTTCGACGGCCGCGCGCACCGGGTCCGCCTCCCCGCTCTCCGCCTCGTCGTCCGTCAGCTCCGCGCGCAGGAACGAGGCGAGCGCGGCCGGTGTCGGGTGGTCGAAGACGAGGGTCGCGGGCAGCCTGAGCCCGGTGGCCGTGCCCAGCCGGTTACGCAGCTCGACGGCGGTCAGCGAGTCGAATCCGAGCTCCTTGAACGGCAGGCCGGGATCGACGGCGTCGCCGCCCGGGTCGGGGTGGCCGAGCACCGCCGCGACCCTCGACCGCACCAGCTCCACCAGCCGGGCCTCCCGCTCGGCGGACGAGAGCCCGGCCAGCTCGCGTCGCCACGGCGCCACGCCGGCGGCGTCGGTCGCACGCTCCGGGTCCCGGCCGATCCCCTGGGGGGTCCGCACCAGGGAACGGAGCACCGGCGGCAGGTCCGCCGCCACCGCGCGCAGCGCGGCCATGTCGAGGCGGGCCGTCACCAGGGCGGCGTCCTGGCCGCCGCGCGCGGCGTCGAACAGCGCGAGCGCCTCCCGCTCCGGCATGGGCGCCACGCCGGCGGCGGCCAGCCTGCGCAGGTCCGCCGCGCCGAGACCGCCGGTCAGCTCGCTCTCCCGCGCCCAGTGCCCCCAGGCCAGCGACAGGCCGGGCAGGCCCAGGCCGCGCCGATGCGCGGCGAACGCGTCCAGGAACGCGTTGGCCGCCGCGTAGTTCGCCTGACCCGCCCGGCCGAGCACCCCGCTCAACGAGGAGAACAGCACGAACTCGGACAGATCATGGTCGCGGGTCAGCTCGTGGAGGTTCACCGCCGCGTCGACCTTGGACCGCAGCACCCGGTCCAGCCGCTCCGGGGACAGCGCGGTGACGACCCCGTCGTCGATCACGCCGGCGGCGTGGATCACGGCCGCCGGCGGGTCGTCGGCCAGTACCGCCGCGAGCGCGTCGCGGTCGGCCGCGTCGCAGGCGGCGACCCTGACGCGTGCCCCGAGCGCGATCAGCTCCTCGACGAGCCGGTCGGCGCCGGGCGTGTCCATGCCCCGGCGGCCGAGGAGGAGCAGGCTCGCGCACCCCCGTTCCGCGACCAGGTGGCGCGCCACCGCGCCGCCCACGGTGCCCAGCCCGCCGGTGATCAACACGGTTCCCGGGGCCATGGGCGGCGCGGCGCCCGGTTCCGGGACCCTGGCGAGCCTGGCCGCCCGTACCGTGCCCTCCCGGATGACGAGCTGGGGTTCGCCGGCGGCCAAGGCGGCGGGCAGCGCACCGGAGGACGCCGGGGCGCCGTCGGTGTCGACCAGCGCGAACCGGCCCGGGTGTTCCATCTGGGCCGACCGGACCAGACCCCAGACGGACGCGCCGGCGAGATCCGGCGGGCCGTCCCCCTCCACGGACACCGCTCCCCGGGTGAGGATCACCAGCCTGGCGGAGCCGAGGCGGGCCTCGCCGAGCCAGCTCCGCACCAGGGCGAGCGTGCCGGCGAGGGTGGCGCGGACCGTGGCGGCGACGTCGTCGGCCGGGTCCGCCGCCACGGGCGCGAACACCAGCTCCGGCGGCCGGACGCCGTCGTCCAGCGCGGCGGTCAGCGCGGCCAGGCCGGCGTACCGGTGCCGGGCCGGGCCGGCCGGTCGATCGCCGAGGACGGCACACCGCTCCGGCGGCACCGGCTCGCCCGGCGGCGGGGGGAGCACCGGCCAGTCGAGCTGGAACAGCGCGTCGCGATGGCGGCCGCCCGCGGCCCGCAGCCGGCCGGCGGTGACGGCCCGCAGGGCCAGCGACTCCACGGACACGACGGGCGTGCCGTCCAGGTCGGTGGCGAGCAGCGCGACCTCGTCGTCGCCGCGGCGGGTGATCCGGACCCGCAGCGCCGTGCTTCCGGTGGGCCGCACGGCGACGCCGCGCCACGCGAACGGCAGGTACAGCCGCTCCGCCGGCCCCGTGGCGTCGCGGTCGGCCAGGACGGCGTGCAGCGCGGCGTCGAACAGGGCCGGGTGCAGGCCGTAGCCCGCAGGGTCGACCCCCTCGGGCAGGGCCACCTCGGCGAACAGCTCGTCACCGTGCCGCCAGACTCCGCGCAGCCCTTGGAAGGCGTCGCCGTAGTGGTAGCCGGCCGCGGCCAGCCGGTCGTAGACCCCGGCGATGTCGACGGCGGCGGCGCCGGCCGGCGGCCGGCTCCCGCCGGCCTCCTCCCACGCGGCCGCGCCGGGGACCTCGGCCTGGAGGGTGGCCTCGGCGTTGAGGGTCCACGGTTCGCCCGCCAGGCGCGAGTGCAGCGTGAAGGACCGGCGTCCGGCCTCGTCCGCGCCGCCCACGGTGAGCTGCAGCGTCAGCTCGCCGTCGTCGGGAACGGCGAGCGGGGCGTGCGAGGTCAGTTCCTCGACGCCGCCGAGCCCGTAGCGCGCCGCCATGTGCGCCGCCAGCTCCACCGACGCCGTTCCCGGCAGGAGCACCGTGCCCATCGCGGCGTGGCCGGCGATCCATGGGTGCTCGGGCAGCGAGATCCGGCCGGTGAAGACGGCCTCGTCGCCGCCCGCCAGCTCGACCGCGGCGCCCAGCAGGGGATGGCCGGCGGGCGCGAGGCCCGCGGCGCGCACGTCCCCGGCCCCGGAGGCCGGGGCGTCGAGCCAGAACCGCCCGCGCTGGAAGGGGTAGGTGGGCAGCGGGACGCGCCGTGCCCCGCCGCCGGCGAAGACGGCCGCCCAGTCCACCTGCCCGCCTCCGGTGTGCACCTCTGCCAGCGAGGTGAGGAAGCGGTCGAGGCCGCCGTCGTCGCGCCGCAGCGTTCCGGCTGCGACCACCTCGGCGTCCCGGTCGTGGGCGATCTGTTCCAGTCCCGCGGTGAGCGCCGGGTGGGGGCCGCACTCGACGAAGAGCCTGTGCCCGTCGGCCAGCAGCGACTCGGCCGCGCCGAGGAAGTCGACCGGGCGGCGCAGGTTCTCGAACCAGTAGCCCGCCGTCAGCGCGTGGCCGTCGATCGGGCCTCCGGTGACCGTCGAGTAGAACGGCACCGCGCACTCACCTGGTGTGACCGGCGCGAGCAGGTCCAGCAGCTCTTCCCTGACGGCGTCGACGTGCGCCGAGTGGGAGGCGTAGTCGACGGCGATCCGCCGGGCACGGGCGCCGCTCGCCTCGCACCGCGCCAGCATCTCCTCCAGCGCGCCGGGGTCGCCGGCCACCACGGTCGAGGACGGGGCGTTGACGGCCGCGACCGACAGCCGGTCCGCCCACGGGGCGAGCAGGCTCTCCACCTCGGCGGGCGGCAGCGCCACCGACGCCATGCCGCCGCGGCCCGCCAGCGCCTCCTTGATCAGCCTGCCCCGCGAGGCCACCACCCGCGCCGCGTCGGGCAGGGACAGCGCCCCCGCGACGCAGGCCGCGGCGATCTCCCCCTGGCTGTGCCCGACCACGGCGACCGGCCGGACACCGCAGGACCGCCACAGCTCGGCGAGCGAGACCATCGTCGTGAACAGCGCGACCTGGACGACGTCCACGTCGTCCAGGCTCCTGGCGCCCGGCACGCCTCGCAGGACGTCCAGCGGCGACCAGTCCAGGTAGGGCCCGAACGCCTCCGCGCACTCCCGCGCCTTGGCGGCGAACACCGGCGAGGACGCGATCAGCGGCGCGGCCATGCCGGTCCACTGGGCGCCCTGGCCAGGGAACACGAACACCGCGCCGGGGTGCGCCGTGCCGGGGGCGACGCCCCGGACGACGTCGTCCGGCGGCTCGCCCGCCGCCAGGCCCGCGAGCCCGGCGCGCAGCGCCCGCGGATCGGCGCCGACGACGACGGCGCGGTGCCGGAGCGTGGCGCGGGTGACGGCCAGGGAATAGCCGATGTCGACGTGGGAGACCCGCGGCTCGGCGTCCAGGTGGTCGAGCAGCCGCGCGGCCTGAGCCCGCAGGGCCGCCTCGGACTTCGCCGACAGCGTCCACGGCACGACCGGCATCGCCGCGGCCGTTCCGGCGTCCGCGGCTTCCTCGGCGGGCGCCTGCTCGACCAGGACGTGGGCGTTGGTGCCGCTGAAGCTGAAGGACGAGACGCCGGCCCTGCGGGGCCGCCCGGTCACCGGCCATGGCGTCGTCTCGGTGAGCAGCCGCACCTCGCCCGCCGACCAGTCGACATGCGGGGTGGGCTCGTCGACGCCCAGGCTGGCGGGCAGCACGCCGTGGCGCATGGCCAGCACCATCTTGATGACGCCGGCCAGGCCGGCGGCGGCCTGCGTGTGGCCGATGTTGGACTTCACCGAGCCGAGCAGCAGCGGGCGCCCCGGAGCGCGCCGGGCGCCGTAGGTCGCCAGCAGCGCCTCGCCTTCGATCGGGTCGCCGAGGGTCGTGCCGGTGCCGTGGGCCTCGACGGCGTCGACGTCCTCGGGCGTGAGGCCGGCGCCGGCCAGCGCCTTGAGGATCACCTGCCGCTGCGCGGCGCCGCTGGGAGCCGTCAGGCCGTTGGACGCGCCGTCCTGGTTGAGCGCGGAGCCGCGCACGACCGCCAGCACCTCCCGGCCGGCGCGGCGCGCCTCCGGCAGCGACTGCAGGACGAGCATGGCGACGCCTTCGGAGAAGGACGTCCCGTCCGCCGCGGCCGCGAACGGCTTGCACAGCCCGTCCGGAGCCAGCCCGCCCTGGCGGGTGAACTCCATCAGCAGGGTCGGCGTCGCCATGACCGCGACCCCGCCGACCAGGGCGGTGGTGCAGTCCCCCCGGCGCAGGGCCTCGCAGGCGTGGTGCAGGGCGACCAGGGACGACGAGCAGGCCGTGTCGATGGTGACCGCGGGCCCGTTCAGGCCGAGCGCGTAGGCGATCCGCCCCGACGCGATGGCGCCGCTGTTGCCGTTGAGGTAGTAGCCGCCGAAGCCGGCGACGCCCTCGGGCGAGGCGTTCAGCAGGGTGGAGTAGTCACCGCCGATCATGCCGACGTACACGCCCGTGGGGGTGCCCCGCAGGGAGTCCGGAGGGATGCCGGCCCGTTCGAGGGTCTCCCAGGCGATCTCCAGCAGCAGCCGGTGCTGGGGGTCCATCGCGACCGCTTCCCGCGGCGAGATCTCGAAGAAGCCGGCGTCGAATCCCGCGGCGTCGCGGAGAAATCCGCCGCGCGGGGACACGGGCTGATCCCGAACATTTCCGAGGTCCCAGTTCCGGTCCTCAGGAATGCCGGTCACGCCGATCTCCTCTTGGAGCATCAGGCGCCAGTAATCCTCGGGAGACGATACGCCGCCGGGAAATCTGCAGGCCATTCCCACGATCGCGACGGACGGGCCGCCGCTTTCCGCGACCGCCAGCCGTTCCCGGGTGTCCAGCAGTTCCGCGGTGACCCGCTTCAGATAGTCACGGAGCTTCTCCTCGGTGCTCACGGGAGGCGTTTCCGGTCCTGGTCGCGTCTCACCCAGCTCCTCTTCCCTCGATCGCGCACGGTGTCGTTGCAGGTGAGCTCGGCCGCGCACGGGCACGGACGCACACGGCCGGGGCGCGGTGAACGCCTCGCCCCGCACGGAATGATGGGCGGCGGGCCGTGCGCGGTCCAGGCAGAACCGGCGGCGAAAACACCGGAAGCGGTCAACGGGAAAGCGGTCAAGGCAGAAAAGGCGGCGGAATTCCGCATGTTATTCGGTAGGCGTTCGGTGGTACGGTGCGAAGGGCCGCGCCGTGGCACCGACCCGCGCGGGAACAGAAGTTTCTCCGCCGGTGGCGCCGCCCTCCCTTAATCGCTTTTCCGCACGCCAGACAATGACCTGACATTCGCGTTGCGCCGATCCGCAGGAGGTCGACCGTGGTCTTCAACCCCACTCGTGGCGATCTGCCGGTCCGATTCGGTCCCGGCATACCCAACGTGCCGCCGATCGGGCCCTCGACTCTCGACGCCGACGTCTACCGCGACCCGCGGCGGTACGAGCTCGAGCGCATCCAGGTGCTCAACCGCAGCTGGCAGATCATCTGCCGCTCCGACCAGATCCCCGAACCCGGTGACCACCACGTCTGGCAGGGGCACGGGGAGAGCATCGTCATCACGCGGCGCGACGACGGCGGCCTGTCCGGCTTCCACAACGTGTGTCAGCACCGGGGGGCGCGCATCGTCTCGCGGAGCGGCACGGGAGCGCGCCGCTTCACCTGCCGCTGGCACAACTGGGCCTACGACCGCGAAGGAAAGGTGGTCGGCGTCCCGGACCGTCATGACTTCGACCCCGGCTCCCTGGCCGGTCTGTGCGCCCCCGCCGTGGACGTCGACGAGTGGGGCGGCTGGGTGTGGGCGGTGCTGGCCGGCCCGGGTGTGGCCGGGCCCCTGCTCGACTGGATCGGCCCCGAGATCGCCGCCGACCTCGGCGCCTACCGGATGGAGGACATGCGGCTGGTCGAGAAGCTCGAATGGGAGGTGGACGTCAACTGGAAGGTCACCATCGACGCCTTCAGCGAGTACTACCACGCCCAGGCCCTGCACAACCTCCCGCCCAAGGACGTCAAGGACGGCCGCGAGTCGACGATGGACGTCTTCGGGCGCAACGCCATGATGGTCGTCCCCTTCATGGGCGTGCTGGAGGAGCTGCGCAGCAGCCTGGACCACACGGCGCTGGCGATCTGCAACTACTCCCTGTTCCCCACCGCGGTGTTCAACAGCCACCGGCTGCACACGCAGCTGTTCCGCGCGGTCCCGCTCGGCGTCGACAAGACCCGCTTCGAGGCGTGGGAGCTGCAGTACGTCACCGAGGACACCGGGTACCGCGAGACCGCCGACCTGTTCTGGACGATCTTCAAGGGCGTCATCGAGCAGGACGTCATGGAATGGGTCGACGTGGCCGCCGTCGCCCGCTCCTCCGCCTACCGGCAGAACATCTTCAACGAGCGCGAGTGCCTCCTCACCCACTTCCACCGGGTCTGCGAGGACATGCTCGCCGGCGGCGACGGCCTGGGGCTCGAACCCGAGCGGGACCTCACCCCGCACAAGGGTTGAGGCGCGCGGACATCATGGCCTTTCGCGCTCTCACGCGCCGGCGCACCTGGTTCACCCTGCTCCTCACCATCGTGGCGGCGACCGCGGTGCTGATGGTCGAACCACCGGAACCCGATCCCTTCCAGGTGGGCGTGGCCCACCTGCCCGACTCGTACTCGTCGGTGCGCGCCGAGCGGCTGCTCCGCGAGCTGCCCTCCGCGCGGGTGCGACCGGCGATCGTCGTGGTGAGCCGCGCCGACGGCGCCGCCCTCACCCCGGCGGACCGCGCGGCCCTCGACGGGCGCCTGCCCACGCTGCGCCGGTTCGCCGCCGGCGGTCAGGTGGCCGCCCCGCGGTTCGCGCCGGACGGCACGGTGGCCCTGGTCGCCGTGCCCCTGCCGGCCGCCGACCAGGACAAGACCACCGAGCGGGTCGTCGCGCTGCGGGCGGCGCTGGCGGGCAAGCTGCCCGCGGGCGTCCGCGCGCAGGTGACCGGCGCGCCCGCGTTCGCCACGGACCTGTCCAAGATGTTCGACGGCGCCGACACCACCCTGCTGCTGACGACGCTGCTCGTGGTCGCGCTCCTGCTGCTCGTGACCTATCGCAGCCCGATCCTGTGGGCCGTGCCTCTGCTCGTGGTCGCCGTGACCGAACAGGTCGCGCTGCACGTCGTCAGGCACGTCCTGCCCCGGCTGGAGCTGACGCCGGACGGCGCGACCTTCGCCATCACCAGCGTCCTGGTCTTCGGCGCCGCGACCGACTACGCGCTGCTCCTCATCGCCCGCTACCGGGAGGAACTGCTCCACGAGCAGGACCGGTTCGCCGCGATGAGCACCGCCCTGCGCCAGACCGGCCCGGCCATCCTGGCGAGCGGCGGCACCATCTTCGTCGCCTTGCTGAGCCTGCTCCTCGCGACCGCGGAAGGCACCAGGGCCCTCGGCGTCGCCTGCGCGATCGGCGTCGTCCTGGCCGTGGTCACCGCGCTGTTCGTGCTGCCCGCCGCGATCGTGCTGTGCGGGCGCGGGGTCTTCTGGCCGTTCGTGCCGCGGGTCGGCGGCGTCGCCTCCGTGGGCCGGGTCTGGGGCCGCATGGGCGACGCCGTGGCACGCCGCCCGCGTCTGGTCGCCGCGGCGAGCGTCGTCCTGCTCGCCGGCCTCGCGGCGGGCACGCTCGGGCTTCAGGTGGGCCTGTCGCAGAGCGAGCAGTTCCGCGACAAGCCGGAGGCCGTCCTCGGCGCCGAGGCCCTGGCCCGCGCCTTCCCCGCCGGCGCCACCCAGCCCGTCGCCGTGCTCACCGCTCCGGCCGCCGCGGAACGCGTCGTCCAGGCGGCCGAGGCCGTGCCGAACGTCGCGGGCGCGGAGGTCGCCGAGCGGACGGCGACGCTCGCCCGCGTCTCGGTCGTGCTGAAGCCCGAACCCGGGACCGACGCCGCCGACCGGGCCATCCGCGACCTGCGCACGGCGGTCGCCGCCCTGCCGGACGCGAAGGCGGAGGTGGGCGGCGAGATCGTCGCCGGCCTGGACATCCTCGACGCCTACGGGCGGGACACCGCCCTCATCCTGCCGATCATCCTGGTGCTCGTCGGCCTGGTGCTGGTCGTCCTGCTGCGCGGCGTCCTGGCGCCGGTGCTGCTGGTCGTCACGGTGGGGGTCTCGTTCCTGGCGAGCCTGGGGGCGAGCAACCTGCTCTTCCGGCACGTGCTGGACTACCCGGCGCTCGATCCTGGTGTCGTGCTGGTGGCGTTCGTGCTGATGGTGGCCCTCGGGGTGGACTACAACATCTTCCTGGTCACCCGGGCCAAGGAGGACGCGGCCCACCTCGGCACCCGTGCGGGCATGCTGAACGCGCTGCGGGTCACCGGCGGGGTCATCACCAGCGCCGGCATCCTGCTGGCCGCCGTGTTCGCCGTCCTCGGCGTGATCCCCGTGATCATCGCCGGGCAGATCGGCGTGATCGTCGGCATCGGGGTGCTGCTCGACACCCTGTTGGTGCGGACGGTCCTGGTGCCCGCGCTGGCCTTGATCCTCGGGAGCCGTTTCTGGTGGCCCGGCCGGGAGCCGTCCGCGGCCGGGCGGGCGCGGCCCGCGATCCCCGCGGACGCCGGCGAGCGCTGAGCCCCGCGAAGGACGCCCGCCCGCTCCCGCGGGCGTCCTTCGCGGTCACCCCTGCTGGGGCGCCAGCCGCCGGCGGATGAGGCCGGCGACCTCCTGCTGGTGCTGGGCGAGGTAGAAGTGCCCGCCGGAGAACGTGTGCAGGTCGAACGGGCCGGTCGTGTGATGGCTCCACGCCTTGGCCTCGTCCGCGTCCACCGTCGGGTCCTCGTCGCCGATCATGACGACCACGGGACAGTCGAGCCTCGCGCCCGGCCGGCACCGGTAGGTCTCGACCGCCTTGTAGTCGTTGCGCATCGGCGGAAGGATCATTCCCAGCAGTTCCGGGTCGTTGAGGATGCGGACGTCGGTGCCGCTGAGCCGCTTGAGGTCCTCGATGAGGCCCTCGTCGTCGCGCAGGTGGACGCTCTCCTCCCGGTAGGCCGACGGCGCCCGGCGGCTGGAGGCGAACAACGTCACCGGGGCCGCGCCGAGCGTCCGCTTCATGCGGTCGGCCACCTCGAAGGCGACCAGCGCGCCCATGCTGTTGCCGAACAGCGCGACCGGGCGGTCCAGCAGAGGCCCGAGCGCGGCGAACGCCTGGTCGGCGAGTTCGTCGACGGTGGACAGCGGAGGCTCGTGGTGGCGGTCCTGCCGCCCCGGGTACTGGATCGCGAGCACCTGGACGCCGGACCTCAGCGCGTTGGACAGCGGGACGTAGTAGCTGGCCGATCCGCCGGCGTGCGGGAAGCACACGAGGGTCGGCCCGTTCTCGGGCCCGGCGTGGTAACGGCGGATCCACACGTCGTCCAGGGCGGTCATGCAAGGGCTCCGTTCGTCAGAAAGGCTCGTGACATGGCGGCGCGCGGGTGGCGGGCCGCGCTCACCGGTGCGCGGTCAGATAGTCCGACAGCCCGTCCAGAAGGCGGTCTACGTCCTCCGCCGAGCTGTAGGGGGCAAGGCTCACCCGCAGGCCGCCGAGGTCGCCCAGGCCGAGCCGCCGGGAGGCCTCGACCGCGTAGAACGACCCGGATCCGGCGTCGACCGCCCGGGCCGCCAGATACCTGCTCACATCCCGCGTGTCGTGACCGTCCACGGTCAGCAGCAGGGTGGGGGTGCGGCGGGACGCGCGGGAGTGGCTGGTGACCGCCTCGATACCGGCGAGCCCCTCCTCCAGCCGGACGCGCAGCGCGTCCTCGTGCCCCTCGATCGCGGCCATGGCCGACACCAGCCGCTCCCGGCGGGTCCCCTCGGCGGGGCCGCCCAGTTCGGCGAGGAAGTCCACCGTGGCACGCGCTCCGGCGAGGATCTCGTACGGCAGGATGCCGAGCTCGAAGCGTTCGGGGACGTCGTCCATCGCGGCCAGCAGCTTGTCCGGCCACAGGGTGCGCAGCAGGCCGGGGCGGCCGGCCAGGACGCCGAGGTGGGGCCCGAGGAACTTGTAGGCGGAGCAGACGAGGAAGTCCGCGCCCAGCTCGGCCATGTCCACACCGGCGTGGGCGCTGTAGTGGGCGGCGTCCACGAAGAACAGGGCCCCGGCCTCGTGGACCAGCCGGGAGATCCCCGGGATGTCGGGCCGGGTGCCGATCAGGTTGGAGGCGGCGGTGACGGCGACCACGCGGGTGCGCTCCGACAGGACCTCCCGGACGTGGTCGGCCGTCAGCTCGCCGGTGGCGGGGTCGAAGTCCGCCCACCGGACGACGGCCCCGGCCTGGGCCGCCGCCCTGACCCACGGCCGGATGTTGCACTCGTGGTCGAGCCGGGTGACCACCACCTCATCGCCGGGGGCCCAGTTCCCGGCCAGGGTGCGGGAGAAGTCGAAGACGAGCTGCGTCGCGCTGCGCCCGAAGACGACGCCCGCCGGGTCGGCGCCGAGAAGGTCCGCCAAAGCCCGGCGGGCCGCGACCACGATGGCCTCGGCCCTGCGCTCCCCCGCGGTGCTCGCGCCGCGGTTGGACAGCGGGTTGGACAGCGCGTCGGCGATGGCGTCGATGACCGGCTCGGGGATCTGGGTGCCGCCCGCCCCGTCGAAGTGCGCGGATCCCGCCTTCAGCGCGGGAAAACGCGCCCGCAGCGCGTGGAGGTCATAGCGGTGAAGAGTCGTCACGGAGAGGCTCCGGGGTGATGGGTCCGGGATTGGAGCCGCTATCGGGAGACCGCCAGGTCCCCCGCCGGCGGCAGGTACTTCGTGAACCGGGCCTTCAGTTCGCCCTCGGGAAAGGCGTCCTGCCATGGCTTGCGCGCGCCGGCGTAGTGGAGCAGCCGGGTGTCCCGCGTTTCGCGGTTCTCCTCGTAGGTGGAGAAGTCCATGTCGTTCCAGCGAGAGTCCAGACGGATCCACCGGTCGTCGGCGGCGATGTTCAAGGCGTCCTGCACGGCGAATCGCAACCGGGCCGAATTCTCGCGCAGATAGGCGAGCGACGTGGCCGCCACCTTCTCCTCGCGGCAGCGTGCGAGGTCCATCAGCAGCACGCCGGAATTGAAATAGTCGCTCCAGAACGTCAGCCGCCCCGCGCCCCCGTCGAATCCGGGAAGGCCGCCCGCCGCGCTGACGGTCGGCGAGCCGATGTCCACGGCCGCGGCGAGCAGCTCACCCCGCAGGTCGGTCCGCCACAGCTCGGCGAGCCCGCCCGTGCAGACGATGTCGGAGTCCAGGTACAGCATGCGCGGCACCGACGGCGGCGCCAGCTCGGGCAGCAGCAGCCGGTAGTAGGCGGCGTGGGTGATCCGTGAGGACATGATCCGCCAGGAGGACAGCGGCAGGGCGTGCAGCTCGTCGGGCACGCGCAGCACGTGGACGGCGCCGTGCGGCTCCGCCTCCCGCGCGAAGGCGTCGAGGATCGGCGTGGGCACGTCGGGGCCCGGCGTCAGCCACCAGGAGACCGGGTCACCGGCGGATGTCCCCCGGTCGAGCACCGACCTCATCGTGGCCATCGCGTACCGCGCGAACGCCAGGTCGAAGGCCAGGGAAATGTCCATCGAATCGTCCCCCACATATCGTGGTCGCCCGTGCGGCCGGCACCGTGGGTGTGTACGGCCGGGATTCAGGCGCCTGTCAGAATCATCCGCAGCGCGCGGCGGCGCGAGCCAGGCAGAAACGGCGGAGAATTGCGCCGCGCACCGCTTTCAGCGGGCCACCCTGTCCAGGGCCGCGACCACCGCCCCCGCGCCGTTCTCGACGGCCACGCGCCGGCTCAGCGCCGTCGCCGCGGTCCGGTAGGACGGGTCGGACACCGCGCCGGAGATCGCCTCGGCGAGCCTCGCGGCGGAGAGCTTCCCGTACGGCACCGGTCGCGGCCCCGCGCCCAGCGCCGCGACGCGGCCCGCCCAGAACGGCTGGTCGCCGAGGATGGGCACGCCCACCGTGGGCACGCCGGCCCGCAGCCCGGCCGCGGTCGTGCCGGCCCCGCAGTGGTGGACCACCGCGGCCATCCGCGGGAACAGCCATTCGTGTGGCGTCTGGCCGATCGTGAGAAGGCGGTCCGAGCGGCTCGCCAGGCCGGCCCATCCGGCGTGGAGCACGCCGCGCGCTCCGGCCAGGCGCAGCGCCTCCTCCACCACCTCGACGATCCGCGCCCCGTCCGCGATGTTCCTGCTGCCGAACCCGACGTACACCGGAGGCGGACCCGCGTCGAGGAAGCCCGCGAGGTCCGCGGGCGGCCGCCAGTCCGGCGGGACCGCCGGCCACAGGTAGCCGGAGACCTCGAGCCCCGCCCGCCAGTCGACCGGCCGGGGCAGCACGCTCGGGCTGTAGGCGTGCAGGACCGTCCAGGCGTCCATCTGCGCGCCCAGCTCGCGCCGGGTCGCGGGAGGCAGTCCGAGCCGTGCGCGCAGCTCCCTGATGCCGCGGACGGCCAGGCGTCCCATCAGGCCCAGGACGAGGTGGCCCGCGGCCCGGTTGCCCCAGGAGCCGAGCGATCCCCCGGTCCCGAGAAAGGACGGCGGGTGCGCGGCCGTGGGGAAGAGCGGCTGCAGGAACAGCCCCATGCTGGGGATGCCCAGGCTTTCCGCGACGTACATGCCGGCCTGCGCCGGCATCGACAGCAGCAGGACGTCGATCCCGTCCTTGGCCACGGCGAGAACGGACTCGCCGAGCTCCAGCGTCTGTGCGGTGACGCTCCGCAACGCCCGGGAGGAGTTCTCGGCCTGGGTCCATCCTCCGGCCGCGGCGGGGTCCCCGGCGATCTCGCGGAACTCCGCGCCGCAGGCCCGGACCAGCTCGGCGAACCGCGGGAAGGCCGCGATGGCGACCTCGTGGCCGGCGGCGCGCAGCGGGGCGGCGAGCCCGGTGTACGGCGCGACGTCGCCCATCGTCCCGAGCGCCACGATCAGCACCCTCATGGCACGAGCTCCTGGTGCTCCAACGTCAGCTTCTCCAGGACGGGCACGATGTCGTTCGGAGTGGGATCGCTCAGCGACTCCCGGCGCAGCCGGTCCGCGCCCTCGGCGAAGCGCGGCTCCTCGAGCACGCGCAGGAGTCCGTCGCGCAGCGCCCGCGGGGTCAGCTCGTTCTGCGGGATCACGAGCGCGGCGCCCACCTCGGCCGTGCGCCGCGCCCGGTAGGAGTTCTCGAACACCATCGGCGAGATGAGCTGTGGCACGCCGTAGATCGCCGCGGTGGACCAGGTGCCGGCCCCGCAGTGGTGCGCCACGGCCGAGCAGGTCGGCAGCAGGGCGTGCAGCGGGACGAAGTCCACGGCCCTGACATTGCCCGGCAGCCGGGACACCTGGGCGCGCTGGGCGGCGTTCAGCGTGGCGACGATCTCGACGTCCAGATCGCCCACCGCGTCCAGCATGCCGTCGAGGGAGCCCAGCAGGTAGTCGGCGCCGCTGCGGGCGGTCAGTCCGAGCGTGAGGCACACGCGCGGGCGCGTGGGCGGCTCGCGTAACCAGTCGGGCACCACGGCCGCGCCGTTGTACGGGACGTAGCGCATCGCGACCGTGGGCTCCCCCAGGGGCATGCGGATGCTGGCGGGAAGCGTGTCGATCGTCCACTGTCCTCGCAGGAGCGACTCCTCGAAGAGCAGGCCGTGACGGTCGAGGGCTCCACGGAGCCATCCCGCCAGAGCGTCCTGCGCCGCCCCCGGCCGCTCGGCGAGGCGGCGCAGGAACCTCGCGCGGATGTCGAGCAACAGGTCCGCGCCCCACAGCAGGCGGGCGTGCGCCGCGCCGACGGAACGCGCCGCGACCGCGCCCGCCACGGTGAAGGGCTCCCAGATCACCAGGTCCGGTCGCCATTCCCTGGCGAACCGCACCAGATCATCGATCATCGGGTCGTTGTTGGCGTGCGCGAAGAACGCCGAGGGCAGGACGGTGTTCAGCGTCTTGAGGAACTCCCAGGCGTGCACCTCGGGGCGTACCGGATCGAGGTCGATGGAATGCCAGGGCACGCCGGCGCCGACGTCGGCGCCCTCCATCGCCGGCAACAGGTCGTGGTCCTCGCCCACCGGCACGGCGGTCAGGCCCGCCTCGGTGATGGTGCCGGTCAGACCGGGCTGGCTGGCCACCCGGACCTCGTGCCCGGCCGTCCGCATGGCCCAGGCCAGCGGAACCATGCTGAGGAAATGGGTCTTCATGGCGAACGAAGTGAAAAGCACACGCAAGGCGATCAACCCTCTCGGGCGGGGAGGTGGTCCGGCCGGGTCATCCGACGCCGAACTCTCTGTCGATGAGCGCGAACATCTCGTCGTCGCCGGCGTCCGCGATCCGGTCCCGCTCGCGCGGGCCGCCGGTGTGCCGGGCCAGCATCGTCCGCAGTCGTGTGAGCAGGGCCGTCCGTTCGGAGTCCGGCACGTCGAGGGCGCCGAACGCCTCGTCCAGCCGGTCGATCTCGGCGAGCATCCGTCCGGCGGGCGTGGGCTCGGCGCCGATCAGCCGCTCGCGCAGGAAGCCCAGCAGCGCTACGGGAGTGGGGTGGTCGAAGATCAGCGTCACGGGCAGCCGCGACCCGGTCGCCGCGGCGAGCCGGTTGCGCAGTTCCACCGCGGTGAGGGAGTCCATCCCGAGTTCCCTGAACGGCCGCGCGGGTTCCACCGACGCCGCCGATTCGTATCCCAGCACCGCGGCGACCTGACTGTAGACCAGGTCCGCGAGAGCCTGCTCGCGTCGCGCCGCGGGCATCGCCGCCAGCCTGACGACCGGTGCGCTCCCGTCCGCGGACGCCGTGACCGCGCGGCGGCGGGTCAGCCCGCGCAGCAGCGTCGACTCCATGACGCCGAGATCCAGCCGGGCGGGCAGCAGCACGGCGTCGTCGCGGGCGACGGCCGCGTCGAACAGCGCCAGGCCCCACTCGGGGGACATCGGGAGCATGCCGGCGCGGGCCATCCGCCGCTGCCGTCCGGCGTCGCCGAGATCGCCGGCCATCTCGCTGTGCCCGGCCCACAACCCCCAGGCCAGCGACGTCCCGGGCAGCCCGGCCGCGCGGCGCCGGCGGGCGAGCGCGTCGAGGAACGCGTTGGCCGCCGCGTAGTTGCCCTGGCCCGGCGCCCCGAACGTGCCGGACGCGGAGGAGAACATCACGAACGCGGCCAGGTCCGCGTCCCGCGTCAGTTCGTGCAGGTGAAGGGCCGCGTCCGCCTTCGCGGCGAGCACCGCCTCGAACCGCTCGGGCGTCAGCGCCTCGATCAGGCCGTCGTCCAGCACTCCCGCCGCGTGGACGACGGCCGTCAGCGGGCGGTCCAGCCGCGCCAGCACGCCGGCCAGTGCCTCGCGGTCCGACACGTCACACGCCGCGAAGGTCACGGTGGCGCCGGCCTGGGACAGTTCGTCGGCCAGTTCCCCGGCCCCCGGGGCCGTCGCACCGCGCCGCGAGACGACCAGCAGGCGCCGCGCGCCGTACGCGGAGACCAGATGGCGGGCGACCAGGCGGCCGAGCCCGCCGCTGCCGCCGGTGATCAGAACGGTCCCCTCCGGGTCGATGGCGCGGGCCGGGGCCGTCGCCGCGTCCGGCCGCGCCCTGGTCAACCGCAGGCCGTACAGCTCGCCGTCCCGGATCGCGACCTGCGGCTCGCCGGTCGCCACCGCGGCCGCCAGCAGGGAGGTGTCCCCGTCGGTGTCGACGAGCACGAACCTGCCCGGGTGCTCGGCCTGCGCGGATCTGACCAGCCCCCACACCGCCGCCTGCGCGGGGTCGTGCTCCGCGTTCCTGGTGACGACGGCCAGCCGGGCGGCGGCGAACCGCTCCTCCGCCGGCCACCGCCGCAGCAAGGGCAGCACGCGGCGGATGTGGGCGCGGGCGGCCGTCGCGCCGCCGGTCTGCGTGACCGGCAGTTCCACGGCGACCGGCGCCTCCACCGGCACGTCGGCGAGGCCGGTGAGGTCGGCGAGGCCGGTGACGAAGAGGACGTCGCCGGGCGGGCCGGCGGGCAGCCGCGTCCAGGCGGGCAGGAAGAGCGATTCCGCGACCGGGTCCCGCGAGGCGGCGAGCAGCTCGCCGGTGAGCGGCCGGGCCACGACCGACGCCACCGACGCCACGGGCGCGCCGCTCGCGTCGCAGATGTCGACCGAACGCGCGTCCGGGCCCGCCGGAGCGATGCGGACCCGGACCGCCGAGGCGCCCACCGCGTGCAGCGCGACCCTGTGCCAGGCGAACGGCAGTTTCGGCGGGCCGGGCAGGCCCATCGCGTCGGCGGCCAGCGCGGCCTGCAGGGCCGCGTCCAGCAGCGCCGGGTGCAGGCCGTACCCCTCAGGGGCGACGACGTCCGGCAGGGCCGCCTCGGCGTAGATCACCTCACCGGAGCGCCACAGCCTCCGCAGTCCCTGGAAGGCGGGGCCGTAGTCGAATCCCTTGTCGCGCAGGTCCTCGTACATGCCGGCGAGGTCCACCTCCGTGGCCCGCGGCGGCCACTCGGTCAGCGACACGGCGTCCGGGCCCGCCGCGGGCAGGAGACCGCCCAGCGCGTGCGGCGTCCAGCCGGCGTCGCCGGGCGCCGCCTCGTCGAGGGAGTACACGCTCACCTTGCGGCGGCCCGTCTCGTCGGCGCCGCCGACGACCACCTGCAGCCGGACGGCCCCGTCCGCGGGGAGCACCAGCGGCGCCTGGATGGTCAGCTCGTCGAGCAGGCCGCAGCCGCCCTGGTCGCCGGCGTGCAGGGCCAGCTCGGCGAACGCCGTCCCGGGGAGCAGGACCGTGTCGTGGACGGCGTGGTCGGCGATCCAGGGATGGTCGTCCGCCGACAGCCTGGCGGTGAACAGGAAGCCGCCCGACTCCGGGAGCGCCACCCCGGCGCCGAGCAGTGGGTGCCGCGTCCCGGTCAGCCCGAGCGCGGCGGCGTCCTGGGGCGCCGCGCCGGCGGGGTCCAGCCAGAAGCGGCGGCGCTGGAAGGCGTACGTCGGCAGGTCGACGCGGGTGCCGGCGCCGCCGGACACCGCGGGCCAGTCCACCGGGGCGCCCCGCACGTATGCCTCGGCCAGCGAGGCGGGGAAGCGGTCGCCCTCGTCGCGCCGCAGGGAGCCGAGGATCGCGGCCTCGGCCCCGGCCTGGTCGGCGATTCCCTGCAGCGCCATCCCCAGCACCGGATGCGGGCTGGACTCGATGAAGATCCGGTACCCGTCGGCCAGCATGGCGCCGGCGGCGCCGGCGAAGTCGACCGGTCGACGAAGGTTGTCGAACCAGTACCGCCCGGTCAGCTCCGAGGTGTCCAGCGGTCCCCCGGTGACGGTCGAGTAGAAGGGCACCTGGCCACTGCGCGGCGCCAGCGTCTCCAGCCGTTCCAGCAGCGTCTCCCGCAGCACGTCCACCTGAGCGCTGTGGCTCGCCACCGTCGCCACCACCACGCGCGCCCGCACGCCGTCGGACTCGCACGCGGCCACGAACTCGCCGATCGCGTCGGCCGCGCCCGCCACGGTGGTGGCCCGCGGCCCGTTCAGACCGGCCACGGTGAGCGCGCCGCCCCAGCGGGCGAGCCGCGCCAGGACCTCCTCCGCGGGCAGCACGACCGACGCCATGGCCCCCTTGCCGGTCAGCCTCTCCGCGATCAGGCGGCTGCGGACGGCGACCACGCGTGCCGCGTCGTCCAGGGAGAGCCCGCCGGCGACGCAGGCGGCGGCCAGCTCGCCCTGCGAGTGCCCCGCGACGGCGTCCGGGCGCACGCCGTACGACCGCCACAGCTCGGCCAGCGAGACCATCACGGTGAACAGCGCCGGCTGGGCCACGTCCAGATCGCCGAGGGTCCGGGCGCCCGGCCGGTCGAGCAGCACGTCCATCAGCGAGAAGTCGAGGTACGGCTCGAACGCGGCCACGCAGTCCCGCACCCGCGCGGCGAAGGCGGGCGACTCCATCAGCGGGACGGCCATGCCGGCCCACTGGGAGCCGTGGCCGGGGAAGACGAAGGCCACGCCGCCCTCGACGACGCGGCCCCGTACGAGGTTCGCGGCGGGCTCGCCCGTGGCCAGCGCCGCCAGACCGGCGGTCATCCCGTCCCCGCCGGGGCCGAGGATCACCGCGCGGTGCTCCAGGGCGGCCCTGCCGGTCGCGAGCGACCAGCCCACATCGATCGGGGAGGCGTCCGTCTCCGTCAGGAACGACGCCAGCCGGCCGGCCTGCCCGCGCAGCGCCGCCTCGTCGCGCGCCGACACCGGCCAGGCGAGCGGTCCCGGCGGGCCGGGCCTGGCGGGGACGTCCGCCTCGGCGACCTCTTCGGCGGCTTCCAGGACCAGGTGCGCGTTGGTGCCGCTGAGCCCGAACGACGACACACCCGCCCGCCGAGGACGCCCCGTCTCCGGCCACTCGACCGCCTCGGTCAACAGCGAAACAGCGCCCGCCGACCAGTCCACATGCGGCGTCGGCTCATCCACATGCAACGTCTTGGGCAACACCCCATGCCGCATGGCCTGGACCATCTTGATCACACCGCCCACCCCGGCGGCGGCCTGGGTGTGACCGATGTTGGACTTCAACGACCCCAGCCACAACACACGCTCCCGACCCTGCCCATAAGCCGCCAGCAACGCCTGCGCCTCGATCGGATCACCCAACCGCGTCCCGGTCCCATGCGCCTCCACCACATCAACATCAACCGGCGACAACCCCGCATCCACCAACGCCGCACCAATCACCCGCTGCTGCGAAGGACCATTAGGCGCCGTCAACCCATTGGAAGCACCGTCCTGATTCACCGCCGAACCCCGCACCACCGCCAACACCCGATGACCATTACGCCGCGCGTCCGACAACCGCTCCAGCAGCACCAGGCCCACGCCCTCGGCTCCCGAGGTGCCGTCGGCGGCGGCGCTGAACGCCTTCACCCGCCCGTCCGGGGCGAGCCCGCGCTGGCGGCTGAACTCGGTGAAGAACGACGGGGTGGACATCACCGTGACGCCCCCGGCGAGCGCCATCGAGCACTCACCCCGGCGCAGCGCCTGCACCGCCAGATGGATCGCCACCAGCGACGACGAGCACGCGGTGTCCACCGTCAGCGCCGGGCCCTCCAGCCCGAACGTGTACGAGACCCGGCCGGACGCGACCGCCACCGCGTTGCCCGCCATGAGGTAGCCCTCATGCTCCCCCGCGCCCCCGGGAGTGATCATGTGCCGGACGCCGTAACCGCCGGCCATGACCCCGGTGAACACGCCCGTACGGCTGCCCCTCAGCGCGGCCGGGTCGAGGCCGGCCCGTTCGAACAGCTCCCACGTGGTCTCCAGCAGCAGCCGCTGCTGGGGGTCGATCGTCACCGCCTCGCGCGGCGAGATGCCGAAGAACGCGGCGTCGAAGCCGGCGACGCCGGGTAACAGGCCCGCCTGCCGGACGTAGCTGTGCCCCGCGCGCGCGGGGTCGTCGTCGAACAGGTTCGCCAGATCCCAGCCGCGGTCGTCCGGGAACGGGCCGATGGCGTCCGTCCCCGTGGCCACCAGCCGCCACAGGTCCTCGGGAGAACCGACGCCCCCGGGGTAGCGGCAGCTCATCGCGATGATCGCGATCGGCTCGCGCGTGGCCGCGAGCTGCGATCTGAGCCGCTCGGTCTCCTTGACGGAAGCCCGAAGCGCCTCGAGGACGCGGCTGTCCGCATTCGTCATGAACGTGTTCCTCCACCAGCGGCGATTCAGCGGTCTGTGTAAGAGGTCCTGCCGCGGACATCCGGTCCAGAGGTCTGTGTCAGAGATCCGTGGTGCCGAGCGCCTTGGCGATCAGAGCCTCGGCGTCCATCGAGTCGATCTGGTCCTCGGTGTGCCCGTCGCCGTCCCCGCTGCCTCTGGCGAGGCGCAGCAGCCGGTCGAGCAGTCCGTTCTCGCGCAGCGTGTCCAGAGGGATCGTGGCCAGCGCCTCGCGCAGCGCCGTGTCCTCTGTGTTCTCTGTGCCTGTGTTCTCTGTGTTCTCCACGCCCCGCGCCGCGGGGGCGAGTTCGCCCAGCAGGAACTCGGCCAGCGCCTGAGGGGTCGGGTGGTCGAACACCAAGGCGGCGGGCAGACGCAGGCCGGTGATCTCGGCCAGCCTGTTACGCAGCTCGACCGCGGTGAGCGAGTCGAAGCCGAGCTCCTTGAAGTCCCGGGCCGCCTTGATCGAGTCGCCGGGCCGGTGGCCGAGCACGGCCGCGGTCTCGGCGAGCACCGCCGAGACGACCATCTGCCCGCGCTGCCCGGCGGGCGCACGGCGGAGCCGTTCCGCCAGGGTCCGCCGGTGCGCGCCGCCGCTCGCCGCGTGCCGGCTCGTGGACGTCACCAGGCCGCGCAGCGGCGCGGGCAGCGTCCCCGCCCGCGCCTGCTCGCGCAACGCGCCGAGGTCCAGCCGCACGGCCAGCGGCGTCGGCTCGTCCAGCGCCAAGGCGGCGTCGAACAGGGCGAGACCCTCCGCCGAGGACAGCGGCAGGACTCCCGATCCGGCCATGCGCCGCTGATCCTGCTCGCTCATCCGGCCGG